>NZ_LMIC01000013.1:0-102856 GCF_001428585.1 Duganella sp. Root198D2 | reverse complement strand
CCGGTTCGGTGTCCGGCACTGTGAACGTCACCGTGAACGCCTCCGACAACAGCGGCTCGGCCGGCATCAACATGAGTGTCTACATCGACGGCCAGCTGCAAGCATCCGGCGCCGGTTCCTCCCTGTCCTACAGCTGGAACACCCGCAAGATCGCTGCCGGCAACCACACTGTCCAGGCTGTGGCCAAGGATGCCGCTGGCAACACCTCCACCACCACCGTGCAAGTGACCCGCTAATTAATAAAATACCCTGTTACAGCCCGGCTTCGGCCGGGCTTTTTTTATTATCAGCAAGTAATAACCATTAATGCGTCGCCAAGTGAAATTGAGTTAATATCCATTTCCGCGCGCCATTAGTTAACTCATTGATTTGACTGAATATTATTAATCGCTACAATCTTGCAAGCCAACTTTGCACAAATGCTCAGATTGATTTGTTTCAGGATGTAATTTGCGGGCAAATTTATTTGCCGCACGGTAAATCATCAGTTACTATCGAACTTGAAGTCTGACAAAGGCAAACCGTGCGAAAGCACGGGACGCAAAGTCGACGGTCTAACGGCGCGCAAGCGTCTATGACGGCTGGACTGCCAGATACACCGGTGACACTGAAGTCCCCGCTGTACTCTTCAACCGCCCTTTCCAGGGCGGGAGGCAGTCCCTTTTTTCCGAAACTCCGAAAACAGGACTCGCTTTTCAATGAAGAAACTCAGCAATTTCGCCTTCCTCTTCGCCGCCGTAACCCCGCTGGCGTTCTCCGCTCCAAACCACGCCGATCCAGAATTTATCGCTGGCCGCATCATCGTCGAACCCCAAGCCGGCCTGGGCGCAGACGAATTCGCCAAGGACCTCAAGATCCATGGCGCCGGCAAAGCCCGCAAACTGGGTCAAAGCAATATCCACGTCATCGATGTGCCGCATGGCTCCGAAAAAGCCATCGCCAACAAACTCAAGCACAATCCGCACTTCAAGTTCGCCGAGCTGGACCAGCTTGTGGATGTCGCCGCCACCAGCAACGATCCATATTTTGGCAGCGAATGGCATCTCAACAAGATCGGCGCGGCTACGGCATGGGATAGATCCCAGGGCGCAGGCGTCATCATCGCAATCATCGATTCGGGCGTGGATGCCAGCCATCCCGACCTGGCAGCCAACATGGTTCCTGGCTATAACACGATCGACAACAACACCAATTCCAGCGATGTCTGCGGCCATGGCACCGAAGTTGCCGGCAGCGCAGCTGCCGCGTTGAACAACGCCCTGGGCGTGGTGGGCGTGGCCGGCAAAGCCAAGATCATGCCGATCCGTACCGGCTACCTCAATTCGGCCGGATCCTGCCAGGGTTCCTACTCGGCGATCGCCGCCGGTATCACCTACGCTGCCGACCACGGCGCCCGTATTGCCAACGCCAGCTATGCCTACTTGCCAAGCAGCTCGGCCGTGGTCAGCGCTTCGAACTACATGAAGAGCAAGAACGGCCTGGTGTTCGTCGGCGCCGGCAACAGCAACATCAACGAAGGCTTCACCCCGACCGATTCCATGATCGCCGTGTCGGCCACCGATACCTATGACGCCAAGGCCAGCTTCTCCAGCTACGGCTCCTTCGTGCAGTTGTCGGCGCCAGGCACCAACATCTACACCACCACCCGTGGCGGTGGCTACCGGATGCAGGCCGGCACATCCTTCTCGAGCCCGATCGCGGCTGCAGTCGGTGCCCTTGTCATGGCGGCAAATCCATCGCTGACCGGTGCCCAGGTACAGAACATCCTGTTTTCCACGGCAACCGACCTCGGCACTTCAGGACGTGACATCTACTTCGGCTATGGCCGCGTCAACGCTGCTGCTGCGGTAGCGGCCGCTGGCAGCTCGACCACCGTGCCCGTCACCGATACGACTCGTCCGACGGTAGCGATTGCCTCTCCTGGCGCCAGCAGCACGGTTTCCGGCATCGCAACCGTTACCGCCAACGCATCGGATAACGTTGGCGTTACCCGTGTGGAGCTCAAAGTCAACAGTACCGTGGTCGCTTCCGACACCGCCGCACCGTTCAGCTTCGCCTGGGATACCAAGGGAGTTATCAACGGCATGGCAACCTTGACTGCCGTGGCCTATGATGCAGCCGGCAACGTCGCATCGTCTTCGCCGGTCTCGGTGAACGTGGCAAACACGACGACGACTCAGCCGGCCACCGATACCACCGCGCCGGTAGTCCGGATTACCAACCCGGTGGCAGGTTCTGTTCGCGGCAACGTGACCGTTTCGGTCAACGCTTCGGACAATAGCGGCAGCGCGGGCATTTCGATGTCGCTGTACGTCGACGGCGGCGTGGTTGCTTCCGGTGCCGGTTCCAGCCTGTCCTACAACTGGAACACCAACAAGGCGGCGCGCGGCAATCACACGCTGCAAGCGGTTGCGCGCGACAAGGCGGGCAACACTTCGACCTCTACGGTCTACGTTACCCGGTAAGTAACAAAAAAGAACGGCAGCCTAGGCTGCCGTTCTGGTTTCGGAAATCTTAGTCATTACCACTTACCCCTGCGGCGACGTGCCAGCGCCATGCCGAACAGACCGGTGCCAAGGATGGCCAGGGTTGCTGGTTCTGGAACAGCGACGCAAGCTGGATCGGTTGGGTTTTCCGTGCAGAAGTCGATCACTGGAGGACCGCAATCCACACCATTATCGTCACATTGCTTCAGCCACACGCTGCCCTCGTAGCCTTGCACGTGAACTGCAGCCTGGATCATCCGTCCATCTATCACCCATTGCTTACCGATTTTGTGAACCGAAAAGTCGCTAAAGGCGTCCGCGGACAAAGCACTCAGCGCGGTGAGCGTGTACGTTGAGACATCACCTTCCCCCAGTTGATGGTCACTGGTGGAGTACGAGAAGCGCATGTCGAAATAGCCGCCGCCGTCTGCGTTATACCCATTCAGGGTTCCAAAATAGACGCTCGACGCTTCAATATCGCCCACGCCGCCAGCGTACTGGACGTCCGTCAAATTGTTGCCGCCAGCAAGGTTAAAATACCAATCATTGACGTACGCACCGGTAGGCAAGCCAGGGCCGACGCTCATCACGAGAGTCGCCATGGTGTCGCCGTCTACCCAGTTGAGGGTTGCAGTTGCGTAAATATCCTGGGTTGCAGGAGGCACATCCCCGCTATACGCTCCACTATTACCGAACTGGAAAGTAATCGTTCCAGCTTCGGCGATTGGAGCCGCCAAAGCGGCGACACTCAGTGCTGCACCCAACAGTGTTTTCAAGATTTTCATGGCACCCCCTTGGTTGTTGTATCGTAGTAGATGCATAGAGCGTGCCTGCAAGTCACCCCCCCGCAGAATCAAACAGTTAATCTCAGCCATATTGATTTCGCAGTCATCAGGTGTAAAACTTTTCGACAGCAAGTCACTTGTGAGAAAGGCATTCTTGCGCAAGGGGCAAAGCGATACTTAGTTTTCCCTTAGGACGGTAACTGGCCCTCTTCGCCTGCGTTACAATGCGGGGAAATGAGCGCCGCAAACTTCCCTTTTGAAAATTCCTTCGCGGGCCTGCCGCCCGCCTTCTTCACGCACCTGATGCCAACGCCGCTGCCGGCGCCATACCTGGTTGCAGCGAGTCCTTCAGCCGCACGCCTGGTCGGCCTCGAACCCACAGCGCTTTCAACCCAGGAAACGCTTGAAATCCTGATCGGCAATCGTGTTGCTGAACGCTCAAAGCCGCTGGCAGCTGTTTACTCCGGCCACCAGTTCGGTGTCTGGGCCGGCCAGCTCGGCGATGGACGAGCCATCCTGCTCGGCGATATCACTACTGCGGACGGTCCGGTTGAGCTGCAGTTGAAGGGCGCCGGCATGACACCTTATTCCAGGATGGGTGACGGGCGTGCAGTACTGCGCTCCTCCATCCGCGAGTTCCTGTGCTCGGAAGCGATGCATGGCCTGGGTATCCCAACGACCCGCGCCTTGTCGGTCGTCGGCTCGGACCAGGGCATCGTCCGCGAGTCGATCGAAACGGCCGCTGTCGTGGTGCGCATGGCGCCCAGCTTCGTCCGTTTCGGCTCGTTCGAACATTGGTATTACAACCGCAAGCCGGAAGAATTGAAGCAACTGGCCGATTACGTGATCGAGCGCTTCTACCCAGCCCTTCGCGAGGAAGAAAATCCTTACGCAGCCTTGCTGGAAGAAGTAAGCCGCCGTACCGCGCGCATGATTGCCCACTGGCAAGCCGTAGGCTTCATGCATGGTGTAATGAATTCCGACAATATGTCGATCCTGGGCCTGACCCTGGATTACGGCCCGTTCGGCTTCATGGATGGCTTCGACGCCAACCAGATCTGCAACCACAGCGACGACCAGGGACGCTACTCCTATTCAAACCAGCCACAAATCGGCCATTGGAACTGCTACGCCCTGGCGCAAGCGCTGTTGCCGCTGATCGGCGAAGTCGAGCTGACACAGGAAGCGCTCGATGCGTACCAGCCCGAGTTCGCGCGCCACATCGACAAACTGCTGCACGCCAAACTAGGCTTGACGACCACACAGGATGCGGACCGCGAACTGCTCGATGGCCTATTCGCCGTTCTGCAAGCCAATCACACCGATTTCACGATCTTCTTCCGCCGCCTCAGCGGCTTGCGCGCGGGCGGTCCCGAAGGCGACGAACCGCTGCGCGACCTGTTCATCGACCGCCCCGCTTTCGATCACTGGGCCGAAGCTTACCGTGCGCGTCTGCGCGCGGAAAACAGCGATGATGCAGCGCGAAAACTTGCGATGGATCAGGTCAACCCCAAATATGTGCTGCGAAACTATATGGCACAGGTCGCCATTGAAAAGGCGCAAAATAAAGACTTTTCCGAAGTAGAACGCTTGCTGGCCATGCTCGAGCGCCCTTTCGACGAGCAAACACAAAATGAACAATACGCAGGCTTCCCGCCGGACTGGTCCAGCCAGCTCTCGGTAAGCTGCTCTTCGTGAGAGAGAAAATGAGCGACAAAGTAGTCAAGACTGACGCCGAATGGCGCGCCCAGCTCGATCCAACGGAATACCAGGTGACCCGCCACGCGGCCACCGAGCGTGCCTTTACCGGCAAGTTCTGGGACCACCACGAGCATGGCATCTATACCTGCGTGTGCTGCAATACGCCACTGTTCGAATCGGATGCGAAGTTCGATTCAGGTTGCGGCTGGCCGAGCTACTTCAAGGCGCTCAATCCCGCCAATGTCATAGAGAAAACCGACCGCTCGCATGGTATGCTGCGCACCGAAATCATCTGTGCAGTATGTGACGCCCACCTGGGCCACGTCTTCCCCGATGGCCCTCCGCCGACCGGCTTGCGCTATTGCATTAATTCGGCTTCGCTGCGCTTCGAACCAAAGCCCTAAAAAGATGAAGATTATTTTCGACCTGTTTCCGCTGATTCTGTTCTTTGTCAGCTACAAGTTTGCCGGCAGCCACCAGGAAGCGGCGCATGCCATGTTGAATGCCCACCTCGGCGACCTGGTTGCCGGCGGCGCAATTCCCGCTTCGCAAGCGGCGATCGTTGTTGCCACCATCGTCGGTATTATCGGCACTGCTGCGCAAGTGTTATATCTGTTGGCGCGCCGCAAAAAAGTCGATGGTGCCCTATGGGTTTCCCTTGTAGTGTTTATCGTATTTGGCGGCATGACCATTTATTTCCACGACGATGGCTTTATCAAATGGAAGCCGACCATTATCTACTGGTCGCTCGCTACGGCAATGCTGGTGGCTTACCGCTTCTTTGATAAAAACATGATTCGCGTGGCGATGGAAAAGCAGGTACAGCTGCCTGAGCACGTCTGGGTCCGCCTGCATTTCATGTGGATTACCTTCTGGCTGGTGCTGGGTTTCGTCAACCTGTTTGTCGCCTTCATCCTGTTCAAGTCGGATAACGACGCCTGGGTCAATTTCAAGGCTTTCGGTGTTACCGGAATGATGCTGGTGTTCTTTATCGCGCAGGCTTTCTACCTCTCTAAACATATTAAGGATGAAGCATGAGCGATCCGCGCCTGGCCAAGATCCGCGAGCGCCTGGAAGCGGCGCTGGCCCCGACGGAAATCGTGCTGGATGATGAGTCCGCGCTGCATGCCGGCCATGCCGGCGCAGCCTCCGGCGGCGGTCATTACAGACTGAAAATAGTCTCTACTAAATTCGAGGGTGTGAAACTCGTCATGCGCCATCGTCTGGTGTATGATTCCGTGCACGATATGATGCATAAAGAAATTCATGCATTGGCCATTACCGCACTGGCACCGTCCGAAGTATGATATGCGCGGAGTTTTTGGGAAACATCAAAAAGAACCTCGATCGTTGAATAGTAGAGACATCTCGGCGAACCAGCTCAAAATCCCCGCAATTCAGTAAACTTTCCCTAGGAATTAAACTAAATGACTTTCAAGCCAGCCCGCTTGCTGCTCGCACTTATCGCCGTTGCCGCTGCACCAGCTTTTGCCCAGAACGCCGCCGTCGTTAATGGCAAAGCCATCCCGACCGCCAAAGTTGACGCCCTGGTCAAACAAGTCGTTGCCCAAGGCCAGCAGCAAGACACCCCACAACTGCGCGAAATGATCAAGAAGTCCCTGATTGGCCGCGAAGTAATGATCCAGGAAGCCGAGAAGCAAGGCCTGTCCAAGAGCAAGGACGTCACCACTGCCCTGGAACAGGCTCGTCAGGACATCATGCTGAATGCCCTGGCTGCTGATTACGTGAAGAAGAACCCGGTTGCCGACGCCGAAATCAAGGCTGAATACGACCGCGCTGTTGCCGCTGAAGGCGACAAGGAATTCCACGTGCGTCACATCCTGGTTGAAACCGAAAAAGAAGCGACCGATATCATCGCCAAGCTGAAAGGCGGCGCCAAGTTCGAAGACCTGGCCAAGAACTCCAAGGATACCGGTTCCGCTGCCAACGGCGGCGACCTGGACTGGGGCACCCCAGGCAACTTCCCTAAAGTCTTCGCAGATGCCTTCACCTCGCTGCAAAAAGGCCAGATTACCGAGAAGCCGGTGCAAACCCCGAGCGGTTTCCACGTGATCAAGGTAGAAGACACCCGCGCCGTCAAGCTGCCAACCCTGGAAGAAGTGAAGCCACGTATCGCCGACTCCCTGATGCGCGCAAAACTGCAGACCTATCAGGAATCCCTGGTTAAGAAAGCCAAAGTACAATAATCCGTCACGGACCTGATCCGGCGCCTGAGTGGCGCCGGATTTATTTTAACTAAGGAAACACTCAATGAAATTTAAACCAGCTACCCTGCTGTTGGCCCTGATCGCAGTTGCTGCTGCTCCTGCGTTTGCCCAGAACGTCGCCACCGTGAACGGCAAAGTCATTCCATCGGCCCAGATGGATGCCGCTGTCAAACAAGCTGCCGCCCAAGGCCAGCCTGACTCGCCACAACTGCGCGAAATGATCAAGAAATCCCTGATCGGCCGCGAAGTGCTGGTGCAGGAAGCCACCAAGCAAGGCGTTGCTGCCAACAAGGACGTGAAAGACGCCCTGGAACAAGCTCGCCAGGAAATCATCATCCGCGCCCTGCTGGTCAGCTATGTGAAGAAAAACCCTGTGAGCGACGCAGAAATCAAGTCTGCTTACGACCAGTTCAAGGCTTCCAAAGGCGAGAAGGAATACCACGCTCGCCACATCCTGGTGAAGACCGAGAAAGAAGCAACCGACATCATCGCCAAGCTGAAAGGCGGCGCCAAGTTTGAAGAGCTGGCCAAGGCTTCGCAAGATCCAGGTTCGGCAGCCAACGGCGGCGACCTGGACTGGGCAGCACCAGGCAACTACGTGAAGCCATTCGCGGATGCCATGGTGGCCCTGAAAGACGGCCAGGTCACCGACAAGCCGGTGCAATCGCAATTCGGCTACCACGTGATCAAGCTGGAAGGCTCCCGCGCCGCCAAAGTGCCGTCCCTGGACGAAATCAAAGGCCAGATCTCCGAGTCCCTGACCCAGCGCAAAGTTGCAGCTTACCGCGACCAGCTGATCGCCAAGGCTAAAGTGCAATAATCCCGGGTGCGCCTTTACCGGCTGCCTTGATCAAGCGCCCCGCGGGGCGCTTTTTTATTATGCCAACCACCAAAGACATCATTTCCGCCCTCGCTCCTTTGGCCGATGCCACCCGGGGCCCGGCGATGCGCGCCTATATGCGTGAACAATTCCCCTTCCTCGGTATCGCCACGCCAGCGCGGCGCGCGGCAGTCAAGCCGCTGATCCGGGCCTTCACAGGTGCTGCGCCTGCCGAGCTGATCGGCGTGGCAGGCGAACTCTGGCAAATGCCGGAACGGGAATACCTGTATGCGGCCCTCGATTTAATGGCGGCGCATTGGAAGCAATTCAACGCTTCCGATGTGCCGGAATTGCTGGCCTTCGTCCCGCGCAAATCGTGGTGGGATTCGGTGGATGGCCTAGCTGGAATTATCGGCGACGTGCTGCGCTTTGAGCACCATGAAATGGACAAGGCTTTAAAGCATGAAAACTTCTGGATGCGCCGGATTGCCCTCCTCCACCAATTAGGCTGGCGCGGGAAAACCGATGAAATGCGGCTGTTCCGTTATTCCCTCGCACTCGGCCATGAAAATGAATTTTTCATTCAGAAAGCAATTGGCTGGGCCTTGCGGGATTATGCCCGGCATGCACCACATAATGTGGCTCATTTTATTAATGAAAATAAGAACAGCCTCGCCCGATTGAGCATCCGCGAGGCCTGCAAGCACCTGGCGCCCGAGGACTAAGCCAGGAACTTGCATGAACACGCCAGCTTCTGGCGTGCACCATGGAAGTCGCGGGCCGACGCCAAAACAACAGCAATAATGCACACAATTGCCGGGCCTTAAAATGCCGCGTTAAACTCGTGACAACTTAAGGAGGCTGGAAATGAATAAACTCGCATTACGGCAGTTAATTGTCAGCGGCGCTTTTATTACCGCGGCACCAGCAATGGCGGGTGTCGTCGCCACATTTGACGACCTGCCGATTCCGCCCGCGCTGGATAGCGCAAGCGGCATCCAGTGGACTAGTTCGCCGGACAGCCTGGAATATCAGGGCGTGGTCTGGGACGCTCGCTTTGGCGTGGTCGGCGACCAATATCGGGTCGGCGGGCCAGGCGGTCCCCTATTTGGCATTCCGCATTCCGGCCATTATTTCGTCTCCAATTCATCCGGTTCCAGCGGCATGACAATCACCACCAATAAAGTGCTGACCGGCGCCTGGTTTGGCCGCAACCAGTACTATGGATTTGGTGAAGGCGGCGCGGACCAGGTCACGATCGTGGCCTTAAATGGCGCAAGCGAACTTGGTTCAGTCGTGTTTGACTTGCCGGAAAGCCACCCCGGCCTGCCCGAGCCCCTGTCCTTTGCCGACACCAGCATCTTCGCGTCCCTTGGCCCGATCACGGGCTACCGGATCGTTCGGCGCGAACTGGGACAGTTGAATGGAAACTGGGTCGCCGACGACTTCCAATTCGCCGATGCGACCCAGGTGCCGGCCCCGGGCGGGGCCGTTTTGATGCTCGGCGGCATCGCTGCCTTGCTGGCAGCGCGCCGCCGGCGCGCATAAGCCTTAACCGATGAACTTGCGCGCGTTGCCCCACATGCGCGCCCAAGGCGCATCCTCGCCCCAGCCGTCCGGGTGCCAGGAGTTCTGCACCGTGCGGGACACGCGTTCCGGGTGCGGCATCATCACGGTGAAGCGGCCGTCGGCCGTGGTTACCGAAGTCAGCCCGCGCGGCGAACCGTTCGGGTTGTACGGGTAGGTTTCGGTGGCACTGCCTTTGTTGTCCACGAAGCGCAGTGCGCCGATTGCCTCGTCGATAATGCCGGTCTGGCTGAAGTCTGCAAACCCTTCACCGTGCGCAATGGCAATCGGCGCCTGGGTACCGGCCATGCCTTGCAGGAAGATCGATGGCGAATCCAGCACTTCCACCATTGAGAAGCGTGCTTCGAACTTCTCGGACTTGTTGGTGGTGAACTTCGGCCAGGCGTGGGCACCTGGAATCAGCGATTTCAGGTTCGACATCATCTGGCAGCCGTTGCAGATACCCATGCCGAAGGTATCCTTGCGCTGGAAGAACTTGGCGAACTGGTCGGCCATTTCCGGATTGAACAGGATCGATTTGGCCCAGCCTTCGCCTGCACCCAGCACGTCGCCGTACGAGAAACCGCCCACGGCAATAATGCCCTGGAAATCGTCCAGCGAAACGCGGCGCGCAATCAGGTCGCTCATGTGCACGTCGACGGCGGTGAAACCGGCGCGGTGCATCGCCCAGGCAGTCTCGATATGCGAGTTCACGCCCTGTTCGCGCAGGATTGCGACGCGAGGACGTACGCCCGACGACAGGAACGGTGCGGCGATGTTCTGCGCCATGTCGAAGCCGACTTTTGGCTGCATGCCTGGATCGGTTTCGTCCAGCAGGCGATCGTATTCCGCATCCGCGGTCGCAGGATTTTCACGCACGCGGGAAATACGCCAGCTGGTTTCGCTCCACAGGCGATGCAGCTCGGCACGCGGCTGCGAGTAGATGGTCTTGGCGTCGCGCGTGAATTCGATCACGCCACGGTCGTTCAGCTTGCCGATAATGTGGCTGCAAGCGCCCAGGTTGAAGGTGCGCAGCACGTCCATCACGGCCGATTTTTCTTCAGCGCGAACCTGGATCACAGCGCCCAGCTCCTCGTTGAACAGCGCGGACAGGGTCAGCTCATTGCGGCGCTCTGCGACCTGGCCGGCCCAGTTCTTGGCATCGCCATGGTCCATGGTGCCTTCGGCGCCCAGGGTCAGCATGTCCAGGTTGACGGACAGGCCGGCGCGGCCGGCAAAGGCCATTTCCACCAGGGTTGCGTACAGGCCGCCGTCGGAACGGTCGTGGTAGGCCAGGATCTTGCCTTCCTTGTTCAGCTGCTGGATCGCGTTGAAGAAGCCTTTCAGGTCTTCCGGCGAATCCACGTCCGGTGCGGCATTGCCCAGCTGGCCCATGACCTGCGCCAGCGCGGAGGCGCCCATACGGTTCTTGCCGCGGCCCAGGTCGATCACGATCAGGGAAGTTTCGCCCAGGTCGGTACGGATCTGCGGGGTCAGCGACTTGCGCACGTCGTACACCGGCGAGAAACCGGAAACGATCAGGGACACGGGCGAAATCACCGCCTTGTCAGCGCCTTCATCTTTCCAGGTGGTGCGCATGGACAGGGAGTCCTTGCCGACCGGGATCGACAGGCCCAGCGCCGGACACAGTTCCATGCCGACCGCTTTGACGGTGTCGAACAGGGCCGCATCCTGGCCAGGCTGGCCGCAGGCAGCCATCCAGTTGGCCGACAGCTTGATGTCGGAAATATCGTTGATCGGCGCGGCAGCCATGTTGGTGACGGTCTCGCCGACCGCCATGCGGCCGGAAGCCGGGGCGTCGATCACAGCCAGCGGCGTACGCTCGCCCATCGCCATCGCCTCGCCCACGTAACCGTCGTAGCTCAGGGTGGTCACGGCGCAGTCGGCCACCGGCACCTGCCATGGACCCACCATCTGGTCGCGCACCGACATGCCGCCCACGGTACGGTCGCCGATGGTGATCAGGAAGCTCTTGTCGGCCACGGTTGGCAGCAGCAGCACGCGCCTGGCGGCTTCTTCCAGCGCGATGCCGGTCAGGTCGATGGCCGGCAGGTCGTTCTGCACGTGCTTCACGTCGCGGTGCATCTTTGGCGGCTTGCCCAGCAGGACTTCCATTGGCATGTCGACCGGGTTGTTGCCCATTTCCTGGTCGATCACCTTCAGCTGGCGCTCTTCGGTGGCCACGCCGACGACGGCGAATGGGCAGCGTTCACGCTCGCACAGGGCCTGGAACAGTGCCAGGTCGCCCGGCGCGATGGCAAGAACATAGCGCTCCTGCGATTCATTGGACCAGATTTCTTTCGGCGCCATGCCGGATTCTTCCAGCGGCACCTTGCGCAGGTCGAAGATCGCGCCGCGCTTGGCGTCGTTGGTGATTTCCGGGAAAGCGTTGGACAGGCCGCCCGCACCCACGTCGTGGATCGAAATGATCGGGTTCTTGTCGGCCAGCTGCCAGCAGCCGTTGATGACCTCCTGGGCGCGGCGTTCCATTTCCGGATTGCCGCGCTGGACGGAATCGAAGTCCAGGTCGGCGGTATTGGTGCCGGTTGCCATCGACGACGCGGCCGAACCGCCCATGCCGATACGCATGCCTGGACCGCCCAGCTGGATCAGCAGGCTGCCAACCGGGATGTCGTTCTTGTGGGTGTGCGAACCGGAGATATTGCCGATGCCGCCAGCAATCATGATCGGCTTGTGATAGCCCATCACGGTGTCCTTGCCGCCGGCGAACTGCTGGCCGATGTTCTGCTCGTAGGTACGGAAGTAGCCGCCCAGCACCGGACGGCCGAATTCATTGGAGAAAGCGGCGCCGCCCAGCGGGCCGTCAATCATGATCTGCAGCGGCGAAGCGATGCGTTCGGGCTTGCCGTACACCTGGCTTTCGTCGCGCTTGCCGACCGGCGCGGTCACATTGGCCGCGTTTTCCCAGGCTTGCACGGCGCCAGGGATCATCAGGTTGGACACGGTGAAGCCGGCCAGGCCGGCTTTAGGCTTGGAGCCCCGGCCAGTCGCGCCTTCGTCGCGGATTTCGCCGCCGGCACCGGTGGAGGCGCCAGGGAATGGGGAAATCGCGGTCGGGTGGTTGTGGGTTTCCACCTTCATCAGGGTGTGCACCAGCTCGGTGGACGGCGCGTATTCCTGGCCTTCACGCGGGTAGAACCGGGTAACTTCAGCGCCTTCAATGATCGACGAGTTGTCCGAATAGGCCACGATAGTGCCGCGCGGGTTCTTCTCGTGGGTGTTCTTGATCATCTTGAACAGCGACTTGTCCTGCACCACGCCGTCAATGGTCCAGTCGGCGTTGAAGATCTTGTGGCGGCAGTGCTCGGAATTCGCTTGCGCGAACATCATCAGTTCGACGTCGGTCGGGTTGCGCTTGGCGTTGGTGAAGGCTTCCAGCAGGTAGTCGATCTCGTCGTCCGACATCGCCAGGCCAAGGTCGGTATTGGCCTTTTCCAGCGCGGTGCGGCCGGCGCCAATCACGTCGATCGATTCCAGCGGCTTGGCTTCCAGGCTCGAGAACAGGCCGGCGGCCTGGTCCGGGTGGCGCAGCACGGATTCGGTCATGCGGTCATGCAGCAGCGCCGCGACGGCTTGCGCCTGCTCGCTATCCAGCTTCCTGGCCGCGCCCAGGCCGGTGCCCAGGATGCCGCCCTTCAGGTTGATGCGGTAAGCAACGCCACGCTCCACGCGGTGAATGTGCGCCATGCCGCAGTTGTGCACGATATCGGTGGCTTTGGAAGCCCAAGGCGAAATGGTGCCGAAACGCGGGATGACGACAAACTCTTCCACCACGCCTTCAGCATGCTCCGGCAAGGCTGGCTCGCCGTAGGTCAGCAGGCCATTCATGCGGTTCAGATCGTCTTCGGACAGGGGCGAAGCGGAGTCGACAAAGTGGATAAAGCGGGCTTGGACCGACGTAATGGTCGGCAGAACTGCTTGAAGCTGGTTAAGGAGGCGTTGGCTACGGAAGGAGGACAGGGCGTTGGAGCCCGGCAGAATCAACATAGTGGGGGCGTGAAGAATGCAGCGTAGCTGCGGTTTAAAGGAATACTGTGCACGAGCTGACTGGTCTTGCTGTATTTCGATTTGCCGACATTATACTTGTTTCACGCATCACTTCCCACCCTTCCTTCATTGGTCCGAAAGCAACATTTGCTGCGTTTATGCCTGTTTTTTGCTCGTCCTTGGGGTATTCTGCCTTTATGACAGCCTTCTACCCCCAAAATGGAAGAATATAGCGACCTGTCAGTCCTGGTTATCGACCCCAACCAGCATATGCGCAGCGGGCTGCACAAGATGCTCGGCCAACTGGGGATCACCCGCATCGAGCACGGCGTGAGCGCAGGAACTGCCATCCGCCATCTCGAAAAGAAGGCGTTCGACCTGGTGTTCTGCGAGTACGACCTGGGCAACGACCAGGGACAGGATGGCCAGCAGTTGCTGGAAGACCTGCGCCACCACCAGCTGATCTCCCCTGCCGCCATTTTCATCATGCTGACCACCGAGGGGGTGTACAGCAAGGTAGTGAGCGCGGCGGAGCTGACCCCAACCGATTACATCCTCAAGCCGTTCACGGTCGACGTGCTGGCCCAGCGCATCGCCCGGGCGGTCGACCGGCGCGCCGCCCTGCGCCCGATCCACCAGATGATCGGGCGCGAGCGGTTGCGTGAGGCGATACTGGCCAGTGAAGTATCGGCGGCGGCCAATCCGCGCTACGCCACCGAATGCGCCCGTTTGCGGGCCGAAGCGCATACGGCCCTGGGCGAAGTCGCGCAGGCGGAAACAATCTACCGGGAGATCCTGGAAACCCGGCCCCTCGGCTGGGCCCAGCTTGGCCTGGCGCGCTGCCAGTTCCAGCAGGGCCAATTCGCCGATACCCTGGACACCCTGCAGCGCCTGATCGACGACAACCCCAGATACATGGCGGCCTATGACCTTATAGCACGCACCCAGCAAGCGCTTGGCCAGCCGGCGGAAGCCCGCGCCGCGCTGGAAGCAGCGGTCTCGATCTCGCCCCATATGGTGCGGCGCCTGCGTCACCTCGGCCAAGTGGCGTTGCAGTCCGGCGATCTGGAGGCGGCCGAAAAGACCTTCAAGCAGGTGGTCGCCAAATCCAGGTATTCGGAGTTCCGCGACCCGGAAGACCACGTGAACCTGGTGCGAACCCTGGTCCGGAAAGGCGATGCCGCCGGCGCAGCGAATGCCTTGCGCGACCTGGACCGTTCGGCACGCGGCGGCCCCGCGACGGACGCCTGCAAGGCCTATTCCTCGGCCCTGGTACAGGAACTGAACGGCAATGCCGGGGCGGCGCAAAGCGAACTGGCGCATGCCGCACACGCAGCCGGCGCAGCAGCTACCCTGTCGAGCGCGCTCAAACTGGACCTGGCGGAAAACTGCCTGCGCCACGGCATGGACGAACAAGGCATGCAATTGCTGGATGCGCTGGCCGGCAATCCGGCCAGCGGCGTCAGCGAATCCGATATGGCAGCGGTCTATGAACGCACCGGCCGGGCCGAACTGGCGCAAAACCAGGGCGACAGCGTGGAGCGCTACCTCGACGGCCTGGTCAGGCAGGCCGCCGCGCGCAGCGGCCAGGGCGACCAGCGCGGGGCGATCGAGGTACTCCAGGTGGCTGTGCGGCGGCGCCCGGAGAACGCCGGGCTGATCTCCGCCCTCGCCTCAGCCATGCTGCGACTGTTGGGCGACAGCGGCTGGGAAGCGGCGCTGGGCGAGCAATGTGCAGCGCTGTTGATACGAATGCGCCAGGCGGATCCCCATCATCCCATGCTGGCTGCGTTATCATCACAATATGTCACCCTGCGGGGCAAACAATAAGAGACGAAGTTAATGCAATCGTATAGCGACCTGTCGGTGCTGATCATCGACCCCAACCCGGCGATGCGGGGCAACCTGCACAATATGCTGAACCAGGCCTCGATCACGCGCATCGAGTATGCCGTCAGCTCCGGTACGGCGATCCGGCAACTGACCAACAAACGCTTTGACGTCATCCTGTGCGAATATGACCTTGGCAGCGGCAATGACGACAACGGCCAGGATGGCCAGCAATTGCTGGAAGACCTGCGCCACCATAAGCTGATCGACCGCTCGGCCATCTTCATCATGTTGACATCGGAAGCGGTGCAGACCAAGGTGATTGGCGCCGCTGAACTGACGCCGACCGATTATGTGCTGAAGCCCTTCACCGTCGACGGCCTGATGCAGCGCATCGGCCGCGCCGTGGATCGGCGGGCGGTATTCATGCCGATCTACCAGTTTATCGCACAAGGCAAGCAGCGCGAAGCCATCGACGCCTGCCAGGAAGCTGAAGCGGCCAATCCGCGCTACGTCACGGAATTTGCCCGCCTGCGCGCCGAACTCCATTACGAAGCCGGCGAACTCGCGCAAGCGGAGCTGATCTACCAGGCGATCCTGGTTGGGCGTCCTACCGGCTGGGCGCAACTCGGACTGGCCCGTTGCCAGTTCGGCCTCGAGCGCTATGCCGACGCAATGGGCACGCTGGAGCGCCTGCTCGAAGCCAACCCCAACATGATGGCGGCTTATGACCTGCTGGCCCGCTCCTACGAGGCCATGGGCCAGTCGCAGCAGGCCAAGAAAATCCTGGAAGACGCGGTGTCGATGTCGCCGAATATGGTGCGGCGCCTGCGCCACCTCGGCGAAGTGGCGTACGGCACCGGCGATATCACGGCAGCCGAAAAGGCATTCCGCCAGGTGGTGGCCAAGGCCCGCTATTCCGAATTCCGCGATCCCGAAGACCATGTGAACCTGGTGCGCGCACTGGTGCGCAAAGGCGACGTCAACCAGGCCTCCGGCGTGATCCGCGATATGGAGCGCACGCTGCGCGCCAGCGCCAATACGGAAGTGTGCAAGCATATTTCCTCTGCCCTGCTGCTGGACGTAACCGGGCACGCGACCGAAGCCGCCTCCGAGCTGTCGAATGCGGTGACTGCGGTGGGCATGGCACGCGGCCTGTCGAATCGCCTGCGCATCGGCCTGGTCGATTCCTGCCTGAAGCATCGGCTGGACAAGGATGCCGCGGATGTCGTCATGCATATGATGAACGACAACGAAAAACCGATCACCATGGAAGAAGCTGTCAGCGTCTTCGAGAAAGCCGGCCGCCACGACCTGGCACAGGGCGTCGGCGAAAAGATCGACAACGTCATGCAGGAACTGGTTACCGAGGCCGAGTCCATGGCGCGCCAGGGCGACCACCGCGCTGCGGTGGCGACGCTGCACCAGGCCCTGCGCCGCACGCCGGGCAACCTCAAGGTACTGTATGCCGCCGTGCAGGCGATCCTGCGCCAGTTGGACGAACTGGGTTGGGAAGCACCGCTGGGCGACCAGGCCGGCACCCTGATCGACCGCATCCGTCGACTCGACGCCGGCAGCCCCGCGCTGGAGGCCGTGTTGATGCAGTATTCGGGCACCCAGCGCAAGTACGGTATTTCCACCACCGCCTAGGCCGGCCCGAATCCCCCTCCGCCCGGCGTCTCCACGACGAAGATGTCGCCGGGCTGCATCTCGGTCTTGCCGATATGGCCCAGTTGCTCGGTGCTGCCATCGGCGCGCAGCACCGCATTGCGGCCCAACGCCCCCGGCTCGCCGCCGGCCATGCCAAACGGCGCATGGATGCGGTTGTTCGACAGGATGGCGGCCGTCATCGGTTCCAGGAAGCGCACCTTGCGCACACCGCCATTGCCGCCATGCCAGCGGCCCGCGCCGCCGGAACCGTGGCGGATCTCATAGCTTTCCAGGCGTACCGGGAAGCGGAATTCCAGGATTTCCGGATCGGTCAGGCGCGAGTTGGTCATATTCGTCTGCACCACGTCAGTACCGCTGAAACCATCGCCAGCGCCGGAGCCGCCGCTGATCGTCTCGTAATACTGGTGCTTCGCGTTACCGAAGGTGAAGTTGTTCATCGTCCCCTGCGAGGCGCCTTGCACGCCTAGCGCGCCATACAGCGCGTTGGTAATGCAGGTCGATGTTTCAACGTTGCCAGATACGACCGATGCGGGATAGCGGGGGTTCAGCATCGAACCCGGCGGGATGATCACGTGCAGCGGTTTCAGGCAGCCCGCGTTAAGCGGAATGTCGTCGTCAACCAGGGTGCGGAATACGTACAGCACGGCCGCCATGCACACCGCGGACGGCGCGTTGAAATTATTCTCCAACTGCCCGGAAGTGCCGCTGAAGTCGATCTCGGCGCTGCGTTCTGCCGCGTTGACCCGAACGGCGACCTTGATCACGGCGCCGTTATCGAGTTTCAGTTCGTAGCTGCCGTTGCGCAAGGCGCTGATCACGCGGCGCACCGCCTCCTCCGCATTGTCCTGCACGTGCCCCATATAGGCACGCACCACGTCGAGGCCGAAGTGCGCGACCATCTTGCTCAGCTCTTCCACGCCCTTCTGGTTGGCCGCGACCTGGGCCCGGAAGTCGGCCATGTTCTGGTCGGGATTACGCGCCGGATAGCGCGCGCCGGCCAGCAAGGCGCGCGCTTCAGCATCGCGCAGCTGGCCGCCGGAAGCGCCGTCGACCAGCTTGAAGTTGTTGATCAAGACGCCTTCTTCTTCGATATTGCGCGAATCGGGCGGCATCGATCCGGGCGTGCTGCCACCGATATCGGCATGGTGGCCGCGCGAACCGACGTAGAACAGGATTTCGCTTCCCGCCTCGTCGAACACCGGCGTGATAACAGTGACGTCAGGCAGGTGGGTGCCGCCGTTATACGGATCGTTCAGCATATAGACGTCGCCGGGGTGCATCCGGCCGGCGTTCCCGCGCATGACCGTCTTGATGCTTTCGCCCATCGAACCAAGGTGCACCGGCATATGCGGCGCGTTGGCAATCAGCTTGCCCTCGGCGTCGAATATGGCGCAACTGAAGTCCAGGCGCTCCTTGATATTGACCGAGTAAGCCGTGTTCTGCAGGCGCAGGCCCATTTGCTCGGCGATCGACATGAACAGGTTGTTGAAGATTTCCAGCATTACCGGATCGGCCGTGGTGCCGATGGCGCGACGTACCGGCAGCGCTTGCACCCGGGTCAGCACCAGGTGGTCCTGCGGCGTCACTTCGGCTTGCCAGCCGGTCTCCACGACCGTCGTGGCGTTGGCTTCGGCAATAATGGCCGGGCCTTTGACGATGTCGCCGATCCGGGTCGCATCGCGCTTGAAAAGTCCCGTCTCGTGCCACTGGCCGGCGCTGTACATGCGCACGGTTTGCGATGGCGCCAGCGGGGCGTGGCGCGGCGCTTGCCGGGGAGCGGCCTCCGGTGGCGCATCCGACTTGCCGATTGCCTCCACCGAGACGGCCTCCACGATCAGCGCCTTGGCGGACATCAGGAAGGAAAAGCGCTTGCGGTATGCGGCCTCGAATTGCGCCTTCATGCCGTCGATGGAGTCGAACAGGACGATCAAGGCTGAATCCGTGCCTTCGTAACGCAGGTGGGCGCGGCGCACCACGCTGATACGTTCGTCGACGACTGCCTGCGCGTGCAGCTCGGCCACAGCTTCTTCCCCAAGCGCCTGCAGGCGTGCCTCCAGCGCTGGCAGCGTTTCGGGCGCCAGCCGCAGTTCGACGGCACTTTCGCGCATCGCCGTCTGGTCGGCCAGGCCCATACCGTAGGCCGACAGTACGCCTGCCAGAGAGTGGATGAAGACAGTCTTCATGCCCAGGGCATCGGCGACCAGGCAGGCGTGCTGGCCGCCTGCGCCGCCGAAACTGGTCAGGGCATATTCGGTGACGTCATGCCCGCGTTGCACGGAAATCTGCTTGATTGCATTGGCCATATTGCCGACCGCGATTTCAATGAAACCCTCGGCAACTTGCTCCGGCGACGATGGTGCACCTGTGGCTGCCTGGATCGCGGCGGCCATCGCGCTGAACTTTTCGCGCACTGCTGCGCCATCGAGCGCTTGCGCGCCGTCGCCGCCAAACAGTTGCGGGAAGAACTCCGGCTGGATCTTGCCGAGCATGACGTTACAGTCGGTGACCGCCAGCGGGCCGCCGCGGCGATAGCTGGCCGGGCCTGGATCGGCGCCGGCGCTATCGGGTCCGACACGGAACCGGCTGCCGTCGAAATGCAGGATCGAACCGCCGCCCGCGGCGACAGTGTGGATGCTCATCATCGGCGCGCGCATGCGCACGCCCGCCACCTGTGTTTCGAACACACGCTCGAATTCACCCGAGAAGTGCGAAACATCGGTCGACGTCCCGCCCATGTCGAAGCCGATGATCTTTTCAAAACCAGCCGCGCGGCTGGCGCGCACCATGCCGACAATGCCGCCTGCCGGACCACTCAGGATCGAATCCTTGCCCTGGAAGGTACGAGCATCGGTCAGGCCGCCGCTGGACTGCATGAATTGCAGGTTCACGCCCGGCAGTTCGGAGGCCACCTGGTCCACATAGCGGCGCAGGATTGGCGACAGGTAGGCGTCGACCACCGTCGTATCGCCACGCGCCACCAGTTTCATCATCGGGCTGACCAGATGCGATACGGAGACTTGTGTGTAGCCGATTTCCCGCGCGATCTGGGCCAGTACCGCTTCGTGCGCCGTGTAGCGATAACCGTGCATCAGGACGATGGCTATCGAACGCAACCCTTTATCATAGTGGGCCTGCAGGCCTGTGCGCGCCGCCGCAGGATCCAGGGCCTGTACCAATTCGCCGTGGGCGCCGATGCGCTCATCGATTTCCACGACATGCTGGTAGAGCAATTCAGGAAGCACAATATGGCGGTCAAACAGGCGCGGACGATTCTGGTAGGCGATGCGCAAGGCGTCGCGGAAGCCGCGCGTAATCGCCAGCACGGTCGGCTCACCTTTGCGCTCGAGCAGCGCATTGGTGGCGACCGTGGTGCCCATTTTGACGGCGCCGACTTGCCCGACCGGGATCGGGCCGCCAGCGGCGACGCCCAGCAAATGGCGGATGCCGGCAATCGCAGCGTCACGGTACTGCCCAGGACTTTCCGACAGCAGCTTGTGGGTAGCCAGGCTTCCATCGGGCCGCCGGGCTACGATATCGGTGAAAGTGCCGCCTCGGTCGATCCAGAATTGCCAGTCCATTGCGCCGCCTCGCTCTAATCGTGAAGCAGGTATTGTAGTGCTAGAATGCCCCGCATGACGCCCCTCTTCACGATTGCAGAAATCCGCGCGATCGAGCGCGCTGCGGCACAGCATTTGCCCGAAGGTGCGCTTATGCAGCGCGCTGGCCAGGCCGGCGCCAGCGAGGCGCTCGACCTCCTGCCTTTCACTGTTTACCGCGCCCGGGTGCTGGTGCTGGCGGGACCGGGCAACAACGGCGGCGACGCCCTCGAAACAGCAGCGCACCTCGGCCATGCGGGCGCGCAAGTCACGGTCCTGCATTTTCCGCCGCCAGACACGCCCTCGGCAGAACGCATCGAAGCACTGCGGCGCGCCCGCAGCTCGCCTGCGCGCTTCGCTGACTTCAACGATGCGGCTGACGCGTGCACCGTGGCCGCAGCGACTGAATGGACGCTGGTTGTCGACGGTTTGTTAGGCATCGGTCTGGCACGGCCGATCAGCGGCGGCTTTGCTGCGCTGGTAACTGCCGTCAACGGCCTGGCCTGCCCGATCCTCGCGCTGGACGTGCCTAGCGGCCTTGACTGCGACACCGGCGCCATTGTGGGCGGAGTTGAGCCAGGCGTTGCCGTGCGCGCCACGCACACAGTCACCTTCATCGGCGACAAGCCCGGTCTGCACACGGCGGAGGGGCGCGACCATGCAGGCGTCGTCATCGTTCGCGACCTGGACATCGAGCGCGGCCTGTTCCCCGCATCGCGGGCGAGGCTGAACGAGGTAGCGCTCTTCGGACACTGCATACGCAGGCGCCGCCACAGTTCGCACAAGGGAAGCCATGGCAGTGTGGCTGTCGTGGGCGGGGCGCGCGGCATGGCCGGTGCGCCAATCCTGGCTGCACGCACGGCGCTCACCAGCGGTGCGGGGCGGGTCTACGCCTGCTTCGTCGGCGAAGCACCGGCCTTCGATGCCGCCCTGCCCGAGCTGATGTGCCGCAGCGCCCAGCAATATGACTTCAACAGCGCGGTCCTGGTGATCGGGCCCGGCATGGGCGGCTCGGCGGCAAGCGCAGAAATGCTGGCCAGCGCCCTGCACAGCCAAAGCGCCGTGGTGCTGGACGCCGATGCACTGAATTTGCTGGCCGGCTCCGAAGCCCTGCGCAAACAACTGGCGCAACGCACGCTTCCCTGCATCTTGACGCCGCACCCGCTGGAAGCCGCACGGCTGCTCGGCATTACGGCCGCCGAGGTGCAGTCGGACCGGCCGGCCGCGGCACGTGCCTTGGCCGAGCGCCTCGCGGCGACCGTCGTGCTGAAGGGTTCAGGAACCGTGATCGCCGCGCGCGACGGCGTCATTGCAGTCAATACCACCGGCAATCCAGCCCTTGCCACGGCGGGCACCGGCGACGTGCTGTCCGGCTTGTGCGGCAGCCTGCTCGCGCAGGGCTGGCCTGAATGGGAGGCTGCACTGGCCGGCGTCTGGCTGCACGGCATGGCAGCCGACGTCCTCGTCGCCGACGGCGCCGGGCCGATCGGCCTTACAGCGAGCGAGCTGATTCCGGCCATCCGCACTGCCCTCAACCGGCTGGCCGCGCACCACGGCTCTTGACGGATCAGGCGATCTTTCCCGCCGCGATCGTAATGACGCGCCCGCAGCGCGCAGCGATATGGGTATCGTGCGTGACCAGCACCAGGGTCGAACCATGTTCGCGGTTCAATTCGAACATCAGCTGGATCACCGATTCGCCGGTGGCAGCATCCAGGCTGCCGGTGGGTTCATCGGCCAGCAGCAAAGGAGGCTGAGTCACGAAGGCACGCGCCAACGCCACGCGCTGCTGCTCGCCGCCCGACAGGAACTTGGGGTAGTGCTTCAAACGGGCGGAAAGCCCAACCCGACCCAGCATGGCTTCTGCTTTTTCACGCGCCGCGTTATCGCCGGCCAGCTCCAGCGGCAGCATCACGTTTTCGGCTGCCGTCAAATGAGGCAGCAGCTGGAACGACTGGAACACGAAGCCCAGTTTTTCCTTGCGCATGGCAGCCCGGCCATCTTCGTCCAGGGCGAAAATATCCACCCCATCGAGCACTACCGTGCCTTCGGTGGGCGTATCCAGGCCCGCCAGCAGGCCAAGCAAGGTCGATTTGCCGGAGCCGGAAGCCCCCACAATGGCGAGCGTTTCCGCCTTTTGCACTGTAAAATCCACTCCATGCAGGATGGTCAGTTCGCCGCTGGCGTCGGCCACCCGCTTGCCCAGTCCCGAGACGGAAATCGCCGCCTTGGCCAATTGGCTGGAGGATTGAGGAATATCACGCATGGTCATGTTCAAAAATATAGTCCGCTGCTTCGCGGTGCTGATGCTGATGTTCAGCGCCGCCACGAACGCCTATTCTGCATCAAAAACCGTCCTGGTGGTGGGCGACAGCCTGTCGGCTGAATATGGCATATCGCGCGGGGCCGGCTGGGTTGCCCTGCTCGACCAGCGCCTGAAGGACCAGAAACTGCCCGCAACCGTGGTCAACGCCAGTGTCAGCGGCGAAACGACCAGCGGCGGCCGCACCCGCCTGCCAGCCCTGCTGAGCAAGCACAAACCGAATATCGTGATCATTGAACTGGGCGCCAACGACGGCCTGCGCGGCCTGCCGGTCGCCGCCGCCGAATCCAACCTGCGCGCCATGGTGGACGACTCGCGCAAGGCCGGTGCCCAGGTGCTGCTGGTCGGCATGCGGATGCCGCCGAACTACGGCCGCGATTACGCCGACAAATTTTTCGCCATGTACGGCATCCTCAGCAAGGACGTCAAAGTGCCGCTTGCGCCGTTCATGCTTGACGGCGTCGCCCAAAAGCCCGAACTGCTCCAGCCGGACCGCCTGCATCCGCTGGCGGCGGCCCACCCTATCATCCTGGGCAATATCTGGCCCCACCTCCAGCCAATACTCAAAACTAAATGAAGTATCCAGAAATCCTCTCTATCGAAGATGTCCTGTCCCGCCTCGACGATTTCGACACCATCATCGATGCACGCAGCCCGTCCGAATACGCGCTGGATCACCTGCCAAACGCGATCAACTGCCCGGTGCTGGATGACGAGCAGCGCATCGCGGTCGGCACCATGTACAAGCAGGTCGGCTCCTTCGAAGCAAAGAAAGTCGGCGCCGCCATGGTATCGAAGAATATCGGTTACCACATCGAGACCCTGTGGCTGGACAAGCCGCGCGACTGGAAGCCTTTGATCTACTGCTGGCGCGGCGGCAATCGCAGCGGCTCGATGGCGACGGTGCTGGCCAAGATCGGCTGGCCGGTGGTGCAGCTCGATGGCGGCTACAAGGCCTTCCGCGGCGCCATCAACGCCCAGCTCGAGCAAACCCCGGAACTGGACTTCCGCGTCATTTGCGGCACCACAGGCAGCGGCAAGACCCGCCTGCTCGATACGCTGGAAGCAATCGGCGCCCAGGTGCTGGACCTGGAGCAGCTGGCCGCCCACCGCGGCTCGGTGCTGGGCAATATCCCCTGCCAGCCGCAGCCTTCGCAAAAGGCATTCGAGACTTCAATCTGGGACCGCTTGCGCCGCTATGACCCGGGCCTGCCTGTCTTTGTCGAAGCGGAGAGCCGCAAGGTCGGCAGCCTGCGGGTGCCGGGCGCGCTGATGGAGCGCATGCGCGCTTCGCCCTGCATCTCCATGCAGGTCTCGCGGGAAGACCGCGTCAAACTGCTGATCGAGGATTACCAGCACTTTGCCTGCAACGCCCCTGCCCTGAACGCCCAGCTGGAGTTCCTGGTGCAACTGCACGGTCGCGAACGCATCGAACGCTGGCAGGCGATGGCGTTTGCCGGCGACATGCCGGCGCTGGTCGATGAACTGCTGGTGGACCACTACGACCCGGCTTACCTCAAATCGATCGACCGTAATTTCGTCCAGTTCGAAAAAGCGATTGAAGTTGCGCTGCCCGATATTTCACCCGACTCCTTTGTCGCCGCGGCACGCAAGCTGCACGGCGCATAAGCAGGACAAGCCTCCCGGCGGAGAAAATCGGCAGGCATGAAAAAAGCCGGTGTCCGTTTTCACGGACACCGGCTTTTTTTAAGCGCTCAGTATCTTATTCGGCCTGCTTCTTGATCGTTGCAACCGGGTGCAGGATCTTGACCTTGGCTTTTTGCTTCAGTACATCGATGTAGCCAGTCATCTCTTGCTGTGCGACGATCTGGTTGATGCGCTGGCCTTCTTCTTCGCGGCGGGCAGCGTCCTGCTCTGCCGGCTGGCCGACCTTGCCAATGCGGTACACGCCATAGCCCTGGCCCGGAATTTCCACGCCAACGTAGGCTGGCAGCCTGGAGGCATCAGCCTTCATCACTGCCGCCACAGCCGCCGGATTGATGCCGTCGGCCTTGGCACGGGAGATGGTTTTCACCTCGCCGAAGCCTGCAGCATCGCCGGACTTCTTGGCTGCGGCCAGCTTCTCTTCACCGGCTTTCTTCGCAGCTTTTACGGCCTCTTCCAGCGCTACCTGCTGTTTGATCGCCGCTTCCACTTCAGCCAGCGGCTTCTTGGAAGCAGGCTTGAATTCGACGATGCGGCCAGAAACCAGGGTTTGCGGCGCAACTTCAACAGCCTCGGTATTGCGCTTGTTCTTCAGCGCTTCGTCGGCGAACAGGGCGTTCAGGAATTTGGCGTTGTTGAATGGCGCTGCGCCCAGGATCGGGTTGGGCTGGCGGGAAATGCCGTCCATGGTTTCGATCTTCAGCTTCAGCTTGTCGGCCACCGGTTTCAGGCTTTCGAAATCCGAAAACACGATGTCGGTGAACTGTTCGGACATGTCCGAGTACAGCTTGGCGGCTTTCTGCTTCTTGATTTCAGCAGCGATCTCGCCCTTCACTTCGTCCAGCGGTTTTACCTGGGTCGGCTTCAACTCGGTCACGGTAACGATGTGGTAGCCGAAATCGGTTTCCACCAGGTCGCTGATCTCGCCCTGCTTCATCTTCAGGGCTGCTGCTTCAGCCGCATTGCCGGCTTTGGCAATCACGCCCAGGTCGCCGCCCTGCGCTGCGGAGCCAGAGTCGTCCGACTTGGCTTGAGCAATCTTCGCGAAGTCGGCCGGATTCTTGCGAACTTCGGCCAGCACTGCTTCCGCCTTGGTCTTCGCCGCAGCTTTACCGCCTTCGGCAGAGATCAGGATGTGCGAGACACGGCGGGTTTCTTCAGCCGCGAAACGCTTTTGGTTCGACTTGTAGTAGCCGGCGATTTCTTCATCGCTTGCGCTGGCTTGCGAAGCCACGGCTTCCGCGTTCAGCACGACGTATTCGATCTTGGCCGACTCTGGAATCTCGAACAGCTTGGCGTTCTTGTCGTAGAAGGCCTTCACCATGTCGTCAGTGACCTTCACATTCGGCAGGAATTGCGAAACCGGCAGCGCCAGTTCCTGCACTTCGCGCTCTTGCGAACCGAAATCGGAAATCGCCTTGGCAACGGTGCGCGGTACGAAGCCGCTCAGTTCCACGCCGGTAGCTACCTGCTGCAAGGCCAGGTCGTGGCGAACCTGTTCCTGGTGCATGCCGGCATTCATGCCTTGCGCTGCCAGGATCTGCAGGTATTGTTCCTTGTCGTAGCTGCCGTCAGCTTTGAACAATGGCAGTTGCGTCGTAATCGCTTCCTGCACCTTCTGCTCGCTGGCGGTCAGGTGGGCGCTGCGGATTTCCGCGTTCATCGCGCGCTGGGCAATCAGCTGGTCCAGGATGTTCTGTTTGAACTCGGGAGTATCGAACAGCTTCTGGTCGAACTGCGGCCCCATGCGCTGGCGCAGCTGGTCCAGCTGGTTGCGCTGGGCGTTGTCCCATTCTTGCTGGGTGACCGGATGGCCTGCCACTTTGGCAATCGTGTTCGCGTCTTCGCCGAACAGCTTGACGCCGCTGACACCGACCAGCACAAACGACGGCACAATCAGGAGCGCCAGGATAATCTGCATCAGCTTTTGATGCGTGCGTACAAAATCAAACATGTCAGCTATTTTTTTCCGTAGAGAGGAGGCGTGAAAACTGCTCGCGCGATTTTACAGGGCAGTTGCTCCAATAGCAAATGAAAAAGCCCCACCGTCTTTTGGACTTGTGGGGCTTTCTCGGGATTCTGGCGGAGTGGACGGGGCTCGAACCCGCGACCCCCGGCGTGACAGGCCGGTATTCTAACCAACTGAACTACCACTCCAGGTAGTGGCCATATGTGTTTGCTGGCGGAGCGGACGGGGCTCGAACCCGCGACCCCCGGCGTGACAGGCCGGTATTCTAACCAACTGAACTACCGCTCCAGCATTCACAACAGGTACACCATTTCGTTTAAGTGGTGGGCGCTGAGAGGCTCGAACTCCCGACCTAATCCTTGTAAGGGATCCGCTCTACCAACTGAGCTAAGCGCCCGCTTAAACTGGCCGGTAAGCATTGCTGCTTACCGAAGGCCATTATTGTACAGCGTCTTTCAAAGCTTTACCAGCTTTAAATTTAGGAACTTTCGCTGCGTCGATTTTGATCTCTTCTTTGGTGCGCGGATTGCGGCCGGTACGGGCTGCGCGCTCGCTCACGGAGAAGGTGCCAAAGCCAACCAGGGTGACGCTGTCGTTCTTGGCCAGGGTGGTGGTTACGCCATCGATCACAGCATCCAGGGCGCGCGCAGCAGCGGCCTTGGAGATGTCAGCGGAAGTCGCGATGTGGTCGATCAGTTCGGTCTTGTTCATTACAGTCCCCGTCACAAAGGTTTATATCGTTTATACCGTTTTTTATGCCGCGTTGTGATGCGTATAAAAATCTCAGGGCCGTATTAAACAGGTCGGGGTTGCACTGTGTCAAGGGCAAATCGGGTCATGAAACAAAAAGGGCGCCATTTCTGGCGCCCTTTTTACCGCTAAAACCGGCAAACCGGTGTCTGACCCAACGGGTCGGACACCGGCCCTTCGGTTTAGTGCTTGACTACTTCGCTGCTTCCGTCGGCCGCTGCAACTGCCGGCACCTCCACCGCCGCCACCGGCTCGGTGATTGGTTCCGGCTGGCGTTCCAGTGCGACTTCCAGCACTTTGTCGATCCAGCGCACCGGCACGATTTCCAGCTTGTTTTTCACATTGTCCGGAATCTCGGCCAGGTCTTTGACGTTCTGCTCAGGAATCAGCACGGTCTTGATGCCGCCGCGATGCGCCGCCAGCAGCTTTTCCTTCAAGCCGCCAATGGGCAGCACTTCGCCGCGCAGCGTGATCTCGCCCGTCATCGCCACGTCCGCACGGACTGGAATGCCGGTGAAGGTCGACACCATCGCCGTGGTCATCGCGATACCTGCCGATGGACCGTCCTTCGGCGTTGCGCCTTCCGGCACGTGGATGTGGATGTCCTTCTTCTCAAAGGCCTCGTTCTTGATGCCCAGGCGTGCGGCACGGCTGCGCACCACGGTGCGGGCAGCTTCGATCGATTCCTTCATCACATCGCCCAAAGTACCGGTGCGGATGACGTTGCCTTTGCCAGGCATGCTGACCGATTCGATGGTCAGCAGGTCGCCGCCCACTTCGGTCCATGCCAGGCCGACCACCTGGCCCACCTGGTTGGTTTTCTCGGCCACGCCGAAGTCGTAGCGGCGCACGCCCAGGAACTTGTCCAGGTTTTTCGGCGTGACGCTGACCTTCTTGTCGGACTTCTTCAGCAGCAGCATTTTCACGACCTTGCGGCAGATCTTGGAGATTTCGCGCTCCAGCGAACGCACGCCGGCTTCACGGGTGTAGTAGCGGATGATGTCGCGCACCGCGCCTTCGCTGATGGCGATTTCCTCTTCCTTCAAGCCGTTGTTCTTGACCTGCTTCGGCAACAGGTAGCGCAAGGAGATATTGGTCTTCTCGTCTTCCGTGTAGCCGGACAGGCGGATCACTTCCATACGGTCCAGCAGTGCCGGCGGGATGTTGTACGAGTTCGAGGTCGCCACGAACATCACATCGGACAGGTCGAAATCGACTTCGATGTAGTGGTCCGAGAAGGTGTGGTTCTGTTCAGGATCCAGCACCTCCAGCAGGGCCGACGATGGATCGCCGCGGAAGTCCGCGCCCATCTTGTCGATCTCGTCCAGCAGGAACAGCGGGTTGCGCACGCCGACTTTCGACAGCGACTGCAGCACCTTGCCCGGCATGGAGCCGATGTAGGTACGGCGATGGCCGCGGATCTCGGCTTCGTCGCGCACGCCGCCCAGCGCCATGCGCACGTATTTGCGGTTGGTGGCCTTGGCGATCGACTGGCCCAGCGAGGTTTTACCCACGCCTGGAGGACCCACGAAGCACAGGATCGGCGCCTTCAGCTTGTCCACGCGCTGCTGCACCGCCAGGTACTCGACGATGCGTTCCTTGATCTTTTCCAGGCCGTAGTGATCGTGGTCGAGCACTTTCTCGGCATTGGCCAGGTCGTTGTTGACCTTGGATTTTTTCTTCCATGGCAGCGACACCAGCGTGTCGATATAGTTGCGCACCACGGTTGCCTCGGCCGACATCGGCGACATCAGCTTCAGCTTCTTCAGCTCGGCCTGGGCCTTTTCCAGCGCTTCCTTCGGCATCTTGGCGGAGATGACCTTCTTCTCGAGTTCGTCGATATCGGCGCCCTCTTCGCCCTCGCCCAGCTCCTTCTGGATGGCTTTGACCTGCTCGTTCAGGTAGTACTCGCGCTGCGACTTCTCCATCTGGCGCTTGACGCGGCCACGGATGCGCTTTTCCACCTGCAGGATATCGAGCTCGCCTTCCAGCTGGCCGAGCAGGTGCTCCAGGCGCTTCGACACTTCGATGATTTCCAGGATCACCTGCTTCTGCTCAAGTTTGAGCGGCAGGTGGGCGGCCACGGTGTCGGCCAGGCGGCCGGCATCGTCGATACCCGACAGCGAAGCCAGGATCTCAGGCGGGATCTTCTTGTTCAGTTTGACGTACTGGTCGAACTGCTGGACGATCGCACGGCGCATGGCCTCGATCTCCGACTCATCGCCCTGCTCGGATTCGAGCGGCATCAGGTCGGCAATAAAATGGGTTGGGCTATCGGTGATCTTCTTGATGCGTGCACGCTGGGCGCCTTCAACCAGCACCTTCACGGTGCCGTCAGGCAGCTTCAACATCTGCAGGATGTTGGCCACGCAGCCGATTTCATAAATATCCGAAGGCGAAGGTTCGTCCTTGGCAGCGGCTTTCTGTGCCGCCAGCATGATGCTCTTACCCTGCTCCATAGCAGCTTCGAGCGCCTTGATGGACTTTGGTCGGCCAACGAACAACGGAATTACCATGTGCGGGAAGACGACTACGTCACGCAGTGGCAACAGAGGCAGTTGAGTTTGCTCAGTTAATTTGGTAGTTGTCATGGCGTACCTTATTTTAAAAGCTTGATTCTGATATAGGCCCCAGCGGCCAATTCACAAGCCCTATGCTGCAATTATATTTGCTTTGAGAAAATGCAGTTTTACTCTAACTTAATGCCGATTCAGAACAAAAAAAGCCACGCGCGACGAGTGATCGCGAGTGGCTTTTCGACTGAAGCCGGCGTTATGGTTATTGAGACCGATTGTAACGCCTTGCCTCAGGGATTCAAAACCCTATTTAATTTTCCCCTGCAGCTTTGGGGGATTCCTGATAAATCAGGAGGGGTTTTGCGCCACTGGTGATCGTATTTTCATCGATAACGACTTTGGTGACGTTCGTTTGGTTTGGCAGGTCGAACATAATGTCCAGCAACGCGTGTTCCAGGATGGAACGCAGGCCGCGGGCACCGGTCTTGCGAGCCAGTGCCTTGCGGGCGATGGCGTGCAAGGCGGCAGGACGGATTTCCAGTTCGGCGCCTTCCATTTCCAGCAGCTTCGAATACTGTTTGACCAGCGCATTTTTCGGCTCGACCAGGATTTCGATCAGGGCTTCTTCGGTCAGTTCGGCCAGGGTCGCCACCACCGGCAGGCGGCCCACCAGTTCAGGGATCAGGCCGAACTTGATCAGGTCTTCCGGCTCGGCGTCCAGCATCAGGTCGCTGTTCGAACGCTGTTCCTTGCTCTTCACTTCCGCCGCGAAGCCGATGCCGGACTTTTCGGAACGGTTGGAGATGATCTTGGCCAGGCCGTCAAATGCGCCGCCGCAGATGAACATGATATTGGTCGTGTCGATCTGCACGAAATCCTGGTTCGGATGCTTGCGGCCGCCTTGCGGTGGCACGGAAGCCATGGTGCCTTCGATCAGCTTCAGCAGCGCCTGCTGCACGCCCTCACCCGAAACGTCGCGGGTGATCGACGGGTTGTCGGACTTACGGGAAATCTTGTCGATTTCATCAATGTAGACGATGCCGCGCTGTGCTTTTTCAACATCATAGTTGCAGCTTTGCAGCAGCTTCTGGATGATGTTTTCCACGTCTTCGCCCACATAACCGGCTTCGGTCAGGGTGGTCGCGTCGGCGATCACGAACGGCACATTCAGCATGCGCGCCAGGGTCTGGGCCAGCAGGGTCTTGCCGGAGCCGGTCGGGCCCACCAGCAGGATGTTGGACTTGGCCAGTTCAACGTCGTCCTTCTTGCCAAGGTGTTTCAGGCGCTTGTAATGGTTGTACACCGCCACGGACAGGATGCGCTTGGCAGTCGACTGGCCAATCACGTACTGGTTCAGCAGTTCGGTGATTTCCAGCGGGGTCGGCAGGTCCGACTTGGCACCCGTGACAGATTCGATGCTGGAGGTCTCGTCGCGGATGATGTCATTGCACAAGTCAATGCATTCATCGCAGATGAAGACGGACGGGCCGGCAATCAGCTTCTTCACCTCGTGCTGGCTTTTGCCGCAGAACGAGCAGTAAAGGAGTTTTTCACCGCTGGAGGATTTTTTCTCTGACATGGGACTAATCTTTAGTTTTGGTGCAAATTTGCCGTGCGCACAAGCAAGAAATCCTGCGCACAACCACATGCTACCCGAAATAAAAGCAAAACGCCCGAACGTTGTAGCGTCCGGGCGTCGACTTGCAAGGACGCTTATGCGCGGCTGGTCAAGACTTTGTCGATCAGGCCATATTCCGCTGCCTCGTCCGAAGACATGAAGCGGTCGCGGTCGGTATCCTTGGCGATTTGTTCGATCGACTGGCCGGTGCGTTCTGCCATGATGCTGTTCAGGCGATGACGCAGGTACAGGATCTCTTTCGCCTGGATCTCGATATCCGACGCCATGCCTTGCGAGCCGCCGGACGGCTGGTGAATCATGATGCGGCTGTTCGGCAGCGAGAAACGCTTGCCCTTGGCGCCTGCGGCCAGCAGGAAGGCGCCCATGGAAGCGGCCATGCCGGTGCACAGGGTCGACACATCAGGCTTGATGAACTGCATGGTGTCGAAGATCGCCAGGCCCGCGGAAACGGAACCGCCAGGGGAATTGATGTACAGCGAGATGTCCTTGTCCGGATTTTCGCTTTCCAGGAACAGCAGCTGGGCGACAATCAGGTTGGCCATCTGGTCGTTGACCGGACCGACCATGAAGATCACGCGTTCCTTCAGCAGGCGCGAGTAGATATCGTACGAGCGCTCACCGCGGCCGCTTTGTTCGATCACCATCGGCACCAGGCCGAGCATTTCCGTATCGAGTGCGGGATTACGATTCATTCCAATTCCTTTGAAAACAACGCCGGCTCGGGGCCGGCGTCGAATGATATCAAGCTATTAAGCTTGTACGCTTCCCATGAGTTCGTCGAAAGGAATTTCTTTCGAGACGTTCTTGCACAGGCCCAGGACGTAAGTAACGACGTTTTCTTCCAATACAAGAGCTTCGACTTCAGCCAGGCGGCGGCGATCGGAGTAGTAGTACTTCAGCACTTCGCGTGGATCCTCGTAGCTTTGCGCGAAGTCTTCGATCTGCGCCTTCACCTGGTCAGGGGTAGCCTGCAGGTTCTGGTCAGCCACCAGCTTGGACAGGATCAGGCCCAGGCGTACGCGACGCTCGGCTTTGTCCTTGAACAGCTCTGGAGGGAATGGTACATCTTTTACGTTCATGCCGCGCTGAGCCATGTCCTGGCGGGTCATTTCCGCCAGGCGCTCGGTGTCTTGTGCGATCAGCGACTGTGGCACTTCCAGGGTCGCGGTCTTCACCAGGGTGTCCATCACGGCTTCTTTGTTGCGCGCCTTGACGCGGCCGGCAACTTCGCGCTCCAGGTTCACCTTGATGTCTTCGCGCATTTTGGCCAGGTCGCCGTCAGGCACGCCCAGCGACTTAGCGAATTCCGCGTCGACTTCCGGCAGGTGCGCCCATTCCAGGTTCTTCAGGGTGATGGTGAACTCGGCGGTTTTCCCAGCCACGTCCTTGCCATGGTAGTCCTCTGGGAACGACAGCGGGAAGGTCTTGGCTTCGCCAACTTTCAGGCCGACGGTCGCGGCTTCGAATTCCGGCAGCATGCGGCCTTCGCCCAGCACGAACGGATAGCCTTCGGCTTTACCGCCTGGGAACTCAACGCCATCGATGGAGCCGACGAAGTCCACGGTCACGCGGTCGCCGTTGGCAGCGATAGCTTCGCCGCCGTCGCCGTGTTCGCCCTTCTCGCCCTTCACGTGGAAGTGCACGCGCTGTTTGCGCAGGATGTCGATGGTCTTGTCGATTTCTACGTCGGTCACGTTGGACTTGACGGTTTCGATCTCAACCTTGGTCAGGTCGCCAACTTCGACTTCCGGGTACACTTCGAACGTTGCGTCGAAGGACAATTGGCCTTCCGGTGCGTCTTGTTTTGGCTCGATGCGTGGGAAACCTGCAACGCGCAGCTGGTTTTCATTGGCGGCATCGTTGAAAGCGCGGCCGACTTTGTCGTTCAGCACTTCGGTTTCGATCTGGTAGCCGTATTGTGCGGCAACCATCTTCATTGGCACTTTACCTGGACGGAAGCCAGGAGCACGTGCGGAGCGAGCCTGTACTTTCAGGCGCTTTTCCACCTCGGAACGTACGTCCGACAGTGGGAAGGAAATCGTCATGCGGCGTTCGAGAGTGCCCAGGGTTTCAACTGCAGTGGCCATTGTAAAAATCGTCCAATAAAAATAAGTGTACTTATGGTGCGAGGAGGGGGACTCGAACCCCCACACCATTGCTGGCGTCAGGACCTAAACCTGGTGCGTCTACCAATTTCGCCATCCTCGCGGCATATTTGCACAAAAGCAAAGGGCGACCTTACAGTGAAAACGGGGTCGCCCGGGGCTTTCAACTTCAACCCGGCATTCTATACGGTGTTTCTGGAGTGCGGAAGTGGTTTTTTGCGTTATGCGCAACATTTGGGCAAAACCGGCAACCCCGATGCCTGACCCGCAGGGTCAGGCACTGCTTATCGGTTTGGTTTTGGCACACGGAACCACGCCGCATACAAAGCCGGCAAGAACAGCAAGGTCAGCGCGGTCGCCAGGATCAGCCCACCCATGATCGCCACCGCCATCGGCCCCCAGAACACGGAGCGCGACAACGGAATCATGGCCAGCGCTGCCGCCGCCGCGGTCAGGATGATCGGCCGGCAACGCCGCACCGCCGATTCCACGATCGCATCCCATGCCGGCACCCCGGCCTTGATATCCTGCTCGATCTGGTCCACCAGGATTACCGAGTTACGGATAATCATGCCGAACAGCGCAATAATGCCCAGGTTTGCGACAAAGCCCAGCGGCCTTCCCATCACCAGCAGCGCCATCGCCGCCCCGGCCACGCCCAGCGGCCCGGTCAGGAACACCAGCAGCGCACGCGAGAAGCTGTGCAGCTGCAGCATGAGCAAGGTGAAGATGATGAACACGGCCAGCGGCAAGTTGGCGGCAATCGACTCCTCTGCTGCGCTGCTGTCCGAAGCGGCGCCCTTGACCTTGATCTCGTAGCCCGGCGGCAGCTTGGCGCGCAGCTCATCGAGCTTCGGATTGATCTGGCCCGACACGGTCGGCCCCTGCACGCCCTCCACCACGTCCGACTGCACGGTAATCGCCCATTCGCGGCCTTCGCGCCACACGACACCCGGCTCCCAGACGAAATGCACGCGCGCCAGTTGCGAGATCGGCACCGAACGGCCGCTATTGGTCGGAATGTAAGTGTCGTTCAGGACCGCAATGGTGCTGCGCTCGTCCAGCGGCTGGCGCACCTGGATGTCGATCAGGCGGATACCTTCGCGGAACTGTCCAATCGGCGTACCTGAAAGGATCGTGTTCGCCGCTCGCATCACGGTTTGCGACGTTACGCCCAGCGCACGCATCTTGTCCTGGTCCAGGTCAAGGCGCAGCACCTTGATCGATTCGTTCCAGTTGTCGTTGACGCCCACCGCGTTGGGGTTGGCGCGCACGATGTCCTTCACCTGGTCGGCAATCGAGCGCACACCTTCCACCTCGGTACCCGTGATGCGGAACTGCACCGGGTATGGCACCGGCGGGCCGTTCGGCAGCAACTGCACGCGGCCGCGCACTTCCGGGAAGTCGGTCTTGAAGACATTGCTGATCTTCTTGCGCAGTTCTTCACGCGAACGCAGGTCTTTCGCCAGCACCACGGTCTGCGACACGTTGGTCTGCGGGAAGATCTGGTTCAGCGGCAGGTAGAAGCGCGGGCTGCCGGTGCCGACATAGGTCGTCACGCTGGCCACACCCGGCTCCTTGCGGATGAACTCTTCAAATTTCTTCGCCTGGCGTTCGGTCTGCGCGAACGCCGTGCCTTCCGGCGACCACATCTCCACCATCAGCTCCGGGCGGCTGGAATCCGGGAAGAACTGCTTCTCGATGAACTTGAAGCCGTACACGCCCAGGAAGAACACCACCAGCGTGGCCACGATCGTGGTCTTGCGGTATTCCACGCACCAGTTCACGATGGAGCGGAACTTGCGGTAGCCCGGCGTATCGAACAGCTCGTGATGGCCGCCGCCCTCGGAGTGCGGCTTCACCTTCAGCAGGATGTAACCGATGTAGGGCGTGAACACCACGGCCACGATCCACGAAGTCACCAGCGCAATCGCATTCACCGAGAACAGCGAGAAGGTGTATTCGCCTGCCGCCGATGCGGCAAGGCCGATCGGCAGGAAGCCTGCGACGGTGATCAGGGTGCCGGTCAGCATCGGCATGGCCGTGGAGGTGTAGGCGAAGGTCGCCGCTTCGAGCCGCGAATGGCCCTCCTCCATCTTCCGCACCATCATTTCAACGGCAATGATGGCGTCGTCGACCAGCAGGCCGAGCGCGATAATCAGGGCGCCCAGCGAGATCTTGTGCAGGTCGATGTCCAGTATGCGCATGAACAGGAAGGTTACCGCCAGCACCAGCGGGATGGTCAATGCCACCACCAGGCCGGGACGCGTATCCAGGCGCAGCTTGGGCTTGGTATGCAGGCCGAGCGAAACGAAGCTCACTGCCAGCACGATCAGCACCGCTTCGATCAGGGTATGCAGGAATTCGCCCACCGACGCGGTAACCGCGGCCGGCTGGTCCGACACGCGCTCCAGTTCAATACCGACCGGCAGCTTGGTTTTCATGGCGTTGACGGTCTTCTCCAGGTCCTTGCCCATCTGGATGATGTTGCCGCCCTTCTCCATCGACACGCCAAGTCCGATCACCTCTTTGCCGTTGAAGCGCATCTTGTCGCGCGGAGGATCGAGGTATTCGCGTTTGATGGTCGCGAAGTCGCCCAGGCGGAAGGTCGTGTTATTGGCACGCAGCTCCAGCTCTTCCAGGTCCTTGACCGTGCGCAGCGCGCCGGAAACGCGCACTTGCAGGTTGTCGGTCGGCGTCACCACAACGCCTGTCGCCTCCACCACGTTCTGGGTGGCGATCTGGTTGGCGATCTGCTCGATGGTCAGTCCCAGCTGGGCGAACTTCTTGTGCGAGAACTCGATATTGATCTTCTCGTCCTGTACGCCGAACAGTTCGACCTTGGACACCTTCTTCACGCCAAGCAGCTGCTGGCGCACCAGGTCCGCGTAGTCTTTCAACTCCGCATAGTTAAAGCCGTCACCGGACAGCGCAAAGATCGAGCCATAGGTATCGCCGAATTCATCGTTGAAAACGGGGCCCTGCACGCCGGCAGGCAGCGTCGAACGGATGTCGCCGATTTTCTTGCGCACCTGGTACCAGGCCTGGGCCACCTCTTTGGGCGGAGTCGACTCGCGCAGGCTGAGAATGATCAGCGTCTGGCCCGGTTTCGAATAGCTGGTGATTTCGTGAATGAACGGCGTTTCCTGCAGCTTCTTTTCCAGCTTGTCGGTGACCTGTTCGGCCATCTGCAGCGAGGTGGCGCCGGGCCAGAAGGCTTGCACCACCATCGAACGGAAGGTAAACGGCGGATCTTCATCCTGCCCCAGGTTCTTGTACGCCAGCATGCCGCCCAGCAGCAGCACCGCAATCAGGTAGCGCGTGAGCGGAATGTGCTCCAGCGCCCAGCGCGAAAGGTTGAAGCCCTTCATTTAGCAGCTCCGAGTATGGTTACCTTCTGGCCAGGCTTCAGCAGGTTGACGCCTGCGGTAACGACCGTCTGGCCGGGCTTCACGCCGCTGCCCAGGACCAGTTCGTTACCCGAGACGCCGTTCACAGTGACCGGTACCAGGCGCACGACGCCGTTTTCAACCACCCACACGGAGGTCGCGGCCTTCTCATGGAACAAGGCCGTCAACGGCACCTTGATCTGCGGCTGCGGCGTGCGCGAGGCAAAAGCCACCAGCGCAGTCATGCCCAATTTGGCTTCGGCGAGGCTGGAGGGAATCGACACGCGGAAGGCATAAGTACGGGTGAAGGGATCGGCCACCGGGGAGATCTCGCGGATCTTGCCTATCACGGTTTTACCCGGGCTGGCCCACAGGCGCACATGCACGTCCGTGATGGCGCGCAGGGTGTCGACTTTGTCTTCAGGCACGCCGAACACAATTTCCTTTTCATCGGTCTTGGCCACGCGCACGACCGGCGTGCCGGGCGACACCACCTGCCCGACTTCCGCATCGACCGCGGTGACTACGCCATCGATGTCCGACTCAAGGCTGGCGTAGCCGGCCTGGTTGGACATGCCGCGATACGCCGCCTGCGCCGAATCGACTTGCGCCTGCGCCGACTTATAGGCCGACAGCTTGGCATCGAGGATAGCCTGGCTGACGAAGTTCTTGTCGCGCAGCTCCTGGTAGCGCTTCAATTCCGCGCTGGCCAGGTCGCGCGTGGTTTCCGCCGCGCGCAAGGCAGCCATGGACTGCGCCTGCGACAGCTTCAAATCCTGGGGATCAAGGTCCATCAGGACCTGGCCGCGCTTGACCACGCTCCCCACATCCACTTTGCGGGAGATAATCTTGCCGCCGACCCGGAATCCCAGGCGCGATTCGACGCGCGAACGGACTTCGCCGGAGAATTCGGCATTCACATCGATGTCCGAGCTTTGCAGCACCATGGCGCGCACCGGCCGGATGTCTTCGGTCCTGGGGGCTTCTTTCGAACAGGCTGCGAGCAGCAAAGCGCAAGCCGCAACCAGGGGGAGTTTTTTCGCTACGAACACGATGGAATTCCTTTTTAGTGTCTCTGGCAATTGCCGGGAGTGCATGTTTGCCATTATTATTTCCCGTTTGGAACTAACTGACTTTCCGTTTAGTAAGAAAAAATTATAGCCGGGTCAACCGAACTTGCAAATGACTTTCGCGTCATTAATTTAGAACAGCACCTCTATGTCCGTTGACCATTACGAGAATTTCCCTGTCGCTTCCATCCTGATGCCGCGCCGGCTGCGTCCGGCAGTGGAGGCGATTTATGCCTTTGCCCGCAGCGCCGACGATATCGCCGACGAAGGCGTCGCCACGCCCGAACAGCGCCTGGCGGCCCTGGCCGCCTATGAAGAAGCGCTGGGCCGCATCGAACGCGCAGAAGGCGGCCATGAACCGATGTTCGAGCGGCTGGCTGCCGTCATCGAACAGCATAAACTGCCGCTGCCTCCCTTCTACGACCTGCTGTCCGCCTTCAAGCAGGACATTGTGGTGCACCGCTACCAGGACTACGCGTCCTTGCTGGATTACTGCGCCCGCTCGGCCAACCCGGTCGGCCTGCTGATGCTGCACCTGTACGGCGCCGCCAGTGAAGAGAATGTCCGCCAGTCGGACGCCATCTGCTCCGCCCTGCAGCTCATCAACTTCCTGCAAGATGTGGCGATCGACGAGCATAAGGAGCGCATCTACCTGCCAATGGAAGACCTGGCCCGCTATGCGCTGTCGCCGGCCCACCTCGCGCGCCCCGATAACAGGGCAAAATGGCGCGCCATGATGAAATTCGAGGTCGACCGTGCCCGCGCCCTGATGCTTTCCGGCGCCCCGCTGGCCTGCCGCCTGAAAGGCCGCATAGGCCTGGAGCTGCGCCTGGTGGTCCAGGGCGGCCTGCGCATCCTGGAGGCAATCGAGGAAGTCGATTACGACGTTTTCCTGCGTCGTCCGACGCTGCAAAAGCGCGATTGGTTCAAGCTTTTATGGCGCGCGCTTCGGATGAAGCCTTCTTCACTATAAAATAGCGCCTTTGTCAGCATTACCCAAGCCATAAGAACATGTCCCCCGACGAATACTGCCAGCAGAAGGCCGCCGCCAGCGGCTCCAGTTTCTATTACAGCTTCCTGTTCCTGCCACCGGAGCGCCGCCGCGCCATCACGGCACTGTACGCCTTCTGCCGCGAGGTTGACGACACCGTCGATGAATGCAGCGACGAGTCGCTGGCGCGCATCAAGCTGGCCTGGTGGCGCAACGAAATCGCCCAGATGTATGAAGGCAAGCAGTCGCACCCTGTCACCCAAGCCTTGCAGCCGCATCTTGCCGTGTACAACCTGAAGCAAGAGCATATGCAGGCCATCATCGATGGCATGGAGATGGACTTGAACCAGACCCGCTACCTGGATTACGCGGGCATGTCGAAGTATTGCTGGCACGTGGCCAGCGTAGTCGGCATTCTGTCGGCGTCGATTTTCGGCGTGACCCGCCCGGAGACGCTGCAGTACGCCGAAAAGCTGGGCCATGCCTTCCAGCTCACCAATATCATCCGCGACGTGGGCGAAGACGCCCGCAAAGGCCGCATTTACCTGCCGGTCAATGAGCTGCAGCAGTTCAATGTGACTGCGGCGGACCTGCTGAACGCGCGCGAGACCGAAAATTTCTCGAAACTGATGGCATTCCAGGTGGCGCGCGCGCAGAAGGCTTATGACGAAGCGTTTGCACTGCTGCCGAAGGAAGACCGGCGCGCCCAGCGCCCGGGCCTGATCATGGCAGCGATTTACCGCACCCTGCTGAACGAGATCGAAGAGGACGGCTACCACGTCCTCAAGCAACGCATTTCGCTGACACCTATCCGCAAACTGTGGCTGGCCTGGAAGACCTGGGTTCGTGGCTAAGCACTTTGCGGTAGCCGGCGGCGGCTGGGCGGGTTTTGCTGCCGCCGTCGAACTGGCGCGGGCTGGTCACCAGGTGACGGTTTTCGAGGCTGCCCGCACTTTGGGCGGGCGGGCGCGGCGCGTCGCTTTCGAGGGGCGCGAGCTCGATAACGGCCAGCACATCATGCTGGGGGCTTATTCCGAATCGCTGCGCATCATGCGCGCCGTTGGCGTGGATTTACGCTCGGCCGTCCTCACCCTGCCCTTGCAGATGCGCTATCCGCTTGGCGGCGACGGCATGGACTTCCTGGCCCCACGCCTGCCGGCGCCGCTGCATGTCGGCATCGCCTTGCTGCGCGCGCGCGGCCTGGCGCGCGAGGACAAGATGGCGCTGGCACGCTTCACCACTACCGCACGCTGGATGGATTGGCGTTTGAACAATGATTGCAGCGTGGCGGAGCTGCTGCAACGCTTCGACCAGACGCCGCGCCTTGTGACGTTGATGTGGCGGCCATTGTGCCTGGCCGCGCTGAATACGCCGCCGGAACGCGCATCGGCACAGGTATTCCTTGCCGTGCTGCGCGACAGCCTTGGCGCACGCCGCGCCGCCTCCGATATGCTGCTGCCGCGCGCCGACCTTTCCGCCCTCTTCCCGGATGCCGCGGCAGCCTGGCTGCAGGCAAAGGGCAACACCATCCACCTGGGCGCTAAAGTCACCGCCCTGCGAGCGGCCGCCGGCAGCTGGCGCGTGGAGGCGAGCGGCGCGGCCGTTGGCGGCGATTGGAGCGGCAATTTCGACGGCGTCGTGCTCGCCGCCTCGTCCAGCGCGGCCATCGCACTGGTTGAAGGCATGCCTGGCTTTGCCGAACTGGCAAGCCGGCTGGCCGCGTTCGAGCCCGAGCCGATCACCACCTGCTACCTGCAATATGCCCCCGGCACGCGCCTGGAGATCCCGTTCCTTGCCCTGGTTGACGATCCTGCAAGCCAGCGCTGGGGCCAATTCGTCTTTGATCGCGGCCAGCTCGATGCCCGGCAGGACGGCCTGTTTGCCGTCGTGATCAGCGCTTCCAGCGACGCGGCCGGCCTGCCTCAGGATGTATTGACGGCAGCAGTGGCGGCGCAACTGGCGGCCGACCTGCGGCGGCCAGAGTTCGCGCAGCCGGCCTGGAGCAAAGTCATCACCGAAAAACGCGCCACTTACGCCTGCACGCCGGGCCTGATGCGCCCCGCCAACGAAACTCCGGCGAAAGGCCTGGTCCTGGCCGGCGACTATACCGCCGGCGACTACCCTGCAACGCTCGAAATGGCCGTCCGCAGCGGCGTACAAGCCGCCCGCCTGCTCGCGAAAGCGAAAGTTTGATGTCCCGCCTGTCCCGCATTTCAGTCGCCTGCTCCCCCATTTCTGCATCCTGTCGTAAACAACTGGAGCCACCCTGGTGCCAACGATACAGTGCGATCATGGAACAACCGGAGGCTTGAGTTTCTAATGAGCAAGCATGAGTACCTTGACGCACTGAAAAAAGCCCTCGCCGGCTTGCCGCCCGAGGTGGCGGCCAGGACGATGGCTTACTACGAACAGCGCTTTATCGACAGCCTGGCCGCCGGCAGGACTGAAGAGGAAATCGCGGCCGAACTGGACGAGCCGCGCAAGATCGCCATGACCCTGCGCGCCAACGCCCACCGCAGCGCATTCGAGCAAAAGAGCAATCCGGCCACCCTGGCCCGCATGCTGCTCTCGCTCATTGGCCTTGGCATCTTCAACCTCTTCATGGTGGTGCCGGCAGCAGTCTTTTCTGCTTTGCTGGTATCGATCTACGCCAGCGCCTTCGCCTTTTACATCAGCGGCATTGCCATTACCGCAACCGGCCTGGCCGGCGCCAATGAGCTGGTCCTGACCGGCCCGCTGCGCCACCTTGTCATTTTCGACGACGCAGGCGACCAGGTCGACGCCCGCATGCAAACCAAGATTGCGATCAGCGACCACGGCATCGAGGTGTTCCAGGAACCTTCGGCCGGCCTGCGCAAGGAATGGGATGAGGCGGACAGCAAATCCGAGAAGTGGCTGGAAGGTGCGGAAGCCATGGCCGAAGGCGGCGTGCACATCATCTCCGACCTCGATAACGAATCGCGCGCCACGCAGACCGCTGTCGGCATCGGCCTGATACTGCTCGGCATCGTCCTGAGCCTGGCCAGCATCGTGGTGACGCGTTACTCGCTGATCGGCCTGAAACGCTACATCCAGATGAATGTTGCGCTGCTGCGCGGCCGCTGAAAGGAAACGCAATGAACCTCCGTTCCCTGCTCAAAATCGGCTTCGGGCTGGCCTTGCTGGCGGTGCTGCTGACCGGCGTCACCTACAGCATGCTGCGCGCCCAGGGCGCCGCCAACCCGACCAGCGTGGCCGGCCGCGCCGCCCGCACCGAAGTGCGCGAAGTGAGCGCGACGATTTCCAGTGTTGAACTGGTCGGCCCGATCGACCTGCGCCTGAAACAAGGCGATGTGCCCTCGCTCAAAGTACGCGGCGAGCAGCGGCTGCTGGGCAATATCGGCACCGAACAGGATGGCTCGACCCTGCGCATCGGTTCGAAAGGCCTGCTGCTGCACCCGCGCCGCCCGATTGAAGTGGAGCTGGTGCTGCCGTCCCTGCACGAACTGGTGATCAACGGCAGCGGCGACAGCAACGTCAATGGTTTCAGCGGCGAGCACCTGAGCGTACAGCTGCAAGGCTCGGGCAACCTGACCTTCAACGGCCGCTACAAGAATGTCGAGGCCGGGGTGCACGGCAGCGGTGACCTGAACCTGAACACCGGCCACGGCGAGAAAGTCATGCTGGAGATGGTGGGTTCGGGCGCTATCACTTCCAGCGGCAGCTGCAAGGAGCTGACCGCGGAAGTCACCGGTTCCGGCGACCTCGATGCGGAGCACCTGGCGACCGATAAGGTGGCCGTGACCCTGCTCGGTTCCGGCACCACCAATGTGTTTGCCCGCCAATCGGCCGATCTCACCGTCAAGGGTACCGGCAATATCCGCGTGTTCGGCAACCCATCGGAACGCAACGTCAGCCGCAGCGGCTCAGGCGGCGTCAGCTGGGTTCATTAAGTAGCGCAGCATGTCCTTGCCGGCGGCCATGCCGCTGGCGAAACAGGCGGTGAGCAGGTAGCCGCCGGTCGGCGCCTCCCAATCCAGCATTTCGCCGGCAACAAACACGCCCGGCACCGCCTTCAGCATGGTTCCTTCCAGTGCCTCGAAACGAACCCCGCCCGCGCTGCTGATTGCTTCATCGATCGGGCGCGGCGCGCGCAGGGTGATTGGCAGCGCCTTCAGGGTCGCCGCCACGCGCAGCGGGTCATGGAAAGCCTCCTTGTCCAGTACCTCGTGCAGCAGGCCGGTCTTGACGCCCTTGATGTGGACCCGGCTTTGCAGAAAGCTCGACATCGAGCGCGAGCCGCGCGGATGCGACAACTCCTGCCGCAGGCGCTCCAGCGGCCAGTCCGGCAGCAGGTCCAGTTCGATAGTCGCGCTGCCATGCGCGGCGATGCGGTCGCGGATGCCGGCCGACAGGGCATAAACCAGGCTGCCTTCGACGCCCGTTGCGGTGACCACCATCTGCCCCTTGCGGCCGCCAATTGCCACGGTGGTCAGCGGCTGGCCCGCGTATTTTTCGGAGAAATGGGCGCTCCAGCCGGAATCGAAACCGCAATTGGCAGGCACCAGCGGCGCAATGCCGACGCCGCGTTCGGCCAACAGGGGCTGCCACGCCCCGTCCGAGCCGAGGCGCGCCCAGCTTGCACCGCCCAGCGCGAGCAACACCGCAGCGTGGCGCACCCTGCGCTCGCCTGCCGCTGTCGCGAAGCGCAAGCTGTCGTCAGCTGTCCAGCCCAGCCAGCGATGGCGCTGGTGGAAGTGCACCCCGCTTTCGCGCAGGCGGTGCAACCAGGCGCGCAACATCGGCGCCGCCTTCATTTCGGTCGGGAAAACCCGGCCCGAGGTGCCGACAAAGGTATCGATGCCCAGCCCATGCACCCAGGCCCGCAAGTCGTCGGGCTTGAAGGCATCGAGCATCGGGCGCATGACGCCGGCACGGCTGCCGTAGCGCGCCAAGAATGCCCCATAGGGTTCGGAATGGGTGATATTCATGCCGCCGCGGCCTGCCAGCAGGAACTTGCGGCCGACCGAAGGCATGGCGTCGTAGACATCTACCCGCACGCCCGCCGCCGCCAATACTTCGGCGGCCATCAGGCCGGCGGGGCCGCCGCCGATCACCGCTACACCTTGTAATTGATTGCTTTCCATAGGGGCAGCATTGTATTCGATCTCGGGCGATCGGCCGCCAGCAGTTGGGCAAAGTCCTGCGCCGCCATGGGCCGCCCAAAGAAGCAGCCCTGCATCTCGTCGCAGTAGTGGGCACGCAGCCATTCGCGCTGCAGCAGCGTTTCCACCCCGACGCCGACGATCTGCATATTGAGGTTGTGGCCCACGTCGATGATGGAACGGCAGATGGCTTCGTCGGCTTGCTCGCTGCCGAGCTGGCGCACGAAGGACTGGTCGATCTTCAGCTGGTCCAGCGGCAGCAGGCGCAGGCGGGCCAGCGAGGAATGCCCGGTGCCAAAGTCGTCCATCGACAGCTTGACGCCAATTGCCTTCAATTCGTTCATGCGGGCCACGGCATCGTCGAGATCCTCCATCACCATCGATTCCGTGATCTCGAAACTCAGCATGGCCGATGGCACATCGTACTCCTCCAGCGTCACTTCAATATGTTCCACCAGCCCTTCTTCGCGGAACTGGCGCGCCGACAGGTTGATCGAGACAGGCACCATTGGCAGGCCTGCGTCGCGCCACGCCCGTTGCTGGCGGCACACTTCCCGGATCACCCAGGCTCCGAGCGGAACAATCAGGCCGCTGCTCTCGGCCAGCGGCAGGAACTCAGCCGGCGGCACCAGGCCGCGCGTCGGATGCTGCCAGCGCACCAGCGCCTCGGCGGCGGTCAGGCAGCCATCGCCCAGGGCCGCACGCGGCTGGTAATGCACCACCATTTCATTGTGCAGCAGGGCGCTGCGCAGTTCAGCCTCGAGCGCAAACATGCGCGAGGCGCGCTCGTTCATCTCCTGCGCGACGAAACGGAAGCGGTTGCCGCCATGCCCGACCGCATGCGCCATAGCCGAGTTGGCCGAGCGCAGCATGACCGAAGGTTCGCCGCCATCCTCGCCCATCAATGCGATGCCGATGCTGGCTGTGGTATTCACGATATTGTCCTGCCAGCGCATCGGTGCCTTGATGGCCTCGAGCAGCTTGCCCGCAACCGGCAGCACATCGTCGTCGTTGATCAGGTCGGACAGGATCACCGCGAATTCGTTGCCAAGCAGGTGGGCCACCGTATCGCCCTCGTGCAGGCAGGACTTCATGGCGGATGCCGCGTGCATCAGCAAGGCGCTGCAGGCGTCGGCACCAAGGCTGGCCTTGACGCCGCGGTAACGGTCCATGCTCAGTGCCAGCACGGCCACCTTGCGGCCGGTGCGCTCCGCCGCTACCAGGGCCTGGCGCAAGCGGTCATTGAACAGCGAGCGACTGGCCAGGCCGGTCGCCGGGTCATGCTGGGCGTGACAGGCCGACGCCTGCTCGGCCGCGCGGCGGCTGCGTGCCGCGTGCATATTGCTCAATCCAAGCGCCAGGTCGGTGGCCAGTTCCTGCAAGACTTGCACGTCATCGCTGTCGAAAGCGCAGGGGGCGATCGAGTATACGCACAGCACCCCGATTGGCGCCGCATCTCCACTGGCGCTGCCCAGGGGCAAGGCCAGCACGCTTGGGTAGCCGAACTCTGCCGACGTCCCATGGCGCAGGCGGGATTTCGCATCCGACATCACATCGAGCGCAATGCCTTCGCAGCTGCAGCCGCGTTGCAAGCCACCTGCGGCTGCTGCGAAGCGTCCTGCCGGCGTGCCCTGGATCTCGCTGGCCAGCAAGTCCCTGCTGCTGCCAGCCATCGACAAACCGGTCCACACCAGCGAATAGCCGCCCTCTTCGGAGATGGCCTTGCAGACAGCCGCCATCATTTCCTCCGCACTGCCGGCGTGCAGCAGCGCTACGCGGCAACGCGAAGCCATGCGCAAGGCCCGGTTGCTGCGCAGCAGCTCATCAGTTTGCGCATTGGCCCGCCGGTGATCGGCTTCGCGTGCCAGCAGCCATTTGATGGTCGTCGCTGCTGCACACGCAGCCAGCATCCCAAGCAAAATAGAATGTTCCATGGCGTCAGTCCAGGTAGGGTACAAAGTCGAATGCCGACAGGATGCCGTTCACTTGGGCGGAAAGGCAGAAGGCGAAGAAACTTCGTGCGACGCCGGTTGGCGCATCCCTGCTTGCCAGGGTGAGTACACGGCAGATCGGGTAACTGCCGTTGCGTATATTGGCGCTGCTGGCTGCAACGCCCGAAATGGGCAGCAGGCGTATCGACACGCCTTGCGAAATGGCGCGCTCCGCTGCGCCGACTGAAACGTAGGCGATAGCGTTTTCGCACGCGGCCACCACGGCCAGCCGTTCGATGTTCGATTCCACCGCTGCATTAAGGCTGAAATCATCCAGCGCTTGCCGCAGGAAGCGTGCAAACAAGGCACTCGACGCGCCATCGCGCAGACCGCCCAATGCATAGACCTGTTCCCGGCCGCCACCGGCATCGCGCCATTCGCGCATGCGCCCTGTGAAAATGGCTTGCAGCTGTTCGACGCTCAAATCCCGCACCGGATTATTGGCGTGAACTACTACGCCAACGCCATCGCGAGCAATCGGAATGCCGTACAAATCGCGTTCGGCGGGAGCGAGTGCGCGCGACAGCATCGCAATATGCGCATGCCCCGAACGCACGTCGTCCAGCCCACGTAAAGAACCGCCCAGTTCCACTTCGATCCCGATCTCCGGGTGCATCAGGCGGTATTTGGACGCGATTTCTTTCAGTAACGGCCCCATGGTGGTGGAGCCGGCGATATGAAGCTTCTGCGCGCGCTTGCGCGGCGGGACTGGAAGCTGGTTGCGGGTGAGGCCATTCAGGCCAAGGGCGGCAAAGACAAAACCCATTGCGACTCTCCTTGCAGGGAAGGGAATAAGCCGCAGGGAAGAGGCGACGGGAGATATGTGAGGTGATGGACGCGGCGCAGGTTTTGGGCCACATGCAATCAAGTATAACGTGACAATGCCTGCGGTCAACAGTCGGAGCTCGACTGTTGCGTCGGCACAGCAATAAGCGTTAACCGCCTGTCACAGGTGGGAAAAAGGCAACTTCGTCGCCTGGCGCAACGTGCGTACTCGCGTCGCACATGCGCTGGTTGCAGGCCATGCGCAAGGCGCGGCCCTCGGCCAGGGTACTGGCCCACGGCTCGCCGCGCGCCAGCAGCCATGCCCGCACATCGCCCACCGTCTCGGCGCTTGCCGGCAGCACGACCTGCTCGCCACTGCCCAGCGCCTCGCGCACACTGGCAAAATACTTAAGGTTGATCAGCATATCAATACATCAGCTCACTGAAGGGGATAAAACGCACAACGTCGCCCGGCGCGATCGGATTGCCCGGCGGGTTGTCCACCAGGCCATCGCCCCAAACCGTCGAAGTCAACACGGCAGACCCCTGGTTCGGGAACAGGTCCAGCCCGCCCTGCTGGTTCAGCCTGGCGCGCAGGAATTCGTTGCGGCGGTCCGCTTTCGGCCAGTTGAAATCTGCGCGCAGCATCATGCCGCGCGCTTGTGCCGGGACATCGGCGCCCTGCAGTCGCAGCAGGAATGGGCGCACGAACAGCAGGAAGGTGATGAAGCTCGACACCGGGTTGCCCGGCAGGCCAAGGAAGAACGCCTGCCCTACTTCACCGAAGGCCAACGGCTTGCCCGGCTTGACGGCGATCTGCCACATATTCAGTTTGCCCTCTGCTTCGACGGCAGGCTTGATATGGTCCTCTTCGCCGACCGACACGCCGCCGGAGGTGATGATCAGGTCATTGCCGTCTGAAGCCTGGCGCAGCACATTGCGCGTAGCATCCAGCGAGTCCGGCACGATGCCGAAATCGCGTACCTCGCAGCCCAGGTTTTCCAGCAAAGCGCGCAGCGTGAAGCGGTTGGAATTGTAGATGGCGCCCGGCGCCAGCGGTTGGCCCGGCATCGCCAGTTCATCGCCGGTGAAGAACACGGCTACGCGCAGCTTGCGGCGCACGTCCAGCTCCGCCATGCCGATCGACGCAACCAGTCCAAGTTCCTGGCTGCGCAGGCGCGTGCCCGCGGCCAGGATCACGCTGCCAACGCTGATGTCTTCGCCGGTGCGGCGGATCCATTCGCCTGTTTTCGGCGCGTGGCGGATCGTAACCAGGCCGTCATTCGCTTCGCATTGTTCCTGCATCACGACAGCATCGGCGCCTTCAGGAATCAGGGCGCCGGTGAAAATGCGCGCGGCGCAGCCAGGCAGCAGCGGCTGGCCGACATGGCCGGCCGGGATGCGCTGGGTGACCGTCAGCGTTGCGTTGCCGCTGGCGCAATCGGCGGCACGCACCGCGTAGCCGTCCATCTGCGTATTGTCGTGGCCCGGGACGTTCATGCCGGACACCACGGCGCTCGCAAGCACGCGGCCATTGGCTTCCAGGGTTGGGATCTTCTCCACCGCGGCCACCGGACGGGCCGCGGAGAGCAGGAAATCGAGGGCTTCGCGTACGGCGAGCATTGCCATGTCTTTACAGTCCTGTGTTGGCGGCGATGTAAGCCTTCATCCTGCTCACATCGGCCGGCATGACTTCAAAGCGCTGCGGCAGCGCTTCGATATTTTCGAAACCGGCTGGACGTTCGGCGTCTTCACCCAACGCCTCCAGGATGGTTTCGTTGAACTTGGCGGCCAGTGCGGTTTCCAGCACGATCATCGGCACGCCTGGCTCCATGTATTCCTTGGCGACCTTGATGCCGTCCGCAGTGTGGGTGTCGATCACGATGCCGTAATCGTCGGCCACGTCGCGGATGGTTTGCACGCGGTCGTCGTGGGTCGATTTACCGGACTTGAAGCCGTAGCTGGCCGCCAGTTTGAACTCATCGCCATCGCTGCCCGGTGCGCCGGACAGGTCGAAGCCGCCGTCCGTTTCCACTTTCTTGAACAGCTCGCGCACACGCTTGCCGTCGCCCTTCACCAGGTCGAACACGAAGCGTTCGAAGTTCGAAGCCTTGGAAATGTCCATCGACGGGCTGGAGGTGTGATAGGTCTCGGCAGACTTGCGCACGCGATAAATGCCGGTGCGGAAGAACTCGTCCAGCACGTCGTTCTCGTTGGTGGCAACGACCAGCTTGTCGATCGGCAGGCCCATTTGGCGGGCGATATGGCCGGCGCAGATATTGCCGAAATTGCCCGATGGGACGGTGAAAGACACCTTCTGCTCATTGCTCCTGGTCGCTGCGAGGTAGCCGCGGAAGTAATACACCACCTGCGCCACGACGCGCGCCCAGTTGATCGAATTTACCGTGCCGATCTTCTGGCGCGCCTTGAATTCCAGGTCGTTCGACACGGCCTTGACCATGTCCTGGCAATCGTCGAACACGCCTTCGACAGCAATATTGAAAATGTTCGGATCCTGCAGGCTGAACATCTGGGCGGTCTGGAAGGCGCTCATCTTCTTGTGCGGCGACAGCATGAAGACTTTGATGCCTTTCTTGCCACGCATTGCATATTCAGCGGCGCTGCCGGTGTCGCCGGAAGTCGCGCCGAAGATGTTCAGCTGCGCGTCTTGTTTGGCCAGCGCGTATTCGAACAGGTTGCCCAGCAACTGCATCGCCATGTCCTTGAAGGCCAGCGTGGGGCCGTTCGACAGCGATTGCAGCACCAGCTTCTTGCCATCGACTTCTTCCAGCACACGCAGCGGGGTGATGTCGGCGGCATTCTCGCCTTCGCGCACGTTGCGGTAGACATCGGCGGTGTAGGTCTTCCTGGCCAATGCGCGCAGGTCGGCCTCTGGAATATCGCCGGCGAACTTCTTCAGGATTTCTACTGCCAGGTCAGCGTAGGACAGGTGGCGCCACTTGTTCAGTTCTTCGCCGGTAACTTGCGGGTACTCGACCGGCAGGTACAGGCCGCCGTCCGGCGCCAGACCACCCAGGAGGATGTCGGAAAATTGCTGGGGGGAGTGTGATGCAGCCGACGCGTCGGCCCGGGTAGACACGTATTGCATAAAGTAGAAAGTCCGGTGGCGGTGAAAACGGACACTTATTATAGTGCCACCGGACTTTCTTTGTGAATTTAGCTAAATTTCGGAATTTTCTAGCGTTAGCAGGCAGCGTGATTCACCGAAACGACATGAATCGCCAAGCCGCCCAGCGAAGTCTCTTTGTACTTCGCCTGCATGTCGGCGCCAGTCTGGCGCATGGTCTCAATCACGTTATCCAGGGTGACGAAGTGGGTGCCGTCGCCTTTCAGGGACAGCGATGCTGCGGTGATCGCTTTCACCGCGCCCATGCCATTGCGCTCGATGCAAGGAATCTGCACCAGCCCGCCAATCGGATCGCAGGTCATGCCCAGGTGGTGCTCGATGCCGATTTCCGCCGCATTCTCGATCTGCGCGTTGCTGCCGCCCAGCGCTGCGACCAGGCCCGCCGCCGCCATCGCACACGCCACGCCAACCTCACCCTGGCACCCTACTTCGGCACCGGAAATCGACGCATTGCGCTTGCACAGCATGCCAATCGCCGCCGCGGTCAGCAAAAATGCGCGCACGCCGGTGATCGGATCGACCGGTTTGCAGTCTTCCGCATAGTATTTCAGCACAGCGGGAATGATGCCTGCAGCCCCATTTGTAGGCGCCGTTACAACACGTCCGCCCGCTGCATTCTCTTCATTGACCGCCATCGCGTACAAACTCACGCCGTTCAGCGCATCGTGCGGCAGCTGGTTGGCGCGATCGCCGCCCTGCGCCTGGCGCCAAAGGTCGGCTGCGCGGCGCTTTACATTCAGGCCGCCTGGCAGTTGGCCGCTCGTCTCCAGGCCATGCTGGATGCAGTCGCGCATGACGTGCCAGATGCGGTCCATGCCTTGGTTGAGCTCTGCCTCGCTGATGCGGGTCAGCTCGTTGGCGCGCAGCATCTGGGGAATGGTCTTGCCGCTGCTGACGCCATGACCCAGCAATTCGGCCATGGTGTTGAACGGGTACGGCAGGCGCACGGCCGGCTTGCCATCAGTGGCCGCCTCTTCGCCTTCGGCACGAATGAAGCCGCCGCCGACTGAGTAGTAAATCCTGGAAGCCGAGCTGCCGTCGGCACGGGCCAGGGTGAAGCGCATGCCGTTCGGGTGCTCCGGCAGGTTCTCTGCCATATGGAACACCAGGTGTTGCTTGCGGGTGAACGCAATGGTCTTCTCGCCCAGCAGGCGCAGCTCGCCGTCAACGTCGGCTGCAGCCAGCATGTCTTCGACCGCGTCAGGGTCGACGCCCTGCGGCGTCTCGCCCATCAGGCCAAGCAGCACGGCCTTGTCGGTGCCGTGGCCGATACCGGTCAAGGCCAGCGAGCCATAGAGCTCAGCCGTCACCGAGGTGACATCATCCAATGGAGCGTTTTCGAGCAGGAAGCGGCGCGCCGCCACCATTGGTCCCACAGTATGCGAACTGGATGGGCCAATGCCAATCTTGAATAAGTCGAAAACACTCATGTCCATTGTTGCTTGTCTCTCTCTGGTTATGCGGCCTCGCTGAGGCTCACGTCAATATTGGCCAGCATGTCCTTCACCATCTCTTCCACGCCGATCTTCGCTTTCCAGTTCCAGTCCGCAGTCGCCTTGGAATCATCCAGGCTGCGCGGCCAGCTGTCGGCGATAGCCTGGCGGCTGTCCGGCGTGTAGGCGATCTTGAATTCGGGCAGTGCGCGGGTAATCGCGGCAGCCAGTTCTTCCGGGTTGAAGGAAACACCGGCGACATTGTACGACGAACGAATCTTGATTTGTGAAGCCGGTGCGTCCATCAATTCAATGGTTGCGCGAATCGCGTCCGGCATGTAGATCATCGGCAGCGTGGTCTTCGGCCCGAGGAAGCAATCGTAGCGTTCACCGCGCAGCGCCGCGTGGAAAATCGCAATCGCATAGTCGGTGGTGCCGCCGCCTGGAGGCGATTTGAAGCTGATGATGCCCGGGTAGCGAATCGAACGCACATCCACGCCATATTTCAGGAAGTAGTATTCGCACAGTCGTTCGCCTGCCAGCTTGGAAATGCCATAAATAGTGGTCGGGTCCATCACGGTGTACTGCGGGGTGTTCTCGGCCGGCGTGTTCGGGCCGAACGCAGCGATCGACGATGGCCAGAAGATGCGCAGCGGCTTGCCCTGCTCGCCGCGCTCGCGCGCCACTTCCAGGATGTTCAGCAGGCCGTCCATGTTCAGGTCCCACGCCTTCAGCGGCGCTGCCTCGCCGGTAGCGGACAGCATCGCAGCCAGCTGGTATACCTGGGTGATGCCTTCCGCAGCCACCAATGCCTGCAGCGCGGCCTTGTCCATCACGTTGAGCACCTGGTAGCGGGCTGCGTTGTACTTGTTGACCGGGCTGATGTCGGTTGCGATGACGTTTTGTTCGCCGTGCTGTTTTGCCAGTGCTTCCACCAGTTCACTGCCGATTTGGCCGTTGGCGCCGATGACGAGGATACGTTCCATGATTCTTACCTGTTTTCCTGATTAGTTCTTAATGATGCCCAGCTCTTTGCCGGCTTGTTCGAATGCTGCAAGGACCTTTTCCAGCTGCTCGCGGGTGTGGGCGGCGGACAGCTGCACGCGCACGCGCGCCTGGCCCATCGGCACCACTGGATAGAAGAAGCCGGACAGCAGCACGCCCAATTCATACATGCGGGCCGCGAACTTCTGCGCCACCGGGGCTTCAAACAGCATCACCGGCACGACAGGATGGGTGCCTGGCTTGATGGTGAAGCCGATACGTTCGATCTCCTTGCGGAAGTAAGCGGTGTTTTCGTGCAGGCGGTCGCGCAGCTCGGTCGAGGCGGACAGGCGCCTCAGCACTTCCAGCGAGGCGCCTGCGATGGCCGGTGCCAGGGTATTCGAGAACAGGTATGGACGCGATTTCTGGCGCAGGGTGTCGATTACTTCCTTGCGGCCGGAAGTGAAACCGCCCATCGCACCGCCCAGGGCCTTGCCCAGGGTGCCGGTGATGATGTCGATCTTGCCCAGTACATTGTGATGCTCGTGGGTGCCGCGGCCGGTCTTGCCCATGAAGCCGGAGGCGTGGCATTCGTCGATCATGACCAGGGCGCCGTATTTTTCGGCCAGTTCGACGATCTTGTCCAACTGGGCGATGGTGCCGTCCATCGAGAACACGCCGTCGGTCACGACGACTTTATGACGTTTGTCGGCGGCCGCCTGCAGTTGCTTCTCCAGGTCGGCCATATCGTTGTGGGCGTAGCGGAAGCGCGCAGCCTTGCACAGGCGGATGCCGTCGATGATCGACGCGTGATTCAGCGCATCGGAGATGATGGCATCGTTTTCGTCGAACAAAGGCTCGAATACGCCGCCGTTGGCATCAAATGCCGCCGCGTACAGGATGGTGTCTTCGGTGCCGAGGAATTCGGAGATGGCCTTCTCCAGTTGCTTGTGCACGGTCTGGGTGCCGCAAATGAAGCGTACCGAGGACAGGCCGTAGCCGTACTTCTCCGTTGCTTCGATGGAGGCCTGCGCCACCCACTCCTGGCCCGACAGGCCGAGGTAGTTGTTGGCGCACATATTGATCAGGGTACGACCGTCTTCGGATTGCACCTCGCTGCCCTGGCGGGAAGCAATTACGCGCTCCGGCTTATAAAGGCCGTCGTTACGCAGCTTTTCCAGGTTCTGTTGCAGGCCGGTGTAAAACGCATTCGTCGCTTGGCTCATGGTCGTCCTCTGATGTAAAGTTTACTCTTATTTCATTATTTCGACGCGAATTCACTATATTGAACGTAAATTCGATATACGGGATCGTACTTTACTATATTGAACTCTGCAAGCGTGAAGCCGAACATTTCCACCAACGCCCCGCCGGAAGTCGGCGCGGCACTGCAACGACTGCGCCTGGCGCGCGGCCTGACCCTGGAAGACCTGTCCCGTATTGCGGGAGTTTCCAAATCCATGCTGTCGCAGATTGAGCGCGAAAAGGCCAATCCGACGATTGCCATTACCTGGCGTCTTGCCAATGCGCTTGGCGTGCAGATCGGCGAGTTGCTGTCCGACGTCGGAAAAGATGTCGAAGCGATCAAGCTGGTCGATGCGCACGAAACCCCTACCCTGCCCGGCGCCCATGCAGGCTACGTGCTGCGCATCCTCGGCCCGATGGAACTGGCCGGTAAATACGAGTGGTATGAGCTGACGCTATCGCCAGGCGGCGAGCTGGTGTCGCAACCGCATGATCCCGGCACCACCGAGCACCTGACCATCCTGCACGGCTCGATGGAGCTGGAGGTCGGTTCCAATAAGAAGAAGATCAAGCTGGGTGGCACTGCGCGCTACGCTGCGGACCTGCACCACGCGATCCGCAACCCAGGAAAAACTGAAGCGAAAGCCTTGTTGGTGGTCATCCACCGCTAAGGTCTGGCGCAGACCAGGGAATTCGTTTCCCCCCAGCGCTATGCACTGCCGCTGAAGTGGGCATCGAGTTCACGCGCAAGCGCCTCCACAAACGAGAACACCACCTGGTCAGGGATATATGGCATATCAACTGTAACGGACTGCCCCGTCGTCTCAAGACAGGCCATGAATTTCTTTCGTTCATCCGTAACGAAAATGCCCCAGTGCGCTTGTTTGCCGAGCCCGGATTGAATCGGGATCGTGTCCACTGTCGCAAGCTCGTCAAGGATCGACTGGGAAAGCGCGCCGCTGCCACGCCAGTTCAACACGGAAAAAACCGGGTCAACGCTCTTACCGAGATCGATAAAGCCCACCAGAACAAGCAATGCCTTTTGCCCGCCCGGCAGGTCCAGTGAATACACCGTACCGACAGGCGCGTTTGTTCAAATCTTCTTGGGTCGTGGCTTCAAAACCTTGATCAGCATCGGCGCCGGCTGCTCGGATAGCAATCGCTGTTCCAGCGAGCGTAGGGATTTCTTTCGTGCCGCGACTTCAGCGGGCGCATCACGCTCCCATACTGCCAGGTCGCCGCCCCGTCCAATCAATTCCAGCGCCTTTGCTTTGACATCGTGGTGGAGACGACCTGCCTTCCATGCCGTATCTGCCAGTGCGAAATACACCAGGCACGCAACCTCATGGTCGGCAAGCAAGTCGCCATAGCCGTGCAGGATTCGTTCGTATGCCTGCATGTCTGACAGCCCATGCTTCAGGTTTTCGTTGTACGCATCGCGCACCTCGCACGTCGTGTCATCTGAATACAGCCCTGCACCCCAAGCTCCCATGAGATCTCCTAAGGGATCCGTTCCGCATCGGGCGGCGGCACAACCCAACAATGCATCCGTTCTTCGTAGACCGAGATCCGCGGCGCCGGGAAGCTGGGGTCGGCGAATGCTCCGACCGGTATACCCACGAACCCTTTGTGGCTCTCAAGGGCGTAATAGACCGTGGAACCGCAAGTCGGGCAGAAATGAAAGGTAACCTGGCCACCTTCATCGCCAACGCGAACGTACGCGGTTGCATTGCCCGCTAGCGCCACGTTTTCGCGCGGGAACCGGGCCTGCTCACCAAACACGCTGCCGGTCCTGCGCTGGCACGCCAGGCAGTGGCAAATCGAAATCCGGACAGGGTCGCCACTCACTTCGGCAGTGAGTTGGCCACAGCTGCAAGACGCGAGGCGTTTCTGCATCACATAGCTCCTATTTGATGATCGACCTGAAGGTCAGGCTGATACGCGGGCCGGCGTGCCTCATTTTCGGTACGGCATGAAGCCAGTGGTCCTGTACGTCCTTCGTCATGTAGATCAGCGATCCTGCAGGCAGGGGAAAGTCAAACTCCACAGACTTGTCTGCCTTGCTCCTGAAGACAAGGGATCTCATGCTTCCCAGCGAGACGATCGCTACCCCCGTCCCCGCGCTAAGCTCTTCGCTCGAGTCGGAATGAAATCCCATGGAAGAATTGCCATCCTCGTAGTAGTTGAGCAAGCAGTTATTGGGCGTAAATCCGAGGAGCCGCCCAATGGACTCCGCAAGTGCAGCTAGTTCGTCCGGCATTGGAGCCGGCTCGTACGAGATTTGCGAATAGTCGTAGGAGACACCAAAGCTGGCAGTCTTCCGAGCCTTCATCCGCTCGTCCCACTCAATCGACGTTAAAAGATGATCGAACAGCTCCCCTGGCATCGCCAGGAACTGCGGTTCGAAAAGTATTGGAGGTGGATTCATTATCTAATTTGCCGCGTACATTCCGGGAAAATATCGCTCCATCAGCGATTGCGGATACAACGGCGAAGTAAATCCGAACTGCGCATACAATCCGTGCGCATCGCCCGTGGCCAAAGTGAATCGACGCAGCCCCTGAAGCTCAGGGTGCGCAAAGACAGCCGCCATCAGCGCTTTGCCATAACCCTTGCCGCGATGCTCAGGCAGGACGAAAACATCGACCAGGTTGGCGAAAGTCGTGTAATCGGAGATCACGCGCGCAAATGCGATTTGATCTGATCCCAGGAAGCCCCCAAAACAGAGCGAATTCGCCATCGATCGTTCGACCAGGTCGAGCGAAATACCCTTGGCCCAACTACTTTGCAGCGACAGGAAGCGATGTACGAGCCCGGTATCAAACTCGCTTACTTCAGTGGTGATCCGAAATTCAGTCATACCCGATAAGACATGCAGTTAAACGTTCCAAAAATGTTAGCACGGTTGAGTATCCCACTGCATGCAGGTGCAGCGGAAGCGCATGGCAGCCTCACGCAATGCCGTATCGCGAATTCCATAAGCGATGACAGCATTGAACAGGGTGCAGAACGACGGCTCCTGCCTATGGAGTCGGCGCACAGTCTTATGCTGGCCGAGCAGGCAGACCTCGAGCACGTAATGAGCCCCATCCATGAACATGTACTCTTGACCATTCAGCAAGAGCGGCCCTTCCGCCTCGTCCTCCGGGAAATGGAGGATACCCGATTGGAGCGCGTGGTTCTCGATCATCCGAAGCGAGCCCTTTGGCAGGGGTGAAAGTGGAATACGTACTGCATCCCTGGTTCGGATCGTACCGCGCACCTGGCCAAATGGCTCCTCGTCCAGGACAACCACTTCGATAGAGCCGCCGGTTTCAGCCCAGGCAGTTGCGCTGATGCAGAACTTTGCACCATCGTTCCGGCGCATGTAGCGAATGAGGTTCATTTCATCGGAAATTTCTGGTGGCGGCCATCGATGAGCTCAACATCAAGCTGGTTTGAGGCATTGATGGCTACTGACCTTGCCCATGCCAAGTGAGATATGGCTGTTCGAAGTTGCGATCGGTGTTTATACAAGTCTCCCAGGATGACGGAACGTACCAGGTTTCCGCGATCATAAATGCGCAGCACTTCGAATTTCAGATCCGCGTCTGCGGGGACCAGATTCATGCCGTCGCGGGCCACAACAAACGACCTGCCATCATTTGAGACAAACATCCAGCGGTACCAGCCATCGACGGTCCAAAGTACGGTGGAACTGTCCTGCCGGCGGACGCTGGTCCGGTTTGTCTTCGGATCAGATTCAGCGCAAAACGCCCCGGACTTCGAGCACGTGACAATTTTCACCGGCAGGTCAAGTGGTTCATCGGCACCCGCTGGAGCCGACAAAGCGAGCAACAGAATGGCAAAGGAAAGGCAAGAGCGATGAATACTCATAGTTCTTCACAAAATCTGGCACGGACCCACTCGGCCGCCTGCAACTTATAATCTTCTTCGCCTTGAATTGATGCATTGCTAAGGTAAGCTACGTCAGCTGATGAAATCAGGCCTTTGCCGGCGAGGCGTTCCAGACTGCCCTCTGCCCGACGTGGCAATCCTTCAAGCCATGCCGAGATAGCCTGCGATGCTCCGCCGCTATCGCCGAGAGATGAAAGATAAATCGCAAGCGTAATGAATTGGAGTTTCGACTGCAGGAAGCGGATAACTCCATCGCGGGATTCGAACTGGCTTAGCCATGGCAACGCAATCGATGGGAGCCAGTTCTTCATTTCGTGCTCAAACGCAGCCACGTTTTCTGGCGAACGCAGTTCCCAGCTGCGCTTCGCCTCTCGCTCCGTCAGAACATACTGAAAGTGGCTTGAGGGGACGTTACAGTCCGGATCTAAAAGCGATTGCGGCACGCCGTAGACTGCCGCTTGAACGTCAGGAACAAGACAGCACAGTTCAGCATACAAAGTGCCGCCGTTTACGGTCCACCATTTATCGCGGTAGAAGACAATCTGACGCTGCGTGTGTTCGGTAGCGTGGAAGAACCTGCGCAGATCATGTCCACCTCCCTTTTGCTTTCCGAATACAGTGGTTTGAGGGACTGAAAGGAACAAGCGGTCCAATGCCTTCCCTAATTGAGTATTGATCGACATCAGTGAGTCCATATGGTCCAAAAGCCGTCAAGGAAAGCCCCTGCCGCCGCAAATGCTATCGAAATTTATCAGGTGGCTTAGCCCAGAAGGTCATCGGCAACTTCTTGCGTCGGTCAACGATGTTAACCTCTTCAGGTCCGACCTGATAGGCTACACCTTCTTCGAAAGACGACATTTGCGAAGCTATCCTTTTGTTGTCCTTGTATGTGTGTAAGAAAACGCCATGGCCTTGCCCCGTCGCTATCACTACATAATGGGTGAGCGATCCCCTGGTGAAAAAGACGATAGCTTCTCCGAAATGCGGCGTGTCCTGGCGGCTGTACACACCGAACTTCGATTCACGGCTGGCAACTGATTCTAAATTCGGGTGGCCCAATTTGCCTATACGGTAGCTCACCTTCACGATCGTTTCATCCTTACGCTTCACACAAAGGGAGAGCAACTTCCCCTTGGGCGAATAGCGCTGGTCACCCTCCTGATCGGGGTCAATGTCCCCAAACCACGCGTCGAGGAAGGAGATTTCATCCCTACCGCAATGGGTTGGCATCGGCTCATCAGCCATGGCGATGGGGCCATAAAGTGCCAGAAGTGCATACGTAAGGCCGAAACAAATAGGACGAGGGGACAAGTAGCGGCGCCTGGACATATTGCGAGAATGGTGGTCAGATTGGTGCGCCCGGCGGGATGGCGGGCAAAGTGCGGAGCTTGACGCTGCGCGGATCGGCCAGGTAGCGCAGTACATGGTCGGCCGCCTGGGCGCGGCTCGAAGCGGTGGTGCCTTTGCCAGGATTCGCTTTCAGCCACGCGGCGAAGCTGCGCAGTTGCTGGCGCAGGCCGGCGTCGACGTTGGCGTGCAGTTTGCCTCCTTCCAGCACCTGCAGCAGAGCATCCAGCACGACCCAGTTTGCAGCGAGTTGGACGGCCTCGCCGCCCGCTACATTGGCGGGGACAGGGGCGCGCTTCCAGCTTCGCAACAAGGCTGCGTCGATCACTTCCTCGGTGCCGGGCATTCCGTGGTCGCGTGCGTGCTGCCAGTACAGTCGATTCAGGCGGCCGGCGTCAAGGAGGAAGCCGGCTGTTAGCGCAGCCCCGGTTTCGGCGGCGGACAACGCGTCAAACACAGCGGCCATGCGGGTGCCGAAGTATTCCTTGTTGCGTTCGAATCCTGTCGACGGTGGCGACAATTGATCGAGCACTCCGGCCGGCAAAGCGAGGTATTCGGCGCGCAGCGTATCGGCAAGGCGCGACAATGCCGCGCGCTGGGTGGCTGCAGGCGTAACCTTGATGCCTGCGGCGGCACGGCCGGCGCGAATATCGGCGCCGGTGGCCGATTCATATTCGCCACCGGCCAGCAGTCGCGCTACGGCTTCACCTTGGTAGCGCTGCAGCAGGTACACCGGCACCAGGCGCGCTTCCAGTTCGCCCGCCTGGCGTTCGTCAGGAAGGACGTCAAGGGAGAAGTTGTCCAGGGCGCGGCGGCGGATGGCGCCTAGTTGGTCCCAGGTTTTCAGGCTATCGGGACCGAAGTCCCACAACAGACCGTTCGGATGGGATGCGCCGGGTGCGCGTGCATCCTCGTCGGAGACATATTGCAGGCCTGCGGCACGGGCATCACTGCGCAACTTGGCCAGCGCGCCTGATTCAAGCTCGCCACCGCCAAAGTCTCCGTAAACGTGTTTCACGACATAGTCATCCCATGCACCGACACCAACGCCGTACGCATCCTGCAGGTCGATAGCGCCGTCGGCGCCAAGCTTCAGCACCGGATGAGGGTAATCCATTACCGAGCCATTGCCTCGGCGGCTGGCGGCAAAGTTATGGGCGAAGCCGAGGGTATGGCCAACCTCGTGGGCTGCGAGCTGGCGCAGGCGTGCCAGCGCCATCTGCTCGGCAAGTTTGCGGCGCTCGGCGGGAGCGGATTTGCCGTAAGGCGCCAGCAGGGCTTCGGCGATCAGGATATCCTGCCGCACGCGCTGCGAGCCGAGCGTCACGGCACCGCGAATGATCTGGCCTGTGCGTGGATCGGCAATCGCATTGCCGTACGACCAGCCGCGCGTGGCGCGGTGAACCCAGGTAATCACGTTGTAGCGCACATCAGCCGGGTCGGCGCCTTCCGGCATCAACTCGACGCGGAAGCCGTCCTTGAATCCGGCCTTTTCGAAGGCGCTGGACCACCAGCGCGCGCCTTCCAGCAATGCGGAACGCACCGGTTCCGGGGCGCCGCGGTCAAGGTAGTAGACAATCGGTTTGCCGCCCTTTTCCAGGCGGTGGCGAACTTGCCAGCGCACGTCAAGGCTGCTGGCCAGTGGCGTGGCAAAGTCGTAGTAGCCGGAATCGAAACCACCGGAGAAAGGGTGATAGCGGCGCGGCTGGTAGCCGTTATCCGGCAGCCGCACCATGGAAATATGCTGGCGCATTGACAGGCTGGCCGGATCTGCCGCAACCTGTTTCACAAACTCGCCATTACCCGGACCGGCAAAGGTAAGCAAGGATTCCAGTTCAACGTTGTCGGGAAAGGCTTTGGCTTCGGATGCCAACACAGCGCTGCGCCTTTCATCCACCCGGTATGCGCCCTGCCTGGATTCATCCAGCCGCTGCACCACGCCATGCTGGTCGGCCAGCAGGAAGCTGGAAAAATCGACCAGGTGGCGTGCTCCTGCGCTGGCGAGGATGTCGCCCGACCACAGCACCGCCCCGGCGAAGGACTCGGCCACTGCATTGCGCTCGTCGGCATCGGCCGAACGCGCGACGAAGCGGGTGTTCTCCTGAACCAGGAACAGGCGGTTGCCGAATTTCTGGAAGCGTACCAGCTTCGGGCTGCCCGGCTGCGCGCGGTCCAGGCCTATGTCGTTTGAACCCAGTGCGTAAGGCAGCGATGACACCAGTAAAAAGGGCTGGTCCAGGTCGCGCACTGAAAGCAGCACCCTGCCCTTCGCCGCATCGCGCCAGACTTCAATGAAGCCCGGCTGCTCGGCGAGCGACTGGGTTTGCTCGGCGAAGGTTTTAGGCGCTTCCGCCGCCGTGGCCGGCGCAAGCAAGGCTGTCCACAGCAGCAGGAGCGCGCGCATGGCTTACTGGCCGCCGGCAGCGGTTGCCGGTGCTGCCGGATGCATGTCCAGTGCGCGGGTCAGGAAACCCCAACGGTCAGCCACTTCCTCGATCTGCTTCGTCGTCGGCTTGCCGGCGCCGTGGCCGGCCTTCGAGTCGATACGGATCAGGATCGGTGCTGCGCCGGCTTGCGCAGCCTGTGCGGCGGCGGCGAACTTGAAGCTGTGGGCTGGCACTACGCGGTCGTCATGGTCGGCGGTCATGACCATGGTGGCCGGGTAACAGCCGCCCTGCTTCAAGTTGTGCAGCGGCGAGTACTTGACCAGGGCCTTGAATTCTTCCGCGTTGTCGGACGAACCGTAGTCCGATGCCCATGCCCAGCCGATGGTGAACTTCTGGAAGCGCAGCATGTCCATCACCCCGACCGCCGGCACCGCCGCGCCGAACAGGTCCGGACGCTGCGTCATCGCTGCGCCAACCAGCAGGCCGCCGTTGGAACCGCCGCCGATGGACAGCTTGGCTGGCGATGTCACGTTGTTTGCGACCAGCCATTCGGCCGCGCCGATAAAGTCATCGAACACGTTCTGTTTCTGCAGCTTGGTGCCGGCCTTGTGCCAGGCTTCGCCGTACTCGCCGCCGCCACGCAGGTTGGCCACCACGTACACGCCGCCCATTTCAACCCATGCCAGGTTGGAGACGGAGAAGCTTGGGGTCAGCGAAATATTGAAGCCGCCGTAGCCGTACAGGTAGGTCGGATTGCTGCCGTCCAGTTTCATGCCCTTTTTGAACACGATGAACATCGGGACCTTGGTACCGTCTTTGCTGGTGAAGAATTCCTGGCGCGTGTCAAAGGCGCTCGGGTCAAAGTCCACCTTAGGCTGGCGATAAACGCTGGATTTGCCGCTCTTCAGGTCCAGGCGGTAGATCGTGGCCGGGGTAGTGAAACTGGTATAGGAGTAGAACGTCTCGGTATCGGTCGCCTTGCCGCCGAAACCGGAAGCAGTGCCCAGGCCCGGCAGCGCAACCTCGCGTACAGGCTTGCCTTTCAGGTCGACCACCTTGACGGCGCTGTGCGCATCGCTCAGGTAGTTAAGCACCAGCTGCTTGTTGACGATGCTGGCGCCGGTCAGCGTTTGCTGCGTCTCGGGAACGATTTCCTTCCAGTTCTCGATGCCTGGCTTGCGGATATCGATCGCGATGATGCGCGAGCGCGGTGCGTTCTTGTCGGTCATGAAGTAGAACACAGGACCTTCATTGTCGATAAAATTGTACGAGGCATCGAACGCCTCGAGCAGGCCGACTACCTGCGCGTCCCTGGCTTTCAGGTCCTTGATGAAGACGCGGTTCCTGGCTTCAGTGCCGTGCGAACCGTTGATCACCAGATAGCGGCCATCGTCGGTTACTTCGGCGCCGAAGCCCCATTCTTTCTGGTCCGGACGATGGTAGACAAGCGCGTCGGCGATCTGCTGGGTTCCCAGTTTGTGGAAGTAGACTTTCTGGAAGTAGTTCACACCGGCCAGCTTGCTTTCTTCGGTCGGCTCGTCGTAGCGGCTGTAGTAGAAGCCGGAACCGTCCGCGGCCCAGGCAGTATTGGAGAACTTGACCCACTTGATATGGTCGGCCATATCCTTGCCGGTCGCGATATCACGAACCTTGATCTCGTTCCAGTCGGAGCCGGAAGCGGCGGTGCTGTACGCCAGGAATTTGCCGTTCGGGCTCACGGCGGTGCCGGCCAGCGCCACGGTGCCGTCAGCAGCCAGGGTATTCGGGTCGAGCAGCACGCGCGGGGTTTCGGACAGGGTCTTGGCGGTGTACAGGACCGCCTGGTTCTGCAGGCCGTCGTTGCGGCTGTAGAAGTAGCGGCCGCCCTTCTTCGATGGCACGCCATAGCGTTCGTAGTTCCACAGCCTGGTCAGGCGCGCCTTGATCGCTTCGCGTTCCGGAATCTGGCCCAGCCACGATTGCGTTACCTTGTTCTGCTCCACCACCCAGGCCTTGGTCTCGTCGCTGTTGGCGTCCTCCAGCCAGCGGTATGGGTCGGCGACCATGGTGCCGTGGTAGTTGTCCTGCTGGTCGATCTTTTTGGAAGCTGGATAAGTCACCGCCGCAGCACCTGCCGGGCAGGTCTGGGCAAAGGCTGGTGCGGAGAAGGCTGCGAGCAAGGAAAGTGCGAGTGTGGCGCGCTTGAATGGCATGTGTCGTCCGTAGAGTAGTTATGATGCGGCAGCGATCATAACTTGAACTTTAGCAAATAAGTAACTCTCCGAAGCCTTCGGCGCCAGCTATTATTCGGCCAATGCGGATGCTTTCCAGTTCTCGACCCAGCTTGCCAGTTCGCCGGCCGGCATCGGGCGGCTCATGTAGTAGCCCTGGCCCTGGTCGCAGCCCATCTCCGCCAGGATGTTCCAGGCGGCCTCGCTCTCGATGCCCTCGGCGACAACGCGCAGGCCCATATTGTGGCCAAGGTCGATGGTGGAGCGCACGATTTTGGCGTCGCCCACGTCATTCACCATGTTCAGTACAAACGATTTATCAATTTTCAGTTCGTCGACCGGCAAGCGCTTCAGGTAGGCCAGCGAGGAATATCCTGTGCCGAAATCGTCAATCGAAAGATCGCATCCCATGCTGTGCAAGCGTTCCAGGGTTTGCTGGGCGCGCACCGGGTCGTCCATGATTGCGCTCTCGGTGATCTCCAGGCAGAAAGCGCCCGGCGAAACATGGTGGCGCATGAAGATTTCGCCGAACTTGAACGGCAATTCCTGGTCCAGCAGGTCGCGCGTGGAAAGGTTGACAGACACCTTCAGGTGGATGCCGCGCTGCGCCAGTTCGTGGCACAGCTCCGCTGAACGCTCCAGCACCCAGTGGGTAATCACCCGGATAAAACCAGTCTGCTCGGCAAAGGGGATGAACTGGTCGGGGAAGACATTACCGCGCAGCGGATGCTGCCAGCGCACCAGCGCCTCCATGCCGATCACGTGGCCAGTGGCCAGCGTCATCTTCGGCTGCACGAACAGGCGCAGTTCATTGTTCTCCACGGCCCGGCGCAACTCCGTCAGCAGCGACAGGCTTTGCTGACTGCCCTTATCGATTGCGTCTTCATAGACCACAGCGCCTTCGTTGCGCTGCTTGGCCGTGTACATGGCGATCTCCGACTTGCCCAGCAGTTCTTCGCCATCCAGCCCATTGTCAGGGAAACCTGCGATGCCGATGCCGGCGCCGATGTCAACCATCTGCTCGTCCAGCGATAGCGGCGATTCCAGCACCTGCAGGATCTCGGCCGCAACCACCACCGCCTGGTCCAGGTCCGAGCTCGGCAGCAGGACTGCAAATTCATCGCCGCCCAGGCGCGCCACCTGGGCCGGGTGGCGGCGGTTGGCCAGCTTCTGCAGCAACCGCCCGGCAACCTGCTTCAGCAGGGCATCGCCAAAACTGTGGCCCATCACGTCGTTCACGTGCTTGAAGCGGTCAAGGTCCATCATCAGCACATAGACCGAACCGCCGCGCTTGCGCGCCTCACCGATTGCGTCATTCAACAACAGCAGGAACTGTGCACGATTCGGCAGGTTGGTCAGCGGGTCCCAGTATGCCAGGCGGCGGATTTCCTGCTCGCGCTTGGCGATACCGTCGCGCATGCTGCCGAAGGCGTGCGCCAGTTCACCGATTTCATCGGCGCGCGACGATCCGATATCCACCTTGTAATCGCCCTGCTCCAGCTTTTTGGCGGTATCGGCCAACTGGCGCAGCGGCTGCGCGATGCGCTTGGCAGTGACCACGCTGGCAATCACGCAGACGATCATGCCGGCCACGGTCAGGCCAAGCAGCCAGCGCTCCAGGCGTGAATATTCCGCAGTGGCTTCGTCGATAGAGCGGCCCAGCATTGCCACCGCGGCATTGCCGTCGTCCTCGCCAATCTTCGTCACGTGCACACTGAGCTTGTCGCCGCCAATGTCGACGTCGAAGGCTTCGGTGGGCAAGGCACCCATGCCTTGCAATTGCAACATGATGCGTTCGACCGCGGCAGGCCCCAGGCTGGATGCCACCGGGAGCCAGCGCCTGTTCGCGTCGCGCGTCAGCAGCAGGGTTTGCAGCGCGGTGGTTTCCTGCATGTCCCGCGCCAGGCGTTCATCCAGCGGGAATGTCATTACCACGAAGCCGATGGTTACCGGTGCTTTCACGGGCACAACGACAACCTGGTATGGCAGCCGTTCAACGATGGCTACCCCATTCGCGCCATCTTCCTGTTCCGCCTTGTCCAGCATGGCGATCACCATGTGCTCCAGCCCCGCCGCCTGTGCATCGCTGGTCGATGCGACAACCTTGCGTTCCGGGCTGACCAGCATTGTCATTGCAGCCTTGATACGGCGGCCATGGTTGGCGAGCGCCGATTCGATGGTGGCGCGGTCGTCGTCGTCGGTATTGCCTATCGCCGACAGGAAGCCTGCATCGCGCGACAGCAGACGCGCTCCATTGCGCAGGTTCTGCGCGTTCTGGTCCATCAGGCGCGCGAAAACCTTGCTGCCGTTGACCAGTTCTGAGGCAATCGCAGCGCGGGCATTGCTATCGATGCCGCGCTGGATCACGATCAAACCCACGAGCTGCACCACGATCAGCAGCACGAGGAACAACGTGACGATACGGCTTTCGAGGCTGCGGAATCGCATGGTGTCAGTAGGCTTGCGCGTCCGGTTCGGTTGATGGTGGCTTCAACGAGAATTTGAAACTGGCGCTGGCCGTGCCCTCGCCCAGGCGCAGCACCTGCTCCTGCGCGTTGCCGCCCACTATATCGGGATGCCAGGCCTTCAGCGTGTATTTTCCGGCAGGAGCTTCCACGACCACATCGCCGGCGGCATCGGTCTTGCCGAAATGTGGCGTATCGACGATACGCACATATGCGATCATTTTGTCGTGGATATTGCAGCCAAGGACCACGGTGCCCGGCTTGTCAAACGTCTGCGGGTCGGCCGTAGTACCGGAATACAGCTTCTGGTCGAATTTGTGCGGCGAGGAAAACGAATAGATATGGTGCCGCACCTTGTCGTTATTCGGGAAGTAGATCTTGCTGCCGGTCTGTATCACCGTCACCAGGGGAATGAACTTCAATCCCTTCTGGCTGATCTCGCCTGCCTTCTGCGGCTTGGGCAGCGGCTGCCCGCCATCCGCCTCCAGGTAAACCACGGCGTCGGGCACCGGTTTTCCACTGATGTCAGCTACGTGCACGCTTATCCCGCCGGCAGCAGCGGCGGCACTGGAAAAGCATAGCGCCGCCAACGCAGCGCAACGGATCAGGGACTGGCTCGGCATCGTTCTCGTTCAAGGACGTGGAAAGCTTATTGTAACGCCAAAAAGTGTTTCCGGCGTTCATCATGTTGTCACAATTGCGACACAGAATCATGACGTTGCCATTTCTGCGACCGCCATCGTGAGCACTTCAACCGCCGCCCTCCCCAACAATGTGAGCTACCTGCGCCCACCGACAGACGACGTGCTCGGCCAGCACCTGCTGGACATCATCCTGCGCCGCCAGCTGCACGCCTTGTTCCAGCCCATCGTCCACATGCAAAGCGGCGAAATCATCGCGTACGAAGGCCTGATTCGAGGCCCGTCGGACAGCCCGCTGCATTCGCCGCTCAACCTGTTCCGCGTGGCGCGCGCCAACAACCTGTCGCGCGAAGTGGAATACCTGTGCCGGCGCATCGTGCTGGAGCGCTTCGCCGAGCTGCAGCTGCCCGGCAAGCTGTTCCTGAACGTCAGCCCGGAATCGCTGGTGCGCCAGCACGATGGCAGCCAGGGCGAAACCCTCGGCTACATCCACGAGTTCGGCCTCAATCCCGCCAACGTCATCATCGAACTGACCGAAAACCAGCCGACTTACGACTACGAGCGGATGCGCGAAGCGGTGCTGCACTATCGGAACATGGGATTCCAGATCGCGATCGACGACCTGGGCGAAGGCTTTTCCAGCCTGCGCCTGTGGTCCGAACTGCGGCCGGAGTTCGTCAAGATCGACATGCACTTCATCCAGGGCATAGACCATGACCCCGTCAAGCTGCAGTTCGTACGCTCGATCCAGGAGATCGCCGACAAGTCCAATACCCTGGTCATCGCGGAAGGCATCGAAAAGGCAGCAGAGCTGCTGGTGCTGCGCGACCTGGGCATCGCATATGGGCAGGGTTACCACCTGGGCCGCCCGCACCTCCAGCCGGCACGGGCCCTGCCGGCTGAAGTAGTCAAGGTACTGGGCCGCCGTGGCGTGGCGGTTTATCCGCAACGCGCTGCCGAGAGAAACGCCGTGTCTATCCGCAAGCTGCTGCACGACGTGGGCGCAGTGCCGCCGTCCATGAACAACAACGACGTCTATGAAATCTTCATGGCCGAACCCAGGCTGATGATCATTCCCGTGGTCGATGCCGGACGCCCGCTTGGCCTGGTATCGCGCTTTGAGATGATCGACCACTTCGCGCGCCCCTACCAGCGCGAGTTGTACGGCAAGAAGCCATGCACTCTTTTCATGGATGCCAAACCGATCATTGCAGACGTCGACACCAGCCTGCAGGACCTGTCCTGCCGCATGGCCGAATCGGACGCGCACCACTTGTTCAATGGCTTCATCATCACCGAAAACGGCAGCTACATCGGCATGGGCACCGGCCATGACCTGATGCGCGAGATCACGCAAATGCAGATCAACGCCGCGCGCTACGCCAATCCGCTGACGCAGCTGCCGGGCAACGTCCCGATCAATGAACATATCGACCGCCTGCTGGAGAGCGGAACGCGGTTTTGGGTCTGCTACGTGGACCTCGATCACTTCAAGCCGTTCAACGATGTCTACGGTTATCGCCGCGGCGACGACGTGATCCAGCTGACAGGCCATATCCTGGCCAAGCACGGCGACCGTAACCGCGATTTCGTCGGCCATATCGGCGGCGACGACTTCGTGATCCTGTTCCAGAGCGAAGACTGGGAGCAGCGCTGCCACGCCGTGCTGGACGATTTCGCCATCGCCATTGCAGACTTTTACAGCAACGAAGACCGTGAGCGCGGCGGCTATATCAGTGAAGACCGCCAGGGCAAGAAAGTCTTCTACTCGCTGATGAGCCTGTCGCTCGGCGTGATCCGCGTCGAACCGCAGCAGTATTACTCGCACCACCAGATCGCAGCCAGCGCAGCCGATGCGAAGAAGCAGGCCAAAAAGATACATGGCAACAGCCTTTTCCTTGATCGCAGGATGCAAACGCAAGGAGCGTAGTCTATATTGAATTCATGAGCCCATTCATCTACAACCTGTGCCACAAACCCATTGTCGGCTTGGCGATGGCGACGGTCGCGCTGTGTGAATTCCCGCCGCTCATGAAAGACGTCCAGATGAAGCTTGGCGAGGCAGGCACGGTCGTCACGGCCGATGTCGAAGTGCCTGTAGACCTGAAATACGACCTGATGCTTGAGCTGAGCAATCCTGCCGGCGATTCCCTGAGCAAGCAGGACGTGTCGATCATCGGCGATCGCCGCGTCGAAGATTGCGGCGAAGGCGTCGACCTCGCCAAAGTGCCAAAGCAGGAGCGCGCCAGCTTTGGCCGCCCGATGGCATTCAAAGTCGAAGTACGGCATAAGCCAGACAATGCGCTGGTCTATTCGCGCACGGCCAATACCTTGTGCGTGGCCAGCAAATGGGCCAACCAGCGTTCGCGCAGCCTTGGCAATTTCGCGTTGGCGCGCGGTGCCTATAGCGTGCGCGTCGAGAATGTCGACGCCCAGGCCGGCCTGGGGCACTTGAATACCACCGTGATGCTGGCGCCAAGCCGAGAACGTCCCTTGACCGCACAGCGATAGGCCGCTTCAGCGCGGACCGCTGCGTGCTTCCCGCTCCTGGGTCCGCGGTCTCAACATTTCACCGAAATCAATACTGCCGCGCGCATGTTCGTCGGGCAGCGCCGCATTGGCTGCGCCGCCATGCAGGCCGGCCAGGTTATGCCGCGCCAGTACGTGCCCTTGCGCTGCCGCACGCCTGTACCAGCGCAGCGCTTCGGCTTCGTCCTGCGTGACACCCTGCCCCGTCGCGTACAGGACGCCGAGATTGTTCTGTGCTGCCGCATCGCCTTTTTCAGCCGCGCTGCGGTACCAGTGAACAGCCCGGCCCAGGTCGCGCTGTACACCTTCGCCGCTGGCGTACAGCACGGCCACGCTGAACTGGGCCTGGACCAAACCGCCTTCTGCGGCCAGGCTATACCACATCAGCGCTTGCACCGTGTCGCGTTCGACTCCGGTGCCGTGGGCGAACATGCTGCCCAACAGGCATTGGGCGTGGACTTCGCCGCGCACCGCGGCTTTGCGCAGCCAGGCTTGCGCAAGCTTGCAGTCAGGACTGACGCCGCGGCCATGCAGGTAAGCCTCGCCCAGCAGCGCCTGTGCGCTGGCAATGCCTTGTTCAGCGGCTCGGCTGAACCAGCGCGCAGCCATCTCTTCGTTGACGGGGACGCCGCGGCCGCGCCGGTACATCTGCCCAAGGTTTTGCTGCGCAGAGGGATCGCCCTGGCGCGCGGCACGCCGGAACCAGTAGACTGCTTCGGCATCGCTGAAACCGATACCGACACCCTTGTAGTACATGGCTCCAAGCTGGTTCTGGGCGAAGGCCAACCCTTGCAGGGCCGACATGCGCATCCAGCTGAATGCCTGGCGCGCGTCGCTGTCGACACCTTGCCCGTTTTTGTAAAGGAGCGCCAGGTTGAACTGCGCATAGGGATTGCCCCGCTGGGCGGGGCCAAGGAACCACCGGAAGATGCGCTCCCGGTCTGCCAGACGTTTGCCCATCTTCGCCTCCCATACCCTGGATTGTTATCTAAAGTATAAGAAGCGACTCCGTGCCGGGTTTGATTTTGCGCAAGCTCAGAACTTGGCGCGCACACCAAATACAAAGCTGCGGCCCGGCAACGGCGAGACATCCTTCAACAGCGAGGTCGATACGCGGATCTCGTCGTTCAACAGGTTCTTCGCCAGCACGAACCAGGTCAGGTCCATGTCTTGCAGCTTCTGCGTGTACGACAGGTTCGCGTTCAACTGGTTGTAAGACCCGGTCTGGGTCGACTCGAACGAGGCCAGGCGGTCTTGCGACTGGGCGTGGATCCAGGTCGCGCCGGCGCGCCAGTTGGCGCTGCGGTAGCCGATGGTGGCGCCGACGCGCGAGGCAGGCTGCAATGGCAGACTGCCGCTGTTTTTCAGGTCGCCGTGCGAGGTATCGGCAAACACGCGGCCGTTCAGGCCCATTGCCAGCGGGTTGTATTCGATTTCCGCTTCGGCGCCGCGTACGGTGGCATTGCCCTGACTGAACAGGCGTTCGCGGAATTCGCCGCCATCATTGCCTTCTTCGTCGAGCGTGCGGCCAGTCACATGGCCGTAAATGAAGTCTGAAATGCTGTTGTGGAACAGGTTGCCCTTCCAGCGGATCAGTCCCGCGGTCTTTTGCAGCGAGAACTCGATGTTGCGCGACGTTTCCTTGCGCAGGTTCGGGTCGCCCTGGTCAAACGTGATGGTCGCATCATGCGGGCCGCCGGAATACAGTTCCTCGGTCGACGGGGCGCGCTGCGCGCGCGACAGTGTCAGGCCCGTCGCATAACCCGGCGTGAACGACCATAAGGCGCCAAGCGCGCCGCTTTGCAGCGAGAAGGAGCGGTCCAGGCCGCTCACCGGCTCGCGCTTGATGCGTTCCAGGCGCAGGCCGGCATTCACCCGCACCGGACCCCACTCTTTTTCCTCGACCAGGAAGCCGGCGGTCGAATTCGAGCGCGTGACCGGCACGGTGTCGGCGCCGCCTTCCGCGCTGAGGGCCGAGAAGTGCGTCAATTCCGTCTGCATGCCGAAGGTGCCGTGCCAGCCCGCGATGCCCTTGTGTACTGCCTCGGCACGGGTCTCGATTGCACGGTTCTTGAACAGCACTTCCGGCTGGCCATCGTCACCCAGTTCGGCATGGTGGTAGTCTGTGTAGCCAGCCTTGAACTTGGCCGACTCAATGCCTGGCAGTGGATTCTTGAACAGGCTGTCAATATCGTAACGGGTCTGGTGCTGGTCGATCGTCGAACCTTCCGCACTCGGAATGCCGTACTTGTTATCCAGGCCCGAAACGGATGCGCCCACATAGCCCCAGCTATCGATGTAGGAACCGCCAAAGCCGGCGCCCTTTTCCTTGGTGCCCGAATGCGGCAGGCGGCCGGATCCGGAATCGGGATCGCCTTCGATACGGTTGCCCGGGATCTTGTAGTCGCCTGTTTGGCGGGTGTTGGCGTCCAGGTGCAGCGCCACTTTGCCGATAGCGCCGTCGATGGTGCCGGAGGTGGCCTTGCCGTCGTCAACGGTGCTGTAGCGGGCTTCGGCCTGGCCGGTCAGTTTCTGCTCCAGCGCCGGCGGGATACGTTCATTGACCACGTTCACCAGGCCGCCGATCGCGCCCGAGCCATACATCAGCGAGGCCGGGCCACGCAGGATTTCGATCTGGTGCGCCACCGTGCCTTCGGCCGAAACCGCGTGGTCGTTGGACAGGCCCGATACGTCGGAAACGGCCATGCCGTTTTCCAGCATTTTCACGCGCGCACCTTCCAGCCCACGGATGATCGGGCGCGAAGCGCCGGCGCCAAACGCCGACGCGGATACGCCCAGTTCGGACGACAGCGTTTCGCCCAGCGAATTCGCCATCTTGTCACGCAATTCGTCGCCCGACAGCACCTTGGCCGGCAACAGGATTTGTTCGGTCTCGCCTTTGTGGAACGGGTTGGCGGTCACCACAACCTTGGTCACTTCGCCGTCATCGGCGCAGGCAATGGCGGATACGGCCGACAGGACAGCGCCTGCCAGCAGGGAGTATTTGAAATTCATAGTAAACCTCTGGATACGACAAACAATAGCCAGCACGCGGCACGGGGCCACGGCGGCAGCAAATGCATTACCTTGTTTGTGTCAGGCCAGGGGTGGTGCGCGCGAATCGTAAGCGCGCGCGGTGCGCGTACTGTCAAGCTGCGGCAAGGCGACGCCGGCTTGCGGCGCGCTGTAGTCGACCGATGGGAAGGTGAAGCTCGGCGTATGGATCGCCGTGGCCAGCGACGCAAAGGCCGCGCACTGGCTGCAGTTGTGGTCGAGCGCCAGGCCGGCGCTCAGGCCATTGCCATCGACATCGGTCGCCTGCTGCTGTTCACTGCCGTGGCGGAAGTCCGCCCAATGCGAAACCGCATGCGCCATCCCGAGCTGCTGGGACAGTACCAGCAGCAGCGCGAGTAACACGTGCAGGAAATGACGATTGGCTTTCTTCACGGCGGCTATTTTAAGCAGGCTTCGTGTAAATTAACAAGCGTTTGATGCTAGCTCTTCGATTTACCCAGCGTCACCAGCGCTCCTTTTGCCGTTCCCTCGTTCTTTTCAGTCACTTCGACTGCACCGCCGCAGGTCTTCCCAGCCGATTCAACGGCTTGGCCGACAAAGCCAAACGTCATGCCCGCCACCATGCTGCTTTTCCGTGGGGTCACCTCAAAATAATAGGTCTTTCCAGCAACCGCCTCGAGGTTCAGGTTGCATGCCCCTGCACTATCAACGAGGTCCGCCTGCAGCAGATGGGCGCCCGGTTCGACATCAAAGACATTGAAGCCCTTGTGATCGACGTAGCCAACAACTTCGCCATCCACGCGGGCGCGGATTGAACGCGCCGACCCTATCATGCTCTCGCCTGTACGGTACAGCACAAGCCGCGCTTTGCTGTTTCCAACATCTGAAACGGACTGGCGGTAATCATTGTACAAAGGGCCGCTGGCAGCACAACCGGCAAGGAGCGAGGCCAGGAGAGCGACGAAGGCAATCTGTTTCATTGGAAGTAATATTAAGAAATTGGAAATCGGCAATTCTAATCCTATCGGGAAAGGCGCGCCAGCGACTTAGCCACCGAACTTGCGCAGCGCATCGCGCGCCAGGCCGGCGCCGATACTGCCAAACAAATCGCCTTCGACCCGGCGCGCCCCCGGCACCAGGGCTGCGATACGTTCACGCAGCAGGCGCACGCCGCTGGAACCGCCGGTGAAGAAGATGGTGTCGACCTGCCCCGGCTGCACCCCGGCGTCCGCCAGCAACTGCGTCACGGTGGCGCCGACACTGTGCACCAGGTGGTCGACGGCGTTGTCGAAACCGCCGCGCGTGACGTCCAGCAGCACCGGCGGCGTGAAACGTTCGAGATTGAGCTGCACGTCGTCAGCGGTCGACAGGCCGATCTTGGCCTCTTCGACTTTCAACGCCAGCCAGTGGCCTGCACGCTCCTCGATCAAGTGCTGCAGGCGCTCCAGCTTGGCCGGCTCGCGCGCATCGCGGATCATTTCCGTCAATTGCGCCTGCATCTTGCGGGTGTACGCCTGGTTGATGGTGTGCCAGGTCGCCAGGTTGAAGTAGTAACTGGACGGCACCTCGGCGCCGCTGCGGAACTGGCTGCGATAACCCAGCATCGGCATCACGCTCGACAGGCTGAGGTATTTATCGAAATCGGTACCGCCGATATGCACGCCGCCGGTGGCGAGGATGTCATCGACCCGCTCGGTACGCGCCACGCGGTCCGGCCCCAGGCGCACCAGTGTAAAGTCCGACGTACCGCCGCCGATGTCCGCGATCAGGACCAGTTCTTCGCGATCGATCTGGGATTCATATTCGAATGCGGCCGCAATCGGCTCGTACTGGAACGCCACCTCGCGGAAGCCGACGCTGCGCGCGATCTCGGCCAGGGTATCTTCAGCCAGCTGGTCGGCGACCTTGTCGTCGTCGATGAAATGCACCGGGCGCCCCATCACCACATGGTCGAAATGGCGGCCGGCGGCGGCTTCGGCGCGGCGCTTCACTTCCCCGATGAACTGCGACAGCAACAGGCGGAAAGGCAGCGTACGGCCGCCAACTTCGGTCTGGCCATCAATCAGGCTGGTGCCCAGCAGGCTTTTCAGGGAGCGCATCAGCCGCCCTTCGCAGCCGGCCAGGTATTCCGCCAGCGCGGCGCGGCCATAGCTGGTTTCCTCGTCTTCCGCATTGAAGAATACGACGGACGGCAGCGTCATTTTGCCGTCTTCAAGCTCCAGCATGATGGGCTGGCCGGGGCGCACCCATCCTGCGGTGGAGTTGGAAGTGCCAAAGTCGATGCCGCAAGCCTGTGCCATCTTAATCATCCGAAACCAAAAGGGGCGGTATTTTAACAGAGAGCGGCGCGGCATGTGCGCCACACCTTGGCCCGACAGGACCTTATAAACCTGGGGAAACTATTGCCATGTGGTAAGATTGGTGTTTATTTTCAAAATCGCAAGCATTCCTGCCGCAACCCCGCATTCATGCGCCAAACTACGCTACAACCAGCAGTCAGTCTCGCCGAGCAAAAGGCCATCATCCTCCTGGAGGGACGCCGCGTCACCTCCTATGATGTCGCGCTCGTGGCTGGCGTGTCGCAATCGGCGGTTTCGCGCTGCTTCAAACCCGGCGCCAGCGTGTCGAAAGCGACCTATGCGCGGGTGATGAAGGCGGCCGAGGGGCTGGAGTATATCCCGAATGCGGCAGCACGCAGCCTGATCACGCGCCGCACCAATATCGTGGCCATCGTGGTTTCGCATTCCAGCATGCTATACAACCCGGCGGCTTTGTCGGAGCTGAGCCAGCAGCTGAATCGCCGCGGCAAGCGTGCCCTGCTCTTCACCATGCAGCATGAGGGCGAAATTGAGAACATCCTGACCGAAATCTGGCAGTTCCAGGTTGATGGCGTGGTGGCGGCCTCCCGGCTGACGGAAGCACATGTCAACGAATTCAAACGGCGCAAGGTGCCGCTGGTGGTATTCAACCGCCATCTGCGCGACCTGGACGTCAACACCGTGTTGTGCGACCAGTATGAGGCCAGCCGCGCGCTGGTGACCCGCCTGTCGGCTGCAGGACACCGACAGTTCGCCCTGATTGGCGGCCCGGCCCAGAACTCGGTGGCGCGCGAACGCTTGCGCGGGGCGCTGGACCGGATCGCGGAGCTGGAGCTGCCGCAGGCGCCGGTGTTCCACGGTTGCTTTGATTACTCGAGCGGCGTGGCCGGCCTGCATGAACTGATTGCGCGCATCGGCGTGGTGCCGGATGCGGTAATTTGCGGGAATGATGCGATGGCCATGGGCTGCATGGACGCGGCGCGCCAGCATTTGCATATCGACGTGCCGTCGCAGATGTCGGTTGTCGGCTGCGATGCGGTGGAAGGGTCGCAATGGCTCAGCTACGAGCTCACCACCTTGAAGCAGCCCTTGCATAAGATGGCAGTGGCAACGGCGGATTTGATTTGCAGCCTGATTGAGGCCGACGGGCCCGTTGAGGCCGAGAAGCGGGTGTTTGCTGCGCAGTTTGTTGACGGCGAGACTGCGAGGCTGGTGGCGCCGAAGGCTGTGCTGGCGGCCTGAAAAACCGGTAAACCCGGGTCTGACCCAAGGGTCAGACCCAGTCTGTTCAACGGCCGCGGATTGAGGTTGTTCGCCTTTGATTTTCTGAAAAGATCAATGACGTACCACCCCAAACCGCGGCCGTAGTACCGTTGGGGGTCTGACCCTTGGGTCAGACCCTGGTTTACCGGTTTTATCCAGCAGCAATCCGCTTGGCGATATGCCGCAGCGACTCCTCCACCTGATCCACCAGGATCAGGCACAGATCCCCATCCTGCAAACGATCCATCGCCGTATCAATCGCAACGAACTCGCCGGTAATCTGGTCGATCTGCCTGGTGCGGCTGGCGCCAACGAGGCCCTGCCGCAGCAAGCCAACTACCTCGCCGTCGGCACGCCCGCGCTGGCAGGCATCCTGGTACAGAATCACATCATCAAACGCTTTGCCGAGGATCTCGGTCTGCTCGCGGATATCCTGGTCGCGGCGATCGCCGGCGCCCGAGATCACCACTGAACGGCGCTTGGCAGGCATTGCATCCACAGCCTGCACCAGTGCCAGCATCGCATCCGGATTATGGCCATAGTCAGCAATCACGGTCGCACCGCGATACTTGAAGATATTAAAGCGGCCCGGCGCATTGTGGCTGTCGGTGGTAAAGGTCAGCAAGCCGCGGCGGATCGAATCCCAGTCGATGCCGGCAGCCCAGGCCGCAGCCACTGCCGCCATGGTGTTCTCCACCTGGAAACCGATGGTACCGTTGAAGGTGATCGGCACGTCCGCCAGCGGGATACGCTGTTCGTTCTTGCCTTCCACCGCCACCATCTGGCCGTTCTCGATGTACACGGTGCGCTTGCCCTGCGCCAGGTGCGTCGCCACCACCGGATGGTAGCGGTCCGCGCCAAAGAAGATCACCTTGCCTTTGCACTTGGCCGCCATCGCAGCCACGATCGGATCGGTCGCATTCAGCACCGCATAGCCATGCTCGTCGACGTTCATCACGATCACGCGCTTCAGCACCGCAAGGTCTTCCACGGTGGTGATGTAGTTCAGGCCCAGGTGGTCGCCGGCGCCGATATTGGTCACTACGGCCACTTTGCAGCGGTCGTACGCCAGGCCTTCGCGCAGGATGCCGCCACGGGCGGTCTCGAATACTGCCGCATCCACGTCAGGGTGCTGCAGCACATTGCGCGCCGAGCGCGGGCCGGAGCAGTCGCCGGAATCGATCTGGCGGCCGTTGACGTACACGCCGTCGGTATTGGTCATGCCCACGCGCAGGCCGGAGGACGCGATCAGGTGCGCAGCCAGGCGCACTGTGGTGGTCTTGCCGTTGGTGCCGGTCACCGCAATCACCGGAATGCGGCCATCGTCGCCCTCGGGGAACATCGAGCTGACAATCGCTTCGCCGATCGGGCGGCCCTTGCCGTATGAAGGCGACAAGTGCATGCGCAGGCCGGGCGCGGCATTCACTTCCACCACGCCGCCATTCTGTTCTTCGATAGGACGCAGTACGGAATCGCACACCACGTCCACGCCGCAGATGTCGAGGCCGATCATCTGCGCCGCTTCCACCGCACGCGCGGCAACTTCAGGATGCACGTCGTCGGTCACGTCGGTGGCGGAACCGCCGGTCGACAGGTTGGCGTTATTGCGCAGCACGACGCGCTGGCCGATTGGCGGCACCGAATCGGCCGCCAGACCTTGCAGCGCCAGGCGCGCCAGGGCGATATCGTCGAAGCGGATCTTGGTCAGCGCGGTGCCGTGGCCGGTCCCGCGGCGCGGGTCAGCGTTGACGATGTCCACCAGTTCGCGCACCGAATGCACGCCATCACCGACCACGTGTGGCGGATCGCGGCGCGCAGCAGCGACCAGTTTGTTACCGATCACCAGCAGGCGGAAGTCGTGGCCGGCCAGGAAGCGTTCGACCATGATGTCGTCGCGGAATTCCTTGGCGGCGTTGTAAGCGGCGATGGTTTGCTCGCGGGTGGTGATGTTGACCGTCACGCCCTTGCCCTGGTTGCCATCCTTCGGCTTGACCACGACCGGCAGGCCGATCTCCAGCGCAGCTTTCCACGCGTCTTCCGCGTTTTCGGCGGTGCGGCCGGTTGGAACAGGCACGCCGGCGGCGTCCAGCAGTTTCTTGGTCAGTTCCTTGTCCTGCGCGATGGTTTCGGCAATCGCGCTGGTGCTGTCCATTTCAGCAGCCTGGATACGGCGCTGTTTCGAACCCCAGCCAAAGCTCACCATCGAGCCTTCGGTCATGCGGCGGAACGGGATCTTGCGTGCCACGGCGGCATGCACAATGGAACCGGTCGACGGTCCCAGGCGCACGTCTTCATCCAGCTCGTGCAGTTCATGCAGTGCCGCGGCCAGGTCGAACGGAGTGTCGTCGACCGCAGCCTTGATCAGCTTTTCCGCCCATTCCATGGCCAGGCGGCCCACCGCTTCTTCGGTATATTCGACCACCGTCTGGTAGATGCCGTCTTCCAGCGTCTGGGTGGTGCGGCTGAAGGTCACCGGGCAGCCGGCTTCGGCTTGCAGGCCCAGGGCGGCCAGTTCCAGCACATGCGCCATCGGGATGGTGTCGGCGTGGCCGTCCGGCTGCAGCTGCGCCAGGCGTGGGAAGCGGGTGCGCAGGCGCACTTCGAAACCAGGGATCTTGTCGACGGAGCGTTCTTCCGGCGTGCAGGACACGATGGCCTCAACAGCCGTATGGTGGCTCCACAGATTTGGGCCGCGCAGAGCGCGGAGGCGAATAACTTCCATTCCTGGTAATCCTTAGTTTTTCTTGGTATTCCACTCGAAGGTGCGCAGCGCAGCGCCGATCAGGTCCGGCGACAGGCCCATGGCCCAGCCGGCGCCAATCGCGGCCAATACTGCTTCCTTACGGTCTTCCCCGCTGGCCGGCAGGCAGGACGGCGGCAGCACCGCCAGCTCGTCGCGGCCGGCCGCCATGACGAAACCGCCATCGCGCAGGAACACGGCGCGGCCGCCATCCTGGCGGTGCGAATCGATCGCCGGCACGTGTTCATCGGTGCCGTAGAAGATCACGTCGCCGTCGCACAGCTCGGCCATTTCCACCACTTGCGCATCGGAAGCGTTCAGGACGGCTGCGCCCTCAGGCAGCACCACATCGACCTGGGTGCGCAGCACGCCATACATCTGTTCCGGGGTGTTGATGTAGAACTCGCCCAGTTCTTCATGGCCGGCGGCGTCGGTGACCACGCCCACCATGCACTTGTCGTAGGAGAAGCCTTCGCTCAGGACCATGCGGCCGGAATTGGCGAAGACTGCCGCTTCCACGTTCTTGTTCAGCAGCAGGCGTTCGCCGGACTCCCATTCGGACAACGGACCGCGCGCCACATTGCGGCCGTTCAAATACACGCCCTGGTCGGTCGCGGTGCCGACGTAGCGGCCGCTCATTTGCAGCAGCCAGCCGATCAGGCGTGCGATCAGCGCGTTCTGGCGGCTGCCGGCCACACCCACGATCGGGATGCGGCCATCGTCGTCTTCGGCGAACAGCTGGTCCGCAATCGCGTGGCCAACCGGGCGCGCCACACCGCCGGCAGCTGGCTTCAAGTGGGCCAGCAGGCCTGGGCTTGCGTTCACTTCGATGATGGCGCCGCCCTGCTCTTCCAGCGGCCTGGAGATGTCGGCGGCAACCAGGTCGATGCCGGCGATGTCCAGGCCGATGGTGCGTGCCGCCAGCGCTGCCATTTCAGCAACTGCCGGGTGCACCAGGTCGGTCACGTCGTTGGCGACATTGCCGTTCACCTGGATCAGCACCTTGCGGCCCGTTTCCACCACGCTGTCCGGCGTCAGCCCCTGGCGCTTCAGGTCCAGCAGCACTTCTTCGGATTCGCGCGGCTGCACGATGTTCAGGGGGAATTCCTCGGTCGTGCCGCGGCGCGGGTCGGTGTTGATCTGGCTGTCCACCAGTGCCTGCACCGAGGACTTGCCGTCGCCGGTCACCCACAGCGATTCGCCCATGGAAGCAGCGACCATGCGGCGGCCCACCACCAGCAGGCGGTGCTCGTTACCGACGATGAATTTCTCAACGATCACGCTCTTGCTGCCGCCGCGCGCAACCGCGATATCGTAGGCAGCGCGCACGTCGGTTTCGGTCATCAGGTTCAGCGACACGCCACGGCCATGGTTGCCGTCGTACGGCTTGACGGCCACCGGCAGGCCGATGTCCTGCGCTTCTTCCCACGCTTCGTCGGCGCTCTTGACCAGGGTTCCTTCGGGCACCGGCACGCCAACGGACTTCAGCAAGTCCTTGGTCATGTCCTTGTCGGAGGCGATGCCTTCCGCGATGGCCGAGGTGTTGTCGGTTTCCGCGGTCCAGATGCGGCGCTGGCGCGCGCCGTGGCCCAGTTGCACCAGGTTGCCGTCGGTCAGGCGGATGTGCGGGATCTTGCGGTCGGTTGCAGCATCCACGATGGAGGCGGTCGATGGGCCCAGGCACAGCGATTCGACCATCGAGGTCAATTTTGCAACGGTGGCGGCCAGGTCGTATGGCTTGTCGTCGATGGCTGCCATCAGCAAGTCCTTGCCGGCAGCCAGTGCGGCACGGCCAACCTGCTCCTGGCGGGTGCGGAATGCCATTTTATAAATACCGCTGCCTTCGGCGGTCTGGCGCGTCTTGCCAAAGCCGGTACGCATACCGGCCAGGTTTTGCAATTCCAGCACCACGTGCTCGAGGATATGGCCGGCGTAAGTGCCGTCGCGCAGCCGCTCGAGGAAGCCGCCACGCTCACCGACGCCGCAGCGATGCTCGACCAGGCCTGGCAGCAAGGCGGTCAAGCGCTCATAAAAACCGGGGAGTTTGTTGGAGGGGTAGTTTTCAAGCTCGCCGATATCCAGCCAGGCCTCGATCACCGGGCGATAGGTCCAGATGTTCGGTCCGCGCAGGTGTGTTACACGGAGAAACTCTATGTCTTTCTTTTTTGTCATGTTTTAGCTCTTGTACCTCTTGCGGTATACTCCGCCCGTCCTTCTATTTTCCCACTGTTTCGCAATTCTTGCCACTTGGCAAAGAGTGCCGGAGTCTGATCCACAATGATAACAAACCAACTTTCCTCTGAGCTCAGCCTGACAGAACTTCCCGACAGGTGGCGCACAGAGTTACCAGCGCTCGCACCCGAAGAAAACGTACTCAGCGCGCTGGAGGTTGACCTAGACTCCAAGCTTCACTTCAACAAAGGCCTGGTGCTCCTCACGGAGCGCCGCATTATGGCACGCGCACCCGGTGAAACGGTATGGCGAGATTGGACTTATCACGCCGGCATGTCGCTAAAACTGCACGATCACGCCGGCGTCGGCCACCTGGAGCTGGTGGATGCCGCACAGCGCCTGGCTGCGTGGCGCTTCACGCTGGGCCAGAACCTGCTGGCGCTGCGCCTGTCGGAAAACTTCCCGCGCCTGCTGGAGGCACACCTGAACGGCAAGCCGCTGCAGCAGGTCGAACAGAACGCCTGCCCCACCTGCAAGGCGCCGCTGGAAGCCGACCAGGAAGAATGCCCGGTCTGCACCAAGGTGGTCCACACGCCGCCGTCCACCTGGACCCTGTTCCGCCTGTGGCGCTTTGCGCGGCCGTACCAATGGCAGCTGGCACTGGGTTTTGCAATGATGCTGCTGTCGACCGGCGCGCACCTGATCCCGCCCTACATCATCATGCCGCTGACGGACAACGTGCTGATCCCTTACCAGAACGGCAAGCCGGTCGAGCACATGCTGGTGGTGCAGTACATGGCCGCCCTGACCGGCGCCGCTGTCCTGGCCTGGATCTTCGGCTGGGCCAAGACCTATGTGCTGGCCCTGGTTTCCGAGCGCATTGGCGCCGACCTGCGCACCACCACGTACGAACACCTGCTGCGCATGTCGCTCGAGTACTTCGGCGGCAAGCGCACCGGCGACCTGATGTCGCGCATCGGCTCCGAGTCGGACCGCATCTGCGTCTTCCTGTCCTTGCACCTGCTGGATTTCGCCTCCGACGTCCTGATGATCATCATGACCGGCCTGATCCTGTTCACCATCGATCCATGGCTGGCTGTTGCCACCCTGCTGCCGCTGCCATTCATCGCCTGGATGATCCACCTGGTGCGCGACAGGCTGCGCACCGGCTTTGAAAAGATCGACCGCGTGTGGGGTGAAGTGACCAACGTGCTGGCCGATACCATTCCCGGCATCCGCGTGGTGAAAGCCTTTGCACAGGAAACCCGCGAAGCGACCCGCTTCCGCACAGCCAACAGGCACAACCTGGCTGTCAACGATAAGCTGAACAAGGTATGGTCGCTGTTCTCGCCGACCGTGTCGTTCCTGACCGAGCTGGGCATCCTGGTGATCTATGTGTTCGGCATCTGGATGATCTCCAAGCACAACATCACGGTCGGTGTATTGAGCTCCTTCGTCCTCTACGCCAACCGCTTCTACGGCAAGCTCGATTCCATGAGCCGCATCGTGTCGGTGACGCAGAAATCCGCTTCCGCAGCCAAGCGCATCTTCGACATCCTGGACCACGTTTCGAGCGTGCCGGATCCGGTGCAGCCGGCAAAAGTGGAGAAAGTGCGCGGCGACATCACCCTGCGCGAAGTGGGCTTCCGCTATGGCAACCGCGCCGTCAACCGCGGCGTCAACCTCGAGATCAAGGCCGGAGAAATGATCGGCCTGGTGGGCCATTCAGGCTCGGGCAAATCGACCCTGGTCAACCTGATCTGCCGCTTCTACGATGTGGCTGAAGGCGCGATCCTGCTTGATGGCCAGGACATCCGCAACTTCGCCGTGTCCGACTACCGCCGCAATATCGGCCTCGTGCTGCAGGAGCCATTCCTGTTCTTCGGCACCATCGCGGAAAACATCGCCTACGGCAAACCGGAAGCGAGCCGCGAAGACATCATGAAGGCGGCCCGCGCAGCCCACGCCCACGACTTCATCCTGCGCCTGCCGCAGGGTTACGATTCCATGGTGGGTGAACGCGGCCAGGGCCTGTCGGGCGGCGAGCGCCAGCGTATTTCGATTGCGCGCGCCCTGCTGATCGATCCGCGCATCCTGATCCTGGACGAGGCCACGGCTTCGGTCGACTCGGAAACCGAGAAAGAAATCCAGAAGGCGCTGGACAACCTGGTTGCCGGCCGTACCACGATTGCGATCGCCCACCGCCTGTCCACGCTGCAGCGCGCGAACCGCCTGGTGGTGATGGACCGCGGCAAGGTCGTCGAGGAAGGCCCGCACGAGGAACTGATGGCCAGGGAAGGCGCCTACTACCGCCTCTACCAGGCGCAGGCACGTAACGTCGATACCGACATGGATGACAAAGCAAAGAGCCGTGAAGATGATTAATTTTACTTTGAGCCGGGACAGCTTCGGCAAGCTGAACCTGATCGACGCCAACGGCGTATTGCATGAAGGCGTGTCGCCGGTCCGTGCGTTTCCCATCCAGGCACCGGAAGAAGGCCTGTCGCTGGTGAATATCGACGGCAAGGAAGTGGCCTGGCTGGATCGCATTTCCGACCTGTCGCCCGCAGTGGCCGACATCGTGCGCGAAGAGCTGGCCGGCCGCGAATTCATGCCGGAGATTAAGCGGATCGTGGACGTGGGCAGCTTTGCCTGCCCTTCCACCTGGAGCGTCGACACCGACCGCGGCGCAACAAGCTTCGTGCTGCGCGGCGAGGAAGACATCCGCCGCATCGGCAGCGTTTCGCTCCTGGTGTCGGACAGCCATGGCATCCACTTCCTGATCCGCGACCAGTTCGCCCTGGATAAGCACAGCAAGAAGATCCTGGACCGCTTCCTGTAAGAGTTGACCTGGATCATGTGCCCGCCTGTTGCCAGGCGGCACAATTGCGGTTCGACCCTACTGGAGAACCCCATGGATTCCGTCGTCTTCGGCCCCGACCTCGCACTGGGCATCCCGGTTCTCGACCAGTCGCACCGCATTGTCTTCGACATGCTCGATGCAATGGCGGGCCTGCCGCGGCCTGCCTTCGACCAAGCGTGCCGTGAACTGACAATGAAGAAGCAAGCACCCGCGACATCATCCGCACCTTGCCGGACTGGATCGAAGCGCACATCAACACCATGGACCTGGCGCTGGCAGTTGCGGTATCGCGCTTAGAGTAATAAAGTGCTTGACTTGGAGCGCGCTCTAACTTCTACGATCACCCCATGGAATCGCACCTGAGCATTGATGAAGTCGCCAAACGCACCGGCCTCACGGCCTACACCCTCCGCTACTACGAGCGCATCGGGCTGATTGCCCCGGTCCACCGTGCAGCGGGCGGCCAGCGTCGCTATGCGGCATCGGACCTCGCCTGGATCGAATTCCTGCTGCGTTTGCGCACGACCCATATGCCAATTGGCAAGATGCAGTCGTTCGCCACCCTTCGCGGCGCTGGGGACTCGACGGTGCCGCAACGGCGCCGGATGCTGGAGGCACACCTGCAGGACGTTCTCGCCGAGATCGAGGCGATGCAACAATCCGCTGCATCATTGCAGGCCAAGATCGCGTATTACCGCACCCTGGAGCAGTCCCTGGCGTCGCATCCAACCACTGATGGAGGACATGCCAATGAACACCGAAAGCCGCTACGAGCGCGGGCTCGCAAAACTGCATGAAGTCGACGGCCAGGCCGGCGACCGCGTGGTGCAAAGCCTGCAGGATATTGCCCCGGACTTCGCTCGCTACCTGATCGAATTCCCGTTTGGAGACATCTATTCACGCCCTGGCCTCGACCTGAAATCGCGCGAAATCGCCGTGCTGGCGGCACTGACGGCCATGGGCAACGCCGCGCCCCAGCTCAAGGTCCATATCCGCGCCGCGCTGAACGTCGGCGTAAGCCGCGAAGAAATCGTGGAGACCATCATGCAGATGGCGGTCTACGCCGGTTTCCCGGCCGCCCTCAATGGCTTAATGGCCGCCAAGGAAGTCTTTGCACAGTAGTCAGCAAAGCTGAAGCTTGCCAGTCCGGGTGGTGCAGGCGGGTCAGACCCTTGGGTCTGACCCTGGTTTGCCGGGTTGGATTTTCTCGCATGGCGCTGACAAGCTTCTGCCATCCGACGCACAAAGCACACGCCGGTAAACCAGGGTCTGACCCAAGGGTCAGACCCGCTCCGCGGCGGTCGCTGGCTCGAGGGTGCTCGTCACGCAAATCCAGGAAGAACTATAAAAAAGGGGCAGCGAAAGCTGCCCCATACACCCCCTACAGGTGATACAACCGGTTCGTGGATCAGGCGACTGCGAGTTCTTGCGCCATGCCGCCGGAAGACATGTTTTCCAGCTTGGCGCGGTCGATAATGCGCAGGTCGCGGTTGCTCAGGACAATGGAGCCGTCCTGGCGCAGGCGCGCCAGCTGGCGGCTGACGCTTTCCACGGTCAGGCCCAGGTAGCCGCCGATGTCTTCACGCGACATGCGCAGCTGGAAGCTGGTCGAAGAGTAGCCGCGCTGGGCGTAGCGGCCGGCCAGGTTCAACAGGAACATGGCAAGGCGCTGTTCGGCGCGCATATGGCTCAGGAACAGCATCACCGATTGTTCGCGCTGGATCTCGCGGCTCATGGTGCGGTGGAATTGCTGCAGCAGGCCAGGGATCTGCATTACCAGCTCTTGCAGGCGGTTGAACGGGATCTCGCAGACTTCGCTGTCTTCCAGCGCCACGGCGTTACAGGAATGCTGGCCATTGCCGATCGCCTCCATGCCCAGCAGGTCGCCGGCCATATGGAAGCCGCCAATCGTCTGCTCGCCGCGCTGGTTCACCTGCACAGTCTTGAAGTGGCCGAAGCGCACGGCATACAGGCTGTGGAAGCTGTCGCCGGTCTTGTACAGCGGCTCGTCGCGGCTCACGCGGCGGCGGCGGGAAATGATCTGGTCAAGGCGGGCAACATCTTCGTCGGCCAGGCCTTGCGGCAGGCAGAGTCGGTTGAAGCTGCACAGCGAGCATTTCGCTGCGGCAGGTGCGCAAGTTTTAGTGGCGTTTGCAGGGGTGATTGGGATGACCGGGCTCATGATGCTGCTCCTTGTTTTCGATGTAAGGAGTATCGCGCCCCGCACCATTTCCCGGTATCAAGCTTCCTGTGTAGTTGCCGTAGTGCTTCCCCTACAGCGCATCAGATCAAGCCATGCTCGAGGGCATAGCGGGTCAGCTCAGCATTGCTGGACATGCCCAATTTCTCGAGGATGCGGCTGCGATAGGTTGTCACGGTGTTAGGACTGAGGTGTAGTTTTTCCCCGATGCGCACCAGCGACTCGCCCTGGGCAATCAGCTTGAAAACTTCCAGCTCGCGGTTCGACAGCTCCTCATGGTCGCCGCTTGGGCCGCCGCCCACCAGGGTTGCCAATTTCTCAAGCAATGCCGGACTGACATGTTTGCCGCCGGATGCCGCCTTGCGCACCGCCTCGATCAGCGTCGAGGTCGGGGCATCCTTGGTCAGGTAGCCCGAAGCGCCCGACTTCAGCGCCCGCACCGCGTAAATCTCCTCCGAATAGGTGCTCAGGACCAGCACCGCCATGCGCGGGCATTCGCCGCGCAGCGTTTTGAGCAGGTCCAGGCCATTCTTGCCCGGCATCTTGATGTCCACCAGCGCCACGTCGAAACTGCGTTCACCCACGCGCTGCATCGCTTCCACTGCATTGCCGGCTTCGCCTTCCACGCTGATGTCCGGCGCCGTACCCAGCATCAGGCGCACGCCATTGCGTGCGATCGCATGGTCGTCAACCAGCAAAACGGTGATCTTGTCACCCATTCCTGTCCTCCAAAGGCAGGCGCAGCTGCAGGGTGGTACCCTGCCCGGCCTTGCCGCCGATAGTCAATTCGCCGGCGAAGCGGCGCGTGCGCTCGTGCATGCCGAACAGGCCCCAGGATTCGCGGTCGGACAAGCCGGCGCTCTCGATGCCCTTGCCGTTGTCTTCCACCCGCAGCACCACGTTCTCGCCGTCGGTATCGACGATGACGCGCGCCACGCTTGCTTCGGCATGGCGCACCACATTGGTCAGCGCTTCCTGCGCTACGCGGAACAGCATGGTGCTGCGCTCCGCATCCAGTTCGAGCGCCTGCGCCTCGGGCGTGATATTGCAGCTGCATTGCAGGCCGCTGCGCTGCGCCACCTGTTCCGCGTACCATTCCAGCGCCGGCCAGATGCCCAACTGGTCCAGAACGCTGGGGCGCAGGTCGGTGATCACGCGACGCACGGTTTCAATGGCATCCTGCGCCAGCTTGGCGGCATCCTTCAGCAAAGGGTCCGATTGCTCTCCGCCGCGTTCTATCGCGACCGAGATATACGCCTTGATGCCGGTCAGCAGCCCGCCCAGCTCGTCGTGGATTTCCTGCGCGATTCGCGTGCGTTCGTGTTCCTTCAGCTTTTCCTGGTACGCCGCCAGTTCGCGCAGCTCCTTCTGCGATTGGCGCAGCACCTGTTCGGCCGTCTGCTTTTCGTCGATCAGGCGCTGTTCGCGCAGCAGGCGCTCGATGGCCCCGGCCAGGAAGTCGAGGTAACGGCCGTCGCTATCCTTGACCAGGTAGTCGCGCGCGCCGCGGCGCATGGCTTCGGCCGCCACGGTGGCGCTGTCGGCGCCGGTCAGCATCATCACCGGGATATTCGGCTGGGGCTCGCCGCGGTCGGCCGCCAGGCGGGCCAGGAATTCCAGCCCGGTCAGGTCCGGCAAATGGTAATCGAGCAGGATGCAGTCGGGCCCTTCGCGCAAGGCGATGTCCAGCCCTTCCTGGCCGCTTTCCGCTTCAAGCAGTTCGCAATTGAAGCCCGGCGCCTGCGCGAAAGCGCGGCGGCAGGCGATTCGGTCGACGATATCGTCTTCGACGATAAGGACCCTTACCATGTTCATGGCAGCTCGCTGATGGTCCAGTACAGGTTAATCGAACGCACCACTTCGACAAACTGGCGGTAATCAACCGGCTTGGTCATATAGCCCGCCACGCCCAGGTCGAAGCTGCGCATCTTGTCCTGCTGCTCTTCCGACGTGGTCAGGACGATCACCGGGATACGGCGCAGCAGCGGGTCCTGCTTGACGTTCTGCAGGAACTCGATTCCGTTCATGATCGGCATGTTCAGGTCCAGCAGGATGATGCAGGGCTGTTCGCTGGCCGGATCGCGCAGGTATTCCAGCGCAGCCTCGCCGTTTTCCATCGCCTCGACACGGTTGCCCACATGGACTTCCTTCAGCGCGCGCAGGATGGTCATCACGTCGACCTGGTCGTCTTCAACCAGCAGGATTGGCTTGCTCGTATTATTCATGCGTTATTCTTTCTTTTCTTCGGCAAGGTGAAATAGAAGGTGGTGCCCTTGCCAAGCTCGGACTCCAGCCACACCCTGCCCTGGTACATTTCTACAATCTTCTTCACCAGCGCCAGGCCGACACCCGTGCTTTCAACACGGTCGCGCGGGGCCAGGGTCTGGAATAACTGGAAAATCCGTTCAAAGTGCCGTTCGGCGATGCCGGGGCCGTTATCGCGGACTTGGAAGCGCCACTGGCTGCCTTCGTCAGCCCAGCCCACCTCGATCTCGCCTTCCGGCTTGTCCATGTATTTGACCGCGTTCGACACCAGGTTGTGGAACAACTGCTGGATGCGGGTCGGTTCGCCGCTCACTGTCGGCATGCCCGGCATGACGCTCACCTTGATATGCGCCGGCACGGCCAGCAAATCGATCACCTCGGCCACCAGCTGGTCGAGCTGCACCGGCACCACCGCCTCTTTGATGCGGCCCACGCGCGAATACTGCAGGATGCCGTCGATCAGCGCGCCCATGCGGTGCACGCGGTTGATCAGGAGCCGCATATGCTCCTTGCCTTCGTCGTTGAACTTGTCGGCATAGTCGTGCGCCAGCCAGTCGGCCAGCGAGCCGATGCCGCGCAGAGGGGCTTTCAGGTCGTGCGAGACGACGTAGGCGAAGTTGGTCAATTCTTCGTTGGCGCTGGTCAGCTCCTGCAGCAGTTGCTGCGCCTTTTCTTCAGCGTGCTTGCGCTCCGTGATGTCGCGCACCAGGCCGGTGAACATGCGGCGCCCGCCCAGCCACATCTCGGTGACGGCCAGGTCCATCGGGAAAGTGCCGCCGTCGCGGCGCAAGCCCTGCACTTCACGGCCTTTGCCGATGATGCGTTTTTCGCCAGTGGTCATGTAGTGGTGCAGGTAGCCGTCGTGCGCCTCGCGGTGCGGCGCCGGCATCAGGATCTTGACGTTGCGACCCCGGACTTCCGGCTCCGGGTACCCGAACATGCGTTCTGCAGCGGGATTCAAGCGTTCGATGGTGCCCTGCTCGTCGATCGTAATGATCGCGTCCACCGCTGTTTCGAAGATCGCGCGCATGCGCGCTTCGCTTTCCTGCAATGCGTGTTCGGCCTTTTTGCGGGCGCTGATGTCGTGGATGGTGGCCATCACCATCGGCTGCGTATCTTTGTCCTGCAGCGGCGACAAACTCACTTCCACCGGAAACTCGGTGCCGTCCTTGCGCGTGGCGAACAGTTCAAAACCGGCCCCCATCGCGCGCGGATGCGGGCGTTCAAAGTAGTTGCCCCGCAGGCCCACGTGGCCGTGGCGGAAGCGTTCCGGGATCAGCGTTTCCAGCGCTTTGCCCAGCAGCTCGCCGGGACCGTAGCCAAACAGGGTTTCCAGCGCCGGGTTGACCAGTACCAGCTGGCCGTCCTTGTCGATGATCAGCATCGCGTCCGTGGCCGATGCCAGCAGCCACTGCAGGCTGCGTTCCGCAATCGTTGAATGTGTCAAAGCGGGTCCTGTCGGTGGTCAAATCCTGTCATCCTATGATTGTAGCGTCCAACGTGGCAACTGGACAAATGCCAGGGCGGGGGAATAAATAATCCAAACTTGACTTAGGTCAAGCGGCACTGGTGACGCAGCGCAGGATGCCCGTTAAAGTGGCCCCAAAAGTGGAGACCAGTCATGCTACCTGAAGAAATCGACCGTTGGACCGCCGTCCTGCGCCAGCGGCGCGCGCTGCTGGCTGGGCGCGATTCCGCTGAAGCGGCGGCAATCGATGCCGCCCTGGAGCGATTGGCGACTGGGACATTTGGCCAATGCCAGCGCTGCGGGCTCGCCATTTCCGCCGGACGCATGCATGCGCAGCCTGGCGCAGCGACCTGCCTCGCCTGCCAGGAGCTCGCGGAGCGGCAGCGTTCTTTTATCTCGCTTCCTGTCGTTTAACGCGGCTTTGGCCGGTAAGGCTTGCATGCCGCGCCTTCGCTTTCGGCGCCATTGCAAATGTGCCGGCGGCACTCCACCGCGCCGGGCTCGCCGGGCCACGGGCAGCGTTTGAAGACGTCCGGGTACCTTTCCGTTTCAGGCGCGGCCTTGCGCCGGACCGCAGCCTTCTTGCGAACAGGCTGCTTGGCACCCGCGTAGCGCGCCGGATGCTTGGCGGCGATGCCGGTGCTCCGCCCGCCGGGGCGCGGCAAAGCCGCCGCCTGGCGCGGCGCAGCGTCCCGCGTGGATGAATCGCTCAACGGCGGCGGACCCGGCCTGCTGGCGGCTACGTTGGCTACGGTGGCTACGGGCGTGGGGGCGGCGGGGGATGGAATTGCCTGCGCCGCACGGGGCGGCAGCGTCGTCGCGACCGCCATCAGGTCCCGTTCAATGCCAACGCGCTGCGCGAGCACGACGGCACCTCCGGCCAGCCCTGCAAGCAAGACGCCGCATGACATCCAGAACACCGGCCCCTGCCACTCCAGCGGCCGTCCGCGCGCCGCCGGTTGCCCGCCCGAGTGCGGCTGCGCGCCGGGCTCCGGCGGCGGCGCCTGCTGCGCTTTCGCGCTGTCAGCTTGCTTTTCTGTCATACGCCAAACATAGCAACAATTACATGGGAATGTCGCATGCTTGTGGCAGCCTTGCCGCTTGAGCTAAGATAGTTACTCCGGTGCAAATGGGCCAACCGCAGATGAAAAGCTTCCAGGGCTTCTTCCGTGATCTAGGACTGCAGCGCAAGCTCCTGCTGGTATCGGTCCTGACGACCATTGCGGCAGTGCTGGTTGCGCTGATTGCACTGGCCAGCTACGACCTGCTGGTTGCCCGCCCCCGTGTCGTGCAGGACCTGACCGTACGCAGCGAACTCTTTGCGCTGAACCTTGATGCCGACCTGAACTTCGGCGACAGCAATAGTGCCGCCCGTAAGCTCGAAGCCCTGCGCAGCAGCCCCGAACTGACCCGGGCCTGCCTGTTCACCGCCGACAAACGCGTATTCGCCCATTTCAACCGGGATCCGTCGGCCGTATGCGAATGGTCGCAAGAACTGGAACAGCAGGGCCACAGTTTCGATGGCTACGCATTGTCGATGTTGTCCCCCATCCGCTACGAGCGTGAACTAGTCGGTTACCTGGCCACCGACTACCACCTGCCCTCCATGCTGGAACGCCTGCGCCAGTACGGCCTGGTGCTTGGCGTGGTCCTTCTCGCGCTGTCGTTCGGCGCCATCCTGTACGCCTGGGGCTCGCGCCGGCTGGTCACCCAGCCCTTGCTTGCGCTGTCCGCGGTCGCCGACCGCGTGACGCGCGAACAGCGTTTTGACCTGCGCTCGCCGGTCACCAGCCATGATGAAGTCGGCCGCCTGGCCACTGCCTTCAACACCATGCTTGGCACCGTCGCCGCGCGCGATGCGGCCCTGCGCCGCAGCCAGGCCCTGCTCACCAACATCGTCGAGAAGTCGTCGGCGGTGATTTATGTGAAGGACCTCGACGGCCGCTACCTGATGGTCAACCACAGTTTCCGCATGCTGCTGCCGCCAGGCTCGCCGGAGCCGCTCGGCAGCGTTGACGAAATGTTGTTCAGCCACCAGATGGCCCATGCTATCCGCCAATCCGATCGCGCAGTACTGGCCAGCGGCCGTGCCTCCAGCCATGAGGAAACGTCGGGCGGCACCGTTGGCGGCCCGCGCACCTACATCTCCGAGAAATTCCCTTTGATCGATGAATTTGGCCATATCTGGGCCTTGGGCGGGGTCTCCACCGACATCACGGACCGCAAACGCAGCGAACTCGAACTTGAAGACCTGGTCAACGTGCGCACCCGCCAGATTGCCGACACCAACCGTGAGCTCGCCGATTCACTTGGCACGCTGCAGCGCGCCCAGGAGGAACTGGTGCGCAGCGAAAAGCTGGCAGCCCTGGGTTCGCTGGTGGCCGGGGTGGCGCACGAATTGAACACGCCGATCGGCAACAGTTTGCTGGCCGTCAGCACCTTGCTGGACCAGACCAGCGCTTTCGCCACTGCGGTTGAATCGGGCGTCAGGCGCTCCGCACTCAACGCCTATCTCGCTGACGTCAACAACGGCAGCCAGATCGTACTGCGCAACCTGCACCGCGCGGTCGACCTGGTGGCCAGCTTCAAGCAAGTCGCGGTCGACCGCGCAACGTCGCAGAGCCGCGAATTCCAGCTGGACGAACTGGTATCGGAAATCCTGCTGGTGCTGATGCCAACGTTCCGGAAGTCCGGCATCCGGGTTACGCATACCGTTCCGGACGGGATTGCGATGGCCAGTTATCCAGGCCCGCTTGGCCAGGTCCTCATCAACCTGGTCAACAATGGCCTGATCCACGCGTTCGAAGGCATGCAGAGTGGCGAAATCGTGATTACTGCCGAGACCATCGGCAACGACGCCGTGTCGATTGCGGTGCGCGACAACGGTATCGGCATCGCGCCCGAATACATGGGCAAGATCTATGACCCATTTTTCACCACCAAACTCGGCCGCGGCGGCTCCGGGCTGGGCCTGAACATTGTCTACAACATCGTGTATGGCTTGCTCGGTGGGCGCATCGACGTGAAAAGCGTACTCGGCCAGGGCACCAGCTTCATCCTCACTTTGCCGCTCCGGGTTTAACAGCAGGCCTTTGACAGGCAGGGGCTTTGAGCACAAACTTGCAAAATGCAGGTAGCGCCGACCACGACCATTTTCGGGTTCGATCCCTGTCGCCGATCCGTACTGGCGACAGCGCTGCTTTGTTGCCTGATATGCCAGTTTCCTGCGCGCGCCGCTGGCGAGCAACTGGTAATCGACTACATCGTTTCCCACAGCGCACAGCGCACCGCATGGATTCGTATCATCAATGAGTTCTCGGCGGCAAACCCCGATGTCCAGGTGGCACACAACGGCTACCTCCAGGAGCAATACAAACGCGACTTTACGACGCGCCTGAAAAGCGGCAAAGTCGACGTGGCGTTCTGGTACGCCGGCGAGCGCTTGCGCGATGCGGCCGCAAACAAGCTCCTGGCACCGCTCGATAGCGAAACCATCGCGCTGCTCAAGAAGAAGAACTTCCATCCGGCGACCATTGACGGCACCCGCATCGACGGCGAAGTGTATGGATTCCCCTTGTACTACTATCCCTGGGGCTTCGTCTACCGCAAATCCCTGTTCAAGCGCCTCGGCATCGCGCCGCCAACGACCTGGGACGCATTCCTCCGCACCTGCGAGCGCTTGTCCGCGGAAGGCGTGACGCCGATCGGCCTGGGCGCCGCGGCAAACTGGCCGGCGGCAGGCTGGTTCGATTACCTAGACCTGCGGCTCAACGGACTGGATTTTCACCGCAAGGTCATGCGCGGCGAGGTGCCTTTTACGGACGCCCGCGTACGCCATGTATTCGACATATGGGGTGGCTTGCTGCGCAAAGGCTACTTCCTGCCCGCGACCATGGACCTGGAGCACGAACGCGTGCTGCCCTACATTTACCGCAATCGGGTTGGCATGATGCTGATGGGGAGCTTTGTCGCCGCCAAATTCCCGCAGGCGATAGCCGATGACATGGGATTCTTCGCCTTTCCCGCTATCTCGCCAGAGATGCCGGCCTATGAAGATGCGCCGCTCGATATCCTGGTCCTGCCAGCGAAATCGCCGAACCCGCAGCTGCGCAAACGCTTCCTGGCTTTCCTTGCCGAGAGCGGTGCCGTTCGCCACATAGCCCAGGCCGACCAGACTTTACCGGCACAGGCCGATAGCAGCTTCCCGCCCATCCTGCTCGGCGAAGCTGCGCGCCAGGTCCTGCACCAGGCTACCGGCTGGTCGTCGTTCTTTGACCGGGAGGCGGACTCCGGACTGATCGGGCCGGTATTCGAGGGACTGCGCCTTTTCCTCAAGCCGCCGCACGACACGGAGCAGGCCGTGCTCACAATCGAGAAGTTGCGCCAGAAGTAGCCGCCCCCAACTCTGCACAAAGACCTCAGGCGGACTTCTTCACATTGTTTTCGTCCTGTGGTTCGAGGAGCGGCGATTCCCACTCCATCCAGTCGGGACCGAACAGCTCCGATGGGTGCTGGGTACGCTCCGAGCCATTGCCGCAGGCCAGGCTGTCAGCGGGACAATACTTGTCGCAACCCCAGCAGACACGCTCCGGATGCAAGGGGATGATTGGAAACTTCTTTGCCATGGTTCAATCGTAGACCTGACGCCCCCACTCCATCCTTAACCCAGGTCAAGTTTCCGCAAGACCCTGTCGTCGGTTCGCTGTCGAACTGACCCGCCGCTGCGCCCGTGGCACATTTTCCCCAGCACAGGAGGCAGCTATGACAAAAGTGCGCAAAGGCCAGGCTCCCGCCAAACTGGAACGCCGGGAATTTCAACTGCGCTTCATGCGTAAGTTTGCCGACCCGCGCTTCGACAAACTGCGCGACGAGGTGGCAAAACTCGAGGAAGTCTCCTGGCAAAACTTTGACGACAGCCGCAAGGCGCCCTTGACCGAAGCCGCCGGCCCAGGCTACGCCGACCCAGGCTACGAGCTCTCTGTCGAATGGAAGGCCGCCGCCGCCCGCCTGCAGGCGGCCGAAAAACGCCAGAAAGATCCGGCCGCTCCCTCGCGAGTCCTGCTGGTATGCGGTTCCGCGCGCAATGACGGTACCTGCCCGGGCGAAATGTCCAAGACCTGGCGCATGCTCAAACTCGCCGAGGCCACGCTCGCCAGCGAGGGCATCGGCTGCGACATCCTTGACCTGAGCCGCCTTACTTCCGAATTCGAGTTGCGCATCCACCCATGCAAAGGCTGCGTCTCCACCGCCATGCCGCTCTGCCATTGGCCCTGCAGCTGCTACCCCAATCACAGCCTTGGCCAGGTCAATGACTGGATGAACGAGATCTATGAGCAGTGGGTATCCGCTCACGGCATCATCATCTTCACCCCGGCGTACTGGTACCAGGCGCCATCCGTACTGAAACTGATGATCGACCGCCTGGTGTGCGCCGATGGCGGCAATCCCGACCCAAGCAGCACACACGGCAAGAAAGCCGAAGAAGCCAAGGCGCTGGAACTGGCCGGCTGGCCCTACCCCAAGCACCTCGCCGGGCGCGCCTACGGCCTGGTGGTGCACGGCGATGTCGCCGGCGTCGAGAGCCTGCGGCGCAATCTGTCGGATTGGCTTGACTGGATGGAGCTGGTCGATGCAGGGCCCCCGGCCCGGCTTGACCGCTATTTAGGCTATTACGAACCGTATGCCACCAGCCACGACACCATGGACAAGGATGAAGCCTTCCAGGAGGAGGTTCGCAATGTCGCGCGGGCCGTCGCCCGCTCGGTGTGCATGCTGCGCTCGGGTACCCTCGCCCGCCCGGACCGGGGCTTGCGGTCGCCGCGCCCGAAGTAAAGCGAAAGGGTCAGCGTATTCAGCCTGATTGCCGACCCCATGCTTCGGTATTACTGTGCAGCGGTGGTGAAAGTCCAGGACTTGTTGACTGCCTTTCCATCCACCATGGCCATCAAGGCCACGGTATACGCGGTGCCAGGTTTCAGCCTCAGCACCGGAACCAGCGTTGCGGTGAAACCCTGCATATTGGCGTCATCCGTCAACGCGGGACCGTTGGTGGTGATCACCGGGCCAAGCTTGCCGCCTTTGTTCACCAGGATCCGCGCGTCGACTGCCGCCCCGCCGGCAGGGGTGAGGCTGAACTGGCTGATCGCGATCGGCGCTGTCAACGCCATGCCCCGGGTTTCGAAACTGACCGTGACGGGCGTTCCCGCTTCGACCAGGTCCGGCACAGGTGTCGGCGTTTCCGTGCGATTGAAGAACACAAAGGGCACGTCGGCCTGGTTTGCGTAAGGATATGCACGGATACTGCCCGCACCTGGCAACTGCGCCGACTGCGTTGTACTGGTGGCGACTTCCACCGCGCAAAGCGTTGAAGCGCCCTCGACCGGGTTGAAGTTGTTTGCCGCAATACCGATGTCGATCGTGCTCGCAAACAGCAGGGCCGCGTGGTACACCGAATTGGCCCACTCCGCAACACAGGTCGCGTACTTGTCGGTACCCACCGTGCTGTAGATCGCTTCCCCCGACACCGAGGCTGCATAGCCTGCCGCCGCAATCCGGTCGGCGGCACGGACGCCTGTGTATCCAGGCTTGCCGGCCGTTTCGCCATGCAGTTCGCTGATGCCGTTCTGGTTGATGTAACTCCAGTGCGCCCCCGTCGACTTGTCCAGCAACAAGCTCTGGGCCAGCAGCCCGGAGCCAATCTTGCTGCGCAAGGCGTTGATGGCGTTGAAGATACTCAGGCTGCCGCTGCCCGCCGCGTACGTTGGCGGTGGCACCGATGTGACGATATTCCCTTCCGGCGCCGGCGTGGTTGCCGGCGGAGCGGTTGCAACGGCCGGCGAGCCCCCCGACCCGCCGCCGCCACATGCCGCCACCAGCAAGGTCAGCGCAAGCGCTGGAAGACTACGGGAATTAAGCATGGAGTCCCCCCCGACGGCGCAGGAAAAGCAAGGCACAACCCAAACCCAGCAAGGCGGCGGTCCCTGGTTCCGGGATGGCCGCTGCCGCCTGCGGCACGTCCGGCGCCGCAATGATTTGAGGTATGTCGGGTTGCACAGGTGTCGAAGGCACGTAAACCTCGGCAACTGGCAGGATTTCCTGTGGGGTCGGTATGGAGATCGGCGAGACCGCCGGCGCTGGAGTGCTGTCAAAACTCGTCAAGGGCAAACTGCTGAACGACTGTCCTGCGGTATTACCGTAATTCATGAAACTGAATTCAATACTATTTACGGTGCCGGGACCGGCAACCGCTTGAGCACCCGCCAGAACGGAGCAGGCCAGCAGGCAAGACTTGAACAGCGTATTAGCTTTCATATCGCGCTCCATATTTAGGTTGAGGAAACTACAAGCTGGATCAAGCATCAACTGTGCCTACCATCTAAGTACCTGATTACGCTGAGTTACCCCAACTTCACGCATGAAAGGTGTTAAATTTTGCGACAATTAAATTTGCAATTAGGAAATTTACAACGCCACCCGGCTCAAACGAACGCAAGAACACACTCAACTTTGATAACATACGTGATTCCCTTACAAGCGTACGAAAGTGAAGCAGGTGTCTACTTGGGTTATTGCTTACCGGAGTGCCGACCGGTCAGAGCATCAGATAACGGCAAATTCTGCTGGCGTGTTGACGGAGCAAGGCGCCGCCATGCTTGTGAGTGACTACCTGAGGCAGCAACAATTGAGCCTGGGCGGAGGCCCGCTGGCTGCCGAACAGTACAACTTCCAGATTATCCGCATTCATCGAGTTCCTGGGGACATTGAAGGTGCGTAACTTCGGCGCGGCGCGATTCCACGTCCAGCGGTACCGCCACTCTCCGTATATCCCAGGCACCATCGCCGTTCAAGCGCAGTACATGCGTATGGTGGCGCCGGACGGCTGCCCTGTGGGCAATGCTGATCAGCGTGGCGCCGCTCTCACGCAGGCATCTGTAAAGCGAAGCCTCGTTGCCGCTGTCGAGCGCGCTGGTCGCTTCGTCAAGGATCACGATGCTCGGTTCATGCACCAGCACCCGGCCAAAGGCAAGCCGCTGCTGTTCGCCGACGGATAACAGCTTTTCCCAGTCCTGCACGGCATCCAGCCCGCCCACCCGCTGGGCGAGATACGGCAGGTGCACCTGTTCCAGGATCTCCTGCAGCCGCTCGTCGCTCAGCGCTGTCTGTACACTTGGGTAGATAAGCTGGCTGCGCAATGTCCCATGCTGCAGGTAAGGTTGCTGGGGCAGGAAAAAGAGGTCTTCCAGCGGCGGATGGCGGATCACACCGCTACCGGTATCCCACAGGCCGGCAATAGCGCGCAGCAGCGAACTCTTACCGCAACCACTGTCGCCAGTGATCAAGAGCGCGTCGCCCGGTTCGAGGATGAACGATAGATCCTTGACCAGCACCCGCTCCGATTGCGGCGGGCACACGGTCAGCGATTCGACCGCGATCTGTTTGCCAGCCCGCTTCCGGATTCGCGTTGTCCGCTTGTCGGCAACTGTTTCGTCGCCGGCTGGTGGTAGTACCAGCCTCGACAAGGTCTGCAGGCGCTCGGTGCCCGCCACGAAGCGGCTCAGGCTCTCAAAATTATCGACGATGACGCCCACCGCCCCAAGCACGGCCGTAAATGCCCCTGCCGCCTGTATCGCCCGCCCCACTTCCAGCGCGCCGGACAGCACGCCGTCTGCGAGGATTACCCCTGGCAGCACCAGGGTAAGCTGGCTGAACGTACGCTGGAACAAATTCAGCGTGCGCTGCTTTTTGATGAGGCGGCTGAAATTGTGGAACACCTTATCGAACCTGCTGTCGATGTAGGCGCGCTCCTGTGCCTCGCCCCGGTAGAAGGCGATCGATTCGGCATTTTCCCGCAGGCGCATCAGCCCGAAGCGGAAATCCGCCTCGCGCCGTAGCTGCCAGAAATTGAGGCGGATCAGCGGATTGCCGAAGACGTAGAGCGCAACAACGGTCCCGGTCAGCGCATATACGGCCAGCACGCCGACCAGCAGGTGCGAAATCGACCACAGTACTGCGCTGAACGCCACCAACTGCATGATCGAGCCCAAGAAGATCAGCAGGAAGTGAATCGAGCGGCCGGTAAAGGTGTTGATGTCTTCACTTATCCGCTGGTCCGGGTTGTCGATCTCGCCCTCCGACGTCAGCTCGTAATATTTGCGCCCGTGCAGGTAACCATCGAGGAAACGGCCCGTCAGCCAGCGCCGCCACCGATTGGCAAACATGTCCCGCATGTAGTAGTAGAAAGCGTAGATCGGCACTGCGAACGCCAGGATGAGCAGACAGGCCCGCACCGACTTCCAGAAGCGGTCGCCATCCCGTCCCGCCAGTGCCGAAGTCATTTCGCCGGATTGGTTGTTCAGCATCACTGCCAGCTGGGTTTCGGCAAGCATCAGCACGATCAGCAGCAGCAGCAAGCCCCAGGCTGACTTCTTTTCGCTCCCCAGCCAATAGGGCTTGGCGACGCTGATGAATTGTTTCCACGCAGCGAGCGACAATGGCGGCGCCCGGCGGGCGGCAGAGGTATTGGCTGTCATCTTCATAGCCAGAGCATACGACTCAGCATGGGGCCGCTCAGTGCGGAAACGGACATAGCGCCATGTTCAGGCGGCAAGTACTAATTTGGGTATGCGCCCACGCCGAATCTAGGTGCCAGTACCGATTCCTGCCCCCTCCACCTGACCGATTATTAACAGGCCGTTACCCCAGGTCGATTGCGGGGAACGCTTTACAAATTGCAGTAATTTGATAGGAGACTGCCATGTGGATCGGTTCAATCAGGCTCATTGCGCAAACAAAAAACGCACCCAATGCAGGAACTGACAGCCTTGTTCAAGCCAGGATCTTGCGGGACGGCCACGAACTTCGCTTACTCAATCTCGACTATCCGACCGAAGATGACCTGGAGGCCGGAGCAATCAGGAACTATGACTATATGGGGCCTACCAAATTGCCCCGCCGGAACGACAAGACACCCGAACTTCCGCCGGGCGTAGGACAGATACCCATGCCCTATCCGGGTTACGGCTTCGAATTCTCGAACGGAATGAGCCGTCACCTGCAGATTCAATTGCGTATTCGTGGCGATGATATGTGGATCAAGGACAACGTCGATCTTTACGTACGATTTATCCGCCAGCGCGCTACCAGTTTCGACACGCTGGCCTGGATCGAGGACCCGGACTGGAGCTACATCGCCAGCTGGGGTCGCGACGTGGCGATGAGCACCGACGCACGGGAAGGCGTTACCACCTGGACGTTGAACTTGTCCTGACTCACATTCCTGGTCCGGGTCCTTCAAGACCTCAGGACATTGGGGGCGCGATGGCCAGCGCTCCCCCTTCATGCCCACACCTCGTGATACCTGCTGATACTTATCCCGTTCAAGCGCCCTCCATATAGTCAAGCCACGGATGCCGTATTGACGGAGTCCGCTAGGCCGGACTGGTGCAGCTCTGCACACAAACCGGGAAGACTTGGCTTATTGAACGATACTCGAGCGAGGGAAACATGAAGACGTTGACGATGGAAAATGGAGTCGTAATCAGCAATTACGGAGGCGAAGGCGGAGACACATTCAATGCCGAGTTCGTTCGTTCACTGGCAATCCGCTCTGCCCGGGAAGTCGATGCCATTATCATCAATGGACACCAGCATGGCGGCGATGGCGGCGACCCGTCCAATACACTGGTTTTCGCTGATGACGAATACATTTGCTCCATGTCGATCCGCTCTGGCGCGCGCGTCGACCAGCTGCAGTTCCAAACCAACAAGGGACGCACGCTCGGCGGCGGCGGTGACGGGGGTGATCCCCATCAACTGAGTAATATCCGCGTTATCGCGATCGGCGGCCGCAGCGCCGCGCGCCTGGACCAGATCCAGATCACCTATGTGGACGACTATGTGCCGTCGACCGTCCTGCAGGAGCGCGCGCAATTCGTCATCGCATTCACGCCGCAGAATACCTTGCTAAAGGAATATTCGGATACCTTTTACCGCACCGCCGACAGCTATGAAAAGGTTACCGAAACGAGGCTGAGCCAGAAATACAGCGCCAGTGCAGAAGCCGAATACTATGCCAAGGTGGCGGTCTCCACCGAAATCGAATACGTCAATACGTCGACCAGCACCATCAGCCATGAATTGACCCAGGAACTCAAGAATGGCTCGTACACCGAGAAGACGGTCAACGCCGGGCAGGTTGGCGTATCGCTGGTCAACGGTACGATCATGCGCAGCCCTGACGGCCATACCTGGATGTTCCCAACCACCCCGGTGAGCTATGCGGTGATCGCCATTGATGCCTACAGGAACGTACTGAACCACTACGACCTGACGGGTGAACTGGCTACCCAGATGCCCGAACTGATCAAGTTCCGTACCGAGAAAAACGGCTACGTTCTCTACCAAGGCTGACCTGGCGAGCACGCGATTCCGGTAACTGTGCGTGCTACGGCCCCGGAAGCGGGGCCGGTATAATATGCATCCCCCACGAAGGCTGACAGCGATGCATGTACAAACCGGACTCGAGGTCATGGCCTTGCCACTTGGCGCCAGCACGCTGACGGCCTGCTGTCTCGGGTTCGATCCAGCTGCGTTCAACGCAGGGATGTTCGATCGTGCGGGGATTGAATGCCCGCCCCGAATTGCGCGCAGCGTGCGTAAGCGCCAGGCGGAATATTTTCACGGCCGCCTGGCAGCGCGAGAAGCAATGGCTGCTCTCGGCAGGCCGCTTGCTGCCGTCGGCAGCGCAGGCAATGGTGCGCCGTTGTGGCCCACCGGAATGATCGGCAGCATTTCGCACAACGATCGCCTGGCCGTTGCCGCTGTCGCCACAACTGAAGGCGGGCTCCGTGGCCTCGGCATCGACATCGAGCGCGTGATCGGCGCCGACCAGCACGAAAGCATGCTTTCGCTGGTGGTAAACCGGCGCGAGCATGCATTGCTGCTTAAGCTCGACGCCGGGCGCAGCTTGCCGTTTTCCTCGGGACTGACCCTGGCATTCTCGGCCAAGGAGAGTTTTTACAAGGCGGTTTCCGCAGTTGCTGGCCGCGTACTGGAGTTTGATGCCATCCAGCTTACCGCCATCGCTGGCGACGGCGCTGGCGGGCAAATCCACTTCCAGGCAGTGGCGGCCATTAGCGATGAATGGTTTCCCGGCCGCCGCGGCCAAGCCGGTTACATGGCATTACCCAACGGCGACCTCCTGACCTCCTTTGCCTGGTAGTGCTTACGCCGAGGCCCTGGCGATCTCCCCACCGTCGATCACGTAGTGGTGGCCGGTGATGAACTTGGCTTCATCCGAGGCCAGGAAGGCGAAGAAGGCAGCGATTTCCGATGGGTCGGCATGGCGGCCAAGGGGGATGTTGGCGTTGACCTCGGCGAACATCTCCTGCGTGTACCGGCCTGCTGCATCGGCGTCATGACGGCGCCCGGGCACAGTGCATTGACCCGGATCCCGGGAGCCAGTTCCACTGCCATCGTGCGGGTCAAGGCCAGCACGGCTGCCTTGGAAGCGTTGTAGTCCGCATAGTGCGGGAACGCTGCCAGGCCGTTTACCGAAGACATGGTCAGGATCACGCCCTGCTGCATGCGCCGTACCGTTTCCCTCGCAACATAGAAGATGCCACCCAGGTTGTTATCGATCACGCGCCGCCACTGCTCCGGCTCGATGCTGCGAAAGCCGGCGTGGCGTATGCTGATGCCGGCGCAGGCTTTTTGCCGGCTTCGGGCCAAGGATTGCAAGTTTCAGCAGCATTCCTGGCGCAGACCACGTGCAAGTCGATCGTTCAATAGTCAAATTTGACTTTTACTTGGCCGCCATAAACGTAAGTCATTGTGAGCGACTTCCAATCATCCCCGCGCAACATTCCGTTGGCTTTGAGATCGTCAATAAGATCACACAATATCGCGTAATTTATATTGCTCTTGGTAACAGCCACCCGCACGCCATCCGAGGTGATCCATAATTTCGTCTCTAAATACCCCTCCCGGATAAAGGCGGAAAACTCAAATAACTCATACCCCTCCTCTATCGCCGCATAAACGATCTCAAATATCTTTTTATTAATCTCAATATCTTCAGTAGTCGGCCCTGAACAATTAAACGGCGCCTGAATCTAAAGGTGAATGCGCAAATAACGCTGCTGAGATTTGCAAGGTTTCGCTAAAATGGGCGCAATTCCTTGCAAATTTTCGAGGGTTAGATGGGACCAAAACCAGCTGGACCGCAGAGCAACGACAT
>NZ_LMIC01000012.1:0-461599 GCF_001428585.1 Duganella sp. Root198D2 | reverse complement strand
CGGAAATTTTCAAGCTAGTTGTCGCCTAATTTGATAATTCAAGCTGCTTGTTTCAGTGTCAGTGGTTCCGCCTCCGTTTCGCTGTTCAGCGTGTTTCCTTTTTCGGGGTTCAGATGCACGATCTCGACCAGCTCCCAGTTGCGTACATCGCCACTCCAGCGGTTGGGATGCAAGGCCTTGGCGGCCTCGTAGACCACGGTCCGCTCGCGCAGCAGCGCGGCATCGAGCCCGGCATGGCGCTGCTCCGGCGTGACGAATCCGATGGCGCTGTGACGGTGTTCGGCGTTGTACCAATGGACGAAGGCACCCACCCATTGGCGCGCGGCCATCAGGTTAGCGAATGGTCGCGCCGGATAGGCCGGACGGTACTTCATCGTCTTGAACAACGCTTCGGAGTAGGGATTGTCATTGCTCACGGCCGGGCGGCTGAACGACGGCATCACGCCCAGCGTCTGCAGCGTGGCCAGCATGGTCGCTCCCTTCATCGGGGCGCCGTTATCCGAATGCAGCACCACCTGCTCGGCCGCGATTCGTTCACGCGTGCAGATGTCGCGCATCACCGCCCCAGCCAGCGTGCTGCACTCGGCGTCATAGACCTGCCAGCCGACGATTTTCCGGCTGAAGATATCCATGAACAGGTACAGATAGAAAAAACTGCCTTTGACCGAGCTTGGCAAGTAGGTGATATCCCAACTGAACAACTGGTTCGGTCCCGTCGCGCTCAGCGCGCGCGGCCTGGCTCTGGGCTTCGATGGTTTTTCGGCGCGCCGGTGCGCCAACTGGCCATTCTGTTTCAGCAGGCGGTAGATGGTCGACTCCGAGGCCAAATACTCGCCGCGATCAGCCAGCCTGGGCACGATTTGGCTGGGCGGCAAATGGCCGAACTCCTTCGAGTTGACGACCGTCAGCAGGCGTTCGCGCTCAAGCTCGCTCAGCGCGTTCACGGGCTTCTGAACCCGTGCCGGCCGACGGTCGCCCACCGCTGCCCGCGCGTCGTCTTGCCAGCGCTGCAGGGTGCGTTCGCTCAGATCGATGGCGGCGCACGCCTGCTCTTGGCGTGCACCGGCAACGACCGCCTCTGCCACCAATGCCATCACGTTCTGGCGCTGCGGGACGGCGGTCATTTTTCCTCGTCCTCCCACAACGCCCGGAACTTTTTTTGCAGCACCAACAGCGCTGCCGCCTCTGCTAATGCCTTGTCCTTGCGTCCCACTTCGCGCTTGAGCTTGGCCAACTCGTCCTTCAAAGTGCGCAGTTCGCGGGCGCTCGGCGGCGCCTCCTTGGCGCCGGCACAAAACGCCGCTTCCCAACTCATTAAATGGTGCTCAAACAGGCCGCGTGCACGGCACCACGCCTGCACCTGCTCGGTGGTCATGCCATGGGTTTCCCGCAAGGCCGAGAGTTGCTCTTGCGCTGTCCAGTCCTGTGGGCGTTTTTCCGTCGCCTGCACCGAGGCCGGTGTCGATATGGATTTTTTCTTCATCCAGGATCTTAACGTATGGTGGCTGAGGTTCAGCTCCTCAGCCACTGACGTGATGCTGCGTGAGCCGCGCGAAAACGCCTTGACCAGTGCCTGTTCGATAAATGCTTCTGTGTGTCTTGCTGTCATTCCTGCCTCGGTGGAGAGAYGTCGATTCCGAGGCGGCAACTGCATTTCGCGGTGCGCCAGACCCTTGGTCAGGTTCCAATCAAACCGATTGAATTACCCGACAAGTAGTCTGACACAGGGGGNGTCGATTCCGAGGCGGCAACTGCATTTCGCGGTGCGCCAGACCCTTGGTCAGGTTCCAATCAAACCGATTGAATTACCCGACAAGTAGTCTGACACAGGGGGAACCTGCCAACAACATGAAAAAGACCAGCGTGAAAATCCGTGTGTTCCAGTTCAATCAGAATTGGGACGTCCCCATGTTTAACGGCACCGGTGAAATGAAGTCGAAGGCGCGTTATATGGACGCCAGCGATGCTCTGCAAAAAGAGTTCTTCATCAAGTAAATCTGGAAAATCGCAAATGAAAAAATTCGCTGCACTTGCCGGGCTGGTCAGCGTTCTCGCCACGGCCCATGCTCAAGAAGAACCCGTGGTCGGGATCTGGCAGAAACTCGCGGTTAGCGACAAGGGTTTCAAGCTGGTGGCGCGGACCAACTATATCTTCACCAACAAGCCGCTTGCTAAGGAAACCGTCTTTTCGGCAATCCGGGTTGCAGACCCGCTGGACGTTATCTGCTGCCTCAAGGTGAAGAACCTGAAACCGCTGAAGCTCCAGGATGTGATCGCCAAATACAGCATGGACGAGGAGTTCGTCTCGCACATGAACAACGTCAAAGGCGCCGAGTTCGTGTACGAAGCCGTCCCGGTGGACAAGGCAGAATGGAATCCTCTGATGACCACTATCATGAGCGGAGAAAAGAACCCGGACGATCACTCGCCATACACGGCGCCGGTCATTTCGGCCAAGCTCGGTGCGGCAGATGAAAAGCTGAAGAAATTGGAGCTTGGCCCGACCAAAGCCAAGCTAAAAATCACCTATCCCAAGAACGACGATAAGGCGATTTATCAATTCACGATCAATAACAAGAAGGTCGTCCTCTCCGAAGAAACCTTTCCGCACGATTGAGCAGCCCGGCTCACGCTTCAAAGCGACGCAAGCCGTCCAGGTCGAGAATGCGGATACCGCCGTAGTCCACGCGCAACAAGCCCTGCTTTTCGAGGACTTGCAGCGCCTGGTTGGCGCGCTGCCGCGAGGAACCCGACAGCAGGCCAACCTCTTCCTGCGAAATCTGCACCAGCCGTTCAATGCCGGGATACAGGTGGGAATTAAATAGTGATGCAAGGCACCGTGCAACGCGCGTGTCCGGGTCCAGCAAGCGCTCGTTTTCCACCATGCCGATGAACTGACCCAAACGTTCGTTGAGCTGCATCAAGAGGAACCTGGTGAAGGGTAGGCTATTCTCGAGCAGGTAGTGGAAAGTGACGGCCGGCATGCGTGCAATGCGGCTGTCACGCAGGGTCATGGCGTCATATCGGCGGCATTCATCTTTGAGTAATGAACCTTCGCCGAACCAGCCTCCGGGCGGTACCCCAGTAAATGTGACGCTTTTTCCGTTTGGCGAAAAATTATTCATTTTCACCATGCCCGAAATAATGCCGATCCAATTATCGACAATTTCGCCTTTATGGCAAACGAAGCCTCCTTTGGGAATGAATTCCTCGTAGCAGGTCGCCTCTACCCGCGCTAATTGCTCCTCGGTGAGCACTGGCGCCCAGGTGGAACTGCGTATGGCTTCGATCAGGCTGGGTTCATTTTTCATTGTTGTTGCGTCGCACCATCAAAAGTCGACGAATTGTCTTTGAAATGACAACTTTGCGACATAGCTCACGCTAATATCATCACACAAAAAGCGCACTACTACTAAAAAGCGCAGCTAATAATCCAAGGAGACACCGTGCAGGATAATCTGACGACCTTCCCTCGCAGGCTGCTTCAGCATGGCAAGGAGCGGCCGCATAAGCCTGCGTTCCGCGAAAAAGACCTGGGCATCTGGCAAACCTGGGACTGGCAGCAGGTCAATGCCGAAGTGCGCGCGCTGGCATGCGGGCTGGCCGCGATCGGCTTCCAGCGCGGCATGAACCTCGCCATCATTGGCGACAACCGGCCGCGCCTGTATTGGTCGATGCTGGCGGCGCAATGCCTGGGCGGTGTGCCGGTGCCGATGTACCAGGATGCTCCGGCAGCCGACCTGGCCTTTGTGCTGGAGAACGCCGAGATCCAATACGCCATCGTGGAGGACCAGGAGCAGGTCGACAAGTTGCTTGACCTGTGCGAGCAATGCCCGGGTATCGCGCACATCGCTTACGAAGACGAGCGCGGCATGCGCAATTACACGCACCAGCAGTTGATGTCCTACGCTCGCCTGCAGGAATTGGGACGCGAGTACGACAAGGCGCATCCAGCTTTTTACGAAGCATCGATCGCCAAAGGCAAAGAGAACGACAACGCGATCATCCTCTACACCTCAGGCACCACCGGCAAACCGAAGGGCGTGTGCCAGACGCATAAAGCTTTGCTGTCGGCGGCCACTGGCGGCATCGGCTTCGACAAGCTGACAGATTCGGAAAACGTGCTGTCCTACCTGCCGATGGCTTGGGTGGGCGATTGCCTGTTCTCCTTTGCGCAAGCGCTGACAGCTGGCTTTACCGTCAATTGCCCGGAATCTTCCGATACCGTCACCACCGACTTGCGCGAGATCGGCCCCTCGTACTACTTCGCCCCGCCGCGCATCTTCGAAAACATGCTGACGCAAGTGATGATCCGCATGGAAGACGCGGGCACCATCAAGCGCAAGATGTTCCATCACTTCATGGAGGTGGCGCGCCGGGTGGGCTCCGATATCCTGGACGGCAAGCCGGTGCCGCTGGGCGAGCGTATCAGTTACGCCATCGGCAATGTGCTGGTGTATGGGCCGCTGCGCAATGTGCTGGGGATGTCGCGCACCCGTGTTGCCTACACGGCGGGGGCTGCAATCGGGCCCGACCTGTTCCGCTTCTACCGCTCCATTGGCGTCAACCTGAAACAGTTCTACGGTTCGACCGAAACCTGCGCCTACATCTGCCTGCAACCGGATGGCGAAATCAAATTCGATTCGGTCGGCAAGCCGGCACCGGGGGTGGAAGTGAAACTGGCGCCCACCGGCGAAGTGCTGGTCAAGTCGCCAACGCTGATGCACTGCTATTACAAGCGCCCCGACGCAACAGCTGAAGCAATCGACGCCGAAGGCTACTTCCACACCGGCGATGCCGGCATCTTCGACAGCGACGGCCACCTGCGCATCATCGACCGCGCGGCCGACGTGGGCAAGATGAGCAACGGCGCCATCTTCGCGCCGAACTACATCGAAAACAAACTCAAGTTCTTCCCCTTCATCAAGGAAGCCGTGGCCTTCGGCCATGAGCGCGACAGGGTAACCGCCTTCATCAACATCGACATGGAGGCTGTGGGCAACTGGGCCGAGCGGCGCGGCATTGCCTACTCCGGCTACACCGACCTGGCCGCGCACGAACAGACTTACGCGCTGGTCAGGGAATGCGTGGAAAAGGTCAACGCCGACCTGGCTCAGGAGGCGTTAATGGCGGACACCCAGGTCCACCGGTTCTTAGTGCTGCACAAGGAGCTCGACCCTGACGATGATGAACTGACCCGTACCCGCAAGGTGCGCCGCAAGTTCATCGCCGAGAAATATGCTGTGCTGATCGAGGCACTGTACGGCGGCAAGGCTTCGCAATACATCGAAACCCAGGTCAAGTTCGAGGATGGCCGCACCGGTATGGTGGCGGCTGACCTGCGGATCATGGACCTCAAGGCAGCATAAGCGAGAAAGCCACCATGCAAATGAATGAACCGGAAGCCATCACGGCTGGCCGCAAGATCGGCGACGTGATCCTGGACCTGCGCAATATCTCGCTGTCGTTCGGCGGCGTTAAAGCACTGACCAACATCTCCTTCGATGTGCGCGAGCACGAAATCCGCGCCATCATCGGACCGAACGGCGCGGGCAAAAGCTCGATGCTGAACGTGATCAACGGCGTGTACCGCCCGCAGCAGGGCGAGATCATGTATCGCGGCCAGCAACGCAAGAATATGGATTGCTACGCGGCGGCCAAGTCGGGCATCGCGCGCACCTTCCAGAACATTGCGCTGTTCAAGGGCATGACGGTGCTGGACAACATCATGACTGGCCGTAACCTCAGGATGAAATCCAACTTCCTGCTGCAGGCGCTGTACTGGGGTCCGGCGCGGCGCGAAGAGATCGAACATCGCCGCAAATGCGAAGAGGTGATCGACTTCCTCGAGATCCAGCATATCCGCAAGACGCCTGTCGGCCGCCTGCCATATGGCCTGCAGAAACGCGTGGAACTGGGCCGGGCCCTGGCCGCCGAGCCGAAAATCCTGCTGCTGGACGAACCCATGGCCGGCATGAACGTGGAAGAGAAGCAGGACATGTGCCGCTTCATCCTCGACGTGAACGAACAATTCGGCACCACCATCGTGCTGATCGAGCACGATATGGGCGTGGTGATGGATATCTCGGACCGCGTAGTGGTGCTGGATTACGGCAAGAAGATCGGCGACGGCACGCCGGATGAAGTCCGCACCAACCAGGACGTGATCGACGCTTACCTCGGAGTGGCCCACTGATGGATATCAATTTCTTTGCCGAGGTCCTGATCGGCGGCTTGTTGTCCGGCGTGATGTATGCGCTGGTGGCGATTGGCTTCGTGCTGATCTACAAGGCCTCCGGCGTATTCAACTTTGCGCAAGGCGCAATGGTCTTCTTCGCGGCACTGACCTGCGTAGGCTTCATGGACAAATTCGGGCTCTCGCTGTGGCTGGCGATACCGGCTACAGTCCTGGCGATGATCGTCCTCGGCCTGGCCATCGAGCGCGTCGTATTGCGGCCCCTGGTCAACCAGCCCGAAATCACGCTGTTCATGGCCACCATCGGCCTGGCCTTCTTCATCGAGGGCTTGGCGCAACTTATCTGGGGCTCGCAGGTGCACAAGCTGGATATCCCGATCGAGGACGTGCCGAGCGAGTACCTGATGGAGAAATTCAACATCATCGTTTCCAAGTTCGACCTGACGGCGGCGGCAATTTGCGGCGTGATGGTGGCCCTGCTGGCGGTGATGTTCGCCAAGACCAAAGTTGGCCGCGCCCTGCGTGCAGTTGCGGACGACCACCAGGCCGCGCAGGCAGTCGGCATTCCGCTGCAGCGCATCTGGGGCATCCTGTGGGCGGTGGCGGGCATGGTGGCACTGGTGGCCGGCCTGCTGTGGGGCGCACGCAATGGGGTGCAGTTCGCGCTGACCTTCATCGCACTGAAAGCGCTGCCGGTGCTGATCCTGGGCGGCTTCACCTCCGTTCCAGGCGCGATTGTCGGCGGCCTGATTATCGGTGCCTCGGAAAAGCTGGCGGAAGTGTATATCGGCCCGCATGTGGGCGGCGGTATCGAAGGCTGGTTCCCTTATGTGCTGGCCCTGCTGTTCCTGCTGGTGCGCCCGGAAGGGCTGTTCGGCGAAAAAATCATCCGGAGGATTTAAGCGATGTTCTACCGCGAAGCAGGACAATTCAAAACCAGCTACGAGGCAGACGGCCAGATCCTGCCAATCCGCCAGGACCGTATCGCGCTGTTCACCACCTTGGCCGTCGCGCTGCTGGTGCTGCCGCTGGTGTCGTCGCCTTATATGTTGTCGGCCATCTTCATCCCCTTCCTGATTTTCGCGCTGGCGGCACTTGGCCTGAATATCCTCACCGGTTACGCGGGCCAGCTGTCGCTCGGCACCGCCGCCTTCATGGCGGTCGGTGCGTTCGGCGCATATAACTTCATGCTGCGCGTTCCCGGCATTCCGGTGCTGGTGGCATTCGTGCTGGGCGGCCTGTGCGCTGCAATGGTCGGCATTGCCTTCGGCCTGCCTTCGCTGCGCATCCGCGGCTTCTACCTTGCCGCGTCCACCCTGGCGACGCAGTTCTTCGTGGTGTGGTGCCTGACCAAGATCGGCTGGCTGACGAATTACAGCTCCTCCGGCGTGATCACAGCGCAGAAAATGGAAATCTTCGGCTACGCCTTCGATACGCCGGAACGCAAATACCTGTTGGTGTTGATGGTGGTGGCGATCATGGCCCTGCTGGCCAAGAACATGATCCGCTCCAATGTGGGCCGCTCCTGGATGGCTGTGCGCGACATGGATGTGGCGGCGGAAGTGATCGGCATCCGCCTGATGCGCACCAAACTGCTGGCGTTCGCGGTGAGCTCCTTCTACTGCGGTGTGGCCGGCGCGTTGTACGCCTTCGCCTACCTCGGCACCGTGGAACCGGAAGCCTACAACCTGGACCTGTCCTTCCGCATCCTGTTCATGATCATTATCGGCGGCGTCGGTTCCGTGCTGGGCTCTTTCCTCGGTTCGGCCTTCATCGTGCTGCTGCCTGTATTCCTCAACATCGTTGCTCACGGCCTGGCGCTGCCGACCACCGTGGCATCGAACCTGGAGCTGATGGTGTTCGGCGCCCTGATCATTTTCTTCCTGATCGTGGAACCCCACGGCTTGGCGCGTTTGTGGCAAATCGGTAAAGAGAAACTCCGCCTGTGGCCTTTCCCGCACTGAGCGGCAACTATAAAACCTGGAGACATTACATGAAATCGTTCGTACTTGGCATTGCCGCAGCAAGCAGCATCGTCGCCGGCAGCGCATGGGCACAACCAGCGGAACAATTCGTCGCCCTGCCCTCCTATCGCGTCGGTCCCTATGCGGCGGGCGGCTCCGGCTTTTACGGCGGCATCATCGACTACTTCAACCTGGTCAATGCCAACGGCGGCGTGAATGGCGTGAAAATCAGCTGGGAAGAATGCGAGACCGAATACAACCCTTCGCGCGGCGTCGAATGCTATGAAAGGCTGAAAACCAAGAATGGCGGCGCAACCGTGGTCGAACCGCTGTCGACCGGCATTGCCTACGGCATCCTGGACCGCATCCCGCAGGACAAGATCCCGATGACAACCCTGGGCTACGGCCGCTCCGACGCAGCCAACGGCAAGGTCTTCCCGTATGTCTTCCCGCTGATCTCCAACTATTGGAGCCAAGCCGCAGCGATGGTGAAATACCTCGGAGAGAAGAGCGGCGGCATGGACAAGCTGAAAGGCAAGAAGATCGTGCACCTGTACCACGATTCCGCCTTCGGCAAGGAGCCCCTGCCCGTCTTGGAAGCGATGTCCGCGCAATACGGCTTTGAACTGGTCAAGATCCCGGTCGCGCCACCTGGCAGCGAGCAGCAGTCGCAATGGCTGCAGATCCGGCAGGCAAAGCCCGATTACGTGATCCTGTGGGGCTGGGGCGTGATGAACTCCGTCGCCATCAAGACCGCGCAGCGCAATGGCTTCCCGCGCGAGAAGATGCTGGGCGTCTGGTGGGCCGGCTCTGAAGAAGACACCGTGCCTTCCGGCGATGCCGCAAAAGGCTACACCTCGATGACCTTCAACACCCCTGGCAACTACCCGCTGCTGGATGAACTGCGCAAGAAGGTGTATGCCGGCGGCAAAGGCAACCTGGCCGACCAGGGCCGCATCGGTTCGGTCTATCACATGCGCGGCCTGACCGCTGGCGTGATGTACGTGGAAGCGATGCGCGCCGCGCAGGATAAATTCGGCAAGGGCAAGGCTGTCAATGGCGAGCAACTGCGCTGGGGCTTCGAAAACCTGAACATCGATGAAACACGCCAGAAAGCCCTAGGCGTCTACAACATGTTCCCTACTGTGAAGACCTCCTGCGAAGACCATGAGGGCTCTGGCGCCGTGAAAGTCCAGCAATGGGACGGCAAGGCCTGGAAGGCTGTCACGCCGAACTGGGTGGTGGGCGACAAAGTCCTGCTGCGCAAACTGGTGGATGAATCGTCCGGCAAGTACGCCGCTGAAAAGAAAATCACGCCTGCCTGCATGAAGTGAGCCGCTTATGAGCTACCTGTCGGTAAATAACATCGAGGTCATTTACGACCACGTGATCCTGGTGCTGAAAGGCGTGTCGCTGCAGGTCCCCCAGGGCAAGATCGTTGCCCTGCTGGGCGCCAACGGCGCCGGCAAGTCCACCACGCTGAAGACCATCTCGACCTTGCTGCGCGGCGAGCGCGGCGACGTCACCAAGGGCGAGGTGCAATTCAAGGGGGAGCGCATCGACCAGCTGACGCCCAATGAACTGGTCAAGCGCGGGCTGTCGCAGGTGATGGAAGGCCGTCATTGCTTCGGCCACCTGACCATCGAGGAGAATTTGCTGACAGGGGCTTATACGCGCAGCGCATCGCGTGGCGAGATGAAGGAATCGCTGGACAAGGTCTACCACTACTTCCCACGCCTGCGCGAACGCCGCAACAGCCAGGCCGGGTACACCTCGGGTGGCGAGCAGCAGATGTGCGCCATCGGCCGCGCGCTGATGGCCAGGCCTTCCATGATCCTGCTGGATGAACCTTCGATGGGCATCGCGCCACAGATCGTGGAAGAGATCTTTGGCATCGTCAAAGACCTGAATGCAAAAGAGAACGTGTCTTTCCTGCTGGCGGAGCAGAACACCAACGTGGCGCTGCGCTACGCGGATTTTGGCTACATCCTGGAGAACGGCCGGGTGGTGATGGAAGGCGAGGCCAGCGAGCTGGCCAACAACGAAGACGTGAAGGAGTTCTATCTCGGCATGTCCGGTGCCGGTCGCAAGAGCTTCCGCGACATGAAATTTTATCGCCGGCGCAAGCGCTGGTTAGCTTGATCAATATGAATCTGACTAAAGCCAAAGAGTTCTGCCGCACCCTGCCCGGCACCACCGAAGACATCAAATGGGAGTGCAACCTCGTGTTTTCGGTCGGCGAGAAAATGTTCGCCGCCATGGATGCCAAAGACAAGGCAAAGGCCATCAGCTTCAAAGTGGACGACGACCGCTTCCTGGAATTGACAGACCGCGAAGGCATCATCCCCGCGCCTTACCTGGCGCGCGCCAGGTGGGTGATGGTGGAAGACTTGTCCAAACTGCCGGATGCGGAAGCGAAAGCGCTGCTCAAGCGCTCACACGAGCTGGTGTTCGCAAAATTGACCAAGAAACTGCAACGCGAGATTGAAGGAGCGGCATGATGGCCGAAACCCTGGACAGCCTCGAGACGCGCCCGCACGCCGAGCGTGAACGCGATCTGATGGAGCGCCTGCCTCTGTTGATAGCGCAAGCGCAAGCGGCACCTGGCTGGGCGCGCATCCTGTCCGGCATCGATGCCTCACGCATCGACAGCCGCGACGCGCTGGCGCAACTTCCGGTCACACGCAAGTCCGACTTGAAGTCTTTGCAGGCGCAGCAGCGTCCCTTCGGGGGCCTGAACAGCACCCCGTCCGGCCAGCTGGGTCGCATTTTCATGTCCCCCGGGCCGATTTTCGACCCGGAAGGCCGCTCGATCGACTGGTGGCGCTTCTCGCGCCCGATGTTCGCCACCGGCGTTCGACCCGGCTGCCTGGTGCAGAACTGCTTCTCTTACCACTTCACGCCGGCCGCCTTCATGGTGGAAGGCGGTGCGGCACGCATCGGCTGCACGGTGATCCCGGCCGGCGCCGGCCAGACCGAATTGCAGGTGCAGGCAATGGCGGAACTGCGGCCGGATACCTATATCGGCACGCCCTCCTTCCTGAAAATCATCATCGAGAAGGCCGCCGAGATGGGCGCCGACATCAGCAGCGTGAAGCGCGCCATGACGGGCGCCGAGGCGCTGCCTGAATCGCTGCGCCAGTGGTTCGCGGCTCATGGCGTGCCGGAAGTGATTTCAACCTACGCCTCCGCCGACATCGGCAGCATCGCTTACGAGACACGCAGCAACGGCAAGCTCAATCCCGGCATGGTACTCGACGAAGATGTGCTGCTGGAGATCGTGCGTCCCGGCTCCGGCGAACCTGTAGCGCCAGGCGAAGTGGGCGAGGTGGTCATCACCCTTTTCAACCCCGACTATCCGCTGGTGCGCTTTGCCACCGGCGACTTGTCCGCAGTGCTGACCGACGCCGCACCGTCGGCATGCGGCCGCACCAATACCCGCATCAAGGGCTGGCTGGGACGCGCCGACCAGACCACCAAGGTGCGCGCCATGTTCGTCCACCCATCGCAGGTGCACGAAATCGCGCGCCGCCATCCCGGCATGGGCAAGGCGCGCCTGGTCGTTTCCGGCAAAATCGCCGATGAAATCATGACGCTGCATTGCGAAACCGACGATCCCGCGCTGGCGGCGCAAGCCACCGAAATCGTTGCCACCATCCGCGACATCACCAAGCTGCGCGGCGAAGTATGCTTCGCGCCGCGCGGCAGTTTGCCAAATGACGGCAAGATCATCGACGATGTGCGCGATTACAGTTGAGATACCGAAGCGTGTGGCGTAAATCCAACTGTTCCTAGGGCGGGCGGCGGAATGGCGGGATAATTGAGCCATTCTTGACCTGCCTCAGAAACATCATGCAAGATTTTCACCACAACCGCGCACGCGCCCTGCTGCAGAACGCAGAAGAGCTTTTCGACAAGGAAACGGTACAGGTGGCGGTCAGCCGCATGGCCGACACCCTGAACGACCGCTTCGGCGATCCTTCCAAACAGGAATTCCCGCTGGTGCTGGGGGTAATGGGTGGCGCCGTGGTCTTCACCGGCAACATCCTGCCGCAACTGACCTTCCCGCTCGAATTCGACTACATCCACGTCAGCCGCTACGGCGACGAAGACCAGGGCGGCAAGGTAGTGTGGAAGGTCGTTCCGCGCCCGACCGTCTCCGGCCGCACCGTGATCGTACTGGATGACATCCTCGACGAAGGGGAGACTTTGGCGCATGTCAAAGAGCGCCTGCTCGAAATGGGCGCCAAGGAAGTCATCATCGTCGTCTTCTGCGACAAGGATATCGGCAAGACCAAGCCGGTGAAGGCCGACCTGGTCGGCATCACGATTCCCAACCGCTTTGTGGTCGGCTTTGGCATGGATGCTTACGGCTACTGGCGCAACCTGCCGGGCCTGTGGGCGATCAATCCGGCCGACCTGAGCAAAGGCTGAGCTCAGGCCGGCAGCCGGATCACAGCATTCAGGCCGCCGTCGGGGTGATTGGCCAGCACCAGCTGGCCGCCATGGCCATCCACGATTCCCTTGGCGATGCCCAGGCCAAGCCCCATGCCCGTGTCGTTGCGCTCACGGCCATGGGACAAGCGCACATAAGGCTCCAGCAGGCTTGGTATCGCTTCTTCCGGAACGCCGGGGCCGTGGTCGCGTACCGCGATTTCCGTCCATCCCTCCATTGAATGCACGCTGATTTGCGCGCGCTCGCCGTAAAACAAGGCGTTGTCCAGCAAGTTGCCGATGGCACGCTTGAGCGCCAGGGGCTTGCCATGCACGGCAATGCCGCTTTCTTCGTATGCCACGTTGTGACCCGCCAGTTGTGCGCTGCGGACCAGGCGACGAATTAGCGGGTCCAGTTTCACTTCGGTCGGGTTTTCGTGGATATCGCTGTCTTTCACGCATTGCAGCGCGCCTTTGACCATCATGTCCAGTTCATCCAGGTCTTCCTCGAACTCGCCGCGCAGGGCATCGTCGTCAAGCAGTTCGGCGCGCAGTTTAAGGCGGGTGATCGGCGTGCGCAGGTCATGCGAAATGGAAATGAACAGGCGTTCGCGGTCCTTGATGTATTTGGCGATACGCTCGCGCATGGCGCCGAAAACGCGCGCCGTGTTGACGAACTCACGGCTGCCCGATTCGGGCAAGGCTGGCGCATGTTCGTCCTTGCCAAATGCCTCGGCGGCATCCGATAGCGCCGCCAGCGGGCGCGTGATCGAGCGCACGACCAGGAAGGAGAGCAGCAGCAGCACGGCCAGCGATACGCCCTGCACCACCAGTTTGTCCGGCGACAGGGGGTCGTTGCTGTTCAGGAAATAGGGATTTGGCATCAACGTCGCGAGGTAGAGCCAATTGCCCGGCTCAAGTTCGGTCTGGATCACCAGGATCGGCGCCGGATCGGGCTTGAGCAGCAGGATATGGCGCACCCACGCTTCCGGCAGCTCGCCAACGCGTACTCCGTCCGGCGACACTGCCAGTTGCTCGGGCCAGGCGAAGTCCAGCCGCAGGCGATTATCCCCTGCCAGGTCCTTGCGCAGCGTGGTCTCCAGCGTTCCGAGCGCAGTCTGCGTCAGCGCGGTCTGCGCAATTTTCTGCACCTCGACCTCATCACGATTCAGCGCAACGTAGAAGCGCGTGCCGCCCATTTCGCGGAACTGCTGGATCAACAGGCTGCGGTAGCTTGGCGGCAGGCTGCGGAAGAAACGGATCGAGGCGGCGGCGCCCTGGCCCAGGTATTGCGCGGCCGATTTGACGTCCGCCTGGGTCTTGTCGCGCAGCTGCAAGGTCCACAGCGCACTCACGGCCACCTGCGTCAGGAGCAGCCCCGCCACCATCACCAGCGACAGGCGTGCCAGCAGCGATTGCGGCCAAAGCCTAAGCATGCGTGACCGCCACTGTGGCGGAAAACACGTAGCCAGCGCCGCGGACAGTCTTGATCAGCATCGGTTGCTTGCCATCGTCGTTAAGGCGCAGCCGCAGGCGGCTGATCTGCACGTCCAGTGAGCGATCTAACGGCCCCGAATCGCGGCCGCGCGTCTCCTCGCACAGCACGCTGCGGTCCAGCACCGTGCCGGGATGTTCGACAAAGTATTTAAGGAGCTGGAAATCGAGCCCGGTCAACGCCAGCGGCACGCCATCGCCATCGACCACCGTGCGTTCCGCCAGGTCCAGCGTGAAGCCGTTGAAGTGGTAAGCGCGCACTGTCGGCGCCGGGTCGGCCCCGGCGCGGCGCAGGATCGCCTTGATGCGCGCCAGCAGTTCGCGCGGGCTATACGGCTTGGCGATGTAATCGTCAGCGCCCAGCTCCAGCCCCACCACGCGGTCGGTTTCGTCGGAGCTGGCGGTCAGCATGATGATCGGCAGGTTGGAGCGCTGGCGCACGATGCGGCACAACGCGAAGCCGTCGGTATCCGGCAGCATCACATCGAGGATCACCAGCGACAGCTGGTCCGCATGCGCGTGCAGCTCTGCCAGGAAACTCTCGCCGTTGTGGGCGAGGATCACCTCGTACTGGTTCTTCTCCAGGTACGTCTTGAGCAGCAGCCGGGTTTTTTGGTCGTCATCGACGATCAGTATCTTGCGTGGCATGTTGGCTTCCTTGCTGTTTGTGGGTGCGCAGATTCAGGGTGCGCAGGAGGCTGGCCAGGCGGCGCTGCGTTTCCGCCGCCGTCACCCCGTCATCCATATAGAAGCGATGCAGCTCGGCGATGATGGCGTCGCGGCTCTCTTCGTCAGCCGCCATGCGGTGCACCAGGCTTGGAGCTTGCGCTGCCGCGCCCCGCGCGAAACTGCGCCACGAGGAGCGCGCGCAGCTATCCATGGCGGCAGGACTGGCGTCGCGGCGAACCGGGACCGAACCCTTGGCGCTGCTGTATTGCTGCTGCGCGAGCGGAGACATCACAGCCTTCGCCAGCTTTTCCTGCGCAGCCTGGTGGGCGTAGTCGTTGACGAACATGGCCAGCGTGTCCACGCTGTAGAGATGGTAATTGTCGGTGCCGGGCAGCGGGACGCAGGAGAAATCCGTGTCGATGGCCTGTCCCAACTCATTCAGTTCGGCCTTGGCCCAGTCGCCCATCACGAACATCGCCGCCTCGCCGCGCGAGAAGCGTTTTACCGCCTCGGTCCATGGCTGTTCCTCGCCGGGGCTGAGCATCCATCCCTTCATGGCGCGCAGCCGCTGCAAGGCTTGCGCCAGGCGCGGATCGGCAGCCGCCTGCGGGCTTTGCCGCACAAACAGCTCGCGATAATATTCAGGCCCGCCGGTCGCCAGCAGCAGGTTTTCGAACAAGGTGGCCACCTGCCACGGTTCGCTGCTCTGTACCAGCGGGGCGATTCCCGCGGTGCGCAGCTGGCGTGCGGCTTTTTCGAATTCGGGCCACGTCGCAGGCGGCGCCAAATTGAGGCGTTCGAACAGCTTGCGGTTGTAGAACAGGGTATTAATGCGGTGAATGCCCAGCGGCGCCGCGACCACATGGCCGCGATGCCGGACCAGGTCGCGCACGGTGGGGAAAAGCGCTTTGTTCCAGTTGCCTGTGCTGGCGACACCATCCAGTTCGAGCAGCAGGCCAAGTTCCGCCCATTCACCGATGGAAACGCCGATGATCTGCGTGGCGTCCGGCGCATCGCCTGCCAGGACCCGGCTGCGCAGGACCTTGCCGGCGCCCAGGCCTGCACCGCCCGGAATCGCAGCATCCTGCCAGGTAATGCCTTCATCCCCCAGCCGCGCCGCCAGCACATTGGCGGCATGGCGCTCCCCGGCCGACGTCCACCAGTGCAGCACCTGCAAGGATGGTGCTGCCGCCTGGACGGGCAAAGACATCAGCATCAGGGGAAGTGCGAGCAGGCGCGCCAGGCGCGCAATCTGCAAACGCCGGTGGGACTTGGGCACCTACTACTCCAGCAGATAACGATCCGGCAATTCTATCTCCATGAAGTCATTTTGTGTCCTTTTACCGCATAGAACAGGATCAGCGCATAGCACGGCAGCAGCATCCAGTATGCCGACTGCGATCCGGAGACGTCGGACAGGTACCCGTACAGCATTGGCAGCAGCGCGCCGCCGGCAATCCCCATGATCAGCAAGGCCGAACCGCTGGCCGTGTAGCGCCCCAGGCCGTCCAGCGCCAGCGGCCAGATCGCCGGCCATACGAGGGCGTTGGCGAAACCCAGCATGGCGAGGAACATCACCGTATCCGGCACCGCCGGCACGCCGAACGCGCCAAGCATCGCTTGCGACAAACCGCTGCCGCTCGCCGAGCCCTCGATCACGCCAAAGGAGAACACGATGCCGCACAAGGCCGACAGCAATAGCGCCTGTTTCTGCGACAGCCAGCGCGGAATCGCCACGATGCCGACGATATAGCCCGCCACCATGAAGCCCATGGTGTAGGAAGTCAGGATGCCGAATTTCTCCACATGCAGGTTGTGACCGTACAGGCCGATGGTGTCGCCCGCGATCACTTCCACGCCCACGTAGACAAACAGCGCCAGCGCCCCCAGCACCAGCTGCGGGAATTGCAGCACACCCCAGCGCGAAGTGCCCTCATCGCTGCCGGCCTTCTGCTCCGGGATCTCGCTTAGCGGCGCAAAACGCACGATCAGCGCCATTGCCAGCAGGCCGGCAGCCATCAGGCCGTATGGCAGCACCAGGCGTTGCGCGAGCTGGCTGCGCAGCAAAGCACCATCAACGGCACTCATGGCGGCCAGCGTCGCATCAGAGTATTTGCCAAAATCGGACAGCATCATGCCGCTGAACGCCAGCGGCACCAGTACGCCGGCAGTCTTGTTGAACAAGCCCATGATGCTGATGCGGGTCGCCGCACTCTCGCGCGCCCCAATGCAGACGATGTAGGGATTGATTGCCGTCTGCATCAAGGTCATGCCGCTGGCCAGCGTGAATAGCGCCAGCAGGAACAGCGGGTAGGACGCAGCGCGCGCCGCAGGAATGAACAGCACCGCGCCGAACGCCATCACGGCCAGCCCGATCGACATGCCGGCACGATAGCCGGTGCGCCGCAGCACCGCGGCAGAAGGCAATGCCATCAGGGTATAAGCGATATAGAAGGCGAAAGTGACCCACAGCGACTGGAAATTGTTCAGGTCGCAGGCGATCTTGAGGAAGGGGATGAGCGAACCATTCAGCCAGGTAGCGCAGCCAAGAATGAAAAACATCAGGCCAATGAAAGTCATGGCCACCGCCACGCTGGCGCCGGGCACGGCCTGGGCGCCGGCCATCTCGAGAGTCTGTTCTTTGTGCATGTGAATCCGAAGGGCGAAGATGAAGAAGCGCCCTCCCGGCCGGGAGGGGCGCGTTGCGGCAAATCAGAACTTGCCGCGCAGGCCGACGCTGTAACGCGCGCCGTTTTCATACACACCAACCGGCAAGCCGTCGGTGGTGTTGGTGCGGATCAGCTCATTGCCGATGTTGACGGCGCTGGCAAAGATGCTCAACTGCGGCGTGATATCCCAATTGGCGGTGGCGTCCCACTGGCCGTAAGCGCTGGTCACGTCCTGGCCACCCTGGTCCAGGCCACCATAGGACTTGGAGCGATAGTTGTACGACAGGCGCACGCTGTAGCTGTTCTTCTCGTAGAACACGCTGGCATTCATCTGGTTTTTCGAGTTGCCGATCACGTTCAGCTTGCGGCCGCCTGCCACCGCGCCGGTCTTGGCATCGGTGTAGGTGAAATTGACCACCGTGCCGAAGCCGCTGCTGCCAAACGCTTGCTGCCACTGGATTTCCAGGCCGTTCACCTTGGCGCCATTGTCGGCGTTATGCGGACGGGTTACGGGGCGCTGCACGCCGGCCACATTCTCCATTGCAGTCGAGGTATAGATGAAAGTATCGAGCTGTTTTGAGAAAGCGGTGGCCGACAGCAGCGAGGCATCGGCAAAGTACCATTCGGCACCGAGCTCGAACTGGTTGGCGTGGTATGGCTTGAGCAGCGGATTGCCCGCGGTCGCGGCATTGGTGGTGCCGCTCACCTCGGTACTGGCACTCAGGTCGCTGAAAGTGTTGCGGGCCATGACGCGCGAGGCGGCCGCACGCAGCAGCAGGTCCTTGCGGAAGTCGTACACCACGTTGATGTTCGGCAGTGCGTCCGTGTAGCTGCGGCCTACGCTGCCCAGCACGTAGTTGCCGGTGCCATCCAGGTCCTGGTAAGCATCCGAGGCCTGCTTGGTGCGCACCAGGCGCACGCCGAAGTCGCCGCGCCATTTATCGAAGGCGTAATCGGCACGGACATAAGCCGCCGAAATTTTCTCCTGGATGCGGTAATACTCGCCCTTCGCCTCCTTGTAGACCATGCCTTTGTCGTACATGGCGAAGCCCTTGCTGGCCGCAAGCCCGTCATCCACCCAGGCAAACTGGGTCAGCGAGCCTGCGGTCGCGGCTTCCTGGCTGATCATCGGCGACGGACCGCTCGACAGGTCGGCCAGGGTATAGGGAATCCAGCCGACGCTGCCCGGGCCGACGCTGCCGATGGTGCGGCGGTTCTGCACCTTGTTGTCGCGGTACTTCAGGCCAACCTTGACCGACTTGATATAGGGATTTTCCAGGTCGAACGTCAGGTCGGCCTGGCCGTAGTTTTCCTTGCTTTCCATGCGGCGGATCCAGTCGCGCGCGCTCTGCAGCGTCAGCTTGGTCGGATCGAGGGGGCTCATGTCGAGGTATTTCACCTCGTAAGTATCCGGCGCGATGTTGATAGTGGCGCGCGTATTCCCGGTGAACCAGAAATTGCGGTCATGCTTGCTGCCGCCGGAACCGGAAGTCGTACCGGCCTGCGCATGCAGCTTCCAGTTGTCGCCGTCGTAGCTGCCCTCCAGGTCCAGCACTTTCGACTTCACATAGGCTTCGCGGTAGATCGGCTCGAACGACACGCCATTCACCGGACCTACGGTGCCGCCCACCACCGACTTGCCGCCGTCGGAGTTGTTGATAAAACGCGGGTTGTCCACACGGATATTGTTGTTCGCGTCCGCCAGGCCGCCAATCTGCCACAGGTAATTCTGGTTGCTGTTATCCATCTTCATATCGGAATTGAGGTAATTCAGCGATATGTCGGATTGCGGGGTCGGGCGCAGCTGCAGGGTGATGTTGCCGGTGGTGCGCTGGCGATCCTGGCGGAAGATCGGCGTGCCGCCGCCCCAGGATGCATAGGCATTCGGCGTCACAACGCCATTCTGGTCGACGATGTTGTACTTGGTGGCGTCGGTAAAGTTCTCCAGGCCGTCGCGGCGCATGGTGCGCTCCTGGCGGCTCAGGGCCACCAGCACGCCGAAGGTCTTCGCTTCATTGACCCAGTTCACCAGCCCGGAAAACTGCGGGTCGGTTTTTTTCGGCAAATCACTGTAGGTTGCTTCCGCCGAAACCTGCGCAGTAAACGGCTTCTTGAATTGCAGCGGCTTGCGGGTACGGACGATCACCAGGCCGCCGATGCTGCCTTCATCCAGGTCGGCCGAAGGGCTCTTGAATACATCCAGGCTGCCGACCAGCTCGGACGGCAGGATGTCGTAGTTGAAGCCGCGGCTTTGCGCGTCGTTCTTCCACCAGTAGGCGGAAGCCACCGACTGGCCGTTCAACTGCGTCATGTTCAGGTTCTTATCGGTACCGCGCACGAAAATGTCGCGCCCTTCGCCCCAGGTGCGGTCGACCGAAATGCCGGGGATGCGCTGCAGGGAATCGGCCACGTTCTTGTCCGGGAATTTACCCAGGTCCTCCGCCGTAACGGAATCCACCACATTCAGCGCGTCGCGCTTCTCGGCCAGGTTGCGCTTCAGGGTTTCGCGAATGCCGCGAACCTCCACCGATTGCAGGGCCTCATTGCCGTCTGCAGTCTGCGCCTGCACGTTATGCAGTGCCAGCGTGCCGAACATCAGCGCGATCAACTGCGGTAGTTTCTTCCTTCCTAGCGGTGCTCCGTTCATTTCTTTTTCCTTATCGTCTCTAAAGCGCTGCAAAAAATTCCCCGGCATACTCCCCATGCCGGGGCCAACACACTGCTTGGGGGAGTGTGATCATTCCTGCTGTGGCAAATACCACTTTGCAAAACCGTTCTGTATGCGGGCCGCCGCCTCGCGCGCGCCCAGCTTTCCGTTCAAGACCTGTGCATTCACCGACCACAGCTCGCTCTCCATATTGGGCAAGCCGCGGTTCATGATCAGCGCATTGAGGCGAAAGTTCGAATCGCAGGTCGTGCGCCAGGCCGCCATCTGCTTGGCCAGCGGGTCGCGCACGGCGATCAGGTGGTTCGACAGCGTAAAAAAGCCGATGACGCGATTGGTGTACAGGTCCGCAAACTCCTGGGAGCCGAGCCAGGCCAGGAACTTGTAGGCGTCGGCCTTGTTGCGCGACTTGCGGTTGATGCCGATGCCGATGTCCATGTGGTCGGAAATCTGGCAGCGGTCGCCCGCCTGCTGTACCGGCGGCGCGAAAACGCCCAGTTCAAGCTCCGGGAACTGGTTGAAATACGAAATGTCCCAGGAGCCTGCCGGGTAGATCGCGGCGCCGCCCTGTGCAAACAGCAGCTGGGCATCGCGGTAAGTCTGCACCGGGGCCGATTTGGGCAGGTATGCGGCAAGGCGTGCTTCGAACTCGAAAGCGGCTACGAAAGGCGCATCGGTGAACTTGGCCTTACCGGCTATCAGCGCACGCCGGCCCTGCTCCCCGCGCCAATAATTCGGCCCGATATTGGTAAACACGGTCTGGCTGGACAACCATTCATCGGCCGTGCCCAGCGCCAGCGGCGCGTACTGGCTCTTGCGAACCGCATCCAGCACCCCGAAAAATTCCGCTTCCGTCGCAGGCGGCTGCAAGCCAAGCTTGCGGAAGATCTTCTTGTTGTACAGGAAGCCATGGATCACTGAGGCGACCGGCAGGCAGAAAATCTCCTTGCCATCATCGGTCTGCCACGCAACCAGCGAGCCGGGCGCGAAGTTTTCCATGCCGGCCTTGCCGTTCAGCTTTTCAAGGTAGCCGCGGCGGTACAACAGCAGCGAAGTATCGAAAGGGCGGCAGGCCAGCATATCGCCTGCAGTGCCGTTGCCCAGGCGCGCGGCCAGGCTGGTGTCGTATTCGGTGGGAGCGGTAGGCGAGAACTTTACCGAGATGCCGGGGTGCTTGCGTTCGAACGCCGGCAGCAGCACGATTTCCCATAAGGCCTTGTCGTCAACCCGCCAGCTCTCCAGCACCAGCGTACCGGCGCGTGCGGCGCTGGTGCAGGTCAGCGCCAGGATGAATGCAGCTCGCAGGATACGACTGGTTGGCACGGCGGATTCTCCACGGGGTGTTGTCGATCAGTAAATTCATGCTAACACCGTGAAAAATGTGACACCAGCGACACCCTCGCGTGTGCTGCGGGATCGCAAATCGTTGATTCTTATGAGGATTTTGCAGAAGGACTGCGGCGGCGCTTACAAAACTTTACAGAGCAGCGGCCGCAGCCCGATGATTACGTAAAGGCCCTGGCATGAGCACTTACAAAACATTACGAAACGCGCGCATTTATTACGTGCGAAGCTGAAGGCGGGCGCGCGCAGCGTTGTATTCCGTCTTCAGTCGCTCCACCAGTTCGGCCGTCGTCGGCACATCGTGCATCAAGCCGACGCCCTGGCCAGCACCCCAGATATCGCGCCAGGCCTTGGCCGTGCCGCTGTTGAAGCTCATTTTCGTTTTGTCCGATTCCGGCAGGTTCTCCGGATCGAGGCCGGCCGACACGATGGATTTCTTCAGGTAGTTGCCATGCACGCCGGTGAACAGGTTGGTATAGACCACGTCCGCCGCCGACGATTCGATGATGGCCTCGCGGTAGTCTTGCGTGACGTTGGATTCCTGCGTGGCCAGGAAGCGCGAACCGATATAGGCAAAGTCGGCGCCCATCGCCTGCGCCGCCAGCACCGCATCGCCGGTAGCGATCGAGCCAGACAGCGCCAGCGGTCCGTCGAAGAAGCGCCGCACCTCCCCCACCAGCGCAAAGGGCGACAATGTGCCGGCATGGCCGCCCGCGCCGCTGGCAACCAGGATCAGGCCATCGACGCCCGCTTCCAGCGCCTTTTGCGCATGGCGGATATTGACCACGTCATGCAGTACGATGCCGCCGTAGCTGTGGATAGCATCCAACATTTCCACAGGCGGCGCGCGCAGCGAGGAAATGATGATTGGCACCTTGTGGCGCACGCACACGTCCACGTCGTGCTCCAGCCGCTCATTCGAATGGTGGACGATCTGGTTGACCGCAATCGGGCCAACGCGCACGCCTGGATTCTCGGCCTGGTGGACGGCAAGCTCCTTCTGCAGGTCGGTCAGCCAGGTATCGAGCAGCTCCTTCGGCCGCGCGTTCAGCGCCGGAAAGGAACCGACAATACCCGCCTTGCACTGGGCTGCCACCAGCGCGGGGCCGCTGGCGATGAACATCGGCGAAGCAATGACCGGAAGCGTCAGATTCTGCAATACGGCGGGTAGTGTCATGGCCCTGTCCTTAGAAATTGTGCATGCCGCTTACTGTACCTTCTTTGGGATAGCTGATGGTGTAGCCGACGCTGATCTTCATGGTCTCATTCGGCGCCATGGTTTTTTCCCAACCAACCACGCCCTGGCGCTGCTCCCATGCTGCAATACCCGGCTGCGGCGAGAAGGCCTGCTTCACTTTGATCTCTTCCGATGCGCTGACCGGCGTTGATTCCAGCACCAGCAATTCAACCGGCGTCTTGTGGAAGCTGCTGATCGTGAACACATCGGCGACCTGCTGCTCGCCGCGCTGCGACAGGAAGCCGCGGCTGCCCGACTGCTGGTCGGCGCGGTCAACCGTGACGCGCACCAGTTCATCGCGGCCGAAAGACAGCGCCAGCTTGTCCGAGCTCTGGGTATTCCAATGGGTCGCGCCGACATAGCCGCCATCGCGGAACAACTGGATATTCCCGCTCAACCAGACGCCGGCCGGGCGCTCGGCTTCCGCCGTGATCACGGCGAATTTCTCCTGGCGCGGCACAACGCGCACGCGCTGCCTGGCCGCGACCTTCAGTGTCGACAGGGGCAAGGTAATTTCGCGGCCGTCGGATGCCAGGGTGACCCGGTTCGGCACCGCGAATTCGGTATCGAAGGTGCCTTGCGTCTCGAGCACCGGCGGGATGAAGTTGTCCGATGCAATGCGTGATCCGGTAACCGCTACAGGGGCGGCAGGCGGAGCCGCTGCGTACATCGGTTCCGGCATGGGGCGCGATTCCTGCGGCGGACGCGGCGGGTAATAGGTCAAACGCTGCGGCACAGGTTCAGGCGCTTGCGGCGAAAGGCGCGGCTGGCCGGTGGACAGGCGCATCTCGACACCACTCCAGTCTTCGCCGGACTTCTGCGCCACCACTGCCATGCGCTCCAGCTCAATGGTCGACGTGGCGGAATTCAGGGACGCGCGGTAAGCCGGTTTCCAGCCCGCGCGGTTCACCTGGTAGGACAGCTGGATGCTGCCGGCCTGCTGTGCCGCGACGGCAATGGTAATACTGCGCTGGTCGCGCGCCCCGCTGCGCACCTTCTCCAGTTCGCGCTGCACCATCTTGAGCTTCTTGTCGATCTCGCGCAATTGAACCTGGGTGCGCTGGATCTGCGCCAGCGCCTCACGGCCGCCGCGCTTGATCGTGTCGACGGCGGCAGCAAGCGACTTGCCATCAAGCTGGCTCGGAACGCCCTCGCCGCCATTCAGCTTGGACAGGTAGTTCTTCACCAGGACAGACGACTCGATCTCCACGTTCAGCAAATCGCGGCTGTCCTCCAGCGCCTGCAATTTCGCCTCCAACTCCGCCTCGCGCGGACTGACCGCATCCGCCTGCCCCACGTCGCGCGTCACGACCTGGCCGACCTGCACGCCTGGCGAAGCCTGGATGCGCAGTGTCTGCGCATCGAAATTAGCCGGCAGGCCGGTGATTTCAAGCTCCTTCAAGCCGGGGGAAACCTGGGCGCTGCGCTCCACGGTAGCGATCCCGGAATACAGGGTCACGCGCGAGATCGGCGCATTGCTGGCGCAGGCGAAACCCTGCAGGGTGAAACAAAGGACCACTGCGGTGGCGATGCGGCTTGGCTTCATAAAGGCTTCACGGGCGACGAAAAACCTGATCTTGCAGCGCCCGCAAAATATTGTCAATTTAGGAACGCCACACCGAGGCCAGGACCTTCACTTTGGTCCATATCGACAAGCGTTCGTCCGACAGCGCATCGAGGAAGTCGGACAGGCGCTTGGACTTCGCCATGGTGTACACCGTCAGGGCAGTAGTAATGACGAAAACCGAGCCAAATATCCACACCCGGCGCGACATCGGCGCATCGGCTTCGGCCAGCAGGTTCATGCCGAGGAAGCCGGTGGTGATGGTACCGATCATGCCGAAGATGGTGACCACCGTCAGCCGCACGACGGTGTTGGCCTGGCGCCGCAGGCTGTCGGCCTCCAGGTAGCCGTTCATGTCGGCCACGCGGGTTTTCACCTCCGCATAGGCGCGCTCGATGTCGAGGTGCTGGCTGCTCATGCGAAACAGGGCGCGGATCTGCTGCTGGTCCGATATTTCGGTGAACCAGTATCGATGCGTGAAGCGCAGGAAGCTCTCGAAGGCGTAGCGGATACGGCGCTTGAAGGAGCGCACGCTGTCGGCATCAGTCACCTGCAGCTCCGTCAGCGCTTCTGCCAGGCGATCGGAGAACATCAGCAGCGACGCTTTCTGCAGGTGGGCGATCATGAATAGCAGGAAGTGCTGGTGGCGGAACTGCGACAGTACTCCGCGCTCCTTACAGCAGAAAAATTGCGAAGCCGCGTCGCCGACGACAACCAGCGCGTAGCCGCTGCAGATGTAGCGCGTGTAGGGCGCGGCGCCGCCGTTGCACCAGAAGCGGTCATAGAAATAGCGGCGGTCGACGCCGTCCGACTGCGTGCGCTGGGCGTCCGCCGGAGCGGAAGAAGTACCGGCCATCGTGCCCAAGGCCGCGAAATCGGCTGGCGACAGCTCGCTCGGACGCTCGACGGCAAGGTAGGCCATCATCGGCATGCGGTAGTACTCCACCTGCCGGTAGCGCAGTGCCGCCCTGGCGCCGGGGCCATCGGGCTCCATCGGCTCCAGCAGGTAGCGCCAGTGCGAAGCGATACGCGGCGTTTGGTGGCGCACCACCTGGTCGATGAAGGCTTGCCGCTCCTGCGCATCGGATTGCACCAGCAGGCGGCCGTCGGCATCGAGCCACTCGACGCCGTGCATGCAATGCAGGGCATTGCCCGCGTCATCCCAACCAGCGGGGTAGGCACGGCCGAAGCGGTACAACAGATCCTGCGCCTCATCGAACTGCAGGTCGTTGAAGCCGACCTCCATCACCAGCAGCACGATATCGACGTCGAAGAAGAAATGCAGGCAGAGGTTATGCACATCCAGCACGCGCGGTTCGGCGCCGGGGAGGGTCGTCACGCGAACCCAGGCGATGTCCTTGCGGCGGAAGATGCGGCGCTGGCCGGCGCCGAACAGGAAGCGCTGCACATAAGGCAGGAAGCTGACGAATTCGGTGTAATAGCGCTCCTGGAAAGCAGCGCTGGCATCCTGCGCGGAAGTGACTTCGCGCCACGGCGCATCAGCGCCCAAAAGTTCCCAAGGCCGCGCATGCGCACGCTCGGCCCCATCGGGCGGCATCAACCGCAAGGGCCATAAAAGAACCTGCCTTACATGCTGGACATGCGGGGATTGGGCGCTCATGCACCCAGTATAGCCGAGCCCGTGTCACACCCTGGGGTCACACCCAAGGTGTGACACGAAGTCAGCCGTCGTTCAGGAGGATGTCGTTTTCGACGCGGGCGCTGCAGGCGCGCACCAGTTGCTTGATGGCCCAGGCGGCCAGCTCGTCGATGCTCATGCCAAGATGGCGGCTGGCGATTGCCTGCATCAGGGGGATGGAGGCGAACAAGGGCACTACGTCGGCTACCGGCATGCTTTGGCGCTCCAGCAGCAGGAATTTGAGCAGGACTTTGACAGCATATTCGGCATTGCGTTTCGGGTCGGCCGACAGGAAATCCAGGCGGCGGCGGGCGCGCGACAAAGCGGCTTCCACGTCGTCAAATACCGCGCCGTGGCCCGGGATCACGACTTTCACATCCAGGCCGGCAATCACGTCCAAGGTGGCCGCCGCTTCGGCAAAGCCTTCATCGCCTTCCAGCTCGGGGAAAATCACGCCGAAACCGTTTTGCCACAGCGCGTCGGCCGACACCAGTACCTTCTCCGACGGGCAATAGAAGATTACGGAGTGGGCATGGTGGCCTGGAGCGCCCAGCACCTGCCATTCCAGGTCGCCCAGCGCCAGCGTTTCGCCGGCGGTGATCACGCCGTCGATGGAAAATCGTTCGCACTGCTGGCCGGTGGCCTTGAAACTGAGCGCGTCCTCGTCCCAGTGCCGCACTTTGTCCGCTTCCGGCTCGGGGATATAGGTGTCGCAGCCGAAATGCGCCTGCAGCGCCGCGTTGCCGCCACAGTGGTCGGAATGCAGGTGCGTGGTGTACAGGCGGTCCAGCCGGCGGCCGTGCAGGGCGTGCCGCACCAGGTCGAGCGTCTGCTGCTGGTGCGCGACGTAGCCGCTGTCGATCATGGCCGCGTCGTGTCGGCCCAACAGCAGGACGTTATTGGATGAGAGCCAGCCGCGTTCGAAAACGTGGATGGATGGGTGTAGCTTCATTGCGTCAGTCAAAGTCGATCAGTTGCTCACGGCGGCGCAGCTCGGCCCACACGGCGCGCTTGTAAGCGTCGTCGGCACGCGACCAGGCGACGATTTCGTCGATGGTGCGCAGGCAACCTTCGCAAAAACCGGTGTCCTGGTTCATCTTGCACAGGCTGATGCAGGGGGATGGCACGGGCGTGGCCAGTTCCGGCGCGCCTGGCGGCAGTTCAGTACTCATGGCCGACATTTTACCGCAGTGCGGCAAAAATGCCCGGAATGGCCATATACTGATGGGGCACCAGAACAAAAAAAATGGCGAGGAGACACCCTGACCAACCAGCTCCGAGGTGCTTATGAAGCTCGATCGCCATTGGTTTTCCCGCGCGCTGGGCCAGTTGGCGCGCAGCCGCCTGGGCCCTCCTGGCCCAGGCCAGCCGCAATTTATCGGCGGCGATTTCAATTGCCGCGCCGGTAGCCGCAGTTACAAGCTGTACGTGCCTTCCTGCTACCAAGGCCAGCCCATGCCGCTGCTGGTGATGCTGCACGGCTGTCTGCAAGATCCCGACGATTTCGCCGCCGGCACGCAAATGAATGCGGTGGCCGAGGAACGCGGCTGCCTGGTGCTGTACCCGGCGCAAACGCCGGATGCCAACCACACCCGATGTTGGAACTGGTTCAGCGCCCTCGACCAGGAACGCGGCCAGGGCGAGCCAGCCATCATCGCCGCCATGGCGCGCGACGTCATGGCCCACTACCCGGTGCTGCAAAGCGCGGTGTACATCGCCGGACTGTCGGCGGGCGGCGCTATGGCGATCATTGTTGGCACGCTTTATCCGGACCTGTTTGCCGCCGTTGGCGTGCACTCCGGCCTGCCTTTCGCTGCGGCGCGCGACCTGCCATCGGCCTTGCTGGCCATGCGCCGCGGCGCTGCACACGCACAGGCGGCACTGACAGCGGGCCAGCCGGTCATCGTGTTCCACGGGGACCAGGACCGCACCGTGCACCCGGCGAATGGCGAAGAGGTGCTGGCGCAGGGCTTGCGCAGCCACCCGCTGGGCGAGCAGGCCAGTCCGGCCACGCTGGCAGGCCAGGTGCCCGACGGCCACGCCTTCACGCTCAAGGCGCACTGGCTGGAAGACGGCTCGCCGCTGGGAGAACATTGGGTAATCCATGGCGCCGGCCACGCCTGGTCAGGCGGCAGCGCGGAAGGCAGCTACACCGACCCGCGCGGGCCGGATGCCAGCCGCGAGATGATGCGCTTTTTCAGCGCCGCGAAAAGTGCAGTTTCATCGCCAGCACGCACAGGGCCAGCACCAGGGTGATGCCGTTGGCGATGATCACCGGCCAGGCGTTGGTTTGCAGGCCGTACAGCAGCCACAGAAGCACGCCGATGCTGAAGATCAGGTACATGCCGGTGGAAATGCCTTCGGCGCTACGCTGGCGCCAGACCAGCAGGACTTGGGGTACAAAAGCGAAAGTGGTGCAGAAGGCGGCGATAAAGCCGAGCAGGTCAGGTTCAAGCAACATCAGTTGGAGTTTCCAGGGTGGCGATATGGGCACGCAGGCATGCAGGACACCAGCATCCGACCGCCTCGGCTCCGGGCACCGGAATGGCGGGCGGCAGGAAGGTGCACCAGCACGGTGTCTCGCCAGGCGCGCCAGTCGGCTCCTGGCCCGGCGGTGCATCGGCCATCGCGCACAGGAACTCGGCGCCGCAACGCTCACAGGTGCTCATATCATCAATGCAATCATGCGTAAGGGAGAAGGCCAGACTAGCGGATCAAACCGTAAATTACAACTCGATTGGCCCTATAATGCGCAGCATTGACCTTAAATCTAATTTTCTGGAACCCCGCCATGACCAACCTGCCTGTCCACGACCCGGATATGTCCACTGACCTGAGCGGCGTCACGCCCCAAGTCAAGGCCCAGATCCTGGCCGAGGCGCTGCCGTATATCCGCAATTACCACGGCAAAACCATCGTCATCAAATACGGTGGCAATGCCATGACCGAAGAGCGCCTGAAGCATGGCTTCGCGCGCGACCTGATCCTGCTGAAACTGGTGGGCATGAACCCGGTCGTGGTGCACGGCGGCGGACCGCAGATCGACAATGCGCTGAAGAAGATCGGCAAACAGGGCACCTTCGTGCAGGGTATGCGTATTACCGACGAAGAAACCATGGAAGTGGTGGAATGGGTGCTGGGCGGCGAAGTACAGCAGGACATCGTGATGCTGATCAACCACTACGGCGGCCAGGCAGTGGGCCTGACCGGCAAGGACGGTGGCCTGATCCGCGCCCGCAAGATGGCCATGCCGGACAAGGAAAAGCCAGGCCAGTTCCTGGACATCGGTTTCGTCGGCGAGATCGAGGCAATCAACCCGGCCGTGGTAAAAGCCCTGCAGGACGATGCCTTTATTCCAATTATTTCCCCGATCGGCTTCGGTAAAGATGGCCAGGCTTACAACATCAACGCTGACGTTGTAGCCGGCAAGATCGCCGAGATCCTGAAAGCTGAAAAGTTGATCATGATGACCAACATCGCCGGCGTGCAGGACAAGAACGGCAACCTGGTGACCGACCTGTCGGCGCGCGAAATCGACGAGATGTTCGCAGACGGTACGATTTCCGGCGGCATGCTGCCGAAAATTTCTTCCGCACTGGATGCCGCCAAGTCGGGCGTGAACACCGTGCACATCATCGACGGGCGAATTGAACACAGCCTGTTGCTGGAAGTCTTGACCGAACAGGCTTTTGGCACTATGATCCGGTCTCACTAAAAATTTTGGCGGCTTTCAACAGCCGCCGAAATCGTGAATGCCCTTGTAGCTCAGTGGTAGAGCACTCCCTTGGTAAGGGAGAGGCCACGTGTTCAATCCACGTCAAGGGCACCATTCTCCTTAGTAGATCCGCTCTACTTTCACGCCACGCTGGCGCAGCAGTTCCGCAACATTCCCCGATCCGACCAGATGCAGAGTGCCGATAGCGGCAAAACTGTGCTGTTCTTTTTTCATCATTTCCACGATGCCGTCGGCCAGCACGGGATTGCGCTCGTCCAGCAACACCCGCTTCATGAACTTGCCTGAGAAGGTCTTGTCCTCCTCCACCTCGCGCGCCAGCGCGTCGAACTTCGCGGCATCGGCGGAAGCCCAGGCATCGACCAGGTCGCGCGGCTGCACGCCCTGCTTGCTGTCTTCGAAGGTATCCAGGCTGTCTTCCAGGAAGCGCGCCTGCTCCTGCGGCGTCAGGCGGCCGAACAGCGCGGCCTGGCCGCCGACCGATTCCAGCTCCACTACGCGCTGCTTGCGGCCGTGCGCTGCACGTGCCAGTTGCAGGTCGATGCCCAATTCCGGACGGTAGCCCAGGGCACGGTATTCGCCGACGGTGATCATCATGACAATCAGCCATGGCTTCATCGACGCCACCATTTCAGGCGCGATGCCGTGCTTCTTCAACATGCTTTCCAGGCGCGGGCGGTATTCGGGACGGATGTCGGCCATGGCATTGCCGGCGCCGGGCGCGTACAGGCCATACTCGCGCATGACCGCCATGGACTTGGCCGGGTCGGCGGCGGGATCGACTTCCAGCGCAACCGCCGTGGCACGCTCCATGGCCTGCGTCACGCGCGGTTCGAGCGGATAAAAGTCGGGCAGGCCGACGTGGATAGTGCCGAACAACCAGGACGTATGGCCGGCGTATTCCAGCTTGTACAGCGCACCGCGCGCAGGCGGGGCGGCAGTGGCCGAGAAGCTCAACCCAAGCAGCAGGCAAAACATCACTATAATCGTGCGTCGCATAGTCTCTCCAAGTAGAACGTGAATATTAAACCTTTGGCACCGGTCTGGCTCTTCGACCTGGACAACACGCTGCACAATGCATCGCATGCCATCTTCCCCGCCATGGTGGAGAAGATGAATGCGTACATGGCGCGCGTGCTGGGCGATGGCGAAACGCCGGCCAGCGCAGAGGAAATCAGCGCCACCCGCGCCCTCTACTGGCAGCGCTACGGCGCCACCCTGCTCGGACTGGTGCGCCATCACGGCGTCGATGCGGCCCACTTCCTGCGCGAGACCCACGACCTGCCGGAAATCGAATCGATGATCCGTTTTGAGCGCGGCCTGGGGCAGTTGCTGCGCCGCCTGCCGGGCCGCAAGATCCTGCTGACCAATGCGCCGCGCGACTATGCGCGCAAGGTGGTCGGACACATGGGCATCGGCCGCCATTTCAGCGACCAGATCACCATCGAATCGATGCATGTGCATCGCCAGTTGCGCCCCAAGCCGTCGCGCATCATGCTGCGGCGGCTGATGCGCCGGAAGGGATTGAACCCGCGCCGGTGTATCCTTGTCGAAGACACGCTGGATAACCTGCGATCGGCTCATGCGCTGGGCATGCGCACGGTGTGGGTCACGCAATACCTGCTGAAACCGGGGAAAAAACCGGCGTGGCTTGATGTCAAAGTAAAATCGGTTAAAAAGCTGATAGAAATTTAAATAAACAGGTCCAATACCCATGGCAAGTACACAGCCCGGACAGCGCAAGCTGCAAATCCTCCAGGCACTGGCTGAAATGCTGGAGCATCCTAAAGGAGAAAAGATCACCACGGCTGCGCTGGCGCGCAAGCTGGATGTATCCGAGGCGGCCTTGTACCGCCATTTCGCCAGCAAGGCCCAGATGTTCGAGGGGCTGATCGAATTCATCGAGTCCACCGTGTTCGGCCTGATCAACCAGATCGCCGACAAACAGGCGGACGGCCTGTCCCAGGCGCGCGACATCCTGGGCATGCTGCTGCATTTCGCCAGCAGTAATCCGGGCATGACCCGGGTGCTGATCGGCGATGCGCTGGTCAACGAGGACGAGCGCCTGCAGCAGCGCATGAACCAGTTTTACGACCGCGTGGAACTGGCACTGAAACAGGCGCTGCGTGCTGCAGCGGCCGAAGGCCAGGCCCATGAGGCTGACGTGACTGCCCGCGCCGGGCTGCTGGTCAGCTTCGTACTGGGCCGCTGGCACCGTTACGCCAAGAGCGGCTTCAAGTCGAATCCTTCGCAGGATGCCGCCATACAGATTGCATTGCTCTTGAATTGAACTGCTTGTCCTTTGCTTTGCTGGACGACGCTAGCGTCGATCCAGCCAGCGGCGCTGGCCGTCCATCCCGCCTCTACACCGGACATAAGGCCACCCTCGCCTGCAGCGATTTCGCCGGCTGGCCGGGTGTATTGGCAGGGATGGAGCAGGCGCTCGCCCGCGGCTTGCATGCGGTGCCGGTGCTCAGCTACGAATTGGGCCACCATATCGTGGGGGTGGCGCCGCGCGCCGCCGCGCCCGGCGCGCCGCCGCTGGCGCAAATACTGCTGTTCGAGCGCTGCGACGAGCTGTCGCAATCCGAGGTGGCCGATTGGCTGGCGGCGCAGGCCGGTCCCGCTGCAGCTCCCGCCGGCGTGGCGGATATCCGCCCCAACGTGAGCGAAGCGCAGTTTGTCGACGCCATCGAGCGCATCCGCGATTACATCGCCGCCGGCGACACCTACCAGGTCAACTACACCTACCGCCTGCACTTCGACGCCTTCGGCTCGCTATTCGCGCTCTACCAGCGCTTGCGCGCCCGCCAGCCCGTGCCATATGGCGCCCTGATCGGCTTTGAAGACGGCCGCGCCGTGCTGTCGCTGTCGCCGGAACTGTTCGTGCGCAGGGAAGGCTGCACGCTGACCGCGCGCCCGATGAAAGGCACCGCCCCTGCAGCACCCGACGAACCGGAAAACGCACGCCGCGCAGCCGCCCTGGCAGCCGACCCGAAGAATCGCGCCGAGAACCTGATGATCGTCGACCTGCTGCGCAACGACATCGGCCGCGTGGCCGCTACCGGCAGCGTCGAAGTACCTAAGCTGTTCGAGGTTACGCGTTTCAGCAGCGTGCTGCAAATGACCTCCACCGTGCAGGCCCGCCTGCGCCAGGGCGCCACGCTGCAGGACATCTTCACCGCCCTTTACCCATGCGGCTCCATCACCGGCGCGCCCAAGAAGCGCACCATGGAAATCATCGCCGAGCTGGAGCCGGAGGCGCGCGGCATCTACACCGGCGCCATCGGATGGTTCGCCCCGGATGGGGATTTCTGCCTGAACGTCCCGATCCGCACGCTCACGCTGCAAGCGCAGCAAAACGGTATTCGCGAGGGTGTAATGGGGGTCGGCGCCGGCATTGTCTACGATAGCGAACCGCACGACGAATTCGCCGAATGCCAGTTGAAGGCCCGCTTCCTGACCGGCCTGCCGAATGATTTCGAACTGTTCGAAACCATGTACGCCACGCGCGAAGCCGGCCCGCGCCACCTGGGGCGCCACCTGCAACGCCTGCAGGCCTCCGCACGCTACTTCGGCTTCGCCTGGGACGAAGCAGCCGCGCGCGCCTACCTCGCACTGGCCTGCCAGGCCCTGCCCGCCGGCCAAGCACACCGCCTGCGGCTCGCCATGAACAGTGCCGGTGCTTTCGCCGTCCAAACCGCTGCTCTCACGCCCTTGCAGGAACCAGTACGCGTGCTGTTGTCCGACGACGCAACCGACAGCAGCGACCTTTTCCTGCGCCATAAATCGACCATTCGCGAACGCTATGACGCGGCATGGAAAGCCGCCGATGCCCAGGGCGCCTTCGACAAGCTGTTCTTCAATGAGCGTGGCGAGTTGACGGAGGGAGGTCGGAGCAATGTCTTCCTCCGCATCGACGGCATGTGGATAACGCCGCCTTTATCCACCGGCATCTTGCCGGGCGTGATGCGCGCCGTGATCCTCGAAGCCTGGGGCGCGCAAGAACGCATCGTCACGCGCGGCATGCTGCTGGCCGCGGAGGAAATCATGGTCTGCAATTCCCTGCGCGGCGCGATGCGCGCCAGCCTACAGGTCGATTAGCATCTCGAAGCCGCCATAGATCAACCGTTTGCCGTCAAACGGCATCTTGGCGGGATCCATCATTTCCTTCATGCGCGGGTCTGCCATCACCTTCTCGTTGCAGGAATCGCGCACCTGGCGCGAGGGATAGATAATCCACGAGAACACAACCACTTCGCCGTCCTCCAGCTTGACCGCTTGCGGGAAGGAAGTGTGAACGCCCACTTTCACGTCGTCAGCCACAGTTTCGCGGTATTCCGTGGCGCCGTATTCGCGCCACACCTTGGCACACTGGCGCGACATCTCCAGGTATGCATCCATTTTGCTGCGGGGGACCGGCACAATGAAGCCATCGACATAAGCCATGTGAATCTCCTTGTGAAGTGAGCCCTCAGCTTATGCCGCACGATTGGCCGTGACAAGGAAAGCACGCCGGTATGCGCCCGGCGTGGTCGAGGCAATGCGGCGGAAATGGTGGCGCAGCGACTCTTCCGACCCGAAACCCGCCCGCTCGGCTACCTGGGCCAGCGCAATATCGGGTGATTCCAGCAAATCCTTCGCAATCGCTACCCTCTCGCGTGACAGCCAGTCGACCGCTCCCATGCCGGTAGCGTCCTGGAATTGGCGCTGCAAGGTGCGCGGGCTCATGGCCGCGCGCTCGGCCATGCTGGCCACGGTGTGGGGCTCGGCCGGATGGCTGCGCAGCCAGTCCATCAGGCGCGACAGCCTGCCCTGCTCATCATGGGCCATAGGCCGCGGCAGGAACTGCGCCTGGCCGCCTTCGCGATGCGGCGCCACCACCAGCCGCTGCGCCACCATATTGCCGACGCGCGCGCCGTAATCGCGCCGCACCAGGTGCAGCAGCATATCCAGTCCCGCGGCCGAGCCGGCCGAGGTAATGATTTGCCCTTCGTCGACATACAGGTCGTCCGCCAGCGCACGGATGCGCGGATAACGGCGCTCCAGACGTTCAACGTAGCGCCAGTGGGTGGTGGCGCGCAGCCCATCGAGCACGCCGGCAGCAGCCAGGATGAAAACGCCGGAACAGATGGTGCACAGGCGAGCGCCGCGTGCGTGGGCAGCACGGATTTGCGTCAGAAGGGCTTCCGGCGGCTTTTCGTCGGCATCGCGCCAGCCTGGAATCACGATGGTGTCGGCGCGCTCCAGCAGCGAGGGGTCGTAAGGTGCCTGCACCACAATGCCGCCCGCCGCGCGGATCGGCCCCTGCTCGACAGCGCAAACGGCAAAGTCGTACCAGTCAACGCCCAGCTCCGGACGATCGAGGGCAAACAATTCGACCGTGCAGCCGAATTCGAAGGTGCACAGGCCGTCGTAGGCCAGCGCCACGACCAGGTGTTTTTTCGCGCTCATGGCGCAATCTTAACGCAATATGGCATTCGCGCCACTGCCTGGGGCGGAGCCGGCGGCCGACAATGGAGCCACTTTCAACCGCTACAGGAGAATCCAGATGCCATCCATCGTCACCGAAATCGCCGCCGCCCCGAGTGCCGACGCCCTCGCTCACTTCGAAGATTCGCTGCGATTTGAAACCGATTGCTGGGATGTCCACAGCGTGATGGGCACCGCGCAGCAGGATTTCGTGCTGCTCGACGTACGGGGAACGGAGAAATTTGCAGCCGGTCACGTGCCCGGCGCGGTGGACCTGGCGCAGCGCAAGATTATCGGCTCCAAACTGGCCGGATACCCGCCGGAGACCGTGTTTGTCACTTACTGCGCCGGCCCGCACTGCAACGGCGCAGCGCGGGCGGCAATCCGGCTGGCCAAGCTTGGCCGTCCGGTGAAGATCATGACCGGAGGGATCACCGGCTGGCTGGATGAAGGCTTCGCCCTCGCCTCCGCGCCGGTGGCCGCCGCCGCGTAATCAGCCCGCGAGGGCCTTCTCGAGCGCTTCAACCAGCGCCTTGTCATCCGGTTTGACCTTGCTCGGGAAGCTCTCGACCACATTGCCCTTGCGATCGATCAGGTATTTATGGAAGTTCCAGGCCGGCGTCCTGCCGGTCGCCTTGATCAGCTTCGCATAGAACGGATTCGGCGCCTCGCCCGACACCACGGACTTGGCGAACATCGGGAACTTCACGCCATAAGTGTTGTAGCAGAGGTCAGAGATCTCCTTGCTGCTGCCAGGTTCCTGCCTGCCGAAATCATTCGACGGGAAGCCCAGCACGACCAGACCTTTTCCCGAGTATTTCGCATACACTTCTTCCAGTCCTTTGTACTGCGGGGTATAGCCGCAAAAACTGGCCGTGTTGACCACCAGGATCACTTTGCCGGCGTACTGGCACAGGTCCTGCGGCGCATCGTCCTGCAGGCGGTTGAAGGACTGTTTCAGGATGGCGGGGCAGCTCGCCGCCGGCGCATTGGCGCTGGGGGCGGCTGCAGGTTGCGCGGCAGGTGCCTGTGCAAAGGCAGCAGCAGCGCTTAGGCTCAGCGCGGACAGCGCTGCAAACTTGGTGAGGATAGATGGCATGGGTAGTCTCTTCCGGTACGTTCGAATTTCCGATTGTATGACAATTGCAGGCTGCACGTTGACGCTGGCCGCCGCACAAGCCGTGGCCGGGCCGGCGCCGCTGCCCGCGATGAAAGCGCAGCAGGTATCGATATCCGGCCTGTCGTCGGGTGCCTTCATGGCGGTGCAATACCAGGTCGCCTACTCCGGCAGCGTGGTTGGCGCAGGCATCATCGCCGGCGGCAGTTATTACTGCGCGCAAGGCAGCATGATGAACGCCATCGGAAGCTGCAAAGGCGCCGACGTCGGCGAGCTGGCGGCGGTGACCCGCAAGCGCGCCGAGGCCGGCCAGGTCGATCCGGTCGCGAAACTGGCCTCGCATCGCGTATGGATGTTCTCCGGCACCCTCGACAAGCTGGTGCCGCCGGCCGCGATGGCCGACCTGGCGAAATACTACGCAGCCTTCATTCCCGCCGCACAGCTTCAATACAAGAACGACCTGGCCGCCGGCCATGCCATGCCGACCGACAGCTATGGCAACAAGTGCGACGCACTGGCCGCGCCGTTCATCAGCAATTGCGGCTTCGACGCGGCCGGCGGCCTGCTGCAATGGATTTACGGACCGCTGAAAGCGCGCGCCGACAACGCCGCCCCGGCGGGCAAGCTGCAGGAATTCGACCAGTCCGAATTCCTCCCTTCGCCCACCACGCACGGCATGGCCAACACCGGCTATGTCTACATTCCACCGGGTTGCGAAACCGGCGGCGCGGGCTGCAAGCTGCACATCGCCCTGCACGGCTGCATGCAGGACATCGGCACCTTGAAAGATACCTATGCCCGCCACGCCGGCTACAACGCCTGGGCCGACACCAACCGCATCGTGGTGCTCTATCCGCAAACGGCGGCAATCAGCCCGATGCCCAATCCCAAAGCGTGCTGGGACTGGTGGGGCTACGACGATCCGGACTACTCGGTGCAGGGCGGCCGCCAGCTGCGCGCCATCAAACGGATGGCTGACCGCCTGACGGGAGCGTAACCCGGAAGCACGCGCCATGCTCGCCGTTTGGCAGGCATTCGACCTCGCCGCCATGGCGGCGGACAATCTGGCGCACCAGCGACAGGCCCAGCCCGACGCTGCCCGCCTTCTCCGATGCCCCGGGAAGCCGATGGAACGGCTGAAAGATGCGCTCACGCTCGGCCGCCGGTACACCCGGACCCCGATCGCAAACATCGAGCATGGTTCCGCCCGCAGCGCCGGCCAGCATCACGCTCACCTCGGCCTCGCCGCCATGGCGCCGGGCGTTTTCGAGCAGGTTGCGCACCATGCGGCGCAACAGCGTCGCATCGCCGCGCACGACGCCTGCGCCCCCGTCCAGCGCAGCATCAAGCCGCGCGCACTCTTCGGCGACGATACCGGTAAAGTCCACCTCTTCCGGTGCCGCACCATCCTGCGGCACCGCATCGAGCCGGCTGGCCAGCAAGACTTCATCGATCAACTGGTCCAACTCCGCAATATTTCGTGCCAATTCCTGGCGTATCGACGGACTGGCTGAATCCTGCAGCAGTTCGACCGCCATGCGGATCCGCGCCAAAGGCGACCGCAGTTCATGCGACGCGTTGGCCAGCAAGGATTTTTGCGCCTCCACCAGCGCCTCGATGCGCGCGGCCGAATCGTTGAAGCTGGCCGCCAGTTGCGCCACTTCGTCCGAGCCCTTGGCATCGACGCGCGCGGCCAGGTCCCCACGCCCCCAAGCCTGCACACTGCCCTGCAGTTGCTCCAGCCTGCGCGTTATCCGCCGCACGACCGGATAGGCGCCCGCCGCAATCACAATCGCGATCATCAGTAGCAGCAGCGTCACCGCCATGGTGGCATTGCGCGGCATATGACGCGGCGGAGCGAACCAGAAGTGGATGTAGCCGAACATCAGGACGGCCAGCAGGATGCAGGCCAGCAGCGTCGCGTAAATGCGCACGTACATGCGCGAGCCGAGGCTACGCATCCTGGACTTTCGCGAAGACATAACCGGCGCCGCGCACGGTGATGATGCGGCGCGGTGCCTTGGGATCATCTTCGATCGCCGCGCGCACTCGGCCCACATGAACGTCAATGGAACGGTCAAATGGCTCCAGCGCGCCGCCTTTGAGCGCATCGATCAACTGTTCGCGCGACAACACGCGGCCGGCGCTGTGGGCGAAGGCCATCAAAAGATCGAACTGGTAAGCCGTCAGCGGGCGCTCGGCGCCATCGACACGCGCAATGCGTGCGCCGGGGTCGATTTCAAGGCGCCCGAAGCGCAACGGCGGTTCGGCGCCCGAGGCCCCGGCCGGGCCTGCCAGGGTCGGACGGCGCAACAGGGCACGCAAGCGCGCCAGCAACTCGCGCGGCTCGAATGGCTTGGGCAAATAGTCGTCGGCCCCAAGCTCCAGGCCGATGACACGATCCAGCGGATCCCCCTTGGCCGTCAGCATCAGCACGGGCAGGCTGCGCAGCGGTTGCGGCATGCCGCGCAGGCGGCGGCAGACCTCCAACCCATCGAGGTCGGGCAACATCAGGTCCAGGATCAAGGCGGAGAAACTGCCCGGCGCGGCCTGCGCCAGCCGATCCAATCCCGCCTGCGCGGTACAGGCATGCTCCACGCGCAGGCCATTCTGGGCCAGGTAGGTTTCAACCATGGCCGCCAGGCGCTGGTCGTCGTCGATGATGAGGACAAGGGGTTGGGACATGGTTGAAACTATAACTTAATGACTCCCCATATGGCTCGTCGCCATCATGTGCAAGGCCCCATTGAACCTGGTGCGCTGTTCCGGCGAGAGCACTTCGGCGGCATCCATCGCCGCCGCCAGCACGCGGCGCGACATCAGGTCCATTTTCTGCACATGGTCGGCGCGCAGGGCCTCCAGCGCAGCGCGGTCGATCGCCGGCTGGGAGAGCTGGCGCGACATCGCCTCATGCCCCTCCTGCAATTGCTGGTGGATCGGCTTCACGTCGTTGAAGCAGGCCTTGGCGATTTCGGCCAGGCGCGATTTCTGGGCCTCCGTCGCATCGGGCAGGATGTGCGCCACCATTGTTTGGATGTGCTTGTCCGCCTGTGCGGCATCCATCGTCCACGGACTATGGCCATGGCCGTGGACGTGGCCCTGGCCGCCTGCATGGTCTGCACCGGCATAAGCTCCGGAACCACCCAGGGCGGCAACAACAGCGGCAATTGCGATCCAGGACTTCTTGTTCATGACATCTCCTGATAAAGGTTTGTGGGTAGGGCCACTTTAGGGAGCCGGCATGTCGCTTCGATGAGTCCTGCGTAAAGTTTTGTAAATCTGCGACAAATGTAAGGGTTTGTAATGACGGTCAACACACTGCTGAGTGAACCCGTTTTCAGCTCAGTGACACAGGAAACAGTGCGCTACACAAGATCAACTAAATAGTGAGGATTTAAAAATGAAAAAAGTCATCGCAACCCTGATCGCCGGCCTGTTCGCAAGCGCCGCATTCGCACAACAAACTCCTGCCCCAGCTACCCCAGCGGTCCCGGAAGTCAAAGCTGAAGTCAAGGCCGAAGTCAAAGCCGAGGTCAAACAAGAAGTTAAGCAGGAAGTTCAAAAGCCTGCAGCTGAAAGAAAGTAATCGAATAATTAGCTAAACGATTTATACAAATTCTTCCAAAGGACACGCACCATGAAAAAGACCATCGCTACCCTGATCGCCGGCCTGTTTGCTACCGCTGCCTTCGCTACCACTCCGGTTGCCCCAACCACTCCAGCGCCAGCAGCAGCTCCTGCGGCAGCCGTGGCAGCCACCAGCGCCAAGGCTGAAGCCAAGGTAGACGCGAAAGTCGAGAAGAAAATCGAACACAAAGGCACGCACAAGAAGGCTGAAAAGCCTGCTGAAACCAAAACCGAAGTGAAGGCGGGCGCCACCCCCGCAGCTGCGCCTGCGCCATCCGCCGCTCCAGCAGCCAAGTAATCCTCGCCAAACCGAATTTAAGACTACTGATTAAAAGGACACATACCATGAAAAAGACCATCGCTACCCTGATCGCCGGCCTGTTCGCTACCGCTGCATTCGCTACCACCCCTGTTGTTCCAGCCGCTCCGGCGCCGGCGGCAGCTCCTGCGGCCGAAGCCAAGGTAGAAGCAAAAGCAGAAGCCAAGACCGAAGCAAAAGTCGAGAAGAAATCCGTGCACAAAGCAGCACACAAGAAGGCGGAAAAGCCTGTTGAAACCAAGTCTGAAGTGAAGGCGAGCCCGGCTGCGACCACGGCCGCGGCGCCTGCACCGGCTGCAGCTCCTGCTCCTGCTCCAGCTCCTGCCGCAACCCCGGCAGCCAAGTAATCTTTGCCAATCGCGCAGCCCCAAACTCGACTTAAAGGACACACACCATGAAAAAGACCATCGCTACCCTGATCGCCGGCCTGTTCGCTTCCGCTGCTTTCGCTACCACCCCGGTTGCTCCAGCTGCTCCGGCGCCGGCAGCAGCGCCAGCCGCTGAAGCCAAAGTAGAAGCCAAAGCAGAAACCAAGACCGAAGCAAAAGTGGCAAAGAAAACCACTCACAAGAGCACCCACAAGAAGGCCGAAAAGCCTGTTGAAACCAAGTCCGAAGTGAAGGCGAGCCCGGCCCCAGTCACGGCCGCGGCGCCTGCACCGGCAGCAGCTCCTGCAGCCAAGTAATCCCGCCTCTCCCCAAAAAGGCCTCTTCGAGCACGAAGAGGCCTTTCTTCATTTGCCCGTCACATTCGGAAAATACATTGATGTACCGTCCAACATCAATGAGGTTTCAATATGACGAATCCCGGCTATACCCGCCGACGCTTCCTCACCCACAGCGGGGCATTCACAGTAGGCAGCGCAGCGTTCGGCCTGGCAGGTTGCGGCTCCGGCAGCTCCACGGCAGCGCCGAACATCATTGCTTCCGAATCCGAACGTCCCAAGCTGCCGTATGGATTCCAGATCGGCGACATCGCTGATGGCCGCGCCATGGTATGGGCACGTTCCGACCGCCCGGCCCGCATGCGCGTGGAGTTCGATACCACTGAAAGCTTCCTTAATCCACGCCAGGTGATCGGCCCGACTGCCACCGAGGCAAGCGATTTCACCAGCCGTATTGAGTTGACCGGACTGCCTTCCGGCGAGAAGATATTCCTGCGCGTCTCCTACGACAGCGCCACCGACCTGAAAATCGGCAGCGAACTCGCGACAGGCAGTTTCCGCACCCTCCCATCGCCGGACGGCAAACGCCCGGTGCGTTTCGTGTGGAGCGGCGATACCGCAGGCCAGGGTTGGGGCATCAATCCCGAATTTGGCGGCATGAAGATCTACGAAGCCATGCGCAAGCGCCAGCCGGACTTCTTTGTCCACAGCGGCGACAATATTTATGCCGATGGGCCGATCAGCGCCGAAACCAAAGCGGAAAATGGCCGCATCTGGAAGAACATCGTTACCCCGGAAGTGTCGAAAGTCGCCGAAACGCTCAATGAATTCCGCGGCCGCTACCGATACAACCTGATGGACGAGAATGTCCGCCGTTTCAACGCCGAAGTAGCGCAGATATGGCAGTGGGACGACCACGAAGTCACCAACAACTGGTCGGCGTCGAAGGACCTGGGAGGCGACACCCGTTACACCGAGAAAAATATCCAGACGCTGATCGCGCGCGGCAGACAAGCCTTCCTGGAATACGCCCCGATGCGCTGGGGCGACCAGCCTGAATCGCAGCGCGTCTACCGGCGGATTCCCTACGGCCCCTTGCTTGACGTGTTCGTCCTCGACATGCGCTCGTATCGCGGCCCGAACAGCACCAACCTGCAAGCCGTCGAGAGCGACGCAAGCGCCTTCCTTGGCCCGGCACAAGTCAAATGGCTCAAGGACTCGCTCGCGCAATCAACCGCAACGTGGAAAGTGATTGCCGCCGACATGCCGATCGGCCTGCAGGTGCCCGACGGCAAGGACGCCGGCGGCACCGCACGCTGGGAAGCAATCGCCAACGGCAATGATGGCGTGCCTTTGGGCCGCGAAATCGAAATGGCCGGCCTGCTGCGCGACATCAAGCCGATCAAGAACGTGGTGTGGATAACTGCCGACGTGCACTACTGCGCCGCCCATTACTACGATCCGGCGCAGGCCCAGTTCACCGACTTTTCGCCATTCTGGGAGTTCGTTGCAGGCCCGCTGAACGCAGGTACTTTCGGCCCCAACGCCCTGGACGCCACGTTCGGGCCACAGGTCAAATTCCAGAAAGCCCCACCCGCCGGACAGTCCAACCTTTCACCATTCGCCGGTTTCCAGTTCTTCGGTGAAGTGAACGTCGACCCATTGACGAAAGCGTTCACCATCGACCTCAGGGACCTGGACGGCGCTTCGGTCTACTCCAACACCTTGCCGCCGGCGGCCTGACCCGGCAGCTAACCGCGCAGTGCCCGCTGCGCTGCGCGGTATCCCCACCAGGACGCTTCCTCGAACACCGAGAAGCCACTCAGGTCCGAGTGCGCAAACAGCACCGGACCGTCCATCTCGCGTAACGCCTTCAGACCCGCATCACCGCGGAATCCAGGCACCGGCACTGCCATCGCATGGCCGCGCAAGGTAATGTCCACACGCTCGACGCAGCGCTCGAATTGCGCGCCGTAGGCTGCTTTCAGGTCAACGCTCGCCAGCGCCAGCAATTCGTCGCCGCTGGCAGCCGTCATCCACTTGCGTGCCTCGCGCGGATCGCGGTCGGCCAGCGCCACGTAGCTGGTGAAGACGGTTTTCTCAGGCGGCGCCACGCGAATATCCTGGTGGGTCGACACCACGTAACCCAGGCCCTTCGCGCCATGCACCACGTTATCCCAGGACAACGGCACCTCCGGCAACTCCCGTGGAAAACGCTTCATCAGGAAATTTGCCACCATCCAGGGTGCGTGGATCTGCTTGTGGACATCCGGCATGTTTTCCACAACCCTCGCCGCAACATGCAGCGGCATGGCCGAAATAACGCGCCGCGCACGAATCGTGAACGTGCGTGCCACGCCGCGTTCCAGCGCAAAGCAAAGCACCTCCACGCCAGCGGCGCCGTCCGTGTGCACTCGCACCGCGCTGCCCGCAAGCCGCTTTGGCCGCGCCAGCCGCTCCATCCCGCTTGCCAGCGCCTGCAGTCCCTCCGGCCAGGTCAGCCAGGAACCCGGCTCCGCGTTCTCCGCTTCGCCGCCGCGCCCGCAGAAATAATGCAACCCCGCCCAAGCAGATACCGCATCGACTCCCGCGCCGTAATCGTCGCGGCAGCAGTAATCCATGTACCAAAGCAGGGAGGGTGCCCGATAGCCGTGCTGCGCCAGCCACGTGCCAAAGCTCATGCCATCAAGCTGCATCGATTCCGCATCGGTCGACGAATGCTCGCTGGGGAAGGTAAATCGGCGCCGCCCATCCGCCCCGACCGCGCCGCGCAACACCTCCACCTGCGCAAAGAAGCGCTTGTGCTCGGCCAGGTCGGCATCCGGCACGCCTTCATGCGGCAAGACGCCTTCCTGCCAGACGCCGTTGAACAGCAGCCGATCTTCCGGTGCATGCAGCACGAAGCGCTCATCGTAGTAGGGCTTGCGCGACGTGGCCCCACGCTGGATCACCCCCAGGTCCGCCAGCAATTCGCGCACGTGGGCGCATTCCTCGGTCGGCAGCGGCAGGTAATGCGCACCCGTTGGATAAACCAGCGAACCAAAATGCCCGCCGGCCGCATTGCCATACGGTTCCGGCCCATCGAGCATCAGGAAGTCATCATGCCCCTGCTTGCGCAACTGCCAGGCCGCTGTCAGTGCGGCGATACCGGTACCGAGGATCAGCACGTCCGTCGACAGCGCCTGCGAAGGCGCAGGCAAAGGCTTGCGGTCGCGCAGGAAGTGGCCCTCCTCCCGCCCCGGGGCATTCACTGCCGGCGTTATCTCCTGCCAGCGCAGGTAGCCCGCCACGCTGGCCGCCGCGGTAGCGCCGCTGGCCGCGGCCCAGGCCAGGAAAGAACGGCGCAGCATCAGCGAATCACCCTGCGCCAGTCCTGTTCGAATTCATGCACCAGCGATTGGGTGTTGAGCCGGTTCGGCGCCATCGGCAGCGGTTTCATATCCGGCGGGAAGGCAAACATGGCGCGCGTGGTTTCCGCGTTCAGGAAGCGCATCGGAAGGCTGTACGACTCGGGCGGCCGGTATTCAAGCTGCGGCGAGGCCATGATGAAGCCCCATTCGCCAAACGATGGCACATACAGGTGATACGGCCAGGTGCGCATGCCCACGTCACGCAGCGTTGCATCGACCGTCCAGTAAGCATGCGGTGCAAAGAACGGCGATGTCGCCTGCACTACAACCAGCCCGTTAGCCGCGATATGCTTTTTCAGCACACCATAGAACGGCACCGAATACAGCTTGCCCAGCGCAAAACTGGAAGGATCGGGGAAGTCGACGATCGCCGCATCGAACATATCCTGGTTCTGCTGCAGCCAGATCGCCGCGTCGGCATTCACCACGGTGACGCGCTTGTCGCGGAAAGAGCCCTTGTTCAGCGCCACCAGCTCGTCGCGGCTGGTAAACGCTGCAGTCATCGCAGGGTCCAGGTCCACCAGCGTCACGTGTTCCACCTGTGGATAACGCAAAACTTCACGCAGCGCCAGGCCGTCGCCGCCGCCCAGGATCAGCACCCGCCTGGCCCACGGCAGCGCGCCCATCACCGGATGCACCAGCGCCTCATGGTAACGGTACTCATCGCGCGACGAAAACTGCAGGTTGCCGTTGATGTACAACCGCAGGTCGTCCTTCCATTTGGTGATGACCAGGCGCTGGTACGGCGTGCTGGTCGAATACACGATCTCATCGCCGAACAAGCCATGCTCGCCCCAGCCGGTCAGCCGGTCCGCGCCGCTGAAGCCGACCACCAGCGCCAGCATCACCGCGCTGGCGCGCAGCAAACGGCCTGTCACGTTCGCAAGCTCTGTGCGAAAAACGTAAATTGTCCACAGCGCGACCGCGATATTCAGCATCCCGAACAGGAAACCGGTGCGCACCAGTCCAAGTTGCGGCGCCAGCACCAGCGGGAACAGCAGCGACACGGCCAGCGCGCCAAGGTAGTCGAAGGTCAGCACCCGGCTGACCAGCTCACTGAATTCCGTCTGGCGCGAGTTCAAGGCCCGCATCACCAGCGGAATCTCCATGCCCACCATGGCCCCTACCAGGAATACCATCGTGTACAGCAACGTGCGGAACGGCGCGGAAGCCAATGCAAAAGTCATGAACAGCACCGCAGCCGACAGGCCGCCGACCAGGCCAACCGCCAATTCGATGTCGACGAAGCGCGCCAACACGTCTTCGTCCTTCACATATTTGGAAAAATGGGCCCCGACGCCCATCGCAAACAGGTAGCAGCCGATAATGGTGGAGAATTGCAGCACCGAGTCGCCCAGCAGGTAGCTGGAAAGAGCACCGGCGATTAATTCGTAGGCAAGTCCGCAGGAAGCGACGACGAAGACTGAAACAATGAGAATCTTTTTGGTCATTTGAGTGCTTTTGTTCTAATATGTTTCTTTTGCTACAAGCTTGTCACTTTAACCGGGGATCGACGTGAACGCCATCCTAAATTATCTGGTCCACTTGGCACTGGCCGCGCTGTTGTTGGTAGTCTTCTTCAAAGCCTATACCTGGCTGACGCCCTATGACGAAGTAAAACTGATCCGGCAGGGCAACCACGCCGCAGCCCTGTCGCTGGGCGGGGCCATGCTGGGCTTTTCGATGACCATCGCATCGAGCATCCTGCATACCAATAACTGGCAGCAGTTCCTGGCCTGGGCCGTCGGCGCGATGGTCGTGCAAGCGCTCGGCTATGCTGTTACGACGCACTGCCTGAAAATGGCGCAAGACCAGATTGAAGCCGACAACAGCGCCTTTGGCGGCCTGCTCGGCACTATTTCGCTTTCCATCGGCGGCATCAATGCCGCCTGCATTTCCTAAGAGGTCACATCATGGGTATCGGCAGCTTTATCAAGAAGCAGTTTATCGACGTACTGCAGTGGAATGAAGAAACGGAAGGCGTACTGTCCTGGCGCTACCCGATGCAGGACTTCGAAATCCAGAACGGCGGCGTGCTGATCGTGCGCGAGTCGCAGGTCGCAGTATTCGTCAACGAAGGCCAGATCGCCGACGTGTTCGGACCTGGTACCCACAAGCTCACCACGCAAAACCTGCCGCTGCTGACCAACCTGAAAAACTGGGACAAGCTGTTCGACTCGCCGTTCAAGTCGGATGTCTATTTCTTCAGCACCCGCGTGCAGACCGGCCGCAAGTGGGGCACCCCGCAGCCGATCACGATCCGCGACAAGGATTTCGACATGATCCGCGTGCGTGCCTTCGGCATGTACTCCTACCGCGTAACCGATCCGCGCAAGTTCTTCACCGAATTGAGCGGCACCCGCAGCACTTACACCCGCGACGACGTGGAAGACCAGCTGCGCGGCATCCTGCTGGCCTCCATGGCCAACTCGCTGGGTGCTTCGCAGATCGCATTCCTCGACATGGCGGCCAACCAGGCCCTGATGGCGCAGGAAGTCAAAGGCGGCCTGGCCGACGCATTCGCGCGCTACGGCATCGGCCTGGATGAATTCAATGTCGCCAGCGTCAGCCTGCCGGAAGAACTGCAAGCCGCGCTGGACGAGCGTATCTCCGCCGGCATGAAGGGCGGCATGAGCGATGCCAAGATGGCCGGCTACACCAAATACCAGGTGGCGCAATCGATCCCTCTGGCTGCCGGCAACGAAGGCGGCCTAGCGGGCATCGGCGCCGGCCTTGGTGCCGGCCTGACCGTCGGCCAGGTGATGGGCCAGGCCATGGGCCAGGCGCTGAACCCGGGCGCGGCACCAGCTCCTGCTCCAGAAGCAGCTCCGGCCGCGCCGGCGCAGGAATCGATCGAAGACCGCCTCGGCAAGCTGAAAGCCCTGCTGGACAAGGGCCTGATCTCGGCAGCCGATTACGACGCCACCAAGGCTGAATTGCTCAAGAAACTGATCGGATAAGCCAGGCCGCATGCAAACCGTTTCCTGCCCTAGCTGCGGCGCAGAGGTTAACTTCCGCTCGCACGCCTCCGTCATGGCGGTGTGCGAGTACTGCAACACGCGTGTACTGAAGGAAGCCGGCGCGGTCAAAGACCTGGGCAAGATTTCCTCCGTGCTGGAGGACTATTCCCCGATCCAGGTCGGCACCAGCGGCGTGCTGGGCGGCCGCAATTTCAATGTGGTGGGCCGCATCCAGCTTAAGTACGACGCCGGCATGTGGAACGAGTGGTTCATCGTCTTCGACGACGCCACCAGCGGTTGGCTGGGCGATGCGTCGGGCCAGTACACGGTAACCACCCTGCGCAAACCCGACTCGCAGCTGCCGGCCTTTGAAGACATCGTCCCCGGCAAGCCCTACCAGCTGGTTGGCGCGCGCTATATGTCGGCCGACGTCAGGACCGCGCAATGCGTTGGCGGCCAGGGCGAACTGCCGTTCAAGGTAGGCGACGGCTGGCAAGCGAAAGTCGCGGACTTCCGCCGCGCCGACCATTTCATCACACTCGACTACTCCGACGACGGCCCGCCGCTGATGTACACCGGTATCGCAGTCACACTGGAGGGCATGCAGGCCCAGTTGCTGCGCGATGTCGACGAAATCAAACGCACCACCGGCCGTTACCGCGGCAAGCTCGATGCGCTGGAATGTCCGAACTGCGGTACCCAGATCAAATACCTGCCCGGCTTGACGGCCAGCCTGGTTTGCCAATCCTGCCAAACCCAGATCGACGCGGGCGGCCCGAAAGCGGAAGTCATCGCAATCGGCGAGCGGCAAGAGAAGGAGCGCTTCACGCTGCCGCTGGGTTCCAGCGGCAAGCTGGGTAACCAGGACTTCACCGTAATCGGCGTGATGCGCCGTGCCGACGACGAAGGCAGCGGCTGGACCGAATACCTGCTGTACGGCAGCCGGAACGGCTTTACCTGGCTGGTAGAGACCGAGGACGGCTGGTCGCGCGCGAATGTGATGGACCAGTGGCCGGAGGCGAAAGTACTGGATTCCCAATCGGTCACCTTCGACAAGGCCGACTACAGCAAGCTGTATGACTACAACTCCGTCGTCACCTACGCGGCCGGCGCCTTCAATTGGCGCGTGCAGGTGGGCGACCATACCCACGTCTACGAGTTCAAACGCCAGCAAGTCACGCTGGCGGCCGAAATCACGACCACCGAACTTGGCTGGTCGCGCTCGACTCCGGTCGCCTGGGATCAGCTCAAAGCCTGGTTCGGCGATGCGGTCAAAGGCGAAGCGAAGGCCGGTAGCGCGGCTGCACAAGATTCCGGTAAGGGCCGCTATGCGCGCTCGGCCAAGAATTGGATCATCGGCATGCTGGTACTGAACGCGATTCCGCTATTGTTCAACTTTGGCGCCAGCTTCGGCGTCACTATTGTGGCCGCCCTGGCGCTTTACCTGCCGGCATTGGTGCTGGATGCAATCGACGAGCAAAACAAAAAATGAATAAATTCTTTGGCTACGCCGTGGTGGTGAGCATGTTCAGCGTGGGCACAAGCTGGGTCAAATTCATCAGCGAACCTTCGTCGAGCAGCGGCGGCGGCTATCGCGGCAGCAGCTGGTCCTCCAGCTCCGGCAGCTGGGGCAGCGGTGGCGGCGGCGGAGGCCACAAGTGAGCATTCACCAACCTAGTGGCACGCACCTGCTCGCGGACATGGCAGGCATCGATCCGAGCCTGCTGGTGGACTGCACAGCGATTGAGCAATTGCTGCGCAGTGCAGCAGCGGCGGCCGGCGCCCAGGTGCTGCACAGCCACTTCCACAGTTTCGGCGCAGGGCTGGGCGTGACCGGCGTGGTACTGCTGGCGGAATCCCATATTTCCATCCATACCTGGCCGGAAAACGGCTTTGCGGCCGCCGACATCTTCATGTGCGGTGCTGCCCAGCCCCACCTGGCGCTGGAAGCCATCGAGGAAGCACTGCAACCCGAGTGCTCGGAAGTCCGTACCGTCGACCGCGAGCCACCGCATTGACTTGCCTTGCCGCCAATGCGACACTGGCGGCTTACCCACCAACCCACAGGAGATTTGCCATGCGTTCGTTTGATATTGCCCTCCTGTCGGCTGCCTGACCTTCTGCGTTTGAGCTAGAGCGCCCCGCCGGGCGCCGACATTTCCAGACTATTCCTGCTTGCCACGCCGCGCGTGGCTGGCTGTGTTCACCTATGGAAAACGCTCATCATCATGATCGACTTCGACTACGAAGCATTACGCAGTATCGGACTTAACAACACCATCGTTTCGCGCCTGGCTGAAGCCCCTGCCGGCCGGCTATACCGCATCACCGAATACCAACGCGACCGTATCACCCTGCACGACGGCACGGCGGAACTGCACGCACGCGCCCTGCCCCGCCTGCTTGCCGATACACCGCTCTGTGTCGGCGACTGGGTAATCGCGGAGGTCAACTCATTAAACGAGGTGTGGATAAATCATCGTTTATCCCCAATGAATCAATTTGCACGCGCAGATGCTCCACCGATCGCCAGCAATATCGATACCGCTTTGCTGGTCATGGGGCTGGACGGCGATTTCAACTTGCGCCGTATCGAACGCTACCTTGCGTTGGCCGCAGCCGCCGAAGTCACGCCACTGATCGTCCTCAGCAAACCCGATCTCGGCGCCGACATCGACAGGCTGGTGGCCTCGCTGACGGAACGGCTCCCGCCGCGCACGCAATTCCTGCTGGTGAATGGCACTGATCCGGAGTCTGTCGCCCAACTGGCACCCTGGCTGGGCGCGGGCCAGACGATCTGCCTGCTCGGCTCGTCCGGCGCCGGCAAATCGACGCTGACCAATGCGTTGGCCGGAGCGGCGCAGGAAACCGGCGGCGTGCGGCGCACCGATCACCGCGGCCGCCACACGACAACAGCACGGTCGATGCACCTGTGCCCTTCCGGCGCCTGCATCATCGATACCCCGGGCTTGCGCAGCCTGAGTCCCGAATCCTTGTCGTCGGCCTTCGATGATATCGATTCGCTGGCGACAGGCTGCCAATTCCGCGATTGCCGGCATGAAGGCGAACCTGGCTGCGCTGTGCTTGGCCATGTCGATCCCGACCGCCTGCACAACTTCCACAAGCTGCAGCGCGAGGTACAGCGCAACCAGCAAACCGCACTGGAACGGATTGCCGAACGGCAGAAATGGAAATCCCTGATGAAGTCGGCCGCTGTGCGCAGCCGGCTGAAGCGGGGCTAGTTCTCCTGGACGGTGGCCTCGATGTTATTGCCGTCGAGGTCAATAATGAAGGCGCTGTAGAAGTTTGCATCGCTGACGCGTGGACCTGGCGGGCCGTTGTCTTCGGCCCCCAGGTCAATCGCCGCATGGTAGAACGCATTCACCGCGTCCCGGTTCGGAGCGGAAAATGCCAGGTGGACGGGACTGCGCGATGGTTCGTGACCGCTTTCCCAAAAGCTGGGAATTTCCGCGCCTACCCACAGGAAAGGATGGCCGGTGCCGGAGGCATAAATGGCCCAGTCCAGGTCAGACACTGAGCGCCGGATTCCAAGCGGCGCCAGGCAGGCATCATAAAGCGCCGCGCTGCGCACGAAATCCGAAACGACGATACCGAGATGGTGGATCATGCGTGCCTCCCGTCGCTACTTTTGGTTCAAGACTAACACTGCGCCAAAGCGGGCGGCGCACCACTCAGCTAGCCGGTCGGGTAAACTGTGGGACCAGAAAGAAGAGGTTCACACCATGCGCAAAGCCGCGCCACTCGCCCTGCTGCTAGCCCTTGCCGGCTGCGGTGACACTTATACTCCTGCCGCGCTATACCAGGCGACTTCGCCGGATTGCGGCACGCCGGTCGACGCCGATACCTTTGAGTTCCCGCGCGGAATTACCGTGGCTGCCACGACAGTCCTGCCGCAAGCAGCCGACGGCGGAATGGAGATCGGGGTCAACTACATGCTGCCCCGCACGACCCAGGTTCACTTTGCCACTGCCCACTTCCAGGTCAGCGAACCGAAGGGCCCGCTGATTGAAAACGCGACGGTGCTGAGCGTCTACCAGCGCCCGACCAACGCGAAGCCCGAGATCGTCGAAATCGTTAACGGTGTGCCGCTGGCCCTGTATGCCGTCGGCACCAGCGACGACACCCAGTTCCGCTACCGCCTGATCATCAAAGGCAAAATGCCGAAACGCTTCGACCTGACCCCGCCCGACGTCATCATCGGCGAGAAGCGCTACGTCTCCCGCACCTTTACCTACCGCTGGTTTGAGGACAAGCAAGCCTACGGCATGTGCCACTGATCAGGTGCAAGGGATCGCCGCACCGTGGATGGCACGGGCAGCGGGGCTGCAGAGGTAGAGGATCACGTCAGCCAGCGCTTCCGGCATGACCCATTTGCCGCGGTCGGCGTTCGGCATCGCGGCGCGGTTGTCCGGCGTATCGATGGTGCCTGGCAGGACGCAGTTGACGTTGATGCCCTGCCCGCGCAGTTCAGCCGACATCGACTCGGTGAGGCGGATCACTACGTCCTTGCTGGCACAGTAGGCACCCATATTCGCCAGGCCCTGGCGCGCCGAGCCGGAAGCGATATTCACGATCTTGCCGCCCTGCCCGTCCAGCATGCCGGGCACCACTGCGGCAACGGCGTTGCGCAGGCTGCGCACATTCAAATCAAACAGCTCGTCCCATTGCGCATCGGCGGTGGCATGCACCGGCGTGCCCATCGCGAAGCCGCCGGCGATATTGCACAAGCCGTCGATTCGGCCGAAGCGTTCGGCACCGGCACCAACCGCGGCGGCGACTGAGGCTGCGTCGCGCAGGTCGGCGACGGCAAACATGCGGCGTTCGCCCGCCGGTCCACAGGCAGCTTCCAGCCGCGCGGTATCCCTTCCAACGAGAACGGTATTGGCGCCGGCTGCATCGAAGGCTCGCGCGACGGCGCTGCCAAGTGCTCCCGCCGCGCCGGTGATGAAGATCGTGTTCATTGCATATCCCTCATTCGATAGTGTGGTGATTCTACATTTGCCTGAAATGGTGCAGATAGCTGCGGCTGACCGGCAGTAGTTCGCTGCGGCCGTGCAGGTGAAGCTCGGCTGTTTCGTTCATTCCGCGTATCATTTCGCGCACATACCTCAAGTTGACGATGACCGAGCGGTGGGTTTGCACGAATTGTGCTGGGTCTAGTTCTTCGGCCAATTCGCGGATGCTTTTCCTTATCAGCGCTTCTCCCTCATCCCATGCGACCAGCGTGTATTTTTCTTCGGCGCGAATGTAGGCCACCTGGTCGACAGGGATCAGGCGAACGCTGGTGCCAACTGACGCTTTGATCCACTGTAGCCAGGCGCGCTGCGGCTGCTTGCCCATTGCCTGCGCGACGCGGCCAAGCGCCAGTTCCAGCGCGGAGTGATCGACCTGTTTGTGCACTAGCCTTTGCTGCAACCGTTCGACAGTATCGGCCAGCCGTTGCCCATTGAGCGGCTTTACCAGATAGTCGATTGCCCCCTGTTCGAAGGCCTGGATCGCGTACTGCTCAAATGCGGTAACAAAGACGAGGTGGGCACGGCGTGCCAGGGCCCGCGCCACTTCGATTCCGTTCAGTCCAGGCATCTGGATGTCTAGAAACACCATGTCCGGCTGGTGAACGTCAAACAGTTCGAGCACTTCGTAGCCGTTACGCGCTTCATCAACGACGCGCAGGTCGGGCCAAAGTCGCTGCAATTGCGCGCGCAGGTGCTGGCGCAGCAATGGCTCGTCGTCTGCGATCAGGGCAGTGATGGACTGCATTCGGTTTCCCTAACTGTGAAATGACATTCTGCGCGCAGTCCGTGTGGCGCGACTTCATGCAGGTCGAGACGGGCCGTGTCGCCAAAGGTGGCGCGCAGCCGTGCACGCACATTGCCCAGGCCGGCACCGGGTGCGGCCGATTCCGGCATTCCTGAGCCGGTGTCTGCTACCCAGACGTTGACGGCTCCTGTGCCGCGGTCGCGCTTGGCGCCCACATCGATACGGCCGCCATCGGTCGTGGGATCTATGCCGTGGCGGACTGCGTTTTCAACGAGCGTCAGTAAAGCCATGGCGGGAAAGCGCAGGCTGGCCAGCTCCGGCGCAACCGACAAGGTGTATGTGAGCCGGTCAGGCATACGCATCCGCATCAGCGAAAGATAGGCTTCCACCAGTTGTAATTCCCGGCCCAGCGTCGCGTCTGCATCGGCAAGGTGTGGGCCGGCTGCGCGCAGGTAGTTGATCAAATGGCGCAGCACGGGAGCCGCGTTAGGCGAGCCTGCTTCGACCAGGGCCTGGATATTTGCCAGCGTATTGAACAGGAAGTGGGGCTCAATCTGTGCCTGCAACAAACGCAGGCGAGCATCGAGCAAGCTGCGCTCGAGCGCATCCTTTTCACTCGCCGCGCGGGCGCGGTCGTCCCGTTCACGAACCAGGCGTTCGAGGCGCAGTGCGATCGCCGCCGAGACCAGCCCGCATATCCAGGAAACGAGCGTCAGGACGACCAGCGCGCCCACGCCCTCCACCCTATCCAGGTATTTCCCGACATGCGGCCACTCCGCGACGATAAAAGTGGCCATCGAAGCAAGCGGCGCCAGCAGCGCGATTGCCAGCAGGCGCAGCACAGCGTGGCGCCGTGCCGTGGCATAGAACACGAACAGGAAAACCGCGCCAATGAATCCAATGCGCGCAAATACCGGCAGGAAGGCTGTGGAAAACAGTGCCTTTAATCCCCAGGACAATTGCAACGCGATGAAAAGCGCAATGGCGCCCTGTCGAGATGTCGGCAGGCGGCGCGGCAAACGGTTGGCCGGGTTGACGGGGTTAATAGGCATGCAAGTACGATAATCGCTTCATGCCCGTCATTCAAGCCCAGCAAACCGTGGTTCATCGCAAAATTCCGTGGGCCAGGCTTCGCATTCCCACGCGCGCATCTAAGTTGAAGCAGTCAACTTAACCAGGAAGCCACGCCATGACGACTGCCACTGCAACTTCTTTCCCACCGCTCCCAAAAAGCAGCCCTGCGCGCGCACTGAAGGCCGCAGCGACCTTTTGGTTCACCGTGACCGCCGTGGGCCAATTGATGTTTGTGCTGTATATCCTCGGCTTTCATGGCCGCGCGGTAGTACAAGGCCACCCGGAAACTGTGAACAAAGTGCTGCCCAAGGGATATATGCCTGGCGATCTGGCGGGCAACGTTGCGCTGTTCATGCACGTCGCGTTTGCAGTCGTGATTATTGCCGGAGGATTGCTGCAACTGGTACCGCAAATGCGCACCGTGGCTCCGGTGCTGCACCGTTGGAACGGGCGGACCTACGTAGCGCTGGCAGTTGTTTCAAGCCTGGCCGGCATGTTGATGATGGCGACGCGCGGGACAGTGGGCGGACCATTCATGTATGCGGGGATGACGCTCGATTCGCTGCTGGTATTGGGGTTCGCCTATATGGCGGTGCGCGAGGCACGCGCGAGGCGCTTCGATAGCCACCGGCGCTGGGCCCTGCGGCTGTTCATGGCCGTCAGCGCTGTCTGGTCTTTTCGTGTCGGCCTGATGGGGTGGCTGCTCATTAATGGCGGACCGGTGGGTTTCGATCCCGTGGCATTCCGCGGTCCCTTCCTCGATGTCCTCGCGTTTGCGCAATACTTGCTGCCGCTTGCCGTGCTGGAGCTCTACTTTCGTGCCCTGGCCAGCCGCAGCATGCTGGCTGGTCGCGCCATGGCAGCGACGTTGTTCGCGGCAACGACCTTGATGGGGGTCGGCATCTTCGGCGCGGCGATAGGAATGTGGCTGCCGCGCCTGTAAAAGAAAAAGGCAGCCGAAGCTGCCTTTCCAGTGCAACGAGAAAAGGGATCAGCCCTTGATCTTGCGCAGTTTTGCGATTGCTGCCAGCTGGCCGATAGCCGCTGCCAGTTCCGCTTGTGCTTTCGCGTAGTCGATGCCGGTCTGCTTGTTGGCCAGGCTTTCTTCCGCCAGTTTCTTGGCAGCTTCAGCTTTGGCTTCATCCAGGTCGTGACCACGGATCGCGGTGTCAGCCAGGACCGTCACAGCGTTAGGCTGCACTTCCAGCAGGCCGCCGGCGACGAAGACGAACTCTTCTTCAGCCTGGCCTGGAATCTGGATGCGCACCGCGCCTGGACGGATACGGGTGATCAGCGGGGTGTGCTTAGGGTAGATACCCAGCTCGCCCTGCTCGCCCGGCAACGCCACGAAAGTCGCTTCGCCCGAGAAGATCTGCTCTTCGGCCGAAACCACATCGACGTGAATAGTGTTTGCCATGTTTATCCTCTGTAGATAGCAGCCCCGCAAGCGAGGCCGCTACTTCAATCGATTAGCCCAGTTTCTTGGCTTTTTCGATGGCTTCGTCGATGGTACCAACCATGTAGAAGGCCTGTTCTGGCAGGTGGTCCAGTTCGCCGGAAGCGATCATCTTGAAGCCCTTGATCGTGTCTTTCAGCGAAACGTACTTACCTGGGGAACCGGTAAACACTTCAGCAACGTGGAACGGCTGGGACAGGAAACGCTGCATCTTACGAGCGCGTGCCACGACCAGTTTGTCTTCTGGAGCCAGTTCGTCCATACCCAGAATCGCGATAATGTCGCGCAGTTCCTTGTAGCGCTGCAGGGTGCCCTGAACGGCGCGTGCGGTAGCGTAGTGCTCTTCGCCCACGACCAGCGGGTCCAGCTGGCGCGAGGTCGAATCCAGTGGGTCAACCGCAGGGTAGATACCCAGTGCAGCGATGTCACGGGACAGAACGACGGTCGAATCCAGGTGACCGAAGGTGGTCGCTGGCGACGGGTCGGTCAAGTCATCCGCTGGAACGTACACGGCCTGGATCGAGGTGATCGAACCGGTCTTGGTGGAGGTAATACGCTCCTGCAGACGGCCCATCTCTTCAGCCAGGGTAGGCTGGTAACCCACTGCGGAAGGCATACGGCCCAGCAGTGCGGAAACTTCGGTACCGGCCAGGGTGAAGCGGTAGATGTTGTCCACGAAGAACAGAACGTCACGGCCTTCGTCACGGAACGATTCAGCGATGGTCAGGCCGGTCAGCGCAACGCGCAGACGGTTACCAGGTGGTTCGTTCATCTGACCGTAAACCATGGCCACTTTGGAGTTGGCCGGGTTTTCCAGGTCAACCACTTTAGCGTCAGCCATTTCGTGGTAGAAGTCGTTACCTTCACGGGTACGCTCACCAACACCAGCGAACACGGACAGGCCCGAGTGCGCTTTAGCGATGTTGTTGATCAGTTCCATCATGTTCACGGTCTTGCCCACACCTGCACCGCCGAACAGACCAACCTTACCACCCTTAGCGAATGGGCAGACCAGGTCAATCACCTTGATGCCGGTTTCCAGCAGGTCCTGGGATGGGGACAGTTCGTCGTAGGCAGGGGCCACGCGGTGGATCGAAGCAGTCTGCTCGTGGGAGACAGGACCGCATTCGTCGATCGGGTTGCCCAGCACGTCCATAATACGGCCCAGGGTGGCTTTACCCACTGGAACCATGATTGGTTTGCCGGTGTTCTGGATGGTCATACCGCGACGCAGACCGTCGGAGGAGCCCAGAGCAATGGTACGGACAATGCCGTCACCCAACTGCTGTTGCACTTCCAGGGTCAGCTCGGAGCCTTCCATTTTCAGCGCGTCAAAAACCTTAGGCATCGCGTTGCGTGGGAACTCAACGTCCACCACAGCGCCGATACACTGAACGATTTTGCCATCAGCCATGTTCGTTCCTTCAAATATAGTTAAATTCGTTTAAACCGCTGCCGCACCGGCGACGATTTCAGACAGTTCTTTGGTAATTGCAGCCTGGCGGGTCTTGTTGTAGACCAGCTTCAGCTCACCGATCACGTTGCCGGCGTTGTCCGATGCGGACTTCATCGCCACCATACGCGCCGATTGCTCGGACGCCAGGTTTTCTGCAACGGCCTGGTACACCAGCGCTTCAATGTAGCGCTCGAGCAGTTCGTCGATCACGGAAGCAGCGTCCGGCTCGTAGATGTAATCCCAGTTGTGGGACTTGTCATCGGCCTTCATCTTGTCCGCGGTCAGCGGCAACAGCTGCTCGACCAACGGTTCCTGCTTCATCGTGTTGATGAACTTGGTGTAGCACAGGTAAACGGCGTCCAGTTTGCCTTCCTGGAATTTCTCCAGCATCACTTGCACTGGGCCGATCAGCTTTTCCAGGTGCGGCGTATCGCCGATCTGGGTAGCTTGTGCGACCACTGGTACACCGATGCGGTTCAGGAAGCCCAAACCTTTGTTACCAATTGCGACTGCTTCAATCTTGTTGCCTGCAGCTTCCAGCTCGCGGGTCTTGTTGGTCACCATACGCAGAACGTTGGTGTTCATACCACCGCACAGACCTTTGTCGGTCGTCACGATGATAAAGCCCACAGCCTTGGCTTCCGTACCGGCTTCAGCCAGGAACGGGTGCGTGTACTCGGGGTTGGCATTCGCCAAGTTTGCAGCGATATTACGAATCTTGTCACTGTAGGGACGGGCGGCGCGCATACGGTCCTGCGCTTTGCGCATTTTCGATGCGGCGACCATTTCCATCGCCTTGGTGATCTTCTTCGTATTCTCTACGCTCTTGATCTTGCCACGTATCTCTTTGCCTGCTGCCATGATCCTTCTCCTTTGCGGGGTGGCCCGTTGCCGGGCCACCAGGTATTAGTTTGCGAAGGATTTCTTGAAATCAGCAATGGCGGCCGACAGCGCAGCTTCGCCGTCTTTGTCCAGTTGCTTGCTTTCTTCGATCTTGGCCAGCAGTGCGGAGTGCTTGGTCTTCAGGAACGAGTGCATTTCGCCTTCGAAGGCCAGCACGCGCTTGACTGGAACGCTGTCCAGGAAGCCTTTGTTCACTGCGAACAGCGAAGCGCCCATCAGGGAAATCGACAGCGGCGAGTACTGAGCCTGCTTCAGCAGTTCGGTCACGCGGGCACCGCGGTCCAGCTGCTTACGGGTCGATTCGTCCAGGTCGGAAGCGAACTGCGCGAACGCAGCCAGTTCACGGTACTGTGCCAAGTCGGTACGGATACCGCCGGACAGGTTTTTGATGACCTTGGTCTGGGCAGCACCACCAACGCGCGATACCGAGATACCTGCGTTAATCGCAGGACGGATACCGGAGTTGAACAGCGAGGTTTCCAGGAAGATCTGGCCGTCGGTAATCGAAATCACGTTGGTTGGAACGAACGCCGAAACGTCGCCAGCCTGGGTTTCGATGATTGGCAGGGCGGTCAGGGAACCGGTCTTGCCTTTGACAGCGCCCTTGGTGAAGGCTTCGACGTAGTCGGCGTTCACGCGAGCTGCGCGTTCCAGCAGGCGGCTGTGCAGGTAGAACACGTCGCCTGGGTACGCTTCGCGGCCTGGTGGGCGGCGCAGCAGCAGGGAGATCTGACGGTAAGCAACTGCTTGCTTGGACAGGTCATCATACACGATCAGGGCGTCTTCACCGCGGTCGCGGAAGTATTCGCCCATGGTGCAACCGGAGTAAGCCGAGATGTACTGCATTGCTGCGGATTCCGAAGCGGAAGCGGCGACAACAATGGTGTACTCCATCGCGCCGTGCTGTTCCAGGGAACGCACGATGTTCTTGATGGTCGATGCTTTCTGGCCGATAGCGACGTAGATACAGGTAACGCCCTGGCCTTTTTGGTTGATGATGGCATCAACTGCAACGGCGGACTTGCCGGTCTGGCGGTCGCCAATGATCAGCTCACGCTGGCCACGGCCGATTGGTACCATCGCGTCGATCGACTTCAGGCCGGTCTGCATAGGCTGGCCGACGGACTCACGGGCGATAACGCCTGGAGCGATCTTTTCGATTGGGGAGGTCAGGCTGGTGTTGACAGGACCTTTGCCGTCGATCGGCTGGCCCAGCGCGTTAACTACGCGGCCGCACAGTTCAGGACCGATCGGCACTTCCAGGATACGGCCGGTGCACTTGACGGTGTCGCCTTCGGAGATGTGCTCGTAGGCGCCCAGAATAACGGCACCAACGGAGTCACGCTCCAGGTTCATTGCCAGGCCAAAGGTGTTGCCTGGGAATTCCAGCATCTCACCTTGCATCACGTCGGACAGGCCGTGGATGCGGCAGATACCGTCTGCTACGGAAATTACGGTGCCTTGATTGCGCACTTCAGCGCCGCCGTCAATGCCTTGGATCCGGCTCTTGATCAGCTCGCTGATTTCGGATGGGTTGAGTTGCATACTAACTCCTAAATGTTTTCTCTCTAGCTGTCGCGAAAGGCGGCCTGATTAGGCGACCAGCGCGGAACGCAGCTGCTGCAGCTTGGCATTGACCGAAGTGTCCAGCACTTCGTCGCCAACCACGACGCGAACACCACCGATCAACGAAGGATCGACGGACACGACTGGTTTGAGCTTGCGGCTGAATTTCTTTTCCAGCGTCTTGATCAGCTCGGCCACTTGGGCTTCGCTCATGTCGAATGCGCTCGTGATTTCGGCGTCTGCCGCACCTTCGGCTGCATTCTTCAGCAGCGTGAATTGGGCGCCGATTTCCGGCAGCAATGCGATACGACCGTTTTCGATCAGCATCGAGAGGAAGTTGTTCGCTTCCGCGTTGAGCGGCGATTTCAGCAAGGCCTTGATGGCTGCGATGACATCGCTATCCAGAACTTTTGGATTGCGGGCATATGCCAGCACCTCTTCATGCGAACCGATCTGGGCCAGTTCGGACACCAGATCGGACCACTGCGCGAGGTTGCCAGCCTGGGCTACGCGGAAGACGGCTTCCGCGTAAGGACGGGCGACGGTTGCGAGCTCTGCCATAATCAGAGCTCGGTAGCCAGGCGAGACAGCAGGTCAGCGTGAGCCGACGCGTTGACTTCGCGCTTCAGGATTTGCTCCGCGCCCTTCACAGCCAGGTCAGCCACTTGGCCGCGCAGTGCTTCGCGGGCCTGGGTTACTTGCTGCTCAGCTTCAGCTTTAGCTTGTGCCACGATGCGGGCAGCTTCAGCTTGTGCGTTTGCTTTGACTTCTTCTGCGACCAGTTGAGCACGCTTTTCAGCGTCCGAAACGAGCGACGAAGCATCGTTACGGGCAGTGGTCAGGAGTTCTGCAGCGGCTTTTTCAGCGCGCTTCATGGCATCCTGACCTTGGTCGGCGGCAGCCAGACCATCTGCAATTCGCTTGGCACGCTCATCCAGCGCACCATTCAGCGCTGGGAATACGAACTTCATCGAGAACCAGACGAGCACCGCGAAGGTGATCATCTGACCGATGAGAGACATATTGATGTTCATACCTTGCTCCTAGAAAGAGTTTCCCCGGTTGGAGCGTTGATTACTGAACAGCTGCGGTCAGGGCGGTCAGGAATGGGTTGTTGAAGGTGAACAGCAGAGCAACACCAACGCCGATCATGGAGATCGCGTCCAGCAGACCAGCGATAACGAACAGTTTGGTTTGCAGTTGTGGCATCAGTTCTGGTTGACGTGCCGAAGCTTCCAGGAACTTGCCGCCCAGGATAGCGAAGCCGAGTGCGGTGCCGATGGCGCCCAGGCCAACGATGATTGCTACGGCCAGAACGGTCATGCTTTGTACTTGTGCGATCAGAGCTTGCATTAGATTTCTCCTAATTTAAAAAAAACGAAAATACCAAAAAACTAAAACCAAATACTACGAATAAGTTGCTGATTAGTGCTTTTCAACCGCGAGGGCCAGGTACACAACCGTCAACGCCATAAACACAAACGCTTGCAGAGTCACAATCAGAATGTGGAAGATTGCCCATGGACCGCCCAGCAGCCACTGTGCCCACCATGGCAGCAGTGCGATCAGGATGAAGATCAGTTCGCCGGCGTACATATTGCCGAACAGTCGCAGCGACAGGGAAATCGGCTTGGCGAACAGTTCCAGCATCTGGAAGATGAAGTTCACTGGAGCCAGCAGGATGGTAGCAACGGTGCCGTGAGCGTGGAACGGTGCGGTGAACAGTTCTTTACCCCAGCCACCGACGCCTTTGGCTTTGATCGAGAAGCCGATGATGCAGATCAGCACACCAACGGACATGCCGAAGGTGTGGTTCACGTCAGCGGTAGGAACGACGCGCAGGTAGTTGACGCCGACATAGCTCAGCAGCTTAGGCAGCAGGTCGACCGGCAGGAAGTCCATTGCGTTCATCAGCCAGACCCATACGAAGATGGTGATGGCCAGAGGAGCGATAACAGCGGATTTGGCGTGAAATGCGGAATTGACGGTCTCGTTGACCATCTCCATGACCCATTCCACGAAGTTTTGCAGCTTGCCTGGCACGCCAGCGGTAGCGCGCTTGGAAGCCATGTAGAAGATACCGAGGAATACGAAGCCCAGGATCAGGGAGATCCAGAAGGTATCCAGGTTGACGGTGCCATTGCTGTTGTGAGTAAGGTGGTGCTGGATATACTCGGTGGCGTTAGCCGGGCCGGCGTGACCGCCCGTAGCGTGTTCAGTAGTCATAGGTCCGAATTTTTAATGATTAAATCTTGAGCAGCGACAGCCAATAAGCCAGGGTTGCCACTACGAATCCTAGGATCAGCCATAACCAGGCGGCTGATTTAAACAGCACCAGTGCACAAATAAACAGCACTGCCGTTACAAATACCTTCAGCATCTCGGCGCGGAAATGCGTCCGAAATGCTTTCTTTGCATCATCGGTGCCGCGCGCTACCATCAGCGCATAGACCAGGCTACCGGTTACTGCCATACCGCCGCCCATGGCGGCAGACCAGCCTTTTTCCACCCCGGCGAAAAGCGCCACGGTAGCGGAAAAGAGGACGGCGATTGTGAATTGCAGGGCAACTACTCGGAAGACTGGCCAGGCGATACTTCTTGAAGAATCACTCACTTGCCACCATTCCTTAAGACCCAAAGACACGGGATTATAGTTTGTTTACATCGCCAAGGTCAAACGTGGTCCATCGCAAAAAGTCGCTCTAACAACAAGTTATTCTGCTGAAAAGGTAGGCATCTGGCGATTACTTGTGGGGTAATCGAAACCGGTAATGCAGTGTCTGACCTCAGGGTCAGACACTGCTCGGCAGCCGCCGCGGGTGCGGGTCTGACCCTTGGGTCAGACCCTGGTTTACCGGGCTTTAGCCGCGCAAACGGGCAATAACGCCATCCAGGATATCGAGATCCGCGAAATCAATAATCATCTGCCCCTTGCCCTTGGCCCCCATCTTGAACACGACGGAGGTTGCCAAAGTATCGGACAGCTCTTCTTCGAGACGCTTGATGTCGCCCGATTTTTCTTTGGCGCGCGCGGTTGGCTTAGCCTTCGCCTCTTCCATATGGTTGTGGACAAGTTTTTCCGTCTCACGCACCGATAGTCGTTTCGCTACAACAACATTCGCCAAAGCAATTTGTGACGCCGCATCGACTGCCAACAAGGCACGCGCGTGCCCCATGTCGATATCCCCCGCCATCAGCATGGTCTGCACCGGCTCCGCCAGGTTCAGCAAACGCAGTAAATTGGAAACCGCCGAACGCGAACGACCGACAGCCTGCGCGGCCTGCTCATGGGTAAACGAAAAATCTGTAATCAGCCGATGGATGCCCTGCGCTTCTTCAAGCGGGTTCAGGTCTTCGCGCTGGATGTTCTCGATCAGGGCCATGGCGGCCGCGGTCGTGTCATCCACATCCTTCACCAGGACTGGCACGGTTTCCAAACCAGCAAGTTGTGCTGCACGGAAACGACGCTCGCCGGCGATGATTTCATATTTGACATGACCGGTTGCCTGGTCGATGCCGACCGGACGAACCAGCAGCGGCTGGATAATGCCCTGGGTCTTGATCGACGCAGCCAGTTCCGCCAGGCCACCCTCATCCATCTGGGTACGCGGCTGGTATTTGCCGGCTTGCAAGAATTGCACTGCCATCTCCGACGGAGTCGGGTGCGAAGTTGGATTGGACGGGTCTTCGTCGCCGCCGAGCAGCGCGTCGAGACCGCGGCCGAGGCCTTTCATTTTTTTAGTCGCCATTGTGGATAAGTCCGCTTACATTTTCTTGATACGTTTAACCATCTCGGCGCCGAAGGCGATGTAGGCCTGCGCGCCCTTCGACGTCGGGTCGAAAGTCACGCCCGGCATGCCGTAGGACGGCGCTTCGGCCAGCCGCACATTGCGCGGAATGATGGTCTTGAATACTTTGTCGCCGAAGTGCTGCTCGAGCTGGGCCGAGACTTGCTGCGACAACGTCATGCGCGGATCGAACATCACGCGCAGCAGGCCGATGATCTTCAGGTCCGGGTTCAGGTTGGCGTGCACTTTCTTGATGGTGTTGACCAGGTCGGACAAACCTTCCAGCGCGTAATACTCGCACTGCATCGGGATGATTACGCCATGCGCCGCGCACAAACCGTTCAGCGTCAGCATCGACAGCGCCGGAGGGCAATCGATCAGCATGAAATCATAGTCTTTCGCTGCCAAGCCCAGCGCATCGCGCAGGCGGCGCTCGCGATTCTCCAGCTGCACCATCTCGACTTCGGCACCGGCCAGCTCGCGGTTGGCTGGCAGCACGTCAAAGCCGCCGGCTTCCGAGCGCACGCGCGCAGTCGCCACGTCGGCAGTGCCGAGCAGGACTTCATAAGTGGAAGCTTGAAGCGTCGCCTTGTTGATCCCCGCGCCCATTGTCGCGTTACCTTGAGGATCGAGGTCAACAAGCAACACTCGTTGATTAAGTTTGGCCAGGCCGGCGGCCAGGTTCACAGTCGTGGTAGTCTTACCTACGCCGCCCTTTTGATTTGCTACACAGAAAATTTTGGCCATCGAGTTTTCTTATATGGTCTAAATCGTTTATTCGGTATAAACCGTTTATACTATTTATCTCGTATAAACGATTAAAATTATTTATACTGTTTAGCCAGTTACGTCCTGCCGATGAAAACCAGGTGGCGCTGCGCCTCCAGTCCTGGTACTTGCAAAGGCTGTAGCTCGTTCACTTTCCATGGGTCTGGCAGTCGCTCGCGCTCCTCTGCCGGCGCCGTGCCTTTCAGGGCGATGAATCGCCCGCCCTCTGCCAGCAAGTGTCCGGACCAGTTCACAAAATCGCTCAGGTCCGCGAAGGCTCGCGAAGTGATGACGTCGTAAGGCGTCTTGACCTGCAGTTCCTGCACCTTCTTCGTGTACACCGTTACGTTGACCAACTCCAGCTCGGCTTTCACCTGGTTCAGGAAGGCGGTCTTCTTGTGCACGATGTCGATCATCGACACTTTCATGTCCGGTCTTGCGATGGCCAGGACCACGCCCGGCAATCCCCCCCCTGCCCCAACATCCAGCACACTCTGCGCATCCTTGAACGCCGGCACTGCTGCCAGCGAATCGAGAACGTGCAGGGTCATCATTTCCATCGGGTCGCGTACGGCCGTCAGGTTGTACACCTTGTTCCACTTGTTCAGCAGGGACAGGTAATCCAGCAGTTTTTCCTGCTGTACTTCGCTCAAGCCCAGGTCCAGCTGTTTGACACCGTTCTCCAGTACATGCGCCAGGGCGGCGCGATCAAACATCGCCATCAAGCCGCCTCATCTTTCAGCGTGACGAAACCGCCGAAGCCGGCTTTCTTCAGGTGCACCAGCAGCAGCGAAATTGCAGCCGGGGTCACACCCGAAATACGCGAAGCCTGGCCCAGGGTTTCCGGACGATGCTTCTGCAGTTTCTGGCGCACTTCCATCGACAGCGCTGTGATCTCTGCGTAGTTGAAACCTTCCGGCAGCTTCAGGTTTTCGTAATGCTCGTGGCGCTCGACTTCCCGCAGCTGGCGATCGATATAGCCGGAGTACTTCAGGGTGATCTCGATTTGCTCCATCACTGCATCGTCGGTAACGCCCTGGCCCGCCAGCGACTGGCCTTCGGTACCAGTCATGGTCATCAGCTTTTCGTAGCCGACGCCCGGACGACGCAGCAGGTCGGCCAGCGAATATTCACGTTCGATGGCTTGGCCAATCACGCGCTCGGACTCGGCTGCCGCCAGGATGCGCGGGTTGACCCAGACCGATTTCAGGCGTTCCAGCTCTTGCGCCACGGCTTCGCGTTTGCGCTCGAAAGCTTCCCACTGCGCATCACCGACCACGCCCAGCTTACGCCCGATTTCTGTCAGGCGCATGTCGGCGTTGTCTTCACGCAGGCTCAGGCGGTATTCCGCGCGGCTGGTGAACATACGGTATGGCTCTTGCACGCCTTGGGTCACAAGGTCGTCAACCAGCACGCCGAGGTAGGCTTCGGAACGGGCCGGGGTCCAGGCTTCCTCGCCCTTGGTTTGCAGTGCGGCGTTGATACCAGCCAGCATGCCCTGGGCCGCCGCTTCTTCGTAGCCAGTTGTGCCATTGATCTGGCCGGCGAAAAACAGGCCGTTGATCGCTTTTGTTTCCAGCGACGCTTTCAAACCGCGCGGGTCGAAATAGTCGTACTCGATGGCGTAGCCTGGACGCAGGATGTGTGCGTTTTCGAGGCCCTTCATCGAACGCACCAGCTCGATCTGCACGTCGAATGGCAGGCTGGTCGAGATACCGTTCGGGTAGAACTCGTGGGTAGTCAGGCCTTCCGGTTCCAGGAAGATCTGGTGCGATTCCTTGGCCGAGAAGCGGTGGATCTTGTCTTCAATCGACGGGCAATAACGCGGGCCGACACCCTCGATCACGCCGGTGTACATCGGGCTGCGGTCCAGTCCGCCACGAATAATGTCGTGGGTTTTCTGGTTGGTGTGGGTGATCCAGCACGGCAATTGCTGTGGGTGCATGGACGTATTGCCCATCACCGAAAACACTGGCACCGGGTCCAGGTCGCCCGGCTGCTCGGTCATTTGCGAGAAGTCGATGCTGCGGCCGTCGATACGCGGCGGGGTACCGGTCTTCAGGCGGCCTTGCGGCAGTTTCAATTCTTTCAGGCGAGCGGACAGCGAAATCGCAGGCGGATCGCCGGCGCGGCCAGCCGAGAAATTCTGCAGGCCGACGTGGATCTTACCGTCCAGGAAGGTCCCAGCGGTCAGCACAACAGCACGACCGAGGAATTTCAAGCCGATCTGGGTCACGGCGCCAACCACGCGCTCGCCCTCCACCATCAGGTCGTCCACCGCCTGCTGGAACAGCCACAGGTTTGGCTGGTTTTCCAGGCGATGACGGATCGCAGCCTTATACAGGATGCGGTCGGCCTGGGCGCGAGTCGCGCGCACGGCAGGGCCTTTGGACGAGTTCAGGATACGGAACTGGATGCCCGACTCATCGGTTGCGATGGCCATGGCGCCGCCCATGGCGTCAACCTCTTTGACGAGGTGGCCTTTGCCAATGCCGCCGATGGATGGGTTGCACGACATCTGGCCCAACGTCTCAATGTTGTGCGTCAACAGGAGAGTCTTCTGGCCCATGCGGGCGGAAGCGAGGGCCGCTTCGGTACCGGCGTGACCACCGCCGACAACGATAACGTCGAATTCAGTAGGAAATAACATGGTGAAAATGAGGGAAAGCTGGGGATCGAACTGAATTATAAAGTTTTTTCGCCCCTGCGAATTTTTTGGGCAGGATTTTTTTGCGCGCAATGTTTCACGTGAAACAAAAAAGGGCGCCGTTTAGCGCCCTCTTCAACATTGTTTCACGTGAAACACTATTACTTAAACCACGCGTCATAGCCGGTTTTGATGATTAGCAGCACCACCACAACCAGGAACAGGCGCCTTACAAACCCGCTCCCATGCTTCAGTGCGAGCTTGGTGCCGAGTACCGAACCGACCACCTGGCAGACCGCCATGGTCAGGCCCAACTGCCAGATGATGTGGCCAGTAAATCCGAACAGCAGAATCGCCGCGACGTTGCACGCCACGTTCACCACCTTCGCGGCCGCTGAAGCGCCAAGGAAGTCGAAGCCGAAGCTGCGGACGAACAGGAAGACAAGGAAGCTACCGGTGCCGGGACCGAAGAAGCCGTCATAAAAACCGATGCCCGCCCCCACCAATATCGCCAGGACCTTTTCCTTGGTGCCGGTATGCAGCGGTGCATGAACACTGCCAAGGTCCTTGCGAAAGAAGGTATAACCCGCCACAGCGACCAACACAAATGGGAGCAAACCACGCAGGAAATCCGGCGGGATCCGGGTGACGGTATACGCGCCGAGGAAAGCAAACAGGAAAGCAGCAATCGCCGCCGGTGCGACAGTGCTCCAGGCAATCTGAGTGCGCCGTGCATAGTTCACTGCCGCGGCGCCAGTGCCAAACACACTGGCCACCTTGTTCGTACCCAACAACGTCGCGGGAGGGGTAGCACCCATTGTCGAGAAAAGAGCAGGAATCTGGATCAGCCCGCCGCCGCCAACCACCGCGTCCACAAATCCCGCCGCAAATGCGGCCCCCGCCAACAATCCATACTCGACCATTACCCTGCCCCAGCCATATTCGGAAACGTAATATTGTAAGTCGGAACCCGGCACGCTGCTGGAGGCTGGTGTAAGCTTTCCCGATGGACCTGTTGACCTCTTTCAGCTTTGCGACCGTCCCCACCATCCTGTCCGCTCCCGGCGCGACAAAAGCTCTGGGCAAGGAACTTCGGAGCCGGTTCCCGAACATCCGTCGCGTGCTCCTGGTTAGCGACCAGGGTTTCCTACGCACCGGCCAGGCCGATGCAGCCATCGCAAGCATGCGAGCGGCAATGTTTCACGTGGAACAATTTGCGGATGTGGTAGCTGATCCTCCCGAGCACGTCGTCGAAGAGGCACTTGCCCTCGCCCGACAGCATGCGTCAGAACTCGTTATCGGCCTCGGTGGCGGAAGTTCAATGGACGTCGCCAAGCTCGTTGCCGTGCTGACCGCCAGTCCGCAATCGCTGTCTGAAATCTACGGCATCGGCAACGTACACGGCTCGCGCCTGCCCCTGGTCCAGATTCCGACCACTGCCGGCACAGGCTCAGAAGTCACCAACATATCCATCGTCACCACCGGCGCCACCAGCAAGATGGGCATCGTTGCACCCCAGCTGTACGCCGACATGGCCATTCTCGATGCCGAGCTTACCATCGGCCTTCCGCCCGCCGTGACCGCAGCAACGGGCATAGACGCCATGGTTCACGCCATCGAAGCCTACACCAGCAAGCACAAAAAGAATCCGCTATCGGATGGGCTTGCACGCCAGGCCTTGGGCCTGCTGTCGCGCCACCTGATCCGCGCCTGCGAAAATGGACAGGACTTGGCAGCCCGACAGGCCATGCTGCTTGGCGCCATGCTGGCTGGACAGGCCTTCGCCAACGCACCGGTCGGAGCCGTTCACGCGCTGGCATATCCCATCGGCGGCATCTTCCATGTCGCCCATGGGCTCTCGAACTCTTTGGTCCTGCCCCATGTCTTGCGATTCAACGCGCAGGCGTGCGCCGAACAATATGCAGAACTGGCGGCGATTGTCGTGCCTCACGCAGCGGGAAGCACGGCGGCGCGCGCCGAAGCCCTCGCTGTTGCAATGCAACAATTCGCCGCTGTCACGGCTCTGCCGCGCACCCTAAGTCAAGTCGGCATCACCGCCGGCGATCTCGACTTGCTTGCGAGCGAGGCCATGAAGCAAACTCGCCTCCTCGGCAACAATCCACGCCCGGTTGCTCGCGCAGACGCCTACGCACTGTATGAACTCGCGCTCTGAGTTATCACCGTGACAAAGATATAATCCGCGTTCCCAAAAAAACTACGCGGATACTGCACATGGCCGTTCGGTCAGCCCTTCCATTTCTCATATTGCTGATGGCCGGACCAGCTGCCGCAGGCGATGGAATCGATGGGCGCTTTGGTCGCACCGAAGTTCGCTACATTGCCGCCAAACCGGCCGTCTTCCAGAATGGGCAGAAAGCACTCGCCCTCGACGACGCAAGCGAAGCCGCTATCCTGCGCCTGGTGCCTGAAGCTACAAAGGACTTCATCCTCCTCCGCTCCTGGAAGCCAGCACCGAAGTGCCCAGCCAGTTATCGCTTGCTAAGCATCCAAGCGAAGGCGCCGCTCCAATCCTCCCCGCCGTTTGGTGTGTGTGCTGACCTCGCGGGTATCAGCTTCGCTGGCCCCTATCCACTCCTTCACCTGCGCCAGTCTGCCCCAACGAAAATTACGCAGTTCACCTGGAAGGATGGGAAGATGTTCGAACTGCCGGCGATGACCGAGGCATGCTTCGCCAAGCACGAACACGCGGTCGAAATGAGCGGCCGGCAACTTCAGCAAGCTAGCTATGTGGCAGCCGGCGAAGGGCGGCTGCAATTCCATTCAGCACCAGATGAACGCTGCGGCATTGAAGGCATTTTCGTGGTTCCTGGCGACCGGCTCGAAGCGTCCCGCGTCAACGGCCGATACACGCTGGTCTTTTACCAGCATCCAAAGACCCCCAAAGTCGCTGCCGGTTGGGTCCACAGCGCACGGCTCAAGCCAGTGAATTAGGCTTGCTTGCGCCGCTTTCCTTGCAGGTAGAGGAACTCGCCAACGATCCCCTTGCGGAACAGCAGCACACAAGCGACGAAGATAAATCCAATCACCAGGCTGACCGCTTCGCCAAGCGTGGAGAACCACTCAATGCCGGTGGCCCCAGCCATCATTGTACCGAAGTCCCCAAGTTTGTTTTCCAGCGAAATGATCAGGATCGCACCGATGATCGGGCCAACCAGCGTGCCCATTCCGCCAACAAGCGTCATCAAGATGACCAGGCCAGACATCGCCCAATGCACATCGGTCAGCGTTTCAAAGCCCAGCACGATCGACTTGGTAGCCCCCGCGAGGGCAGCCAGCGAACCCGAAAGCACGAACGCCGCCAGCTTGTACTTGTCCACGTCATAGCCAAGCGAAATTGCCCGCGGCTCGTTCTCCTTGATCGCCTTCAGCACCTGGCCAAACGGCGAATGCACCGTGCGCATAATCAGCGCAAAGCCCGCAATGGAAATCGCCAGCACCACGTAGTACATGGTCAAGTCGCTACCCAAGTCCAGCACACCAAGCAGCTTGCCGCGCGGGACACCCTGCAAGCCATCTTCGCCGCCGGTGAAATCGGTGAAGCGCAGCGCAGCGAAATACACCATTTGCGCCAGTGCCAGCGTAATCATCGAAAAGTAAATTCCCTGGCGCCGAATCGCCAAGCCGCCCATCACCAATCCAATCGCGGCACCGGCCAGCACGCCAACCAGCAAACTCAGCTCAAACGCCAGTCCCCAGTTTTTCAAGGCGTTGCCGGCAAAGTAGCCCGCGGCGCCGAAGAAGGCCGCGTGGCCAAACGACAGCAAACCGGTAAAGCCAATCAACAGGTTGAACGCGCAGGCAAACAGCGCGAAACACAGAAGCTTCATCAGCAGCACGGGATAGCCGACAAACGGCGCGCCCAGCGCCAGCGCAAAAGCGATGGAATAGCCCAGCTTCTTGTTCATTTATCGTTCCTTGCCAAACAGGCCGGCGGGACGCAGCAATAAGATGATGACCATCACCAAAAATACGACGGTGTTGGCAAACTCCGGATAGAACACTTTCGTCAGCCCTTCGATCACGCCGAGCGCCAGGCCGGTCACGATCGAGCCCAGGATCGACCCCATGCCCCCGATCACCACAACGGCGAATACGACGATAATCAGGTTCGACCCCATCAAGGGTGTCACTTGCTGGATTGGAGCCGCCAGGACGCCTGCAAAGCCCGCCAAAGCGACACCGAAGCCATAGGTCAGGGTCACCATCAGCGGCACGTTGATTCCAAAGGCTTCCACCAGCTTCGGATTCTCGGTCCCGGCCCGCAGGTAGGCGCCAAGTTTGGTCTTCTCGATCACGAACCAGGTCGCCAGGCAAACCACCAGGGATGCCAGCACCACCCAGGCCCGGTAATTCGGCATCGCCATGAAGCCAAGGTCGGTCGCCCCCTGCAGGGCCTCCGGCGTCTCAAACGGCTGCCCAGAGACCCCGTAAAACGAGCGGAAACCACCTTCAACCAGCAGGGTCAGGCCGAATGTCAGCAGCAGCCCGTAAAGGTGATCGAGTTTGTACAGGCGCCGCAGCATCGTCCTCTCGATCACCACGCCCAATATGCCGACGATCAACGGCGCGAGAACCAGCATGCTCCAATAGCTCATGCCAAAGTAGGTCATGCCGATCCACGCGAGGAAGGCGCCCATCATGTACATGGCGCCGTGCGCGAAATTGATCACATTCAGCAGGCCGAAAATTACGGCAAGACCGAGCGACAGCATGGCGTAAAAAGAGCCGTTGACGAGCCCCAGCAAAAGCTGGGACATCATCATCGGAAGCGGACGGCCGAAGATCTCCATCTAGCTTACTTCCACAGGGCACACTTGGATTCGGCCTTGGACATATAGGCCTGGTTGCCAGGGATCGTCGCCGCAACCTTGTAGTAATCCCATGGATACTTGGATTCCGACTGCTTTTTGACCTCCATCAAATACATATCGTGCACCATGCGGCCATCAGGCCGGATCACGCCGTTGCTGGTGAATACGTCCTTGATGGTGGTCGATTTCAGCTTCGTCATCACCTTGTCCGCATCGTCGGTACCGATAGCCTTCACAGCGGCCAGGTATTGCGAGGCGGCGGAATAATCCCCCGCCTGCAGCATCGACGGCTCCTTCTTCATTTTCGCGAAATAGCGCTTCGACCAGGCGCGCGTGGTGTCGTTCATGTCCCAGTACCAGCCGTCCGTGAGGTACATGCCCGCGGTGGCGTTCAGGCCCAGCGAATGAATGTCGTTGATGAACACCAGCAAGCCAGCCATCTTCATCTTCTTCGACACGCCGAATTCATTGGACGCCTTGACCGAATTGATAAAGTCGCCGCCCGCATTCGCCAGGCCAAGCACCTGCGCACCTGAAGAAGACGCCTGCATCAGGAAGGACGAAAAGTCGGTGCCAGGGAAGGGGTGGCGCACATTGCCGATCACCTTGCCGCCGGACTTATTCACCACCTCAGTCGTGTCTTTCTCCAGCGAGTGGCCGAAGGCGTAATCGGCCGTCAGGAAATACCAGTTCTTGCCGCCCTGCTTGACCATCGTGGCGCCGGTGCCGCGCGCCAGCGCCACGGTGTCGTAAGCATAGTGCACGGTGTAGGGCGTGCATTCCTCGTTGGTCAGGCGCGACGAGCCGGCCCCAATCACCATGAACACTTTCTTCTTATCCGCGGCAATCTTCGCCATCGCCAGGTTAGCGCCGGAATTGGTGCCGCCCACCAGCATGTCAACGCCCTGCTGGTCGAACCATTCGCGCGCCTTGGATGCTGCAATATCGGCCTTGTTCTGGTGGTCGGCAAAAACGAACTCGATCTTCTTGCCATTGATCGCGCCGCCCGCATCGGCAATCGCCATCTTGATGGCTTCGGCGCCGCCCTGCCCGTCGATGTCTGAGTAGACACCCGACATATCGGTGATGAAGCCGATCTTGATGGTGTCGCCGGAAATCTGGGCGTGGGCGCTGCCCACCGGTCCAAATGCGCAAAGGGCTGCTGCAAAGGCAATGGCGTTGCGTTTCATAGTGTCTCCGTTTTCAGTTTTTGATATTCAAACGCCCAGCAGCTCGGTCAACACCGGCATGCGGGCATCCAATTCCGATGACGCAAAACTCTCAACAATCCGACCGTGTTCCATGACATAAAACCGATCCGCCAGCGGCGCCGCGAACCGGAAATTCTGCTCGACCATCACAATCGTGTATCCCTTGGCTTTCAGCGTGCGAATCATACGCGCCAAGCCTTGCACAATCACTGGCGCCAGCCCTTCGGAGATTTCGTCCAGCAGCAACAGGCGCGCACCAGTGCGCAGAATCCGCGCCACCGCCAGCATCTGCTGCTCGCCACCGGACAGGCGCGTACCCTGGCTGGCGCGGCGTTCCTTCAGGTTCGGGAACATCTCGTAGATTTCTTCAACCGACATGCCCTCCCCGGTTTTCAGCGCAGGAGGAAGCATCAGGTTTTCTTCGGTGGTCAGCGAAGAGAAAATGCCGCGCTCTTCGGGACAATAGCCGACTCCCAGATGGGCAATTTTGTGCGTCGACAAACCGATCGCTTCCTGGCCGTTGATCCGGATCGAACCCTTGCGGGTTCCGGTCAGCCCCATGATGGCGCGCAGCGTCGTTGTACGGCCGGCGCCGTTACGCCCAAGCAGCGTCACCACTTCGCCGTGGTTCACGTTCAGGTTTACGTCATGCAGGATGTGCGACTCGCCGTACCAGGCCTGGAGCTGGCTGATCTCCAGCGCCGCCGTCATGCTTCGGTCCCCATATAGGCTTCCATTACGTGAGGACTTTTCGATACCTCAGCATACGGCCCTTCAGCCAGCACTGCGCCGCGCTGCAGCACGGAGATCCGGTCGCAAATGCCGGAGACTACGTTCATATTGTGTTCGACCATGAGGATCGTGCGGCCGGCAGAAACCTTTTTGATCAACTCCGTCACCCGGTGCACGTCTTCGTGCCCCATGCCTTGGGTCGGTTCATCGAGCAGCATCAGTTCAGGCTCCATCGCCAGCGTGGTCGCAATCTCCAAAGCACGCTTGCGGCCATAAGGCATATCGACCGTCAGCGTATCGGCAAACGAAGCCAGGTCGACCTCAGCCAGCAACTCCATCGCGCGGCCATTCAACTGCTCCAGCGTTCGTTCGCTGCGCCAGAAATGGAAGGTTGTGCCGAGCTTGCGCTGCAAACCGATGCGCACATTTTCAAGCACGCTCAGGTGAGGGAAGACTGCAGAAATCTGGAACGAACGAATCACGCCCATGCGCGCAATCTGCGCCGGCTTGTACGAAGTGATGTCCTTGCCGTTAAAGAGGATCTGGCCCGAAGTCGGCACCAGGAATTTGGTCAACAAGTTAAAGCAGGTCGTCTTGCCGGCGCCGTTCGGGCCAATCAAGGCGTGGATATGCCCACGTTGGACTTGCAAGTCCACGTTGGCGACAGCGGTGAATCCCTTGAACTCCTTGGTCAAACTCTTTGTTTCCAAGATGAAGTCGGACATTGCGTCTCCCCGGTTTTGCTAGATCATACACAAAAGCGCTGCCTTTTCCGCAATCATGATTACCGGGGAATTCGTGTTACCTGAAGTGATGGTCGGCATCACCGAAGCGTCGGCAATGCGTAAACCGCGCACACCGCGAACCCGCAATTCGCTGTCAACCACGGCCGAAACGTCGTCCGTGCGGCCCATTTTGCAGGTGCCGACCGGGTGGAATATCGTGGTGCCGATGGAGCCCGCAGCCTCCGCCAACTCCTCGTCGGTGCGAAAATGCACACCGGGTCTGCATTCTTCCGGCCTGTATTTTGCCAGCGCCGGCGCCGCAACGATTTTGCGCGTGAGGTTCAATGCAGCCGCGGCGACGCGCCGGTCTTCATCGGTGCTCAAATACATCGGCGTGATTTTCGGCGGCGCATAAGAGTCGGCGGAAGCAATCCGCACATGGCCGCGCGAAGTCGGGCGCAAGTTGCAAACGCTGGCCGTGAAAGCAGGGAAGTCATGCAGAGGTTCTCCAAAGCGTTCCAGCGACAGCGGCTGCACATGGTATTGCAGGTTGGGTGTCGCCTGCTCCGGGCCCGAACGCGCAAAGGCGCCCATTTGCGATGGCGCCATCGACATAGGGCCGCTCTGGAACAACGCATACTCAAGCCCGATGCGGGCTTTGCCCAGCCAACTGGCCGCCAAAGTATTCAGCGTACGTGCTCCCTCCACCTTGAACACCATACGCAGCTGCAAATGGTCTTGCAGGTTCGCACCGACACCCGGTAAGTCGAGCACTGGCGTCACCCCTGCTTTCGCCAGCACATCCGCCGGGCCAATACCGGACAGCTGAAGGATTTGCGGCGTACCGATAGCGCCAGCTGCCAGCACTGTCTCGCGCCGCGCCTCGGCGCTCCAGCGGGTCCCGCCACCGGTGAAGATCACACCTTTGCAAACACCCTGCTCCAGCACCAGTTTCTCGACGTGGCAGCCTGTCATCAAGGTCAGGTTAGGGCGCCGCGCCGCCCTGCGCAAAAAGGCCTTGGCCGTGTTCCAGCGGATGCCGCGCTTCTGGTTCACCTCGAAATACGAACAACCGAAATTGTCACCCCGGTTGAAATCATCGACTTTCGGGATCCCGGATTCGGCGGCCGCGTCCCGGAAAGCGTCAAGGATGTCCCAGCGCAGGCGCTGCTTCTCAACGCGCCATTCACCACCGGCGCCATGAAAATCAGTAGCGCCGCCATGATGGTCTTCGCTCTTGCGAAACAACGGCAAGACTTCCGACCAGCGCCAGCTCGAATCACCGCACATCTCCGCCCATTTGTCGTAATCGCTGGCCTGTCCGCGCATGTAAATCATGCCATTGATGGAGGAACTGCCGCCAAGGACTTTACCGCGCGGATAAATCAGGCTGCGGCCGCCCAACCCCACATCTTCCTCTGTGCGGAAAAGCCAGTCGGTACGCGGGTTATTGATGCAGTGCAGATAGCCGACGGGGATGTGAATCCAGACGTAATCGTCCTTCCCTCCCGCCTCGATCAACAGTACTTCCACCTTCCGGTTTTCAGTCAGGCGGTTCGCGAGCACACAGCCCGCAGTCCCACCGCCCACAATAATGAAGTCAAACTGGCCTACAGATTCCAAGTGTTCTCCGGGTCAGGAATTATCGATTTCCGAAATAAGAGTTTCCATCAATTTTGCAGTCGGCATGGCGCGGCATTTAGCGACGCCCGTGCCCGCCCACAACGACATCAATTCGGCATCGCCACGCTTCGCCGCTTCAGCACGAATGCTGCCGGTCAGGGCGTTCTGGATTGGATAGGCCGGCACTTCGGCCTCGACCTCGGCCATCTGGCGCATGAAGCGGTTCTCGATTCCGCGTGCATAGCGCCCCGAAATGGCGCGCGTGAGCCGGGTGGGGTTGCCTTGCGCGGCCAGCAAGCGCTCTTTGTAGGCCGCCGGGATGCCTGACTCTTGCGTGACCAGGAAGGCAGTCCCCATTTGCACCGCAACTGCACCCAACGCCAGGCGCTCACGGATCTCTGCACCCGTCATGATATTTCCGGCGGAGATAACGGGAATCTTCACCGCCTGCAGCACGGCAGACAACAGCGGAATTGCCGCCAGCGTCGCAGCGGTTTGCTCGCCAATGAAGGTGCCGCGATGGCCGCCCGACTCCACGCCGGAAGCAACAACCGCATCAGCTCCGGCGGCCTGCCAGGCCAGCGCTTCTTCCACATTGGTAACCGTACCGATAACAAACATGCCCGCATCATGAAGGCGTTTTACCTGCGCGGCGCTAAGGATATCGAAGGTAAAGCTGGCGACGGCAGGCTTCAGCTCCAGCAAAAGCTCAAACTGCGCGGCGAAATCCTCACACCATTTAGCCGGCTTCGGCAGGTCCGGCCAGCCCAGCGAGCTCCAAATTGGCCGCAACAATCCAGCCCCGCGCTCCACTTCCTGCTGCGAAGGCGATGGCATTCCCTGCACGAAGCAATTCAGCATGAATGGTTTGGCGGTCAGGCGCCGGGTTTCGGCAACTTGAGCACGGATTGTCTCCTGCGAAATCATCGAAATACCGAACGATCCAAGCCCCCCGGCATTTGACACCGCCGCCACCATCGCCGGCGTATTGGCACCACCAGCCATCGGGCCCTGGATGATCGGAATGGGAAAAATCGCTTTCATGCTCATTTTTCACCCCTTTATAGCTGTGGATAACGCTATGAATATCCACAGGCATCATTTGTGAGTAAACAAGACTTCCCGAAAACCGCCGAAAATTGTCCAAAAACAGTTCTCTGTTCACGCAAGGTTTACGCGCCTGCTTATACAGCTCGTAAACCCCTGATTTTTCTTCGCAAGGTGCACTTATCCACAGAAAGTCGGGGTTGTTAACAACCATTACTACTTTGTATACACACTAATCTAACGTAAACACAACTCTCCACCTATACTGAACAAGCAAGTTGTTCCATGCAATTCGCCTGGAGGGCTCTTGTCGACCACCGACGCCTATCGACGCTTTCGCAGGCGTTTGCTCGTCACCATGACCATGCTCGCCCTGCTCGCCACGGCAGTCGTGGCCTGGCAGCTCGCCTCTTCCGCACGCGATCGCGAACAGGCCATCCGTCAGCAAACCCAACACTACGCACGAGCAATCGAAGCCCAAGTCCTTAGCTCGATCCAACTATCCGACATCGCATTGCTCGGCTTTGCCAACGCGATCAAGGTCGCTCCCTACACGCCACAGACCATTGACGGCCTGCTTTCTTCTCGCGGAGCCTCTTTCGGCAACAGTTTCTGGATAACCTTCCTTGATCCAAAAGGCTTTGCCACTGCCAGCTCGCGCGATATCGCTGTCAAGGGCATCAACTATGCTGACCGCGACTACTTCCGGGCCCAACTAAAACCCGGAACCGAACTGTTTGTCGGTGAACCGACCTATGGACGAATTTCAAAATCGCGGCTTCTTTTCCTGAGTCGCCGGGTTGAAGACGCTGAGGGCAAATTCCTCGGGGTGATCGTGGCTCCGGTTGACGCCAGTCGCCTTGCAGAAACCTTTGAGAACTCACGCCTCAGCGACGACGTCACGGTCACCCTGTTCCACACCAACGGACATATCGTTGCTCGCGCTCCCCTGTTCAGCGAAACCTTCAACCGCGATATTCACGATTCAAACGTCTACAAGGCCTTCGGCAGCAACCCGATCGGCACAATCGAGACGGTCAGCCCCATAGACAAAAAATCCCGCATCGCCAGCTACCGCAAACTACCAAACCTGCCCCTGGTAGTTACCGTCGGTAGCTCAAATGTCGGCTTAGCCCTGATTTCGCAGCGCCAATTACTCATCGCCGGCATCGCGCTGTTCCTGATCTTTACGCTGATCGTTGCTGCGATCATCTACGCCCTGCGTTCCTTTGCCGCGGCAGAAGACCGGGAAATCCGCTATCGCGCCCTCTACGCGACCTCGATGGAAACAGAAAAGAAACTGGCCAGCAGCGAACAACGCTTGCGCCTGATAGCGGACAACCTGCCAATCGTGATCGCCTACATGGACCGGGACGAGCATTACTCCTTCAAAAATCGCCGCTTTGCTGAAACTTACGGCAGTGGCGAAAGCCTGCAGCAAGCCCTGCCACCTGACCTTTACGCCGAAACCATGCCTCACCTGGAACGTGCCTTTGCCGGCGAAACGGTACATTTTGAGCGGGGCATGAAACGCAAAGACCAGGAATGCTGCGACGCCATCACCTACGTGCCCGATCGCGACGAACAAGGAAAAGTCCTTGGCCTGTTCGTCATGGCGGAAGACATCAGCGAGCGAAAGCGCCACGAAGAGACCAGCAAACTGGCCACCCTCATGTACGAGAATGCCAGCGAAGGCATGATGGTGACCGACGCGGAAGGCCGCATCTTGTCCGTGAATCCAGCTTTCTCCCAGATCAGCGGTTATGCCCCAGAAGAAGTCATCGGCCACCTTGCTTACGAGCTGACCTCGAGCCACCAGGACATCAAGTTTTACAGCCGCATGCGCCAGACCATCACCGACACCGGCTACTGGGAAGGAGAAATCTGGCACCAGCACAAGAACGGCGACCACTACCTGGTCTCGCTGCGCTTCAACACCGTCTTCGATAACAAGGGCAACCCGCTGCGCCACGTAGCCCTGTTCACCGATATCACGAAGAAGAAGGCGAGCGAGGAGGCAATCTGGAAGCAGGCCAACTTCGACACCCTCACCAGCTTGCCCAACCGGCGCATGTTCAATGACCGGCTGCGGCAGGACATCAAGAAAGCAGCACGCGACCATTTGCCAATGGCGCTGATCTTCATCGACCTGGATGGCTTCAAGACTGTCAACGATACGCTTGGCCACGACTTTGGCGACGTCTTGCTCAAACAAGTGGCGGAACGCCTCATGCAATGCGTGCGCAATACCGATACCGTGGCCCGCCTGGGAGGCGATGAATTTACCGTCATCCTCAGCGAGCTCAAAGAACCCGGTGACGTGGTCAGGATCGTCCAAGAAATCCTGCACAGCCTGGCCAGGCCATTCCAGCTCAAACATGAAATAGCCGATATCTCGGGCAGCGTCGGCATATCGCTATTCCCCGACGATGGTGACGATGCTGAAGTGCTTATTAAAAATGCAGACCAGGCCATGTACCTCGCCAAGCAGCAGGGCCGTAACCGCTTCAATTACTTCGCGCCCTTCATGCAGGAAGCCAGCCAGATGCGCATCGAACTGGCGAATGAGCTGCGCAGTGCCTTGAAAAACAATGAGTTACGCCTGCTGTTCCAGCCAATCAGCAACTTGGCCACAGGCAAAGTCGAAATGGCGGAGGCCTTGATTCGCTGGGAACACCCTCAACGAGGATTGCTCAAGCCAGCCGAATTCATCGGCGTCGCTGAAAATACCGGGGTCATTGCAGCGATCGGCGAATGGGTCTTCCAGGAAGCAGCAGCGATGGCAGCCAGATTTGGCAACGAGTTCAAGGTATGCGTGAACAAATCGGCTTGGCAGTTCCGCCATGAAGCGGTCGGCGTTGAGCATTGGCTGGAATTGCTGCGCGAGCAGGCCCTGTCCCCTTGCTCGATGGTGATCGAAGTCACCGAAGGCTTACTGCTCGAAGCAAACAGGGAAGTGGTGCACCGGATGCAGTCACTCAGGGACGCCAAGCTCCAGATTTCCCTGGACGACTTTGGCTATGGCTACTCGTCCCTGAACTTCCTGAAGCGATTCAAGATCGATTTCCTCAAACTGGACACCAGTTTCAGCGACAACCAGCTCCTTTGCGAAGCAATTGTCACCATGGCGCACAAGCTCGACATCAAAGTGATCGCAGAAAAGATCGAAAACAACGCCCAAATGGAAATATTGATGGCTGCAGGTTGTGATTTTGGCCAGGGATACCTGTTTGGAGAGCCAATTTCAGCTGAAAAACTGCATCGCCTGTTGATAAGTTGATGAATATCCACAGGATCGAATGTGCGTAAACACCATTTTCGAGTTCACGCACAAAAATTGTTCAGAACTCATCCGGTTTACACACAGTTCTTGTCCAGCCAGTTCTACAATTCGTAAACTTCTGATTCTGTGGATGTTAACAGCTTTATCCACAGACAGGCTCGCGTTTACTATCTACTACTATCCTTTCGTATACAACTTTAAATAAATAGAGGACAACTCGCGCATGCGTCTCGGGATCATCTCAGCCTTGGCAGAAGAACAGCAAGGTCTACTGGAAGCCATGGAGAGCCCCTACAAGCTCATCCACGGCAAGCGTGAGTACACAGCCGGAAAACTCTGGAAAATCGATTCTGTAGCTGTTTTATCGCGAATTGGGAAGGTTGCTGCAGCAGTGACAGCTGCAACACTTGTGGAGAAGTTCAACGTTACCCACATTATTTTTACCGGCGTTGCCGGTTCTGCAGACCTGGGGGTTCGAATTGGAGACGTCGTAGTCGCCGATTCCCTGGCTCAACACGATTTTGATGCCAGCCCCTTGTTCCCCCGCTTTGAAATCCCGCTAACCGGGCTCTCGCGCATGCCGACAGACCGTGAATTGAGCCTGAAGCTGAGCCTGGCTACGCGCCAATTCCTGCAAAACGACGCACAAGTGCATCGCGGCCTGATCGGCAGCGGAGATCAATTCATCAAGGACAGGCTCCACCTGGAAGCCCTGAAAGACGCACTGCCTGATTTATTGGCAGTGGAAATGGAAGGTGCAGCAGTCGCCCAGGTATGTCACGAACTGGGAGTACCGTTTGCCATCATGAGGACGATTTCCGACAACGCAAACGAAGAAGCGGCGACGGATTTCATGCACTTCGTGCAAACCGTCGCCGCTCGCTACGCCTTTGGCGTGATCCAGAATTTCTGCAAATCGCTTACTTGATGGGCAGTTTGGTAGTGTTTTTAACTTCTTCCATCACCGCATAGGTGTGCGTCTCACGCACACCCTTCTGCAGCAACGTTTTGCCAAGGAACTCACGGTAAGCCGCCATGTCTTTTACGCGAGCCTTGACCAGGTAGTCAAAACCGCCGGCAACCATATGGCATTCCAGCACTTCGGGAATCAGCTGCACGCTGTGCTTGAAAGCATCAAACACCTCCGGTGTCGTGCGATCCAGCACCACTTCGATGAACACCAGCAGCGAAACATCCAGTAGCTGCGGATTCAGCTGGGCCGTATAACCCATGATGTAGCCCGCTTCGTGCAACTTTCGCACTCGTTCCAGGCAGGCGGCAGGCGAAAGGTTCACTCGCGCAGCCAGTTCAACGTTGCTGATCCGGCCATCATTCTGCAACTCGGCCAGAATCTTCTTACTGATCTTGTCCAGCATTACATCCCCACTATTAATTTTATTCGGTCAAATTCTCTCACCAAAAACTATCTATTGCTAGCAATAAGTATTACCAGAATTAATCCGAGCGATTCCGCCGTACAATCGAATCATTAGTTGCACTGCACAACACGCCCGGGCAAACAGGGTTTGCCGGGCGTGTTTTCTTGTCAGCGTCCAGATTTTTTACATACCAGCCAATAGAGACATCCATGCACCTGAACACCACACCGTTCGCAGCACTTCAAGCGGAAATCCTGCGAGATCCGAGCCCGTTGCGCAGCGCCATCACTGCTGCGTACCGCCGTGACGAACAAACTGCGGTGCAATGGCTCCTGTCGCAGATTAACGTCGGTTCGCCGGAAACTACGCAAGATGCACAATCCTTGGCTAAGCGGCTGGTGACCTCCGTTCGTGAAAAACGCACGCGTTCTTCCGGTGTGGATGCCCTGATGCATCAATTCTCGCTGTCGTCCGAAGAAGGCATCGCCCTGATGTGCCTGGCCGAAGCACTGCTGCGTATTCCAGACTCTGCAACCGCTGACCGCCTGATCGCCGACAAGATTTCCAAAGGCGACTGGCGCAAGCATTTGGGCGAATCGCCTTCCCTGTTCGTGAATGCAGCGACCTGGGGCTTGCTGATTACGGGCAAGCTGGTCAGCTCTTCCAGCGAAGAAGGCCTCGGATCGGCCATTACCAGCATAATTGCCAAAGGTGGCGAGCCCCTGATTCGCAAAGGCGTCGACCTGGCAATGCGTATGCTGGGCAACCAGTTCGTCACCGGCCAGACCATCGACGAAGCAATCAAGAACGGCAAGGACAACGAAGCACGCGGCTATCGCTACTCCTACGACATGCTGGGCGAAGCAGCACTGACCGAAGTTGATGCTGCCTACTACTACGCCGCATACGAGAAAGCGATCCACGCGATCGGCAAGGCCTCGAATGGCCGCGGCATCCGCAATGGCCCTGGCATTTCCGTCAAGTTATCAGCCTTGCATCCACGTTACAGCCGCGCCCAGCGCGACCGCGTGATGTCCGAACTGCTGCCGCGCCTGACCGCGCTGGTCAAGCTCGCCAAGCGCTATGACATCGGCCTGAATATCGACGCCGAAGAAGCTGATCGCCTGGAACTGTCGCTCGACCTGATGGAGGCAATGGCCTTCAATCCGGAACTGGAAGGCTTCGACGGCATTGGCTTCGTGGTACAGGCCTACCAGAAACGCTGCCCGTTCGTAATCGACTACCTGGTCGACCTGGCAAAGCGCAGCGGCCGCAAATTCATGGTGCGCCTGGTGAAAGGCGCCTACTGGGATGCTGAAATCAAACGCGCCCAGGTTGACGGCATGCCTGGCTATCCGGTCTACACCCGCAAGGTCTATACCGACGTGTCCTACCTCGCGTGCGCACAGCGCCTGCTGGCAGCGACCGACGTCATTTACGCGCAATTCGCAACCCACAACGCTCAAACCCTCTCCACGATCTACACCTGGGCCAAGCGTGACGGCATCTCAGGTTACGAATTCCAGTGCCTGCACGGCATGGGCGAAACCCTGTATGACCAGGTCGTAGGCGCAGAAAACCTGGACAAGGCATGCCGCATCTACGCCCCGGTAGGCTCGCACGAAACCCTGCTGGCTTACTTGGTACGCCGCCTGCTGGAAAACGGCGCCAACTCCTCGTTTGTGAACCAGATCGTCGACGAAAGCATCCCGGTCGGCTCCCTGATCACCAACCCGATTGAAGCCGCACACAACCTGAATGGCGTGCCGCACTCCAGCATCGCCCTGCCGCTGGACATGTTCGGCACAGAGCGCAAAAACTCCGCCGGTATCGACCTCTCGAACGAAGACGTGTTGCGCGAAGTATCGCTCGCGCTGGCCCAACCTCGCAGCTGGACTGCAGGCCCACTGCTGGCGGTGAAAGCCAGCGCCGGCCAGGCATCCCAGCCGGTCATCAACCCGGCCCGCAAGGACGATATCGTAGGCTCCGTGACCGAATCGACTGCAGATGACGTCAACAACGCCCTGAACGCCGCCAGCCAATTCGCCATGGACTGGCAAACCACCGAACCATCGCAACGCGCCGCCTGCCTGGATCGCGCCGCCGACCTGTTCGAGGTCCACAAACTCGAGCTGATGGCCCTGGCCGTGCGCGAAGCCGGCAAATCGCTGCCGAACGCGATCGCCGAAGTGCGCGAAGCGGTCGACTTCCTGCGCTACTACGCCGTACAGGTGCGCGGCTCCACCAATACGCTGGCACTGGGCCCTGTCACCTGCATCAGCCCATGGAACTTCCCACTGGCCATCTTCACCGGCCAGGCCGCAGCCGCACTGGCCGCCGGCAACGTGGTGCTGGCAAAACCAGCAGAACAAACTCCGCTGATCGCCCAACGCGCAGTCGAACTGCTGCACGAAGCCGGGGTACCGCGCGCAGCCTTGCAATTCCTGCCAGGCCGCGGCGAAGTGGTTGGCGCAGGCCTGTGCAACGACTCGCGCGTCAAAGGCGTGATCTTCACCGGCTCCACCGAAGTAGCGCAACTGATCAACCGCACCCTCGCCAAGCGCGCCGCTGCTGAAAATGTAGACATCCCGCTGATCGCAGAAACCGGCGGCCAGAATGCGATGATCGTCGACTCCTCCTCGCTGCCGGAACAAGTGGTGGGCGATGCAATTTCGTCCGCCTTCGACAGCGCCGGCCAACGCTGCTCCGCCCTGCGCGTACTGTTCCTGCAAGAAGACATCGCCGACAAGACCATCAAGATGCTCAAAGGCGCGATGAAGGAACTGCGTATCGGCTCACCGGACCGCCTGGTAACCGACATCGGTCCTGTGATCGACAAGGAAGCGCAGCAAAACCTGCTGTCGCACATCGACAAAGTACGCGCCCACGCCAAGGACAGCTTCTCGCTGGAAGTTCCGGATGCCGATGCAGGTACTTTCGTGCCGCCGACCGTGCTGGAAATCCGCTCCCTGTCCGAACTGACCAAGGAAGTGTTCGGCCCGGTGATGCACGTGATCCGCTACAAGCGTCCCGAGCTGCCGAAAGTGATTCAACAGATCAACGCCAGCGGTTTCGGCCTGACCCTGGGTGTGCATTCGCGTATCGATGAAACCATCGACTACATCGCCTCCAGCGCGCACGCCGGCAACATCTACGTGAACCGCAATATCGTCGGTGCGGTGGTGGGCGTGCAGCCGTTTGGCGGAGAAGGCAAGTCCGGCACCGGCCCGAAAGCCGGCGGCCCGCTGTACCTCAAGCGCCTGCAGCGCGGCGCCGTCGCCCTGGACCGCCACGAGCGCAAAGGCGTACCGGCAATCGACTCGCTGGCCGCATGGGCCAAGGCACAAGGCAAAGCGCGCCTGGTAGCGCATATCGAAAGCTATGCACGCACCACGCCGGTAGGCTGCCTGACCGCCCTTCCAGGCCCGACTGGCGAGCGCAACACGCTGGCTTACGTCCCACGCGGCCATATCGCCTGCTTCGCAACGCATCCTGAAGTGCTGCTGAACCAGGTCGCAGCCGCCCTGTCGACCGGCAACCGCGCACTGGTAGTTGATGGTTCCTTGCCGGCAGAGCTGCCAGCCGAGGTAAAAGCCGCGATCCAGACGATAGCCGCAGCCGACCTGGCTAAATCCGACTTCCAGATCGCACTGGTCGAATCCAGCCTCAGCGCCAAGTTGCGCCCGGAACTGGCCGCCCGCGACGGCGCGATTGTGTCGGTCATCGACACAACGGAAGAAGGCGACATCCCCCTCTGGCGCCTGGTGGCCGAACGCGCCCTGTGCGTCAACACCACCGCCGCCGGCGGCAACGCCAGCCTGATGACGCTCGACGCCTAACTACGGCTGACCTCGTGTCACACCATGGGGTCACACCCCAAGTGTGACACGGGCCCGGCCGTTTGATTTTAGTCAGCATGCGTGGTTTGGCGCGGTGCTAGCGTTGCTGGTATGAGCCGAGCACCCCGCGTCGTATTTCCCGGAGCGATTTACCACATAACCTCGCGTGGAAATCGTCGCGCCGCCATTTATCATGACCGGCGTGACCACCTGATTTGGCTCGATACGCTAGCCGAAACAGTGGAAAACCATGAGCTAAAAGTCCACGCTTTTTGCCTGATGCCGAACCACTACCATCTTTTGATGGAAACGGTTCGTGCTAACTTGTCGGAGGCGATGCATCAGCTAAATGCATCGTACTGCCAGCATTTCAACAATCGGCACCGTCTAACGGGTCACGTTATTCAAGGACGCTTCCACGCAGTGACTGTGGCAAGGAGCGAGCAGCTGCTCGCGGTAGCGCGCTATATCAGTCTCAATCCAGTACGGGCAAAGCTTGTAAATGACGCTGCGGATTGGCTCTGGGGCAGTCATCGGTACTATCTTTCTCCCGACGATGCGCCCGATTGGCTAGAGACGAAATGGATCCTTTCGCAATTCGGGCCAGGCGACCAGAGCCGAAGGATTGTCGCGTACAAAGAATTCGTTGCGAGTGGGGTCGACTTACCGAATCCCTTGAAATTTCACACTGAACGACCTAATCCGCGATCCGCAGCGGCGCATCCTTTGGCGACCTATGCCGCAAGTTACCTGAATCGCGACGAAGCGATGGCGCGCGCATTCCAAACTAGCGCCTATACTCGCCTGGAAATCGCACTTCACTTCGGCGTCTCCATCCGGACAGTAGCGCGTGCCATTAAGAGTTACGCACAGGACGACAGCTGAGGGCGTGTCACACTTGGGGTGTGGCCCCATGGTGTGACACGGGCCCAACAGTAAAATTAATAGGTATCGTTTTTAGGATTGGTACCCGGGGCGGTCTTCTGGGCGATGGCGTTCATGCTCTCGAGGTGGCCGCGCAGCCATTTGTGGGCTGGGCTGCGGGCGTCGCGTTCGTGCCAGAGCATGTCGAGGTGCACGGCTGGCAGCTGGAACGGCAGCTCTTTGTAGATCAGCGCGTCGGTCATGCCGGTCGAGGCGATCAGGTGCTTCGGCAGTACCGTGATCAGGTCGCTATTGGCTACTACGCGGCCGGCAGTGAAGAACTGGTTCACCGTCAGCAAAATCCGGCGTTCGCGCTGAATCTGCGCCAGCGCTTCGTCCACCAGGCCGTGCGCGCGGCCGGAGAAGCTGACCAGCAGGTGGTTGGCTCCGCAATAGTTGTCCAGCGTTAGGTCTTGCTTGGCCAGCGGATGTCCGCGCCGCATCACGGCCACGTAGATCCCCGAATACAGGCGTTCATGGCGGATAGGTGAGCTTGGTTCACTCATCAACTGCGCAGCCACGCCCGGGAAGAAGCCCACTGCCAGGTCAATATCGCCGCGCAGCAGCATCGGACGCGGTTCGCGTGTTGTCAAAGGAACCATGCGGATGTTGACGCCCGGTGCTTCGCGTTCGATCGAGCGCATCAGTGCGGGCAGCCAGAACGCCGCCGTTGCGTCGGCCATCGCCATGCGGAAGGTGGCATGGGTCTTGGAGACGTCAAACGTCCCCGGCGTTACCGCGGCTTCCAGGGAAGCCAGCGCGCTGCGCACCTGCGGCCACAGCGCTTCGGCCCGCGGCGTTGGTTTGACGCCGTAAGCCGTACGGATCAGCAAGTCGTCGCCCAGGCTTTCACGCAGGCGCTTGATGGCGTTCGACACCGCCGGCTGCGTCATGGCCAGGTGGCCGGCAGCGCGCGTCAGGTTCTGCTCAGTCATTACCGCGTCGAAAACGCGCAGCAGATTCAGGTCGAGGGTCAGAAAGCTCATCGGTCATTCACACCAATAATAATTGATATCGGGAAACGGAATTGGCGTTATATGTTGCGGCGCACTATAGTACCAGTAGATTCTAAAGGTACAGAAACGGCCATGTCTACTTACATTAACATCATCGAATTCGCGCAGTACCTGCCGCTGGTGATCCTGGCGCTGGCGCTGGCTGTCGTGTTCAAGCCGCTGCTGCGTGGTATCGCCCGCGCAGCCGTGCTTGTCGTTAAGCCAAAGTTGAGCAAAGAGGAACGCCTGCAGCGTCGCCTGATGCGCGACACCATGATGTTCAAGCGTATGCTGAATTCGATGGAAGGCTCGCCTAGCCACGTCGCAGAACTGCGAGCGATGGCCTGCCGCGCGTAAGCCTTCCGCAGCGCAGCAATCAGTTAGTTTCTGGCGCCGGGGCTGGTTTCTCAACGCCCGACAGCAGTTTCGGTTTCAGCGAAGAATCAACCGGCTTGTTACCGATCCAGATGCGCATGATGGCGTTGAAGAACGCCTGGTCCGGCAGCACTTCCCCTACTTTCTTACCGTTCAGGAACGGCTGGGAGCCCACGGCCGGGTTCCAGTCGACGATCAGCTCGTCACCCTTCTTCAGTCCAGGGAACTGGGCAAAAATCTCCCCGAAAGCCTTGGTCTGCGGCAGCAGCTTGGTGCGTTCCTCCGGGCTGACGTTGTCGTTCAGGCCCTTCATGAAGGCCATGCCGAAGTCGTCCGAGCTCAGGTCACGCATCGCGACGATGCGGATCCGGCGCGGGCCGCCTACGGCCAGCACATCCTGCACGGTGGTCTTCTTTTCCTGCAGGTAGAAGCCCACTGCGTAGACTTTGAACACCAGCTTGGTGCGCACCCCGGCGCCGTTCAGCTTGAGGTCATGGCCGGCTACAGAAACAGTTTCCGGGAATTTGACGCCTGCCACGTCAGCGGCAAAGGCGGGTATGCTGCTCGCGGCCAGGAAAGCGACGGCGGCTGCAGTTTGTAAAAGTTTACGGCGAGTAATACTCATTTTGTCTCCGTTTGTATCAGATAGCAATATACCGCAGAGCTACCCTTTTTGGGAGGCATCAGGTCTTATCTGCCTGCAATTTCACGAATTTTGCCAACAGTTGCTCCTTGCTTTCCCGCCAATCTGGATTAAAAGGAATGCAAGAGACCGGGCAGACTTGCTGGCACTGCGGTTCGTCGAAGTGACCGACGCACTCGGTACACTTGTTGGTGTCAATTTCGTAGATCTCCGGACCCATGTAGATTGCGTCGTTCGGGCACTCCGGCTCGCACACGTCGCAATTGATGCAGTCGTCGGTAATCATTAAGGCCATGGCAATACTCTCTTAATCGCCCTTGCGCGCTGCGATTTTTTTACGCAGCCAGCGGTCGACGGACGGGAAAACAAACTTGGATACATCACCGCCAAGCTCGGCAATCTCGCGCACGATGGTGCCCGAGATGAACTGGTACTGGTCGGACGGGGTCAGGAACAGCGTTTCCACATCCGGCAGCATGTAGCGGTTCATGCCCGCCATCTGGAATTCGAACTCGAAGTCCGACACGGCGCGCAGGCCGCGCACGATCACGCGTGCATCGTGCTCGCGCACGAAGTCCTTCAACAGCCCGGAAAAACTCTCAACTTTGACGTTGGGATAATGTCCCAGCACTTCGTTGGCAATTTCCAGCCGTTCTTCGAGGGTGAAGAACGGATGCTTGTTCTGGCTATCGGCCACGCCCACGATCAGCGTGTCAAACAGGCCCGATGCGCGGCGCACCAGGTCTTCGTGACCCCGGGTCAGCGGGTCGAAAGTACCCGGATAAACTGCTACAACCATTGCAACTCCATGCGATTGGCTTAGGACAAAGAAGGATTATGCCTCATTTTCAGGCAATGCCTGAAGCAGGTGGTAGAACACCATGCCCGCCTTATCGGCGCGAACCACCTGCCAGCCGTCGAAGGCCAGCGGTGCTTCCGCCTCGGCATATACCAGGCCGCCGTCCTTGAGCAGGGCACGGCACAGTGGCATCGAGCGCTCCAGCAAGCCTTGCTCATACGGCGGGTCGAGGAAAATCAGGTCGAATTTGGCGCCGCGGCCGGCCAGCGATTGCGCCGTTGCCAGTGCGTCGCCGCGCTGGATGGCGATATTCGTGGCCTTCAGCTTCTCGCGGTTGGATTCAAGCTGGCGCACAACGGCGCTGTTGGCGTCGATCATGGTGACCTTGGCCGCGCCGCGGCTGGCAGCCTCAAAACCGAGCGCGCCGCTGCCGGCGAACAGGTCCAGTACCTGGGTGTCGCTCCAGGCGGCATCGTGCAGGTGGTTGATCCAGTTGAAGACGGTTTCGCGCACACGGTCGGGCGTTGGGCGCAAGCCCAGTGCTTCCAGTACCGGCAATGGCGTGCGCTTCCAGTCGCCGCCGATAATGCGGACCTGGTTGGGGACTTTCTTCTTTTGCATGGGCGGCATTATCTCATGCCGCCCCTATGCCAAGGCCTAATGCACTTGCGCCGAAAGGGTATTCAAGTCCTTGATCCAGCCGTCCATGCGCTTTTGCGCGTGGGCTTTTTGCTCCGGCGTGGAGATGCGCACAACGGTGTGGACAAGGTCCAGCGTCGCCTGGGTGTAGTTGTCGAAGAAGGCCTTGCGCTCCGAGACGCCGAAGCGGTCAAAGCCCGAGCGTATCAACTCCTCTATCCATTGCGTGGCCACCTGCTTGCTCGGTTGCTCGGTCATGATCCTGCGCGCCAGGTTGATGATCTTGAGCTGGCGCCGCATGCGTTCATCCAGCCATAACCCGTTATCCAGCGGACGCGCATCGGATGCCTTGCGGATAATGGCCTCCTGCTCGTCGCTGAAGTCGCCGAACCACAGCTCGAACTGTTCCATCGATTTCTTGTAGCGGAACCTGTTCTGGTCCTGCGCGTCGCCCTTCATATTCTCTTTACGGAATTTGGCGTTGTTCTTGGCGAACTTCTTCTCCATGCTCTCCAGCTGGTCGGGCTTGAGCGACAGCGCCAGCTCCGCGATATCGGGTGCCGAGCGCAGCATCAACGCCTCGGTGCGGTCGCGGATATCCACATAATCGGCCATCAGGTCGGCCGGGGTCGGGTTGCCATGCAACTGGTGCTGGGCCTTCTGCAGGAACTGCACATAGTCCTGGAGCTGGGTCTTGCGGTGCCAGCGGAAGAACTCACCAATGTCCTGCTTGACCTCCCCTTTCTGCTCGTTGTCGAAATCGACATAGGCATCGAGCCACCAGTACAGCAAGGTGTCGCCGTTGTTATAAGCCAGGCGCAGGGAACTGCACGCTGCGAGCAGAATGGCAAAAGCCAGCACGATGCACGTGTTAAACTTTTTCATCTTTTTAACTCACACAAGAAAACTACGGTCTATGAACGTCGTCATCCTCGCCGCCGGCATGGGTAAGCGCATGCAGTCGGCGCTGCCAAAAGTTTTGCATCCCGTAGCTGGCAAGTCCCTGTTGTCTCACGTTATCGACACCGCGCGCAGCCTGTCTCCGGCTAAATTGTGCGTCATTTACGGTCACGGCGGCGCAGCGGTGCTGGCTTCGCTGGACAAGCACAAGGCCGTTCCCGGCACCGAAATCTCGGCCGCATTGCAGGAACCGCAACTGGGCACCGGCCACGCTGTCCAGCAGGGCCTGGAACACCTCGACGACGACCAGCCAACCCTGGTGCTGTACGGCGACGTTCCGCTGACTTCCTCCGCTTCCCTGAAACGCCTGGCCGACGCCGCAGGCAAGGACAAGCTGGGCATCCTGACCGTGGTGCAGGACAACCCCTTCGGCCTTGGCCGCATCGTCCGCGTGGGTGGCGCCATCCAGCGCATCGTTGAAGAGAAGGATGCCACAGAAGCCGAACGCATGATCAAGGAAATCAATTCCGGCATCATGGTGATCCCGACCGCCAAGCTGAAACAGTGGCTGGGCAAGCTGAAAAACGAAAACGCGCAAGGCGAGTACTACCTGACCGATATCGTCGCCATGGCGGTGGAAGAAGGCGTGCAAGTCGTTTCGGCCCACCCTGCCGCACCCTGGGAAGTGCTGGGCGTGAACAGCAAAGCGCAATTGGCCGAACTGGAACGCATCTACCAGCGCAATGTCGCCAACTGTCTGCTGGACAAAGGCGTGACCCTGGCCGACCCGGCACGCATCGACGTGCGCGGCGAGCTGACTTGCGGCCGCGACGTGACCATCGACGTTGGCTGCGTTTTCGAAGGCAAGGTGGAAATCGGCGAAGGCGCGACTATCGGCCCGAACTGCGTGCTGATTAACGCCCGCATCGGCGCTGGCGCCAATATCAAGGCCTTCACCCATATCGAAGAAGCGGTGGTGGGCGACAAGAGCCAGATTGGCCCATACGCCCGCCTGCGCCCGGGCACCGAATTGGGTGAGGACGTCCATGTGGGTAACTTCGTCGAGATCAAGAACAGCCAGGTTGCTGCGCATTCGAAGGCCAATCACCTGGCCTATGTAGGCGATGCCACCGTCGGATCACGCGTAAATATCGGCGCCGGCACCATCACCTGCAACTACGATGGTGCGAACAAGTTCCGCACCGTGATTGAAGACGACGCCTTTATCGGCAGCGACAGCCAGCTGGTGGCCCCGGTGATCGTGGGAGCAGGCGCGACCATCGGCGCCGGCACCACGCTGACCAAGGATGCGCCAGCCGGCAAGCTGACCATCTCGCGCCCTAAGCAATTGACGATTGAAGGCTGGAAGCGCCCAGTCAAGCAACCGAAAACTGGCGGCGGCGCTGGTAAGTAAATTTCACCAGCTCGGGGAAGAAGCGATCGAATCCGTCCGCGATCGCCTCGTAGTGCTGCTGCACTTCCCCGATGCCCTCGCGCAGCAGGTGGCCGTTGCGGCTTAACCTGTCCGACATGCGCGTCAGCGCCAGCTCGACCCCGCTGAATTCCCCATAAGCTCCCAGCCAGTCCTGCTTGATCAGCTTGGGCAGGATTTCGCGCAGCCGCTCCGGCAATTGCCCCTCATGGGAGGCCAGGGCGCCGTAAAAGCGCTCGATCAACTCCGCGCGCGGCTCTTCGCAGTATTCGTCCCAGCGCTGGCTCAGGATATGGTCGTAGAACACGTCCAGCACGATGCCCGCGTAACGCCGCCGGCCCTCCGTGAACAAGCTTTTGGCCTCGGTTACCACCGGGTGGCTATCCGTGAACGAGTCGATAAAGCGGTGCAGCGCGATCTCGTTCGCAATCTCCGGCGCATAGTGGTCCCCACCGTTCGCCTTGACGAAGTCGCCCAGCATGGCGCCAACCATCGCCGCCTCACTATGCCGTGCCAGGTAGATATGTGCGAGGTAGTTCATGCCCCATTCTAGCGCTGTGGATAAAGATGTGTAAAAGCCGGTGCAATTCCGACTGAAAACGGTGGGATAGGCATTGGATAAGCGACACCTGGCATACCTGCATTATCCACAAAGCGCGCCATGGTAACGGTTCTGTGGAAAAGCCTGGGGAATACAGGCTAACAACCATGCATAACTCAAAACTGTGGATAAATGTGTGGGAAACCCTGCGGAAAACGCGAGGATATGCGGTGTGGATCGCTGGATAACTGCGTTCGGGCAGCGCGTCCGTGTGGAGAAAGTTGTGTATAAGCTTGTGACTAGCCGGGTATAAGCCGGGATAACTGCTTAGACCGGGATGCTGGTTTCAAACTTGCTTCGGAAAGTGGAAAAGTAGGCTTTGACGTTACGTACATTGGCCTGGCCAGCGAACAAACGGTGGGCCAGCGCGTGGTAGGCCGGCATATCTGCCACCTGTACGATCAGCACGAAATCCGGCCCGGGCGAGACCCGGTAGCATTGCAACACCGCCGGCTCCGGGGCCACCAGCGCCTCGAATTCCGTCATGCGTTCAGCGGCTTGGATATCCAAGGAGATTTCCACAACCGCCGTCAGGTGCGAGCCAACCTTATCCGGCGCCACCAGGACAACTTCACGCTCAATCACCCCGGAGTCGCGCAAATGCTTGACCCGACGCAAACAAGTGGGCGCCGAAACGTGTACGGCAGCGGCCAACTCGGCGTTGGTTTGCGACGCATCCTTCTGCAAGGCATTCAGAATACGCCGATCAATTTCATCAAAGTCCATAATTTGAAAGAATATTTCTCGCAATAAGTGGTGAGAAATATTCTTTCACAGTATTTGAAAATGAGAAAGCAAATTTCGTCACACCTGCTCTAGCATGCACTCATTAACTTTTAACGAATGAGGTCGCGTATGTGCGGTATTGTCGGCGCTGTAGCCCAGCGCAATATCACCCCAATCCTGGTTGAAGGCCTGAAACGCCTGGAATACCGCGGCTACGACTCCTGCGGCGTTGCCTTGCACCTGGATGGCAAGCTGCAGCGCTCCCGCAGCACCTCGCGCGTGGCCGACCTCGAAAAGCAGATCGATGAAGGCGGCCTGAACGGCTTCACCGGCATCGCCCACACCCGCTGGGCCACGCACGGCGCCCCGGCCTCGCATAACGCCCACCCGCACTTCTCCCCAAGCGAAGCTGCTGCCCGCATCGCCCTGGTCCACAACGGCATCATCGAGAACCACGACGAACTGCGCGCCGAGCTGACCGCCCTGGGTTATGTCTTCACCAGCCAGACCGACACCGAAGTGATCGCCCACCTGGTCGACCACATGTACAACGGCGACCTGTTCGACACCGTGCAGCACGCTGTCAAGCGCCTGCATGGCGCCTACGCCATCGCCGTGTTCTGCCGCGAAGAGCCGCACCGCGTGGTGGCAGCGCGCCAAGGCTCGCCGCTGATCGTCGGCATCGGCCAGGGTGAAAACTTCGTCGCATCCGACGCCATGGCGCTGGCCGGCACGACCGACCAGATCATCTACCTGGAAGAAGGCGACGTAGTCGACCTGCAGCTGGGCCGCGTGTGGATCATCGACGTCGACGGCAAGCAAGTGAACCGCGAAGTGAAGACCGTGCATGCCCACACCGGCGCCGCGGAACTGGGTCCATACCGCCACTTCATGCAAAAAGAGATCTTCGAGCAGCCGCGCGTGGTCGGCGATACGCTGGAAGGCGTAACCGGCGTCATGCCGGAGCTGTTCGGCGACGGCGCCTACAAGGTATTCAAAGAAATCGACCGCGTGCTGATTCTCGCTTGCGGCACCAGCTACTACGCCGGCCTGACCGCCAAGTACTGGATCGAATCGATCGCCAAGGTACCGGTCAGCGTGGAAATCGCTTCCGAATACCGCTACCGCGACAGCGTACCGAATCCTAAGACCCTGGTGGTGACCATCTCCCAGTCCGGCGAAACCGCCGACACCATCGCCGCGCTGAAGCACGCGCGCAGCCTGGGCATGGAACACACCCTGACCATTTGCAACGTGTCGACCAGCGCCATGGTGCGCGAGTGCAAACTGGCCTACATCACCCGCGCCGGTGTGGAAGTGGGCGTGGCCTCGACCAAGGCCTTCACCACTCAATTGTCCGCCCTGTTCCTGCTGACCCTCAGCCTGGCGCAAGTAAACGGCCTGCTGACCGAAGAACAGGAAGCCGCACACCTGAAAGCAATGCGCCACTTGCCGTCTGCCATTGCCGCCGTGCTGGCGCTGGAACCGCAGATCATCGCCTGGGCCGAAGAATTCGCACGCAAAGAGAACGCCCTGTTCCTGGGCCGCGGCCTGCACTACCCGATTGCCTTGGAAGGCGCGCTGAAGCTGAAAGAGATCTCCTACATTCACGCCGAAGCCTATCCAGCCGGTGAGTTGAAACACGGCCCGCTGGCGCTGGTGACCGACGAAATGCCGGTCGTGACCATCGCCCCGAACGACGCGCTGCTGGAGAAGCTGAAGTCGAACATGCAGGAAGTGCGCGCCCGCGGCGGCCAGCTCTACGTCTTCGCCGACGTCGACTCGCGCATCACCTCCGGCGACGGCCTGCACGTGATCCGCTTGCCGGAACACTACGGCCATCTGTCCCCGATCCTGCACGTGGTTGCGCTGCAGCTGCTGGCTTACCACACCGCCTTGGCCCGTGGTACGGACGTTGACAAGCCACGTAACTTGGCGAAGTCGGTCACGGTTGAGTGATCAATTTGCTTTGATTGACTTGAATGCGGGCGGTAAATAGAAGCGTTCCTTTCGCTCTACTTAAATGCATGGGTTTCGAGAGCGCTAAGCTCAAGAAACCCAAGCGCGGCTAGGGTGGGAACGCATTTATTTACCGTGACAGAATTCTTCGTAATTTGGGGCCAAACAACCCCCAGAGTTCTTCCGCTTTGATGACGCTGAAGTCCGGATATCCGAATTTGTGTGGCCTCGTCGCAGGCCGAACAAGAACCCACAAAAACGATAGTGGATACTGAAATTTTATGCTAAGCACGGCAGCCGTCAGCGTTGTCGACGGTTACAATCTGCAGATGCGCCGCAGACACCAAATCTCTGTACTCAACAAACGCATCCAGACTTCTGCTGCGCAGAATGACCAAGCATTTCAAGAAATCAGGCAGGGAGAGATTTCCCGACGAAATGTGCGCTACCAAGGTCTTATGCGTGAAGCCGGCACCTAGCCGTGCCAAACGACTCGCAAGCTCGTCTACACTAAATGGTGGTATTTGATTGAGTTCGCACCTGATTACCTCCTTAGCACGCGTTTCCCAAGGCTGGGCGCTTTCCATGGCAGAGCACCATATCGTCGGTAGTTCTGAGTCTACGGCTTCAAGTATCTGAAGGAATAGTTCCAGCCTCACCCGGCCGACAGCCACTCGGGCTGCTAAGCCCTTCTCATCGTCACGAATCCCGAAAGCGGCCAAACGCTTGGCGAGCTCAGCATAGCCCACATCCTTTCGCATAAGTGCGACACGAACAACGCGGGCAGCCAAGCCAACCCACGGAGCATTGTTTTCGCTCACGAATTTCCTTGATTTTTGTGAATAGACGTCTACTGTAAACCACAGTAAATACTAACAATTTAAAAGGCCAATACAGACCTAGAACATCAAGAAATTTATGCTAGTCGACAATTGGCCGTGGGCTCATTGTATTGAGAAGTACGGACCCTGCCAATGCGGATGCAGCGCTGTTAGTTGAAGCATCGGCGACAAGAAGTGAACGGCTATTAGCTGAGGTGAAGGGCGCGGGCTAACTGGGCAGTATTGCCAAAAGAAAGGTCGCAAGTTACACTCCGCAACTTACGCAATGAAATTGTAGACTAAACTATGCCCACAATGGCATGGTATAGCTGAAATCGCTCATTTGTCAAGCCCAGCGTCACACCGCTTCTCAATTGAGTACATCGGAGAATGAGAATGTAGAGCCAATGAACCTGATACCTGCAGTTTGCGGGCCCAGAAAATGAAAATGGAGAAGTCCCGCGCCAACGAGACTTCCCCATCGAATTTGTTGCACGCCATTAGAAATGGCTGTCCAAACACGTACGCGCGGATGGTCTCATGCATGGTGTGCAATGTCAACCCCTGCCCGAAAGGTTTAGGCGGGGCGAGGAATCCTAGGATTAACACCATGGAAATTACTATTTGCGCCTATAGGTGTCGTAGGGCCTATGCCTGGCCTTCCCCAAACGCCGGTTCTTTGAACACGGTGGATTTCAAATATCCTGCTTACCAATCTCCCCAGCCCACCTCACGCTGCGGCAAGGGTGCGGAGTGCCACGTCTCACCTGGCTGGGGACATGGCCATGCCTAGCGAGCTGCAAACATTAGACGCCATCGATTCTGGTGCACCTAGAAAAGCTATCGTCCCATTTGAAGATAGGGTAGCAGTTAGCGACCTAAGAAGTCCTCGTATGGTCGAAGTTATGCGCGTTCCGACGATAGAAGAGCTGCGCGAAAAATTGAAAGTGATGGGCGTTCCAAACAACCCAGCGCTTCGCGACGCGAACCTAGAGACCAAAATCGATGCGCTTGCCAACTTCGGTCGAGCGTATCTGCCGACGTTCGAAGTGATTACGTTCGTCGCGACGCTGTTGGCGAAAGTCCGCGAAGTGTATTGCGCAAAGCAGTTTGGCGGAGAAGAGTTTCGCACGTACTTTCACGCAGCTGCGGGAGTCATGAGAGGCGGGAAACTACGCCCATTGCCTGCTTGCCTTTCTGCCATTTCAGCGACTGGCTTTACGCTGACCGGTCCATCGCTCATGGGTAGAACAGCGATGTTAAAGAGAGTCGTAGAGCTATTGGGTAAGCCCTTCCGGGTCGAAGGTGACCACCCTGCTCCGCGAGTGATGTGGGTGGTTCCTATTCTCTACTTGGGCTATCCAACGTGCGGTACGTTAGAAGGACTACTTCGAGACATGCGCGACCGCATATTGGCGGAGGTAGGTCGGCACGACATGAATGTCAATGCGCTGGCAGAACTGGAAGGTATCAATGGCGAGAACGTCGCGATTGCCTTATGCACGCTTATGAACGTTGGCGTGTTCGTGCTTGATGGAGGCGGCTTTTCCGACGTCAATGGTAAGACAGAACGCATATTTCGATTCTTGCTGAAGTTGCGAGAGTTTGCCGGCATCCCAGTGGTCATTTCAGGTACAAGTGCATTCATGTATTCGTCTAGCTACATGGGTAACCTGAACTCGAACCTATTCAATGGGCCGAGTCTTCAAATGAATCCGTTTAGGCCACCGTTGCCGCCACGTGACGGAGTTGAAAACTCCAAGGCTAAGAATGGGGTATGGCAGCAAATGAATGCGTGGTTGTGGCGGCAAGGCCTTCACCCCCATTCGAGCCAGATGCCTGATGAATTGCCATCATGGACCTATCAGGCCGCATATGGTCGGCCTGGATGGCTAGTCCAAGGATTCGAAGCATTACATCTTGCGCTGATTACGAAACCAGAGCTGTTGAATACGGGAGCGCTCACAGAAAAGCGAGTGCTGGCCATCTTCGATATGAAACTCCAACTGCACAATAGTGCCCGCCGAGCTGTGGCTCGAACAGTCCCGCCATCTGCGAAAGGACGAGCCTCGTTTATTAAGAATCTCGACCACCTGTCGACTCATGATTTTGACGAGCCACAAGTTCATGAGTGGCTGGACGAGGCAATGCTGCGTCGAGCATGGAACCGGTGAATAACAACCTCCTGGTGGCTCCCCAATTTCCTGATGGTGAAATTGTGAATGCATTCTTGATTCGCATGTCGAGCTATAGCGGCTCACAATCATTCGCTATGGCATGTCGCCAGCTCCTACATCGAAAACCAGGCTTGGATGGAATGCCCAGCTTCCTCGGCAGATTTCACGAAGAAGTCGGTCATGTCTATGGCGACATCGACACAATCATCGACAAGCATACCGAATACAACTTCTTCTGCTGCGGATTGCCCCGTTCGCGATTTGAAGCGCAGCGAGCACGTTTAATTCAGATGCATCGTGGGCCAGTGCGACTCGCCCGACTACCTCTGCTCTATAGCGAGAGTGAAGCGCGTTTTTTCCAATGCGCAGAGTGTGCGGAACAACAGGAAAAGGAGTTCGGTTTTACCTTCATCCATAGGCGAACTGGTGCGCCTTTCGTTAACGTATGCCCGCATCACGGGCTCGAAATACAGTGCAAGAGCAGTCGCCTGCTTCTATTCGACAGGCACTGCAAATCAACACTCTCAAATTACCAACGGATTATGACCATGGAACTCGGAAAACGCATTGAAGATTGTATGGAGAAGCCAGTCACTGAATCGGGATATCACAAAGACGACCTACTCTTGCTGTTGAAGGGCGCGGACTGGATTGGAAGCGATGAGCGATTCCACTTGAGAGAGTTCGTCGATGCGTTCACGAAGTTCTTCGCCGGGGCGTTTGCGGATGAGCGCCTGAGTCTGATGTGCTTGTCGAAGAAACACGTCGAGTCCGCCATACGCTCGCTAACGCGCGTCGAGAAGGCTCTCCATCCGGAATGGTGTGTCCTGTTTCGTTGGTTTGCGGAAGTTCAGCCGCGCTCCACGCCGTCGTGTGGGGGCTCTGCCGCACTTGGCGCCCCGCATCCTAAGAAGCGCGCACATTCGACGACTGTGCCGTTACGTGCAGAAATCGAAGCTGCAATGGCCCGGCATCGAACTTTGCGTGCAACCGCGAAAACGATGGGGCTAAGCGTTCCGTTGCTCAGTACGTACTGCAAACGCTATGGCGTCAAGGTTAGCTGGCGCCCAAAGAAGATTACGGCACAGATTTCGTCCGAGATAGTAGATGCACTTAGGGCGGGCATGCACCCTAATGAGGCCGCAGAAGAGTTCAACATCTCACCATCGTCGGCCTATCGCCTTCTTGTGGAATCGGGTATGCCACTTCCAACTGTCGAGGCCAAAACTTTGCGCACCGAAGAAGACAAGACGAAGTGGCGGCTGTTGGTCTTGGAGCACCCCAATGCGTCCCGAAACGCATTGAGACGACTACAGCCAAACCTTTGGATGCGTTTGAACAGGAATGCTGAAGACTGGCTCGAGGAAAACCTGCCTGCCCCGCTACCTGCTGGCTGCGGCGTTAGAGCCCGTCCGTCCGTTCAGTTGAGTAGCAAGCTAAATCTGGCTTTGGCTGATGCTACGAAAGCCTGCAGCGCGGCGGACCACATTCGAATGCATATGTCTCGCTACCGCTTGCAAGACCTCACCGGCGTCACGCTCTATGCGTTGAAACGCTGCGAGGAGACTGGAAGTGTCGAAAGGCGCGAAGAGTCTCGCGAAGCGTTTGTGGACGGGCGGCTAGCCAGGCTCACGAAGTCAATTGGCCGCCCTGTTCAAAGGTTTTCATTGATTGCAAAAGAAGCGGGCCTGCGCACTGAGACAGTTCGTAAGGCCTTGAAGAAAGAGCGGACCTGAATTTTCGATAGAGAGGAAGCCGTTGTCAGTAACACGAATGAACCAGCAGCTGTTCATCATGAACATCCTGCCCGAAGAAGACATCACCGGGTTCTTAGTAAGACAGTCATTTGAACGGAGCCAGGTGAGAGCGCTCATGAAACCTGAAAACTTGGCGAAGTCGACAGAAAGACCTGGATGGGCATTTCCGTCCGGGCTCAGCTCTCTCACAAACGAAATCCAATTCGCGTTGCCGGATACCGATGGCGTGATATCCAAACATACCCGCTTTCCACTGTACTCGCGGTTTCTCTCCGATGAGGATGCCCAAGCGCTGCGAAAGCATTACGTGGGAACCGCCATGAGGGGCGTGGCCGCTCACGTCGGTATGTCCAGCCGTGCGTTCAGAAGCAGAATGGCAGTTTGTCCAGAATGCATACAGACCGACATCAGAGACAATGGCTATGCATTCTGGCGGCGACTTCACCTCACACCAGGTATCACTGCGTGTGCGACTCATAAGCGGCCGTTGCTGACGTTCTGCGACGCATGTGAGGCAGCTCATCGGCGTAACCGAACAAACTGGCTTCCGCCTAAGCGCTGCTTATGTGGCGGCAGCTTGAAAGTGATAGCGGAGTTAAAAGACAAGGAGCATGAAGCCGCCGTTGGAGTTGCAACCTTGGCTGAACAGGTTTTGCAGGGAACTGTTTCCACCAAAGTTTCGTCCGCTACAGTGACAGCGCTATTGGAACGGCTCTTCGCCAACCCAAAAGCCGAGAAAGGTCGGCTTCCATATGCACTTTTTGGAGAGCTTCTTCACGAGACTGTAGGCGCCAAATTCGCCACGCAGGTGGGCATCGGCACAACCACTTTGAAGCGGATGGTCGGCGCGCTTAAGTCAGGAGGACTCATCCGCAATCCGATTCAATACCTGGCCGCGATTTACGCGGTTTTTGGCGACTTCGACGGTTTCGAAGTTGCCTTACAAACGAATCAGGAGACTGCCGAAACTGACGGTGTCATTGACGTTAGACCTAGGCCCAAAAAACGACGTAAGCGTGAGCCCGCTGAATACAAGGCCTGGATTAAAAAGCTAACGCCTACGCAGAATTCTTCGCTCAGAATGGAGTCTCGAACCTGGCTCCTCGAGCGCTTACATGAGTCGCCGGCTATTCAACGGTCAGAACTGTACGACTTGCCTGGCAGCGATGGTCCCTTGCGCTATTTGAGACTTGCTGATAAAGCCTGGTTTGACAGCATCTTGCCGCCATTGGATGCGCGGCGGATTCGCGTTGCCCGCGAACGCCAACTCGTTCAAGAAGTAGTTCGACTCAAGAATCACATACTTGAGCGCTATGAGCTCTCCATAAAGACCCAACCGATGGAACGGGTTACTAGGACCTACCTCATATCGCACGCCGGATGTGAGTCACGAGGTAGCCGTGCACTTGAAAGTGAAGAAATCCAAACGATGCTCGAGATGTATTCAGAAACACCTGCTCAGCGTCGGAAGCGCGTTATGGATATGGTCTGTCAAGAAGTGAGAACGCGGGCACCGGACCATCCGTTGGGGGCGGAATCGACCTACGTTGACTTGAACGATAACTGCTTCGCTTCACGCCTTTCACGAGCAAAAAAATGGTTAGCACAAAACGCAAAATAGTCCCCTATTCCGTACCTCTTCCCTACACACCCGAAGATGCCGAGCGGATTCGGCGGACTGGCAAGTTGGAATACGTCGAGTTCGTTCCCCGGCCAGAAAACGAAACGGGGTTCTATCTGGCCGATTTATCGGGGTGCCCGATACTTTCATGGCCACCAGAGCTGCCGAAATTTGACCCCCGCGGGCATCCAGCGGCGGGTTCATTTATTCATTGGAAAAAGGCGCAGGACAGCAAGGTAGGGATACCTGGCAATTACTTCAGCTTCAAAGGAGGCGGTTTGATTCCTTGTCACTCCGCGTTGGAACACCGCCATCTAAGCCATTTTGAGATGAATCCGTTTGTCGTCGAAATTCGAACTCAATATCCAGAATGGAACAGCAGCCTTTATTGGGAATATAGGAAGATGGGCATGCGAATGCCGAAGCGAGCCCTGATGACAATCGATTTTTTGCTTACGTTGAAGATTCCGGGCAGTGCGAGTCTTCATTACCACGCAGTTTCAACGAAGCCGCACGAGTTTCTTCAAAATCCTGCAGTACAGAAGAGGCACAAACGTGAAGTCGACTCGGTGACTCTTTGGGGCTGCACCCACGAAGTGATGACACAGCATTCGGTTACGGACATGGAAGCAATCAACAATTGCAGGTTGTTTGAGTACATGCGCGAAGTCGATGACATTGCTAGTTATCGCTCGGTGGCTATAGATATGGCGACCGCGCTGCTCAGCGACCTAACCACCGGCACTTGCGACCAGAAGATTGGACGAGTCTCTAAGCGTTTCGGCTGGACCTTGAACGAAGGTTATAGGATTTTCGCCATCGCGAACTTTCTCGGATATCTCTCTTTGAATCACGAGTTCGAACTCTTGCTGGATAAGCCGCTCATCGTTGGGAAAAGGATGGCGCGAGAGGTTCAGGGCGCGAAATATGAATGATTCTGAGAATACGGTAATCATCCGGTGGAGTAATCTTTCTCTAACTCATGGGCGTGGGAAAGAGCTAATTTACCGAGTGCTGGCCATCAGTGACTCTTTCATTCACGTTGTAGAGCTCGGCACTGTACGGCGCGAGAAGACCGGTGCTCTTGAAGCCAAGATTTTCACGGCCAATCCGCCGCCCAAGACAGGAAACAGAAGGTTGATGTGGCCTAGGGAGTTCGTGAATGCATCGTTTAACGAAGGGCGGATGAGGCACGTCGCCGAGCACGGAATACCGGCGCAAATGGCCGACACCAGTAGCACCGCCGCGGAGTCTCCAAGGCTGACCATTCGAAAACAAGTTGTTACGCACATTGAGACGCATGGGGGTGACGCGGTTTTCGAAGACCGGGAAATTTATGCCCGTTCAATCCAAAATGCAGCAGCCTTCTACAACGTCTGCGAGAAAGCAGCCAGGAAATGGTTTGAGATGTTTGTGTTTTACGGTCGGCATGAGAACGCGCTGATTGACCAAGACTGGAGAAAGGGCGCGCCCGGGGTAGGCCGAAGAAATCTGCGAGACAAAAATGGAAAGCCTGCGACGCTAGGGAGACGCACCGACAGTGAGAAGCTATTCGGAAAGGAAGGGCATCCACGGAGGAGATTGACTAAACAGCTTCTTGCGGAGTACTCGAACTTTATCAGGAAAGAGGCCTACGATAACAATGTCGCGTTTCCCGAAGTCTTTAGTCGCTGGCAAGAGAGTCGAGTCGCGTTTAATCGGGATAAGGATGGGAATATCGCAGTCTATAAACTCGACCGTAAGAACTACCCCACCGATGACCATATGAAGAGAGTCGGTCGTGTTCTGCTCAAAAAGTATCGTGAGTTACGAGACAGGGACGAGAGGCTTCGGCCAGGCAGTAAGGGGGGCAGTGCCCAAGACATCGTGCACGACCAGTTGCCCGTCATGGATATGGATGGCACGCCGGCAGACAACTATGTTCTGTATGGAAAGGATGTTAAAGGGAGAAAGCCGACGGTGGTACTGGCGGTTGATAGAGCCAGTTGCGCTATTGTTGGATGGGATGTGAGCTTCGTTCCAGAAAATGGCGATGCATACCTCAATTGCTACTTCTCGGCGTGTACAGATAAAACTCGCGAGCTCCACCGCTGGGGGGTGCCACATCTGCGTGGCATGGTCTTCGGCTGTGCGAGCAGAATATTTATCGACCGCGGTCCCGGTATCGGGAAAAAGGCGCAAAGCGCGATTGTAGAGCGCTGTCGTAACGCCACGATGATTGCTGAACCAGGTTCTGGTCAAGCCAAAGGCCATGGAGAAGGCGTAATGGGCGCGATTCAAAAGGCATTAGCCTACCTTCCTGGGTCTACGTTTCCCACTGGAGATATAGAAGAGGACAGGAAAAGACGACAGCTTGCAAAGACGGGCGCGGTAACCCAAAAAAGGTTTATGCAGGAGCTTCTTATAGCGATAAGTACACGAAACGAAACACTCGACGTTAAGCACCTCTTAACACAAGACATGTTGAAGCAGAAAATTCCTGCTTGCCCAGCGGAGATTTATCGCTACTACAAGAGCAGACGGCGCGGTGATGCCGCATGGGATTGGCCGCCTGAGGACACCATTAGGAAGCTATGCGTTAAACGTACAAAGAAGGCACCGGAAGGTATCGTGACGATAGACCAACGTGAATATACTTCTTCAGAACTGCAACGACTCGCGCGTCAACACGCAAAAATGAACAATGGTGCTTCTGTTGAAATTACGACGTACGGTGTCCCGCGTGCAAAATATGTTCTGTTCTGGGAGCTTCCCGGTAATGAACTGGGAGTGCTGCGTCAGACAGAGTTCACACAGAAGTACTATGACGATATCAATGATTCGTCTGAGGATGATAATAAAGTTCGTAATCATCTATTGGCGCGCGCGAAAAGTAATTCACGCAAACCCATTCGACTAACCGACGGCTCTTCTGGCGGTGCCTCAACTACATTGGTTTCAAAGGCGAAACAAGCGAAGATTAATGATGTTGAGCGCAACGCAGCACCAACGTCGCCCCGGGCGACTTCAGAGGAATTCTCGGGAATAGGTAGGCGTCAGTTTGTCGATGACATCGAAGCGGTTCCGATGCTTTCTGAGATTGTCAAAGCTCAAGAAGAGCCTGTTGAACCTCTCCAACACGACGACGTCGGCATCGATAACGGGCTAAGTTGGATTGCCGATGACCAGGATTTGCTCATCGATTAATAAGAAGCGCGAGATGTGCCTAGTTCGCGAGGAGGTTCAAGGCGTAGTGGCAGAGGTTGCGCGCCGACGGTATCGGCGGACCTTTAGCAGTCGCGAAGGTGAACCATTAAGTTCTATCCCATTTTGCCCGCTTGAACGAGGTCAAATCAGAATCTTCATTCATTAGTGCGGAGAGTGGGTTTCTCCACCTTCTTCCGTGGTTTGCTTGCTCTTTGCCGAGGCTGCGCTTGTCGCGTCAGCATCAATGGGTCGACAGTCGCTAGGGGCGCAATTGTGTCAAACCAGGACTGTCTTCCTAACGCCCTGACAATCAGCACCAAGGTTCGCAACGATGAGCCATTCCCCAGCTCCAGATTCCTCACTGAACGAAGGCTGACGCCCGCCTGCGCAGCCAGGGCCTTCTGCTCGAGGTTCTTACGAATTCGAAGTCTCTTCAGGTGGTTTCCCAATTCGACCTCTATTTCTTCTGGAGTTCTGAACTGCGTCATCCGGGTCGCCTATCAAAAATGCGCCAGCAACAAAGGGTTAAATTCTGCCTATTATGACAGAGAATTACCGTTAAAAGGCAATATTCAACCTGTTAAGTTGCCCCTACATTGTCCCGGCGCTTCCGGCAACCAAGTCTTTGAAGCATCGTTCTTCGGCAATTATCATTCAGCTAAAAAATATTATTCTTGGTCAATTGATATCTTTGTATGCATGCCGTATCGTGGGAGACGAATACCACCAATCCGTTTCGATGTCTTCATTTCACCCAGTAGCAGATGAGTAAAGTTAAAACCTCAGCGATTCCATATGCTGGTTACACCTATCAAACGTACCAAGGCATGGCTTGGCTAGTGGATTGGTTGGCTTCTCCAACCCGATTCGTGAAAATGCGATTTGAATGTAACGACAAGTCATCAGCACCGCAGGGGTTGGACGATATCGTCGCATGGCGAACAGATGGTCTGGTCGATTATGCGCAGGTCAAATTCACAGCGAATACAGACGAACATCGACTGTCCTGGGACTGGCTCCTCGAGCTTCCTTCGACCAAAATTCCGCGGTCGTTGCTGATGAAATGGTTCGATGCGCTGCAGGCTATCGAGCCCACCGAACTGGGACGAGTTAGTCTCATCACGAACAGGGAACCCGACGAAGAGTTTGGGCGATGCTTGGTGGGTAATAGGATGGACTTTGACAAGCTCGAACATAAGCGTCAGCAAGAAGTAATCGTGCAACTGGGTAGCGAGTCAGCTGCTCGCCAGATTTTCACAGTGTTGGAAGTGGAGCATAGCAACACAGCCTTCCTAGCCCTACCTAGCAAACTTCTGGGCGATTTGGTCCAACTTGGGTATGACGAAGGCTCCTATCATCGGCTGTTCTCGGAATGCACAAGGTGGGCCACGCATGGCCTACCACTACCCGATGGCGACATCACTCTAGACGCTATTCGCGCAGTTATATCAACGCTTCGCCCCGAGCCAATTTCGCAAGAATTTGAAATCCCAGCCGGTTATATACCTCCAGATTCAGACTTTCATCAGGAGTTGCTTGAGAGGCTTTCAAAGCCCGACGACAAGGACAAGCTGCACGTTCTCACGGGCCCACCTGGTAGAGGAAAGAGTACATATCTGAGCTATCTAACTGAGGAGTTGGATGCGAGAGCAATTCCAGTCATCCGGCATCACTACTTTCTGTCTACGACTGACAGGAGTACAGACCGCATGCGCCTTTACTCAGTTGCGAACTCATTGCTGTCTCAGATTGGAAGATTGCGAGCATCAGGCCGGGCGAGTACGAATCACGAAGACCTCCGGAGCGAAATCACGAACTGCGCACGTGAACTCGAAGAACGAGGCGTACCACTTGTCGTCATCATCGATGGGCTTGACCATGTTTGGCGACAGGGCAAAGACATTCGGCCACTCAATGACCTCTTTCAGCAGCTGATTCCAGTACCTCCGAACACGCACCTGATTTTGGGAACACAACCGGTGGGGAATGACCAGCTTCCCGAACGCTTAGTGGTCTCGCTAGGCCGGGATTCGTGGACTGAGATTCCCACGATGTCGCCAAAATCGATTTTGGGGTATGTGGTGACTCTAGTTCGAAGCGGTCGGTGGACACGGCCTCGGCACAATCAACTCAAACGTGAAATACGTGCCTGCAGCTCCGCATTGTACGAGCGAACTGGTGGGCATCCGCTTCACCTAATATTTTCGGTCGAAGAGTTGCTGAAACGTGACACGCCGCCGACAGAGTACGCAATCAAGGGATTGCCACCATGTCCCGACAATGACATACGGAAGTACTATGGGGAACTTTGGCTGAAGCTCTCGGATGCGCAGCAGGACTCTCTACACTTGATATGCGAGCTCCCCTTCTTCTGGCCAGCGCAGGCGTTCTTTGAAATCACCGACGAGCGTCATCAAGTCAGTATCGACGGAATTTCGCACCTACTTTTCGAATCGACAGTTGGCTTTCGCCCGTTTCATGAAAGCCTAACGGTTTTCGTTAGGAGTAATCCGAAACATAGGGAGCGCGTTGAAAAGCTTTTCCCGCTGGTAGAAGCCTGGCTCTCGACATTGGCGCCGGCTGTTATCCGAAACAGTTGGCTTTATTCTCTGCGGGCAAAGCGAGGAGCACACGCTCAGCTTGCCCAAACCCTGACGCGTGAATGGGTTCTTGAACGACTCGCGGAAGGATATTCGACGTCCACCATTGAACGTATGCTTCAAGAGGCTGAGCAATATATGTTCGACGGCGGCGACTATCCTGAGGCATACAGGCTGAGGTCCCTTAAGCATAGAGTAAATCAAGGGCCGCAATTCCAAATACACGACATGCAGTCGCTGTTGGCGATGTGCTGGGCTGTCTCAAGTGACGACAGTCTTGTGAACGAGACCGTTGCAAACGCGTCTTTGCTGACTCCGTTGAAGCAAGGTAGCTTGAGCCAGGCCCTTCAATACAATGGAGATGTCCGTGCGAAAGCCCTAGCGAGGCGAGCGGTAAACCGGTTCCAAGCTGAGTACCGTTTCAAGCGGGACATACATGACTCACAGTCAGAGCGTGACTTCCACTATCTAATCGAGCGACTGGCTGAAGCCGGCGAGCTCCGAATCGAGTACTTCACCGAATCAGGCGTACTTGACAATGAGCCACATGACCGTATTGCCGCTTTGCTTCGCGGGCTGGTGCAGAGCGGCGATATCTCCACTTTGTTCCTCTTCCACTCGCACACATCGGTACAGCGGACCGCTAAGCTTATTGAAATGGCGATTCTGCAAGTTGCAGTTGAAAACAAGATTGACCTGGTAGCTTGGGAGGAGAGTCGAAAATTCTGGGCTTGTGAGGTTGTAGCCCTTGCTATGGCGCAGATAACCAGGAGTGGAGACAACTCGTTTAGCCGCGACGCTATTCCCCCATCGCCTGCTATTTGGGATAAAGCAGGTGGCTCCGATGCCAAGATTGGCGCCGGACTGACCTATGGTTTCTTCAATTCGTTGGCCCTCCATCTGCTCCCAGGACATTCGATTTGCATTTTGCCCATCTGGCAGCAACAAAATCCAGAGTACGCCCGATTCGTTGTCGCGATTGAAAAAGCGGCCGAAGCAGCTGCGATTAAAGTGAAATCAAAGCAGCCATTGGATTATGGGTTCATCTTCGAGGCAACTAAGAACATCACTTACCAGTTTGGTAGCGATTATCGTTCCAGGGAAGCATACGAGGACATCAAGCGCGCACTTCATGTAATCGCTATCAATCTTCATTTGTTCAGTATGGCGACCGGCACGACACAGTTGATTTCTCGGTCAACTATCGAGCACGCGAGCGCATGTAAGCACTTTGCTACCGGTCGATTCATGGTTGATGTCGCTGATATGCGCATTCGAATGCTTTCGCCAGAGTTGCTGAACGAATTAGTGGAAAGGGAGTTGGCTCAGTTACCGACTGCACATGAGCAAATAGGAGAGTCAATCCAAACGCTTATGGTGCTTGCTCACCTTTGCTTCGTGCCACGAGAAATCAACGCGGTTCGAAGACTGTGTCGTTCCGTTTGGACCCTTGTGCTTGGATATGGTAACCATAAGGACATTAGCGTGCTTGAAGTTCTTGAGGGGATAGAACATCTTGCCTCGGTTGATGCTAAGACTGCCACTGACATGCTTGTGTCGTTATCGGGAGTGATAGCAAACGTCGCCGATTTCACGGATGGAGATGAAACTCACAACGTTCATAAGTGGGCGGCTGACGCGCTTCGAGTTGCAAGCCCAGCGATGCTCATTCGGAAGTATCGCTATCACTTGAGTCGCGGTGAATGGTCGGCCGCAGAAGACACGATTCGAAGTGGTTTGAAGCATTTGGAGCCGCATTGTCAATTTTCACAGGCTCTCGCGCGAACTGGATTAAGGAACGGCGAAATGCCTCGTTCCTGGAGTCAAGGTGCGGACTCTGACAGCCGCCACCCTTTGTATGAAGTAAACAAGCGATTTTTAGGGATTGAGATAACTGTCGAAAAACCGACCGAATCAACTCCTTACGAGCATAAAAAATTTGCTGTGGACTTTTCAGTTTATCCGCCTTCACAGCTTTCCAAGCTTTTTGAGGATATGCGTGCCGCCGGCCATATCTACGAAAGAGACTACCTCGCAGAGTGGTATGACTACTGGAAGGGCAAGTGCCACTCGAAGCTGGTCCAGTCGCTACATAAGTACCTTTTCGAAGATGGCAGCTACGATGCGGAAGTACGCTGCATACTTGACCGGTTGTTCGACAGTACAGTCGCGCTTTTCGGGCGAGACAAAGGGTTTTCCGTCGCAGTCTTGGCCCATGTTGAAAATCGTGCTTGGTCTAGTTGGGCGCTTGCGGAAATAGGTAGTGAGTCGGATAAGCGCATAAGAAAAGTCGCCGCACTGTACCCCGACAGAGGTGTTGAGTTCGTCGTCCAAAGCTGCACGACGCCGGATATGCTGTTCCGAGATTTTAAAGACGACAGCTACACGATTCCCGGAGCACGCCTTGTGTACTTCTTTGCTCAGATTGGTGACCTGGACCGAGCTAGAGCATATCTCGCGTCAATGGTTTCGACTGTTTTGAGCGAAACTCAAATGTTCGCCCTTCCCGCCCCGCATTGGGCGCGCGCAACAGATGAAATTGAAGCGAATGAACTTGCCCTGCACTTTTTAGTCGCTCGCCTGAAGTCGGGAGTTGCAACGACGCGCTTATGGGCAACGCAAGAACTTGTTGAGCTTCTCGTTGGGGTAGATACTCGAGCATCTGTTGAACGGGCACTGCTCAAACACATTGATGACATCGTGCTCGATTCGGAGTTAGTCGAAGCCCTATGGGTGTTCGCCTTTGCAGTTGAACGAGGGTTTGAATTCTCCTCGCCAGTTCGCATCAAAGACGTTGGTTCATGCTTGGCTGCGCGTTTGTGCGAAAGGCTGGGAATATCGTATTCGAAGAGTGCGTTGCTTGCAGCTCCCATGGGATTCGCAGACCCCCTCAACTACTTCAAGGTCGATGGCCTACCAGGTATGCTGTTTAGCGACCTTGAGAGGTTGCAATCGGCGTCTAGGTTCCCGTGGATTTCCCAAGCTACGTTTGAAGCGGCGCGCCTTTCGAAGTCCGTGCATTACAGTCGCAGCGTTGAATTCTTCTTCGGCTCGCTACGTGGCCCGCGGTTTGGGGCGTTGCTGTCCAATGCCACGCAGGTTGCACGCTCAGCGTATCTCCGCACACTTGCTGTCGCTAATCAGACCGCTGGAATGCCGGAAAGGAAGGCTCTTGAATGGGGCATGACTGCGGCTCCGTTCGTCCCATTACTAATGGGGATGAGGCCACAAGAACCAGCCTATTGGAAAGAATTATGCAGGGCGTGTCGAGCCGGTGTGTCTGACATCCAATCGCTCATCTCGTCTCTTCTGAAGGATGCTAACAGCGCGGAACGTGTGCTTGGGACGCTTTATGCGCCTCTCTGGATTTCAGATAATGAATTCTGGACGTTGGAGCTGGATGCGTTTGCGCATGCGCCCAATCTGAACGGCCAAGAACTCTTGAACGAAATCTCTGCCGAGGATGAACCAGGGGAGCTGTTGATTCTCGACCTTTTCAGTGACGAAGGCTCGTACGCATGCAAGAAGCCAAGGAGTCGGGGTTCAAGAAACGTGGCGCGCCGTTTCATTGTGCTACCCCACGCTTATATGCATCTCGATATTTTCGCGCGTGGCATACGCCTCCCAGTACCAGTAGGTACTGAAGAAGAATTTTGGGTAGCGCCTAACGACGGTGGGATTTCGGCCTGCTGTGTGGACAAGCCTATTGGGCACTTCTCTTACTGGAATACCGAATGGTCGGCAGGATATTCAGAGACAACGGGCCCTGGTTGTGCGGCCGCGCTTATGATAAATCGCGACTCACTCGCGCAGCTAAAGGAAAGTGCTGAGACTTTATCCTATCGATGCAGTGTGACAAAACACCATCGGAAATACGGTTACGGTGAATTTGATGATGGGCAGGTCGAGTGTGTTGTTCTGAATCTTGAATAAATAGCGAACTCATTAGAACGTAAGGAGAATTGATGCTGACCTATGCCGAAGCACTGGAGCGAGTTGGCGAAGGCGAACGGCCTTCGGTAATTCTCGGGAATGGCTTTTCTAGAGCCTGGAGAGATGACATTTTCAACTACGCCAACCTCTTAGATGCTGCGAATTTTGGGCCGCGGGATGACCAAATCCGCGAACTATTTCGACGGTTAGATACATACGATTTCGAAGCTGTCATGAGGTGCCTCGTTTCCGCGCGTACTGTTCTGGAGAGTTATGGTGACGGCGCCCATTTGGGGGAACAGATTCGGGCAGATGAGCAGGGGCTGAAAGACGCGCTTATTGCTGCCATCGCGCAGACTCATCCTGAAAGGCCATGGGACGTTACCAATGACCAGTACAGCGCTGTGAGGTCATTCTTATGCACGTTCGCAAGCATCTTCACGCTCAACTACGACCTTTTGCTTTATTGGTCACGCAATGTGGATGTGCAGCCCCCGCTAAGGACAGATGATGGGTTCCGACGTGAGTCCAAATGGCTTGGTTACGGCACCAACCAACAAGTCCACTTTTTACATGGAGGGCTGCACATCTTTGACAGTCCGGCTGGAGTCAAGAAGCATACTTTCGATGGAGGCGGTAGCATTATCGACCAGGTGAGGGACAATTTAAACGAGGGCAGATTTCCACTTTTCGTTTCAGAACCGACCTCAAAACGCAAGCTGGCCAGGATTGAGCATAACCCCTATCTCAACTTCTGCTATCGCGCGCTTTCGAACCTAAATGGGACAGTATTCGTTTTAGGGCACTCGATTGATGAGAATGACAAGCACATCTTTGATGCGGTCAAGAACAGCGCTGTATCTCAAATCTTCATGAGCTTGTATGGCGACGAACGCTCAGATGCTAACACTCGTTCAAAGGCCAATGCGTTAGCGTACTTAGGTGGTCCCGGGCGCTTAGTTGAGTTTTTTGATGCCGCGACTTCTCGCGTTTGGGAGCAAGGGTGATGGTCAACACTCGACAGCTTGAACGAATTACATCCTTCAGCCAGCAGCATTAGCAGGCTGCTGAAATTCTGGTTCCGTGATTCGAGACAACGTAAGAAACCTCGTAAAACGGTGCTAATGAATTCTTTCTTGATGGTTCATGGGCGAGGTACTCCTGCCGAGGGTCAAAACGAACTCTCTGCGGAGGTATTTCAGCAGCCTGCTACCTCGCCACACAACTGCCAGCTACCGATACGAGCCGAGTGTTATGAAATTAAATCATTCCGGAAAAGTAATGTTTATGGCAACATAATGGTCATCCGCTTAACTTTCACTCATGTCATGTACCATCACATTGTCTTACTATCTGACCTTAGCTATCAAATAGGTATTATTGGTCTGATGGAGTACCGCGAGAGGCTTCAAATTGCTGAATGGTTAACTAGTAGCAAAAACTCACTCGATGACCCTAGAGATTCCGGCGAACGGAATCCTATGGAGGATAGCGAATCACCACGCGAGGTTCCAAATAAGGATGTAACATCCAATAACTCCGGCGGCGCGGCAGCGTTAAAAGATGACGACGATGAGTTGGACCGATGGGCTCAATTTTTGGCGTTCAAGAAATGGGTTTTTACCATTGGAGATGCGGATTGTTCTCCATCTGTACCTCATGGTCATTTACATCACAAGAATAATCCCCATCCTAAGCTCAACCCTTATACGGGGCGTGTCTTTGGGAAAGGGCAGAAGGAAGATGTAAGTTTGAGATTAACAAGAGCAGAGATGAAATCACTTTGGAATGATTCTGAGTTCGTGGCTCATTGTCGTGAGCAAGTTATTTACTATAGTAGTTTTGCTCCCGCATATGATTTTCCGAATGCAAGACATGGAAGGCTTCATTTCCCACGCTGGCGCTAGAACATTCGAGCTTTCACTAACTGCAAAAACTTTCGCGTCGAAACGCGTCAAGTCGATGTTTCAGTTTTTCATCGGAAATACGTCATGTCCCTGCGTCAAGAAAAGAGTGATTTTTTACGATACGAGCTGGGGGTGCTGACATTAAAGGGAGCGCTGTCGACGCGAAGTGATGAGGCTCCGATATATGCAATCGCAGCTAGATGGAATAGAACTTCTTTCAAAAGCGCACTCCGTAAGGAGTTGCAGGCACTTGAATTGGTATACTCTACTGGCTGTGTTTCCGACGAATTTCACTACCAGTACATCTCATCTTTTTCAGAACGAGTCAGCACCTCCTACGGAGAATTTCTTCACGGCGGACGATTGCGATTTGGCGTTACTCAAAAGCTTGTCAATCTTCATTTGAAATATCTTTGGGTAGCTGGGCTTATTGAGGAGCCACCTCATTGTCCTATTGATGGAATAATTCGCGATGTTGCAGGCCTCGATTATGATTGGACAAGAAGTGACTCGAAATCAGAATATGAAACTGCTATTAGCGTGCTCTTGCGCCATGCACACCCATCTAGCCTGGCGGTTTGGGAGCTTCAGAAGTTCACGCGCAGAGACCAAAATAAAGTGTAATGCGAATATGTGACGCAAATGATTTCGATAAAAGAAGCGATTTATGGCGGCGCCCCGGTCCGCCAGTTTGACGCCTTACCGATTCATGACTGCATCGGCCGGCACCACGACTGAAAAGCGGCTGATTGTCGGCCGTAGCGCGGGCACGATGTCTAAAAATTGTGTGATTCGTGGCTGAGATGTCTGAAAACATGCAAATTCAACTCAGATACAAGGACACCTGTTGAAGGAACGCTTAGCTTCAGGCTTCCCAACCTAAATGCGGTTGACATCTCGATGCGGCTGTTCTATTGTTTTTCAACAATTTTAAAAGCTACGTATTGAGCGGGTGCGCAAAACGTAGTGCCACCTTGGCAGTGTTTTTGCCACGGTCCCACCTGGAGTGGCTAAGAGAATCCCGCACGCGACGGTCGCTTAGGCGACCGTTGTGCCGTTTACGGCCTACTTCTCCGTTAAGTGTAAAAGAAGAGGCCCCGTGATTCAGGGGCCGGTGAGGCGTTAAGCTAGTACAGAGGTCGCTTAGGTTCGGGAGCGTCAAGTATGGGGTCCGAAACCAGGATAAATGGGTCAAGCCAATCTGCTTTGGCTCGAGTCCAGGCAAGCCAGCTCGTTTGCTCTTCGGACAGCCTCCCAACTGCCAAGGCATTTCGCTCGAACGCATCGGCGAACGCGCGCAATTTGACGGCGCGCTCCCAATTGGTCGCATCACTTTCTAAGGACTTGAAACACGCCGCTTCAGATGCTCGTCGTTTCATAAGGAACTCGTAGCGAGCTTGAGCTCGACGTAGAGCCTCTTGTCGACGAGTCTCTTCTTGTTCTTTAGCGAAGGTCTCCTGGGCCAGCACTACAATCCCCGCAACGACTTCGCCAAGCCGTTGTTCGAGATTCTTCGTCGGAGTGTCTTTCCAGGTGCGCTGAGGCCAGCGTCCGACTTGAAGGGTGAGCGCACCTGTGTCCGCAATCACGGACATTAACTCTGTTGCGACTGAGATTGCGGACATGAAACGCGATGAAACCCCTTTGCTGTCGCCTGCCAGGCTGATGGAAGCACGCGAGCTTGGTGAAAAGCTCGCACGGCTGCGCAAGGCGCGGCGTTTGCGGCAAGCCGATGCTACCGCGCGCGCCGGTATGGCCCGCTCGACGGCCGCACTCATTGAGAAAGGTGACCTCAGCCGCACGCAGGCGCAAATCCTGCGCTACCTGGAGGCCATCGCGCCCGGCCTCACACTCTTGGGGTTGTTGCAGGAAAGCATATATACAGACTCGCGCTCTTCAAAGTGAATACCGCTCCTGACCTGGCTCCAGAATGATGCAGAGTCACCGCTCAAAGAGGACCATCAAACGCCGCATTGGAAGAGCACGCTGAGTCTGAAAAATGCGGAATCGGCGTTCGTCCTTACCGATTGATGTCTGAAAAATGTATGATTCGTACCCAACTTGTCTGAAAACCTGCGAATTGGGGCCAGGGGTCCTTTCTCCAACATTTCAAATCCCTATATGGACTAGTTCATGGAAATTACAGAGCAACAGAAGAGGCAAGCCTTCTTCGATGAAATCGTGAACTACCAGTTCATCCGAGAGGATGGGCGTTTGGTGCTAGAGCCGTTTTGCGTATATTTGTCGCATTGCTTTGGATTCGACGGCATCCTTGAGATATCTCCTAAGCCGAGAGAAATTTATATGCTTTTGATTGAAATCATCCGAGAGCGGCTCGGCGAAGTCGAAGCCTCGGAGAAAATTCAGACCCAAGGCATTAAGGACTGGAGGCCTGAACTGGCTTACATCTTTCCCGAGCGGCAGATGACTTGCATTCACGTTGGCGCTCTGGTCTTGGTCTCACATGACTGGATTTACGGAATCGGCCACACGCTTATGGGAATTCCTGAGCCTGCGACGCCGAGGAAGTATTTCGCTTGGGCTAAGGAAGAATGGCTGGCCGTTCACACCTTCATTAATGGGTATCACAACGCTTTCATGTCGTTTCAGAAACAGTTCGACCGGGATAGCATTCAGAAAAATGGCTTCTCGATGTTCGAAGCATTGCATCTCGCATACAAGAAAGATATCGACTTCGATAGCGCTGTGAGCGTTCTAAAGGCTCGACATGACTCGTATTTATCTGCACTGGGTCAAGTTTCAAAAGCACTCAACGATGGCTACTACCTTGAGGCAATTGCACTCGAAGAGTGCTTGATTAGTAACTGCCTCTTTAATTTCCTGGACGCTAAAGGTACGAAGCTATCGGGTCCAACGTTCTACGCCCTGCTCAAGGAGCTCGATGCAGAGCATTCGTCTGCCTATGAGTTTCCAAGTGAACTGCTTCGGGGCCTTGACGCGTGGCGGAAGGAACGTAACAACGCAATCCATGGATTTGTCTCGGCCCACAGTCAAGAGTTGAACAACTCAAGAGCCAATTTTTCCGGCGCAACTCAAATAACCGCAGTAAGAGGTCTGGAGCTGTGCAACGCCGTAGTCTCCTGGTATGAGGTCGAATGCGTTAACTTCATCCGCCATGAATTCCCGAGTGAGAGCCGCAGGACTGTCCACTGAAGCAATCGAGCTTCGTTGAATCTGATAAATCAGCGCCTCTTCCCAGATTCAAATGAACCGTAAAGTACTGGCGACCAGCGCCCTTTGGGCTGAGCCGCAGGCTTCCGTGCTCGTCGTCTGGAGTATTTAATCTCGGACTTAATGCGCTTGCAAAGTTCACTGTAGATTTCCACCTTTTTCCGGGCTTCTTCACACTCGGGCTTTAGAGCTCGCGTCTGGAGCCATTTGCGCAATTCAGCAAGGAGCTCTCGCTCCTTGGCTTTCATTCGCCGCACTCGCTCTTCGTGGGTAATCAGGCTTTCATTCATGTCGCACGCAGTTCCTTCGGCACTTCACAATCGGATTCTCCTCCCGCTCCACCATGCTGTCTCTTAGGGGACGCGCCTGTCAACGCTAGGCCACCGCACGCTCACGAATTAGGTTCAGAACATCGACGATTTGCGAAACTCGAGTCGCCGGGAAAATACCGAGCGGTCCTTGCGCGTTAAGGTCCGTGAACGGTGATTCGAACAACCTGTCCGCATCCATGGTGCCGTTTTGAGTCAATTCCTGGACGATAAGATTCACGAATTCGATTTGGTCCGGAGTCACGGTTGTGCCGTTGATGAACTCGCTGAATTCATGCATAGCGGCCTCTCGGTCGAGCCCCACCAATGAGCGAATGAAGATACCCAAACCATGACTCTGCTCTCTGGCCTCGTCGATTTGTGATTTAGTGCCACCAGCCTCGACAAGCATCTTTTCCAGTTCAATCAAGTCCGTCTTCGTCAATGGCTGGTTTCGTCGCAACCGCTGCAGCGAAAGATGAGATTCATGCGCCTTCAAGAACTGTCTTGCCTTCTCGCGAAACTTGCCCATATTCAGTCCGGCGGTCACCTGCGGCAAGTCAATGGTGGCAGCTTCCCCCAATTCATCCTCAAAATCAGTGTAGACAATCTTCTTTTGTCCTTTCGGGATGAGTTTGACCAAAGAACGCAACCGTCGTCGGGCAATCTCCAGCATCGGCACTGTCACGTCCTGCCACCAGTCGTCGCTGACTACCGATTGAATCAGCACCATTTCCGCTTTGATAGCAGGAATGGCCATCTGCTCTTCTAATGCGCTCGCGATGGTTTGAATTTTTTCTCTTAGACTTGCAAAGTCAGGTTTTGCCTGAAGCACAGCAAGCTGCGTACGAAGCATTAGCATATCGAAGCGCTTTGCTTCCTCATCGTCGTCCATCAACTCGGACGGTAGTCCTGCGACTCTGCTGACCAGCTCGTGAAATTCTTCCTGGCCAAGTACATTCCAAGAATTGGCGTCCGCGAATCTCTCAACTGCTTTGCGCTGGGGGCGCACGACGAAATTATCCAAGTTCATCGCCGCCACTCTCGCGTGCAACATAGCCGCCACATCACGACGAAGTTGAGCCTCGGTTAAGGTGTCACCATACTGCGCTTCTTCATCGTCAATTTGCACTCCCGCCTTTAGTTTGGTATCGAGTTCTGCAATGACGTCCAATCTGGCTTTGAACAGACGCGTACTAAGTGGCTCAGACGATGCGCCTTCGGCGAAGTCCGGGTTTTGAGCGAAAAACTCAAGGTTCTGGCAGAAGTCAAAGATATAAAAATTCTGTTTGTCTTCACCTGGGCCAAAGAGGTCTTTGCAGAGACGGGTTCCTCGCCCAACCATTTGCCAGAATTTGGTCTTCGACCGCACAACCTTGAAGAAAACAAGATTGACTACCTCTGGAACATCGACACCGGTGTCAAGCATGTCCACCGAGATAGCAATGTGCGGCATCTTCTCCTTTTTCGAAAAGTCGTCGATGAGACTTTGTGCGTACTCTGTCTTGTACGTCACAACCCGCGCAAAATGGCCTTTGTACTGCGGAAAATTGACATTGAATCGCTCGGCAATAAAATCCGCATGGTCATTATTCTTGGCGAATACAATGGTCTTGCCAAGTCTATCCCCTCCAGCCACCTTGTGGCCCTTGGTCATAAGCAGCTCAAGAGCCTTGTCCACAGTGTCAATGTTGAACAGCCACTGATTCAACTCCGCTGCGTCAACTTCATCCGGAACGGTACCTTCCTCATTCCACTCCAGGGCGTCCCACTGCTCCTTTTCGTCTTCGCTCAAGTCGCTGTACTTGATTCCCTCCCGCTGAAATTTCAGGGGTACCGAGATTGGGACCGGCGGCACCAGATGCCGGTCAGCGACAGCTTCATCGAGGCCATAAGCATCGGTTGGCACTCCGGATTCAAGGTCAAAGAGGCCATACGTATTCCGGTCAATTTCGTCTTTTGGAGTGGCGGTAAGTCCTACAAGTAATGAATCGAAGTAGTCGAAAATTGCCCGGTATTTTTGATAGACGGAGCGATGAGCCTCGTCGATGACAATCAGGTCAAAGTGGCCAACGCCAAATCTGCGCTGCCCATCTTGAGCTTCGTCGATGAGGCCCATCATAGTTGGGTAGGTTGAAACGTAGACCCGCCCTTCTGTGTGTTTGTCGGTGACCAGATTGACTGGCGCCGCATCCGGTAGGTGCGCCTTGAAGGCATTAACTGCTTGATTGACCAAGGCCACCCGGTCAGCAAGGAACAGAATGCGTTTTGCCCAATTGCTTCGCATGAGGACATCGGCCAATGCAATGACGGTTCTGGTCTTCCCGGACCCTGTAGCCATAACCAACAAGGACTTCCGCTGGTTATCGACTTCGAATGTGGCGCCGACTCGCCGAACTGCTCTGGTCTGGTAATACCGCTCGATGATGCTGCTGTCGATGGTGGTCTCGGCAAGCTTCTTGCGGCTGCTTCGACGCTGGACAAGCAGTTCTAGCTCAGGCTTCTTGTAGAAGCCTTGTACTGGGCGCGGCGGATAGGACACATCATCCCAAATCCAATGTTCATAGCCGTTCGAGTAGAAGATGATGGGGCGTTGCGCGTACATCTTTTCCAAGCAGTCAGCGTACAGTTTTGCCTGCTGCTGTCCCACCTTGGGGCTGCGTGTAGTTCGCTTCGCTTCAACCAACATTAGAGGCTTTCCGTCGTCTCCCCACAAAACGTAGTCCACGTAGCCTGTGTTTTCGCCGTTGGGCATACCGGTCACTTCGATTTCGAAGTTCTTAGCTGGGTCAAGTGTCCACCCAGCCTCACGCAGCAGGAGGTCGATGTATGCCTTTCTGGTGTCGGCTTCCGAGTAGTCGTGGGTGTCAGGCTCGGCCGCATTCGCCAGCTTTGCTTTGGCGACCTCGTCCCGCAGACGCTGCAACTCGGCATCCAGGTCTGCTCTCTCATTACGAAGCACGTGAAGGGCTTCGTTCTTCTCCGCCAATTCGTCTGCGAGCTTTTGTAGCTGGCCCTGTGTCAGCGCTGCTGCCGGGGATGCATTTGGAATTAGGCCGATAGAGAAGTTCAGGCCGGGGGCCGGGCGCGAGGTGCGACCGTAGTTTCGTGCCAGCCAAAAGCAAAAATGGAACAGTTCGCGAGTGGCGCTGACAGCATCTGATTCCAGTACCTTCTTGTTGCTGTGTACGGCCATGTTGCCAAGGTCTTTGATGAGTCTGGCCTTGGTGAAGAGCGCGTCACCGACTGCTTTGCGAAAGGTGGGTTCAAAAATAAAGGCGTTCAAGTTGTCCTGATAGGGCACCTTGAACGCCTTGTCATGAGCGTAAAGCCAAGCGACCGCAAGCTCCAATCCTCGCCGGGCATAGAAGCAGGCAGTGCGTGGGTCACCGAAAACAGCCTGCTCGGCACGGTGCGCAGCTTCGTGCACTGTGCCCCATTCAGGCTGTAGAAACGCGAAGTTGCTCATGTCTGGATTAGCCCCTACTCTTAGTTGGTGCGCAATTCATCATTTTCATGGCGCACAAATTCTGGGACGTTGGAACCCTTGAGTTCACCCCGGAATGCTCGATGTTGGAGCACTGAAAAAAGTGCGTCCATTCTTTTCAGCGCTTCTAGTTGCCTATCCCTCAGCGAGTTCAACGCCTCGACCCTGCAAACGAATTTGCGCTGAAGTTCGATTGGCGGTATTGGCAATCTAAGCGAGTTCATTTCTTTGGTGTTGATGTTGTACTGCACAGCAGTCCGGCGTGTCGCCTTTAAAAATAACGAGCGCCCTCCGGGCGTCATCCACAAATGACGGACGAACTCAGGAGATGCGCGCTCGGGATTAAACCGCAAGCGCATCAGATGGGAGTCAAAAGCCCATTTTCTCCCAGCGGGAGTTGCGACTACGGCCTTTCCAAGGTGCTCTTGAGAAGCAATTGCTCGTGCCAACAATAAGTCCCCGTCTTTTACACTGTGTCGTTCGATGGTATTTGGGGGGAGATTGACGTACTTCTGGTCTGACAAGTCAAGGCGCCAGTCTTGAATGTTTGCGACCCTCAGGGAGAGCCAGTTGCCGCCATCAGGAGTTGGCGGAATCATTGTTCCAAATATTGGCGATGTTTCGAAGAGCGCGGCCATTTCAATTTCGGCCCACCTCTTCGGATTCGTCACTGGGTCACCAAACATTTCCACGAAAATCGACTGTGCCAGACAATCCAACTGAGCCAAGGCTTCCCGTCGCTTGGCACGCAAGGCGTCAGCTTTGTCGAGAATCGCTGCAATGCGGTGTTGCTCTGAGATTGGTGGAAGGGGGGCCTCGTAACGCCAGAACTCACTCATAACCATTCGCGGCATCTTGGCGCCAGCAACCACGGTGTTCGCGAAATTCAGGAATTCTGCCGACCTGAGGTAATAGGCGAGATATGGGGCATAGACCTTTTCCGGGTCACCTCTCAGCGGGACAAGTTCAGTCGTCGCAAAGCCATCGCTGTCAGCGACAACCACTTTGTTCAGGTATGGCCTAAGCTTCGAGTAGAGAACCGTTCCAGCTTCAAAGGCATAGGTTGATGGCCCCAATTCGTCTACTGTGGTCATTATTCGTTCCAGAACCCGTCCCGAACCTGATTCAATCTGGTCGAGATTGAGGTTCCACACCTGACTATTCGTAGGTGCTATACGCTTCTGCCGCCCTTCGAGTATGAGGTTGGCAAGAGGGATGCGAGGAATTTCCATTACTTCAACATCCCTTCAAGTTCGCGCATCCCGGCTTGAATCTCTACTTCGAGCACTTTTAGCTTTGCAAGAATCTCCAGCGGAGTTTCGTGCTCGACCGCCTCATGCACTACTTCTTTGTAGCGGTTTATGGACAAGTCATAGCCTTGCGCTGCAATGTCGGCCTTGGGCACGCTGAAGCTTTGAGCGGTGCGCGAACGCTCCCGCTCAGTTGCATCACGGCTCAACCACCGCGCCAGCACGTCGGGCAAATTGTTCTTGTGATGTTCTGAATCCGTCAGCTTGGCCTTGGGGTAGACCCCCAGCTTTTCCTCGGCGAGTAACGGTTGACGCTTATCGTCCAACGACCAGCCGTCAGCCTCCATGTCATAGAACCATACATTGTCGGTGCCGCCAGAATTCGTCTTTGTGAACAGCAGGATGGCAGTCGAAACGCCCGCATAAGGTTTGAAGGCACCAGCGGGCAGAGAGATGACGCCATCCAGCTTCTGGTCTTCGACAAGGGTCCTACGCAGTTCTTTGTGGGCCTTGGACGAGCCAAACAGCACCCCATCTGGCACTATGACCGCAGCACGGCCGCCGGGCTTCAGCAAACGAAGGAAAAGTGCCAAGAACAGCAGTTCGGTCTTCTTGGTCTTTACGATGGACAGCAGGTCTTTGGCCGTGTTCTCGTAATCCAGCGAGCCCGCAAACGGCGGGTTCGCCAGAATCAGCGAATATTTCTCTTCGTCGCCAGCGTGGTCTTGGGCCAGCGAATCCTTATAGCTAATGTCTGGGTTGTCCACGCCATGCAGCGCCATGTTCATAGAACCAATGCGGAGCATAGTGTTATCGAAGTCGTGGCCATGGAACATCCCGTGGTGGAAGTGTTCACGGGCCGCAGCATCATTCAAGAAGTCAGGGTGCTTCTCGCGCAGGTATTCACCAGCCGCCACCAAGAAGCCGCAAGTGCCGCTGGCCGGGTCGCAGATGATGTCCTTAGGCGTCGGCGCCGTAAGGGCCACCATCAACTGAATGATGTGCCGAGGCGTGCGGAACTGGCCGTTCTGACCTGCGCTGGCGATTTTACCCAGCATGTACTCGTACAGGTCGCCCTTTGTGTCCCGGTCTTCCATCGGTACGTGGTCGAGCATATCGACCACTTTTGCCAGCAAGCCAGCCGTAGGAATGGTGAACCGTGCATCCTTCATGTGGTGCGAGTAGGTCGAGCCGTCACCGCCCATGCTGCGCAGGAATGGGAAGACATGCTCCGCCACCACTATGTGCATCTCGGCCGGAGCGAAGTTCTTGAACCGTGACCAGCGAAGGTCATCATATTTGCGGCCCTTTGGGTCTGAACCTTCTGGGAAGATGCGATTCGCCATCGGGCGTTTCAGCATCAACGCTTTGCCTTCTTCGAGGGTATGGGAATCGTCAAGCCTGCGGATGAACAGCAGGTAAGTAATTTGCTCCATCACCTCCAGCGGATTTGAGATGCCGCCCGACCAGAACGAATCCCAGATGGCATTAATTTGGCTGCGAAGTTCGCCTGTAAGCATTACATTTCCTAGAGTTGATGAATTTGGCGCTGCATTTTACCAATTTGAAACGCCTGCAGCCTCATATGGACTGCTCGCACTATCCCTCAACTTCAATTCTCTTCCCACCTGCGACGCAGAGTCTTAATTAGCGCATCACCACGAAGCGCGCGGCCATCAGGGCCGCAAAGCGCAACGGACCCTTCTGGAAGTCCAAACAAGTTTTCTATCGTCTGCCGAATCTTTGCAACGCTTGCATCCGACCGTGCGGCATTCATTCGCGCGCGCCTGCGGTTGCCATTCGACGAGGGCGAATTATCAGCATCTCCGTTAGATTCGCTCTCGCCTAAGGTTGCGAGGAAATCATCAAATAGCGGACCATCAATTTCATCCTCGTCCTTGCCAAAATCGTCATCGACTACCGCGTCGGTCCCGGCGACATCCTTCACTGGCTCCTGGTCAACCGAGAACCAGGTAACTGCGTCTTCGACTTGCCACAAACGCCCATCCTCAACGTGATAAGTCGCCTGTCCCTCGTATGGAGAGATGTAGTCGCTGTATCTGGACTTAACATTAATGAGCTGAGAGAAGGCGGCACCAAGCGCCTTAAGTGCTTTGATATCACCGGCCACAATGAGAAATTCCGACCAACCTTGCTCAAAGAAGTTGACGCTCATGGTTCCGTATGAATACACGGTAGCCACGCACTTGGGATGCGTTTTAGCAAATTCAGCAAGGGACTTTGAAACTACAACGCCAAGATTAATCCCTTGAGCATCAAGGCTCTCCGCCTGAACCTCCAACGTGGGCTTCGCTTCTCGCCCCTTGACGAACTTCAGCTCGATAATTGACTTCTTTTGAATTCCCTGCATGTGCATTCCCTTCTAAAGGTGAGGAAAGACTTCAGTTGGCGGCTTCGAGGGGTTGAATCAACTTGCCTTCCCAACGAATCAAATGGTATTTCACGCCTTCAGTCGCTTCCTTGAACACTGTGTCCGATTCGTCGAACGAAGCCGCCACAATGCTTTTGCACCTCGTACTTCAATTCTTTAGCATCCGAAATTGCTTCCGATTTGATGACGTACGAGTCACTGCTCAGCGCTACGCGCAGCGGCGCATTCTCTACGAAGTCTGATGGTTCAATTTGTTCGGTTCCACAATTCCAAATCAATACTTCAAGTGCGTAGACGCCGCGGTGTGTCCGGCCCTCCTCGTCTACGATTTTCAAAGGAAAGTCATCAGGGAGTTCAGTGACTATTCCCTGCATTGTGATTCGCGAGCGGAGGTTCCTCTTCGGTAAGTCAGGCTTCTTGCCGACGAGTGCGCCGGCCAAACGAAGAAGCCCGCCTACGATGGGGAGTGAATGGCTGATTGGTTCTGACATACTCCGTGCAATCAATCAAAAATTTCCTCGATGAGCTCGTCGATTGCTTTACCGTCGATGCCACCGCGTGCGTCATCCATTGTTACCACCAAGGAGGCTCGTTCACCGCCACCTTCCGAGAGTAACTGGACACCGTTTTGTCGATACCATTCCAACTTCTTTTCCCATCGTTCGGCGTAACCCGCATCGGCAAGCATGCCGCAATGTTCCCATAGAATGGTCCTGCCCAGTGATTGGTCCTCGATTGTAAAGTCCGGTAGGCGGTATCCCTTCCCATCAATTCCATAGAAGCGAACCTCGTAGGCGGCATCAATGTCGTGTGAGGCGAGCGCATCGTCGATGATAACCTCAGACTTTGACCGGAGTAATGTCCCTCGCCTCGACCTATGAATCAACTTCTCATCAAGCCACTTCCCACCCACCTGCACTGGCGCGGGAAGAAGTTCAGGGGCTTCTTTTTCGAACAAGTTCGTGAAGCGAGCCGGAATGACGGCGTTGTCGTCGGTAGCCAATTGCTGTAAGTCAGCCAATTCGCCCTGATGCAGAATGATTACCCGACGCTTCTGACGCGTCAAGGCCGTGTAGAGCATCTCGCGACTAATGAGCCGACTCTTCTTCGGAAGCACAAGAATCGTGGTTTCAAACTCGCTCCCCTGCGCTTTGTGAACAGTGACGGCAAAAGCTAACTCGAGCGACGGACCTTTATCCGTGTCGAAATCGGACTTCCAAAAGTTATAAACGAATCCCTGCTGTGAAGAAAACTCGACCTTGGTCCTCCAGGGTTCGTAAGCAGAACCACTTGCAGCCACCTCACCCTCAACAACGCCAATTTCACCGTTAGCGATATACTGAAGTGCGTCTTCAATGGGATTCACAAATTTGCGCTTGTGGTTTCGAACGTTGATAACCTTATCACCGTAGACTATTTCCTCCCCCCCCCTGGGTGGCGTAGTTCTAGCGCCGCCACGGCGGCCGTTGTTAGCCCAGGAAATCGCATCCTTGCGGAAGGTACGATGCAACAAGCGATTGATGTCCTTGGCCCCAAAGACGTCGTTGCGTAGCGGTGTCAGCACCTGCCAGTCGTCGACTCGTGAGGCAGCACCAAGTTCGAAGCGTACGTAGTCGTTCTTCGCGACACCGCCATAGCTGAGGGCAAACCCTTGCTGGTCGTCGAGCCCCTTCAGGTCCAGTTCCTTGCACAAGCAGTCCAATATCGTTGTGCGCAGTTCTTCAACCGAATCCCAGCGATGAGTCATCAGCCGGCCGGTCGTGTCCCCCGTGCCGCCGAGTATAGACCAAACCTCGTCTTCACCTGGAGCTAATGGACGCCCACTGAACCAGTTTGCCAATTGTAGGTCGAGAGGGAAGCTGTCCGTTTCGCCAGAGGCCTTATGGCGGCGTTGGATGGTCAACTCCGCGTATCCTCTCCCAACTCGTGGGAACTGGCCACCGGTCTTGGGAGTGAGATGGGTCACCGCGTCAACGAATGGCTTGCCGGCGCCAATTGGCGGCAACTGTCTTGGGTCACCCACCAGGATAATTCGTTCAACGGTCCCTTTGATAGCATCGAAAAGTGCCGACAACATGTCCTCAGTGAGCATTGAGGCTTCATCAACGATGACGGTCTTGCAACCATCATAGGGAGAACCTGCGACCCTCTTGTAGATTCCTGTTCTACTATCGAAACGCCCACCGCATGCCAACAGGAATTGAGCGAGGGTCAATGCGTCCTGCCCGGATTTTTGACTTAACTGCACGCGGGCTTTCCCCGTTGGCGCAAGAAGGAGCACCCCTCTTTTGGCGATATCTTCATGCTCACATAGCGCTTTGAGTACCGTGGTCTTTCCGGCACCAGCCGGACCAATCAGAATGGAAAAACGAGATGACGCCAGCTCAGCTAGCGCTGCAGCTTTTTCATCTCGCGCACGTATTTCGTCATTGTCAGCTTCATTGAGTTCCGGCAGAAGCTTATCCAGCCGAAGTCTCCAGTCGTTTTGAATTTCAAAGCGCTTGCCTATCAGCGCCCGATTGTGAATCTCTTTCGAGAGCATCTTCTTAGAGGCGACATAACGCTGAAGCTGTAGCGCTGGCTTCCCGCCCTTGAGCGCAACCCGGAAAACTTCGATTGGAAAGAAAGCAGCGACCGCCTCAATCACGTCCTCCGAAACAGGACAAGGTGGCTCTAGTCTCGCACTTCGGATACCGAGGATTACCATCTCCTCGGGCAGCATTGTATGGCCGCCAGCTTCTGCCGCGTGCTCAAGCTGTCCAATCACTTGTGCTCGGATTCGACGTTTGTCCAACGCACCGGACATGCGCGAGGGTTCTGGCAGTGGATGCTTCAGGGCCACTACTTCTGCAGGATACGCCCCGCGGTCTATGGTCTCGAGAGTCACACGGTCGAGTGTATGCTCATCAGATGCAGGGGAAGAGAATCTGTCACCCTCGTAGATGACGTAAGGGTTTTCGAGCAACTGCTCATCGAGGTAGTCCAGGCCAGATGCACTTCGAACAGCGGAAACGAAAAACCGGTCTGCTTGTTCGTTCGTTAGTGCAAATCTCGCCAATAGCTTGAGAAGCTCCAGCCTCTTTGGCTTCAAGTTTTTCCACACCGCTGTGAGGTCACTTGTCACTATCGCTCGAAGCGTTGCAGGCAGAGACGTCGGATTTCTCATGACCTTGTCCACGAGGGGCCAAGGGTCCTCGTTGTCGCCCAACTGCTCAGCCAGGTGCAGTGCTAGGAAATTTCCGTGCTGAGTACCTAAGGCAGTCAACGCGGCGCCAAGCCCTGGGTAAGCGCCTCGCAAACTCCACAATTCTGATATGCGGGAATCAATCCATCGAAGCGCCTTCAGAATTGCATCGTTATTCACGAGAACCGCCCCCGCTGCTTCAAGAGCATGTTTGCACTCTAGAAGTGCGGAGATAGCACCGTCGTGGCTCACGTGCTCCGCCGCGTATGAAAATTCTGCCGTTAGTCCTTCTGGCGAAAACGCCAGGCACTTATCCCAGTCAACGACAGCACCGAGCTCCTGCGCTGCGACCAGGTCCGCGTACGGCAGCAGGAAACCATCACCGTCACTCGGCCGAATCGAATGTTCAATGGTCACGTCCCAAACATAGGAAGTATCAGCATCAGCATCGCGGTCTTCTCGTTCGTATTGAAGTGGTTTACCTACTCGCTTGACGCGGCCGACACCAACGATGACCCGGCGCGCATCATCCGAAAAAGGCGTTTGTTTGGCGTAAAAGAAACACAACGAGTCCTCAGGTTTGATTGCGGAGAAAAAGCCATCAAGCATCGCGCGTTGATTCCGGCCATTCTGAATCCACCCGCTGTTGACCAACCAATCGGGCTCTTTAGGTTCGCGCGCAGGGTCAAAATCGAGATGCCACGACGCAGAGAACGCATCTGCGTGCTCGCGACGCATCCATTTGAACGGGATACATGTAGCTGAGAACGCAGGCTGTTGTAGAGTCATCGCCTTAAGGTCGCGATGGTCTGGTGTAGCGCTTCTCTTGTAAGGGTGGATGAAATCTCTGCGCAGCGCAAATGGGGCCATGAACGAAACGCGCTCACGCACACATGGCGGCAATTCCGACGCAGCAAGTTCATCGAAGCGACATCCGGCCACACACACTTCGGCGTCGTCCATCTTCTTTGCCGCAATTTCAGGAAGAGCGATGCACGCTGCATTTTCGCGCGGCTTTTTACACACTGTCCCACGCCACTGGTCATCGTGCCATGGAACCCGGATGGATAAATGGTTTATGAAAGCCATGCTTTTCCCTTTTCTAGTTTTTCTCTTACTCATGCCCAAGCATTGCAGTCCCCTCTTGGGCGTCGCTACTGTGCACGACAACGTGCGCTTAAGCAATGCGAATAATAGAAATGCGTTTCGCGTTTCGCTTGTCTCATAGTCGACACGGCCATTTTTGCGATGAGGCTGCGCGCCACGGCTGCCTGGAATTTTTGCTTAAGAGTTTATTGGTCACAGCGACCGACTTGAAACGCAGCTCTTGAGCAAGTCCTCCTGCATCCTACGATGGCTGGTTGGAGGCATCGCGGGACGACAACATTGTGCTGTAAGTTTTCTTCATGGCATCTAATGTTGAAAATTAGGGTAGACTATATACCATGGTTTGCGGCCCGGAAATTGACGTAATTATTGTGCCAAATAGCATTCGTGCTGCGGGTAGGACGCTTTTCCAACGCGGTAGTGCGGCAAATCGCCCAAAGCCTTGGCTTAATGGAGGAAATCACAAAGTGTGGCATGACAACGAAACGAGTGTTGACTACGTAAATTTCCGACTTGTCGCAAAAGCCTGCGCCGAGCTTATCCGCAATTCTGGCGAGGAGCCGGTCTCCATTGGTATTTCCGGTGGATGGGGCGTCGGAAAGTCGTCACTGGTTCGAATGATTGAATCAGAGTTCGAATCTGAACAAGAAAAGTACGTTGTTGTGACTTTCAATCCTTGGCTGTACCAAGGATTCGAGGATGCGAGAACCGCGCTTTTACAAATTGTCGGCGATGCGGTGCTCAAGCAGGCGAAGTCATCGGCGACCCTGCTCGACAAGGCTGAAGGGTTTCTCAAGCGTATAAACCTGCTACGTCTTGCTCAACTCGGCGGCGAGGTTGCCGCGACCTTAGTCACGGGTGTACCAGTTGGGGTGATTGGCAAGTCCCTCTCCGCTGTCGCTGACGCCATCGGTAATGAATCGATTTCTGACGGACTCTCTGCGGCGAAAGAGCTTCCTGCCTCCGCAAAAGGGCTCCTAAACGAGGCCAAGCCTGTATCGCTGCCGCAGGAAATTCAAGCTCTTAGGAAATCGCTTGAGGAACTGCTTAAAGAGTTAGATATAACGCTCATCGTCTTCGTCGATGACTTGGACCGCTGTTTACCCAAGACGACCATCGCAACGTTAGAAGCCATTCGGCTGCTGCTTTTCCTTCGTCGCAGTGCCTTTGTGCTCGCCGCAGATGATACGTTCATTCGCGGGGCAGTACGGGTACATTTCGCCGGCACTGGAATCAGCGACGATATAGCAACCAACTACTTCGACAAGCTCATCCAGATTCCCTTGCGCGTGCCCCGGCTAGGCGCAAATGAAACCAAGGCCTACATTGCTCTATTGTTCTTGGAACGGGCACTCCGGGCCGGGAAGCTTCAGACCGACGCTTTTGGCCTGGCCAAGCAGCGCGTAGAAGAGCGGCTCCGAGAAACGTGGAAAGACAAACATGTTGACTTAGCATTCTTGGAGAGTCTTGCTCCAAACGGCAATGCCGAGCTCGCGGCTATGATGGGGCTGTCCGAGCGACTTGCGCCTTTGCTTTTAAGCTCTAGCGCCGTTCAGTCAAATCCCCGGCTTATCAAACGATTCCTCAACACTATCTTCCTGCGGAAAGCGCTCGCTACACCACAAGGAATTGACATTGATGTTTCCGTGTTAGCCAAGTGGCATCTGCTCGAGAGATGCGAAGAGGACCTGGCAAACGCCATTGGTGAAATGGTCTCTTCGGTGAACGATGGCCGAGTGCAAACGCTCAAACAAGCCGAGGACGCCGCCAAGGAAAAGGGTAGCCGGCTTCCTGAGGCTTTCGGAGAAAAGCCATTTGTACGCGAATGGCTACAACTTGCGCCCCCATTAGGCGACTACGATATGCGCGCATTGCTTCATTTGAGCCGCGATAGCACAGTGCGCGATTACGGTACCGACGACCTCAGTGCAGAGGGCAAACTGCTGCGCGATAGCCTGGTTGCTGCACGCTCGCAAAGCGAGGCCCTTGACGACAAAATCCGTACCGCTGGCGAGCGACAAGCGGCTCTCGCGATGGCGCGGGCATGGGAACAAAAGCGGCCTGCTCGCACATGGCAGAAAGCTGAGGAGTTGTATGTCCTCACCGAAGTATGTCGTATCTTCCCTAGCGCCGGTCCTCGTGCCGCCGCACTTTTAGGTGAGGCGCCGGTTGCACAGTTAGCACCTGGATTAGTGTTTCATCTCAAGTCGTCAGTATGGGCGGCAGAGTCCCTAAGTAAGTGGTTGGCTGACCCTAATACACCCACCCAAATTAAAAAGGTCATCCAGCAGGAGCAGAATTAATGGGTACATCAACCTCTAGCGCCGGCGCCGGCGCGGGAAGTCCTTTCGACCCACCTTGGCTTGATAGTGCTGGGGAATCTATCGATGACAGTCACTCAGATACAGTGCTTCCACCACCAGGCGACGACGATGATGGCGGTGATGGGGACGGCCAATCGACAGATAACGTTGATGGAGACACATCCCAATCAAATGGAGGTGAGGAAGCCAGCGCCAACAACGCGCCCAGCGGGCGCTATAAAGAAGCTAGAACCAGTATGGGTCGCTTTATGCGTACAGGTGACCGTTCCGACGCTGCACGAGCGATGGGAAGCTTTGTACGGAAAGGGCTAGGTGGCGCATCCAAAGCAGCAAGTCGGATGAGAACTAGTTCACAAGCCGCAGCCGCGTTGGGTGGATTCCTGACTCGGGTTCGCGATGCGACAGACCCGTCAATTAATGACTGGGTAACATCTGCCCGTGCCCGCGGACTTTCCGCTCAGGACGCAGCACTCGAGGTTATCAATCAGATTGTTCCCACCGGTGGCAGCGTTGATGAAGAGTCCGCAAAGCACGCGATGAATCAAGCGATTATCCACCTGTACGAAGTCGACCCCAATACTGATATTTTCGCACTGACGAACGAGCAAATCTCGGCCCTGATGGGGTACACGCTCGCTTTTGATGTCTACAATCGTGTCCAGCTGGAGTTAGGCCGGGTCTTTGAAAAGTTGAAGTTCTCAGCACAGGTGGTCCAAGACAGGCTTGGACAAGTTCAAGATTACATTCTGGTCGTTGTGAAGGACGCAATGCAGAAGGTTCGAAATACTGGCCAACCACGCTCCGTTCGCGATATCTCGAACTCCACCCTCCGCAAAGCTCTAGAAATCTTCGGTGCCCAATGAAAGTTCTCTGTTCCGCTCTGACCTCGCTGCCAGCATCAATTCCTGATGATGTAAAGGCTTTTACGTTCTTCGAACGTAGCAGTAATCCTGACGTAGGCGGAATTGGTAACGGTTGGGTCCGACAACTCGAACGTGCCGGCTTCGCCCCTGCAGTGGCGACATGGGACTTCGTGCTGTTTGCGTTTGCCGTTTGCGCTGCCGATTTTGTAATCCTCCGCAAGGACACTGCGGACGCATGGACACGCGAGCTCGAATTAGAGATAACGCTTAATGACCCCACAACTTGGAATCAACATGCAGCCAAACTTGAGCAGATGCTGCGGACTCTGACTGGCGACTTCTGGACACTTAGATTTACTAACGGAGGACCGCCGCCGCCGGCTGGCAATCGGGTGCTGTGCGACCGCGACTGTGTTGCCCTTCTATCCGGCGGATTGGACAGCCTGGTAGGCGGAATCGACGCGGTGGCCCAAGGTAAACGGCCAATCTTCGTATCCCAACTGGCACATGAAGACTCTGAGAGACAAGTGGCATACGCGGAGATGCTGGGCGGCGCAGAATGGCATCAGCAGTGGAGCCATCGCATCGATTTTAAGGGACCTCAAGAACCATCCACACGTGGGCGTTCAATGGGCTTCTACGGTTTGGCAGTACTCTCTGCCTCCTTGCTATCAGTTCCGCAGGTGGAAATCATTGTTCCCGAGAATGGTTTCATCAGTGTGAACCCGCCGCTCCTCCCAGGGCGAATGGCCAGCCTCAGCACGCGGACAACACATCCGTTATTCATGCAGCAGTTGCAAGCCGCGCTCCCGCTGCTTGGGGTTGATGTGCGACTAACAATGCCGTATCAGTTCAAAACAAAAGGTGAAATGCTTGCGGAGTGCGCCGACCAAGATACTTTGGCACAGTACGCATCTCACACCACGAGCTGTGGCCGCTACAGGACTTACAACCGCACTCACTGCGGTCGTTGTGTTCCATGTATGGTACGGAAGGCTGCATTCCTTCGGTGGAGACCGTCGTCCGATAAGACTATATATCGCTTTGGGAACGTCGCAAATGCCGGCAAGACAAGTGCAGATGACCCGATGGCGGTAGCGGTGGCAGTCCTTACTGCCCGCAGTGGTGGTATAGATAAACTGCTTGGTGCGACGCTCTCATTCGCATCGTCAAACGAGCGTGCCAGCTACCGACGTATGCTTGAAGGCGGACTAGGCGAGCTCGCTGCGCTTCTTGAACGGGATGGCCTTCTATGATGGACTTTCATTGCCACCTTGACCTGTACCCCGACGGGCGAGAAGTATACGCTAAGGCTCAGAAAACAATGGACTTTGTCTGGCTAGTGACAACGAGTCCACGCGGGTATGCTGCGACCTCAAAAGTTTTGCGGCAAACCGAATCGATTGTCGTATCGCCAGGGCTACACCCCGAGGTGGCGGCCCAAAAGGCGCCAGAGCTCGAGCTGCTGCTTCATCAGATGGCTGACTCTGTAGCAATTGGCGAAGTTGGCCTCGACGGCTCTGCAAGATACCGACAGAGTTTCGACCTACAAATGCAGATTTTCTCCGCCGTTGTGGAGCGGTCTCAGTCTTTGGGCGGAAGAATTCTTAGCATTCACTCGCGCGCTGCGGCACGAGATGTTTTAGACATCCTTGAACGGTTCCCTGGATTTGGCACTGCTGTGCTGCATTGGTTCACGGATTCTGCCCCGTTGCTGAGTAGGGCCGTTAGCATGGGCTGTTGGTTTAGTGTTGGCCCGGCGATGCTCGCTTCCGCTAATGGAAGAAAGCTTGTCGCCATGATGCCAATGGACAGAGTCGTACCGGAAAGCGATGGTCCCTTCGCGAAAATCTCTGGCAATCCAATAATGCCTTGGGAGGCATCAGGTGTGGCACAGCAGTTATCTTCGGTTTGGTGTTTGCCAGCCGCCACCGTCAGCGCAGAGTTGCTTAGGAATGGACAGGTTCTACGCTCAAATCTCGTAAGCCCGGCGGTTCGAATTCGGTAACGCGAACGGAGGGACTTGAAATACGGCTCGCACAGAAAGATAAATTGAAAGCGGAAAGCACGTCGGTGTAGTAATGTTGCTCACTTGACGAATTTCGGTATGGTGCAATGCGGCTATGAAACGCCACATAAATTGGTCAAAACCGAGCAAATGCGCCAATATATGAGTCATGGCAAAGACCCCACTTGCTACATTCCCTACTGCTCTTAAGCAACTTGCAGGCCTGGGTGAAAGGCTTCGTCTTGCGCGGCGCCGGCGCAAATTTACTGCAATGCTATTCGCGGAAAGAATGGGGATATCCCGTGAAACTTTGCGGCGCCTAGAAAAAGGTGACCCATCCATTGCTATCGGTACATACCTTCGTGCCTTGCGCGTGCTGGGCCTCGATAAGGACATTGATGCTGTCGCGAGCGATGATGAGTTGGGGCGCAAACTGCAGGACATTGAATTGCTTCGTAGCTGAAGCTGCTGCAGCTAGTTCATAGTTAGGACGACGACCGAAAAGGATGTTCCGTCGACTGCGCCGCTCAGCACCCGTCTTCGTTCTAAGCGGCATTATCCAAAAATATCTTCAAAAGGAATAACTATCCAAATTCGGATAACGCGGTATAACGCCAAAAAGAGAATGTGTATTGATGCTATTGCACGTGACGATGTGCTTGGTCGCAAGCTGCACGAACTCCTGTAGGGTAAGAATTCGGCTCAACAAGACAATGGAATAGTTGGATGCTGAGTGATAGCGCTGGACCATAGGGCGCGCCCATTTCTTTGAGAGTGATGTCACCTTCGGCGCAACATAGCACTGGGTGCTCGAGGCCGTACATCGGACTAAAGGTCGTGATGCGGACCCTACCTAGACGTTGAATCACATTTCGGGACCGCTTTTATTTCCCGTCGGCTGTTTTCGTCGTTGGTGGGGGTACTTTGGGATTTTAAAAGCGTTCCCGGATTGACAAATGTCTATAATTTTCAATCGGTTAGACATTCTTGGTCAAAGCAAAGGAACGCTACTATTTACCGCCCGCATTGAAACAATAAAGTCGGTCGGTAAACAATAAAGTTGGTCGGGCGGCTGGCGGTGCCATACCGGCAGTGCGCCTTCCAAAATTATGGGAATTCAGGGTGATCTTTTCATTTGCGCGGCAAGGCGAAAACGGAAATGTGGAGATTCACGCTTTTCCCGCAGAACTGGCCGAACGAGTCAGAAGTTCAGTCTCGACGCTCGCATATGGTCAGATGCACACACCATCGGACACCGTGATTTCAGTTCACTTGGACGGGGAGCTCCTGAGCATCCCTTATCGTGTGTATTACGACAAGGGGCAACTGGCTAATGGCATGAATCGCCCAGGCGAAGCGGCCTTAATTGCGCTTTGTCTGGGGACACGTCACTACGATGGTCATGTGCGCGAGCAATGCGTCCGCCGCCTCTTGGAAGTTGAAGAGCGGTGGGCTGCGCCGTATGTAGTACAGTTGAATCGTCTGCATCGCCTCACGCATAGGCCCTCGACTCGGCCATAGCAATCAGCTCGCCAGGAGTTCTTGGTCAGTCATCGTATCGAGATATGAGCCGGGCCGCACACCGCCGAGTGCCGGCAGCGGACTGTTAAGCCAGGCCTCCAGCCACTTTGTTGAATCGAAGCTTGTCGCTCCGCTCCTTGCGACCATTGCTTCCACCCGGCCAATCAAGGACATTAAGCCGATCACACGCTCACTCGGCGCAGTCCAATGCGTCCTAAGCTTACTTGAAACGCGGTTTCACGTGGACAGTGCCGGCTTAGAACCGCGCGTCTTATAACGTGAGTGTCAGCTGCGCTTCATGCTCAGTTCAACATCGCCCGGCAGCGACAGGGACAGATAGTCGCCCTCCGCGTCGCGCACCTTTGACATATACTCAGGGCAGTAATCGGCGTTGTCGGCGATGATCAGCGCACCGGGACGCAGGCGGTGCTCCACCAGGCGCAGGATGTCGAAGTACAGGCCTTTGGCGCCGTCCAGCAACAGCAGGTCGATTTGCTCCGGCAAGCCATTGCGCAGGGTTTCCAGTGCATCGCCTTCACGGATCTCGACGAGGTCGAGCAAACCGCCGGCCTCCAGGTTTTCGCGGGCCCGCTGTACCTTGGACGGTTCGAATTCCGTGGTGACCAGCAGGCCGCCGCCGTTGTCGCGCAGGGCTGCGGCAAGGTGCAGGGTCGAGATGCCGAACGAAGTTCCGAATTCGACGATCACGTTCGCCTTGGCGTTACGCGCCAACATGTACAGCAGCAGGCCGGTCTCGCGCGAAACCGGGATCGCGGCGTCTTTCAAGTCCGCATAGATGTCGCGATAGCCGGTCTTGCTGCTCATGATGCGCACGCGATCCTCTGCTGGGAGCGCGCCGAAGGCGGCGATGGCGGGCACCCTGGTGTTTTCGGATTCGTCGAACAGGCGGTTCAGCAGGGGCGCGACAGGTGCGGATGTCAGGGTAATCATGGGGCTCTTCCTTTCTTGTGTAAGAGCAGGAATAATATGAATAATCCTTCACGTTTCATATTCGCATTCCCGACTCCCCTCATGACTGATAACAAAAGCTCCCGCGTCTCCTCGAGAAGAAGGCCAAAACAGGCCCGCTCAAATGACCTCGTTGGCGCGATACTGCAGGCAGCTATTCAGGTTTTAGCAAAAGAAGGTGCTCGCCGCTTCACTACGACAAGGGTGGCGGAGCGCGCCGGCGTGAGCGTGGGGTCGATCTACCAGTACTTCCCCAACAAGGCGTCCATCCTGTTCCGCCTTCAGAGCGACGAGTGGCAGCAGACCTCGTCCATGCTGACCGAAATCCTGCAAGATCCAGCGAAACCGCCGCTGGACCGCATGCGCGAACTGGTACATGCCTTTGTACGTTCGGAATGCGAAGAGGCGGCGGTGCGGACTGCCCTTAATGATGCGGCGCCGCTGTACCGCGACGCGCCGGAGGCGATCGAGACCAAAGCTGCCGGCGACCAGATGTTCCGGCTCTTCATCGACGAGGCGCTGCCCAAGGCTACCGACGCGGAGCGCACATTGGCGAGCGACCTGGTGATGGATACGCTCAGCGCCGTCGGGCAGCAGTTTTCACAAGAGCCCCGCAGCGACGAAGAAATTACAGCCTATGCAGGCGCCCTGGCCGATATGCTGTGCGCATACCTGGCCGGGCTGGGCGCTCAGAACACCGCGCGCAAGGTCAAACGCACCGTACGTGGTTCGCCGGGGTGAAAGTGAATGTCGGATACGCCCTCTGCCGGCTCGCCGGCAAGTCGTGAGGGGTAGTAGTAATCGACATCGCTCGCCTCGCGGTCGAACAGGTTGAACACGTCGGCCGTCAATTGCCAACGGCGATCGAAGCGATAGGTAGTGCGCAGGTAGGCAAGCGCCGTGCTGGCTGAGCGAATGCTGTTATCTTCCACCAGCGGACGCGGACCGAAATAGCGCAGCTGGAACGCACCGGACCATGGGCCGATGTCGTTCAGTGTCGCACCAAATGACACCACCTTTTCCACAGCGCCCGGAACACGGTCGCCGGCCGCATCGAACTCCGTGTAGCGGGCGCGCGAATAGGCCAGGTCGAAGTCCAGCAGCAAATGGCTGGTGGCTGCATAGTGGTTGTTCCATTCGATGCCGGAACGTTTACTGGCGCGGCTAGGTGCGGTGTCGCCTGCATCGCCGGAGAACACCAGCTCGGAGCCAGAACGCAGGCGCCACAGCGCCATCGAGCTTTGCAAGCCAGGCACGAACTCGCTGCGTGCGCCGATTTCCGAGCCACGTGTCTTCACCAGCGGTGTGACGGGCTCGACGGGCTCGCGCTCGCGTGGCGACAGGCGGGCCGTGGCGCCGCGCGCGTCGTTGCTATGGAAGCCTTCTCCGTAGTTCACGAAAAACTCCGTCTTGCTCCAGGGCCCCAGGATCAATGAGAGCTTGGGCGATGCAATGTGATCGTTCACCTTCCCGGAGTTTTCCAGGATAGAGCTGGCGACATCAAAGCTGTAGCGGTCATAACGCAGGCCGGTGATGGAGCGCAGCCAAGGCGTCCACTGCACGGTGTTCTGGAACCACACCGCCACGCTGCCTTCTGTCACGCGCGACTCGGCGATCGGGTGCAGCACGCGCTGCTGCGTCGTTGCATACAGGCCGACCGGGGCAATGCGGTCGAAGCGGCCCTGCACGCCGATGCTGTTTTCCATCGAGCGGTCACCAAATTGCCCGAACCAGGTCTGGGTCAGGTCGAAGCCAGTCATCTTGCGGCGTTCGGTTTGCAGGACCTGGTCGCCGTTGACCGGATCATCCAGGAAGTAGGTGACGTCGTTGTACAGCGCCAGGTCATTGCGCACCACGTAGGCGTGGGCTTCCGTCAGCGAATCGCCAACACGCTTGCGCCATTCGCCGGAAAGGCTGTAGCGCGCCGTGCGGCCGCCATCGCTTGGATCGGCCGCGCCAAACTCGTCGAGGCGCCCGTCCTGCACTGCGCGCAACGGAATCTGGCTGGTAGCGTGCCAGCCTGCTTTGTAAGCCATGCCGGTAATGCTGAATCGTTCCGCGCTGGTCCCCGAGCTGTAGCGCAGCACGCCAGTCGACTTGTGGAATCTCTCCGGCATCTGCCATGGGCCGTCGTTGTGGCCCAGATCCAGTGCGTACAACAGGTTGCCGTTGCCAACCTCGGTGGAATTCGCCACGACGCCGCGGCGATAGGCATGCACACCGGCGGTAAGCGATGCGAAGCCTTCGTTCAGCTTATCGGCCAGACCCATGTGCGCAGCACCAGCCGAGGCGAAGTCGCCTTCGTCGGCGTAATAAGGGCCTTTGCGGTAGCGGATCTTGCTTACCAGCTCCGGGATCAGAAAGTTGAGGTCCGTGTAGCCCTGGCCGTGTCCGTGTGTACGCATATTGACCGGCATGCCGTCGACGAAGGTGGCGAAGTCGGTGCCGTGGTCCAGATTGAAGCCGCGCAGGTAGTATTGGTTCGCCTTGCCATCGCCGCTATGCTGGGCGACGATCATGCCCGGAACGAATTCCAGGATTTCGCCGGGCCGCAAAGCGGGCCGGTTGGCAATCAATGCTGCGGTGATGGTTCCTTCGCTGGCTGCGTCGGAAGTGCGGATGCCATTGTCGTAGTGGTGGCCAACAACGTACACCCTTGCTGGTGCTTCCTGCTCTTGTGCGTGCGCGACAGCGCACAACGCCCCCGCGATCATGGGGATCAATGATTTTTTCATTATGGATGCTTGAATCGGCAATCCCGCCCACCTCCCCGTGAGCGCGACCGAACAGCGCACGCATCGTTGCCGACGTGTGCACCACCTGTCTGGCCGGTATCCGGGCTGGCAAGGCGGACCGTCTTGCCTTCCCATGCTTGCGCACAGTGGCTTGAGAGACGACCTGTCGTGAAGAACGACGCTTGCTTACCGTTGCGGGGGCAGCACACCTTGGCTTGCTGGCTGAAGCAGCATGGCCATGTGTTTCCCGTTTAACTGCGCGCTTGAACGCGCGCGAGGCACCAAACGGCGGCGATTATACGCTATGCATTGTTGTTATCCTGCCACCTGTCGGTATAAACCAGGTCGGCAAGTTTGCCGCGCTTTGCCCACCCTTCGAGTTCCAGCATCGGCTTGGGATAGAAGCCGGCAACGTGACCCAGGCAGATGATGGCGACCGGTTTGCCGCCCTCCGGTATGCCCAGCAAAGACGCCAGCCTGGCCGGGTCGAATAGCGACACCCAGCCCATACCCAAGCCTTCAGCGCGGGCGGCCAGCCACATGTTCTGGATGGCGCAGGCGACCGAGGCCAGGTCCATCTCGGGCAAAGTGCGGCGGCCGAAGATGTGCCTTTCGCGCTGGTCCATCAGGGCCGCCACCAGCACTTCGCCGCATTCGCGGATACCTTCGACCTTCAGCCGCATGAATTCCTCGTTGCGCTCGCCCAGGGCTGCGGCGGTAGCCTGGCGTTCTTCATCGACCAGCCGGTACATCTGCTCGCGCAAAGCGGGGTCCTGGATGCGGATGAAGCGCCACGGCTGCATCAGCCCAACGCTGGGCGCCTGGTGGGCTGCGGCCAGCAGGCGCATGAGCAGGTCTTCATCCACTGCACCGGGCACGAAGTGACGCACGTCGCGCCGTTCGGCAATCACACGATAAACGGCATCAATTCCTGCCTGGTCAAAACTACTCTGCACTTCTACTCTCACTGTTGATGGAACACGATTTCCTCGACGGCCTGTCCATTGCACAGGTGTTGGTCGATGATGCGGTCCATGTTCTCGGGAGTGACATTGTAGTACCAGGTGCCATCCGGCTGGACGCAGGCGATCGGGCCGCCCTTGCAGGCGGCGAAGCAGCTTACCCGGCTGCGCTTCACACGCAGCTCGCCTTCGTTCAGGCCCGCGGCCTTGAATTTATCTCCAAGACTATCGAACAAGGCCTGCGCTTGGCCGTCGGCGGTGCAGCGCGGGCCGGTACAGATCAGCAGATGGCGGTGGTAGCTGCTGATTTTTGGTTTGACTGGAGCGTCGCTCATGCCTCGCCCCCGTCCACTTCAGTGACTGTTTCGGCTTGCCACGGCTCGTCCAGCGTGGCCTGGATGTAGTCGGCCGGTAGGCGGTACTGCGCTGCCAGTGTTTCGATGCTGGCGCCGGCTTCGTGTTCGGCGCGCAGCGTATCCAGCCATCCCAGCAAGCCGGTCGACAGCGAGCGGCCTGCGCGTTCACCTTCGCGCGTCGTCCCGCCCTCTTGCATATCGTATTTGTTGGCGTAGCCGCGCGGGGTGACCATCAGGCCATTACGGATGAAGGTATTGCTGTTGCCGATCAGGACGGTGCTAAGCATGCCGATGTCGGCGTCGCCCATGCAGTCCAGGGTGGTGAAGACAATGTTTTCGCGGCGGCGGTAGGCACTCTTGACGATGGCCACGGGGGTGTCGGGGCGGCGGTGGCGCAGGAACAGGCGTTGCGCTTCAACGATCTGGCGCGTGCGGCGGCCGCTTTTCGGGTTGTACAGCGCCACCACAAAGTCCGCCATCGCTACCGCATCCAGGCGGCGTGCGATGGTTGGCCAGGGCGTCAGCAGGTCGGACAGCGAGATCGCGCAGAAGTCGTGCGTCAGCGGTGCGCCGACCAGGGCGGCGCAGCTATTCAGTGCGGATGCGCCGGGGATGATCTCCACCTGCACCGGGTCCTCCGGCGTCCAGCCGGACTGGAACAGCACCTCGTAGGTCGGGCCGGCCATGCCGTAGACGCCGGCGTCGCCGGAAGAGATCAGCGCGACCTTCTTGCCGGCGCGTGCCGCCTCCAGGGCGCTGACTGCGCGGTCCAGTTCCTCCGTCATCGATTTGCGGATGATTTCCTTGCCTTCAATGAGGTCGGCCACCAGCTTGATGTAGGTGACATAGCCGATGACTACGTCGGCTTCGGCGATGGCATCACGGGCGCGCTGCGTCATGTGCTCTACGCTGCCGGGGCCGATCCCCACCAGCATGATCTTGCCCGCGGTAGCGGCTTGTTCGAGTTGTGCGTTCATGGGTTCTTCCTTGCGATGGAGACGGTGACATTGCGGTTGTCCACGCCTCGCAGTTTGAATTTTTCAACGACCAGTGCGGTCATTGGTGTGCCTGGGCCGGCTGCCAGCAGCGCGGCCGCCTCGCTGACCGATGGCGTTCCGGTGTAGCGGCGCACCGTTTCGGATGGATTGGGTACCGGCACCGCGGCCAGTTCTTCCGGGGCGTAGAAATGCAGCGGCCAGCCGGCTTCCTGCGCGAAGGCGAGCAGCGCCTCCTCATCGCGCTTCAGGGTGATGCTCGCGGCGGCGGCCACTTGGCCAGGCTGGGCGCCGGCTGCGCGCAGTGCTGCGTGTACAGCATCACGAACCGTTTGCAGCATGGCGCCACGGTCGCAACCCAGGCCGATAGTAAACATGCTCACGCTGTGCTTTCCTGCGGCGGGCGGTAGACCACCAGGCGCTCGTGCAGCGCATTCCAGCGTTCTTCCGGTACCTCGGCATGGGTTACCCACAGCAGCGCGGTGTAACGTTCCAGCAGCACATCGTCGAAGCGGGTGAAGAAGTGGATGTTTTCCGGCAGCGGCGTTGGGCGGGTCCACCAGTTTGGGCTGCCCGCTTCCTGCACGAAGGCGATCGGTTCGCCGTTCACGACGTGCGCCGAGACGCGCGTGATGTTGATCTTTGGCGCCTCGACGCGCCAGCCAAGGTGGCGCCCGAGGATATCCACAGGGATCGTGCGGCCGACGTCCGATGCGGTGGTCAGCACCGGTGCTGCACCCAGCAGGTCGGCTACGCGCTCGCTCCATTCGTTGGCGCCGCCGACGTGGCCGGACAGCACCGGGATGACGTACTGGCCGGCGTCGTCGACCACGATCACGCCCGGGTCTTCATCCTTGCTGCGCAGGTGCGGCGCGATCAGGCGCACTACGGCGCCCAGCGACACGAAGAATATGACCTGGTCGTAGCCTGCAAACAGTGGGCCGATTTCGTCGCGCAGTGCGCCGTCGTAAGCGCGGACCTTGTTCGGCAAGCCGGTAAACTGCGCCGCGAACTTGGCGGACGTGCAGATATCGGCGCCGGGCAGGTCGCCGGCCAGGCGTGCTGCCTGCGCTGCGCCGTGCTTGGTGATGGCGACCAGGCATAAGCGCGGGGTCGATGTGTCCACAATTGATAAGCTGCTCATGCAGTCTCCAGGGAGGTTGGTTGGGGGCTGGTCTTTTTAAGGCAGCCTTTGATTCGTTCGCCGCGAATGCGATGCGGGTGTTTGAGGATCAGCAGCGAGAGGTAGCTGACTTTGGTGCCGCGCAGTGCAAGGATTTCGTCGGCGCTGAAGCGGCGCTCGTCAGGTGCGCCAACGCGTTCGATGAAGTGCGCTCCGGACAGCAAGTCCTTGTGTTCCAGCCAGTCGATCAGTTCATCGAGCAATGGCTTGACCTTCATCAGCACCAGGGTGTCGAAGTCGGGCAGCAGCCGGTCGACAGCGCTCACGCCGTACGCTGCCGGGACGATAGCTACCGTGTCGTCCTGCTCCGCGAATGGCACAGCCACGTCGGCGCAGGCGGCAGTGAAGGAGTTGACGCCAGCGATGACCTGCACCGGCACCTGCTCGTCCAAAGCGCGCACCGTGCGGGCCAAGTGGCCGAAAGTGGCGTAGGTGCTGGCGTCGCCTTCGACCAGGAACAGTACGTCGCGGCCGGCGCGCAGCCAGGGCAGCACAATTTCGGCCGCCCTCAGCCAGGCGCGCGCGAGCTTCTCGCCGTCATGGGTCATGGGGAAAAGCAGCAGCTGATGCTCGGCCGGCGGCTCCAGTCCGGCGCGCAGCACGATATCCAGCGCATAGCTGGGCGTCTTGCCGCTGCGGGCGGGATAAACCCAGATCGCGTCGCGGCGCTGCAATGCGTCCCAGGCGGCGCGTGTGATCAGGCCCGGATCGCCGGGGCCAAGCGAAATTCCCCATAAGGTGCCGCTCATGCCGGTCCTCCCACGCGGCGCGCGCAGACGATCCACACTGGATTTTCGGCCGCCATGCGGTGCATGTGCAGGATCGGCTTGCTGCGTGCAGCCTGTAGCTGCAGGACGTCCCAGGATACGCCCTCACCCTCGAGCGCCTGCAGCGCGGCGGTGGCGGTGGCCAGGTTCTCCAGCGTGACGAAGTTCATCACCAGCGTGCCGTTCGGCCGCAGGCGGCTCAAGATCCCCGTGATCAGGCCTGCCAGCTCGCCGCCCGAACCGCCGATGAAGACCGCATCCGGATCGGGCCAGGCATCCAGGCCTTCGGGTGCTTTGGCATGGTAAAGGCTGTAGTTGGCAACGCCGAAGGCAGCGTGGTTGCGGCCGGCGATGGCGCAGTCTTCTTCGTTCTTCTCGATGGCGAAAACGTGGCCTTGTGGGCACAGGCGTGCTGCTTCCAGTCCCACCGAGCCGGAACCGGCACCGATATCCCACACCACGCTGTCGGCCCGCAGCTGCAGCCGCGCCAGGCTGACAGCGCGCACCTCCTGTTTGGTGATCAACCCTTTTTCCGGCTGCCGTTGTTCGAACTCGGCATCCGCCAGGCCAAAGCGCACAGGCTGCGGTATCGGTGTCACGCGCCACAGCAATACCACATTCAGGGCCGCGAAGCGCATGCCCGCCGCCTCCTGCGGACTGAGTTCGGCCAGCACGCGCTCTTCCGGCTGCAGCAGGTTTTCCGCTACCGCCATATGGAAGTCGTCGCCCAGGCCTTCAGCCAGAAGCAGGCGGGCGACGCGATCCGGACTGTTGTCCGGGCTGGTCAGTACCAGCAGGCGCGAATGCTGGCGCAGCGCCTGGGCCAGCGCGTACAGGCCATGTCCGGGCGGACTGCCGCGCGACCATTCGCCGGCATCGCGCGCGTGGACCGACACGATGCGCGCATCCTGCCAAGCCAGCCCGACGCGCGCGCAAGCCAGCTGCAGTGTCGAGAGATTGGGCAGGATCTCAAGCGCCTGTACGCACAGGTGCTGCGCCAGGTAAGGCGCTATGCCGTGGCACAGCGGATCGCCGGTTGCCAGCACCACGCAGCACAGGTTGTCGGCGCGTGCGGACCGCACCCAATCGGGTACCTCCCTCAGCCGCGCAGTCAGGTCGCGACTGATGGCGCCTGGCTTGAGTTCATTCTTCAGCAGCGCGAGCGTGCGGGTACCGCCAATTACCACGTCGGCATTGCGCAGCCAGGCCAGCGCTGTCGCATTCAGGCTGCCCGCGCCGTCATCCAGTACGCCGATCACGCGGCAGGGATTGGGATCAGTTAGACAAGTATTCATTGAATCACTCAGGAATTGGTTCGGGGTCGACATCGAGGATGTGGTCGATACCGATTCGCCTTGCATCGGCCGGTTGCCCCTGCGGCTGTGCGGCTGCCGACCAGACATCGGCTACCTGGTTGCCGCTGAAGTCGCACACCAGCACGCGCAGCTGGAATGCGCGGCCATAGCGCTCGGGCGCGGTCAGGGTATCGATAGCGGCTTGGGCCAACGCGTGGTGGAAAGCATCGCCCAGGCCGCGTTCGACCATCAGTTCGGCGCCAAAGCGCGCAGTTTCGGCCGCGGCGATGGCAGCGCAGTCTTCGGGGGCGGCGCCAATGCGGCGCGCGATCTCGGCCACCAGGTCGGTATCGACTTCGCTGCGGTTGGCGTGGGTGATTGTTTCGCCCTGCGCGATCTTGGTCAGCTTGCCGACCATGACCGCCAGTACAACGAGACCGATGCGCTGCGAAGCCGCTTCGTCCAGCGCATAGCGCAGGAAGTCGCCCATTTGCACGAAGCAGGCCGATGGCAGTTCGGGACGTTCGGCGCGCAGGGTAGCGATGGCGAAGGTCTCGGTGCGGCCGCCGGTGGTCAGGGCCACCACTTCGTGGCCGGTGGTCGCCGCCACCTGCACGCCCTGCACCACGCTGGCACGCCAGGCCGCGGTCGAATACGGTTTGACGATACCGGTGGTGCCGAGGATGCTGATGCCGCCCAGGATGCCCAGGCGCGCATTGGTGGTCTTCTTGGCCATCACTTGCCCGTCCGGCACGCTGATGGTGACTTCGATACCGTGCTCCTGGAGCAGGCCGGGTGCGGCTTCGCGCAGGTTGTCGGCGATGTTACGGCGCGGAACCGGATTGATGGCCGGCCCGCCGACTTCCAGCCCGAGTCCGGGCATGGTCACCGTGCCGACGCCGTCGCCGGCCACATACAGTACGTCGCCAGCCCGGCCGGGCAACAGGCGCAAGTCGACCGTCAGGTGGGCGCCGTCGGTGCAATCGGGATCGTCGCCGGCGAACTTGACCACCATGGCGTGCGCTGACTGCGCATCGCAGCCGCCGTCATGCACGGCGAAACGCACCCGGCTGCCATTCGGCAGCAGGCTTTCAATCTCGCCGGGCACCTGGCCCGTTGCCAGGCCAAGCACCGCAGCGCGCGCTGCCGCAGCAGCACAGGCGCCGGTCGTGAAACCGGTGCGTGTGCCGCGTTCGGCCGCTGCCTTTTCTTTCATGCCAGTCCTGCTTTCTGCTTTGCCTCGGCCAGTGCCAGCAGTGCATGCAGGGCCGCGACCACCAGCGTCGAGCCGCCTTTGCGGCCGCGAATGACGATCCACGGCACTTCGGCCACTTCCGCCATCAGGTCTTTTGATTCAGCGGCGGAGACGAATCCTACCGGCATGCCGACCACCAGGGCCGGGCGCAATCCTTCTTCGCGGATAAGTCGTACCAGCTCGATCAGCGCCGTTGGTGCATTGCCGATGCCGACGATGGCCCCCTCAAGCAGGCCAAGCCGGTGCGCCTTGCGCATTGCCTGCACGGCACGGGTGGTGTCTTCCGCCTTGGCTGCCTCAATGACGTCGGTGTCGCTGATGAACTGGTGCGTCTTCATGCCGAAATGCGCCAGGCGCGGTTGCGACAGCCCGGAACAGATCATCTCAACGTCGGCCACGATGGGCGTGCCGCCGGCCAGCATGGCGGCGATGCCGGCGCGCACTGCTGACGGATGGAAATCGGTCAGGCCGTTGAAGTCGAAATCCGCATTTGCATGGATCATGCGCCGCACGATCGGCCACTGCGATTCGGTGTACGTGTGCCCGCCGACTTCAGCGTCGATAATGGCGAAACTGTCATGCTCGATTACCTGGCCGGCGCGCGTCAGCTGCTCGGTAACCGTGTTGATGGTACTCATGCCGGCTGCGCCTCGGTGTGTTCGTGCGTGTGCGCATGGGAGTGACCGTGGCCGTGATCATGCGCAATCTCACGGTAGCTGCAACCGTCGCAAGGCAGGCGGCTATCCGGCACACCTGCTCGCAGGTCTTCCACGCGCTGGTCCATCAGTGCGAAGATCTCGGCTTCGAAGCCGAAATGCTCAGTGCAGGCGAAACGCACTTGCGGATATTGCGCGCGCAGGTGTTCGACCTGGCGATGGATGCGCTGTATCAGCGTGCCGGTGTACAGGTAATACGGCAACACCACAAGCTGGCGCATGCCCAGCGTTACCTGGCGCTGTACTACCTTCTCCAGGCGTGGCCAGGTGATACCGGTGAAGGCCAGGTCCACCAATTCGTGGTCGCCCTCTTCCAGCAGCCAGCGCGCCATCTTGGCCATTTCACCGTTGGCGCCACGGTCGGAAGAGCCCCGTCCCAGTATTACCACTCCGGTGGTGGTCGGATCGGGCATGTCGAGCGATCCCATGGCCTTGCGCAGGCGGCGCTTGAGGATGGCCAGCACCGGATCACAGGCGGTCAAATGGGGCGCCAGCAGGAATTCCGTGTGCGGGCAGGTGATGCGTGCGCCTTCGATGGCTTCCGGGATTTCCATCTTGACGTGGCCGGCGGCATTCAGGATCAGCGGCACCACCAGCACGCGGCGCGAATTGGCAGCCACCGCCTGCAGGCTGGCATTCAGCTCGGGAGGCGCGAACTCGATGAAACATAACTCAATGCGCCAGCCTGGCCGGCGCGCGCGCCACATGTCGACGAAGTCGCGGATTTCCTGGTTGCCGGACTCTTCGCGGGAGCCATGGCCGACGATGAGGATGGTATCGCTCGCTGCTGCAATCGCTGGCATCATGATGGGTTGGTTCATGCGCTGGCCTTTCTGAAACGGTGGGTAAAGGTTGGGTCATACAATTTGGACCGCACCAGGCTCTCCCAGTGCAGTGCGCCCAGCGTCGGGCTGGCAACGATCATGGCCTGGCTGGCGACACCGGCTTCGCGGCAGCGCTGCTTGATGTCGGCCAGGGTGCCGCGCAGGATCTTTTCCTCGCCAGGCCAGCTGGCTTTGTGCACAACCAGCATGGGGGCGTCTTCCGGCCAGCCGGCGGCACGCAGCGCTGCTTCGACCTTGTACATCAGGGTGATCGACAGGAAGATGCACAGCGTGGTGCGGTGCGCCGCCAGGCTGGCCAGGTCCTCACCTTCCGGCATTGGCGTGCGGCCTTCAACGCGGGTGAAGATCACGCTTTGCGTCACCTCGGGCAGGGTCATTGATTCGCCTGCTGCGGCCATCGAGGCCATGGCGGACGAAACGCCCGGCACGACGGCCCATTCAATGCCTTCCGCGCTGAGCGGACGCGCCATTTCGATCAGGGCGCCGTACAGGCCGGGGTCGCCGGTCTGCAGCCGCACTACGGTGGCGTGAGCGCCTGTTTGATCGATGAGCCATGCCGTCATTTCTTCCAGCGTCATGTCCTTCGAATCGCGGATCACGCAGCCGGGTGGCGCGTACAGCGTCGCGGCGCGGTCGACCAGTGAGCCGGCGAATAGAACGGCGCCGGCTTGCGCCAGTAGCTTCTGTCCTTTTACTGTGATCAGTTCGGGATCGCCGGGACCGGCGCCGACAAACCAGACCTTGCCTGTTTGGCCGGATGTCATGTCTGTAGTTCTCCTGTTGGTTCGTGGACTGGCTGCGAGTGCAATGCGGCCAGCACGGCATCAATGCTGCGCGCGGCGGGAGCGGCCGGAAGAAGGCCGCGCTTCGCCAGTTCGGTGTGCAATACCAGCGCCTGTGGCAAGCGCTGGCCGGCCGCGCGCAACGCCTCGCACTGGGAAGCCAGCTCCTGGGCGGGAGTGGACGCAATGCAGCGGCCCGCAGCCATCATGTGGATTTCGTCGGCCCAGCGATAGGCGAAGTCGACGTCGTGGGTGGACAGAATGATCGTGACGCCGCGCGCGGCCAGGCGGTCGAGCAGTGCTTCAAGTTCTGCCTGCATAGGGGTATCCAGGCCTGCCATCGGCTCGTCGAGCAGCAGGACCTCGGGTTCCATGGCCAGCACGCCAGCGATGCAGACACGCTTCTTCTGGCCAAAGCTCAGGTGGTGCACGGGACGGCGGCCAAAGCCGCCCAGCCCTACTGCATCGAGTGCTGCGGAAACGCGGCTGCGCACCGAGGCGTCATCGAGGCCCAGGTTCAGCGGCCCGAACGCCACGTCTTCTTCAACCAGCGCCGAGATGAGCTGGCGCTCCGGGTTCTGGAATACCAGGCCGACGCGGCTTCGCAGCGTGGTCAATCCGGCGCGGCTGTAGTCGTACTCGCTGCCGTGCCAGCGCAAACGGCCGGCGCTTGGGCGCAGCAATCCGTTCAGGTGCAGCAGCAGCGTGGTCTTGCCGGCGCCGTTCGCGCCAAGCAGCGCGTGGCGCCGTCCCTGCGCCAGCGACAGTGTGCAGCCGCGCAGCCCGCAACTTCCATCGGCAAATGCGTGCTCCACCGCTTCCAGTTGGATCAATGTCTTCATAGGCGATCCCGCAAGGAAATCGCCAGTAGCGCTGCGCTGGCCAGAAGCGAGAGTGCAAGCTGGCGCCGTGCTTTGAGGAACGACGCAGGCAGGAAGCGTAAGCTGCCCTGGCAGACGCGCGCATCGGCTGCCATCTGCATTGCCGAAGCGCGTTGCCACACCTGCACCGCCATTTGCCCGGCCAGCAGGCCCATTGAGCGCCATTGCTGGCGCAAACCGCGATGCCCGAGACGCGCGGCTTGCGCAGTACTGGCTTCGTCCCATGCCTGGCGCAGGACGAACAGCATGCGGTAGCACACTGCCATCAGGTCCAGCAGCAGCTCCGGTACGCGCAGGCGGCGCAGCAATGACAGCAGGTGTGGCAGCGGCGTCGTCAACACCAGGCCGAGCACCGCTGCCATCGTGGCGAATGAACGCAGCGCGATGTGCGCGACAGTTGGCAGCAGTTCCGGCGCCCATCGCCAGCCACCGCCGCCGGCCGGCGTGACCAGCATCGTCAGGCAGGACAGCAACACGAATCCGAGCGGCGCTGCCGCTACGGCAAAATAGCTGCGCATTGGTACGCGCGCCCCGGCCAGCGTAGCGAGCATCGACAGCAGCGCGACCACGCCCAGCGTGCCCGGGCTGCGAGCAAGCCACGCGGCTGCGATTCCCGCCAGCGCAAATACGCCCTTGGCAGCCGGGGAAACACCCCGCCAGCGGCAGGCATAGGCAGTGGCGTCAATCCGCATGGGTACCCTGTCCCGGTTCTGGCGCCGGCCGCACGCGCTTTTGCTCCCGCTCGCGTGCCATCGACATCCCGAGCCAGAAGCCGATCACGCCGGCGCCGGCCGCAGCCTGTAGCGCGAAGAGCAGCGACGCGATCTCGCCGCTAGGCGGCTCGAACAGCGGCACGAACCACGGCTTGTAGTTCGGTGCTATGGTGACGATTGCCTGCTGCGCGCGCGCATCAGCGCCACCGAATGCTGCTGGTGGCTCAGTGCCCGGCTCCGCAGGCGGCACGACAGCAAACCACAGCGGCAGAACGGTCAGCAGGACGATGGCGACCCAGGTCAAAGCAGTGCGTGCCTTCATGCAGCTTTCCCTTTCACCAGCGCCATCACCGGCAGCATGCGTAATTCATGCGCATTGAAGCGTGCCATCGCATTCACCACCAGCACGCTCAGCAAGCCCTCGCTGATGGCGATTGGCAGCTGCGTCAGCGCGAAAATACCGGCAAATTTAGCGAAGGATGCGCCAATGCCGCCGATCGGGTCAGGGAAGGCCCAGGCCAATTGCGCAGAGGTGGTCAGATAGGTCGCCAGGTCGCCGATGAAGGCCGCCATGAAAACCGCCACGCTGCGCGACAGGCCCAGTGCTGCCACTAAGCGAAACACGCCATAGGAAACGAAGGGACCGACGATTGCCATGGAAAACACATTGGCGCCAAGCGTGGTCACGCCGCCGTGCGCCAGCAGCAAGGCCTGGAACAGCAGCACGACGAAGCCGACCGGCACCATCGCCGCGGGACCAAACAGCAGCGCGCCCAGCCCGACCCCGGTAGGATGCGAACAGCTTCCGGTCACCGAGGGCAGCTTCAATGCCGACAGCAGGAAGGCAAAGGCCGCCGCAACGCCCAGCAGCATGCGCTGCCCGGGATGCGCATGCAAGCCGCGCGCCATGCTGCGCAGGCCCCAGGCCAGGAAAGGAATGGATACGGCTGCCCAGCCCAGCGCGTGCGCAGGCGGCAGGAAACCTTCCATGATGTGCATTCGAGTCCTCCCGTCGAATGGTCAATGGGAGCACCATCAGGGGAGAGTAAGAGGACGGTCGACAGGGGCCGGGCGGACAAGGCGCAGGAAGCCGGTCGACAGCGGCTTCCCTTCACCCCGGAGAATAGTGCTGGTTGTATCGGGCCGGTATTCTGGCTCGCCTTCATCCTTCCCCGGGCCTTCCCGCGCAATGCGCAGTGGCGTATTTCCGAAGTCGTCAGGCTTACAGCAGCGGGGGCTGCACCGGAATGGCCGCACTTGGCAGCGTCACCGGTTTCCCGTTTAACGCGCAACCCGAGCAGGAAGCGCGCACCCAATTGCCGAATAGTACATTAAAGAACTCAGGCGTGGCAAACGCTGCGGGATCAAACTTTCATTAAAAAAGTCACGCATGACTATCGTGCGCAGGGTTGAATTAAACAGACAATCGCCGCGCACAATAGGTTTAGCCCAGCAATTTCTGGCTATACTGCACCCTCAAGGAAATTTCCGAGGGGCAACAATGGACGACACAATCGAATATAAAGAGGGCTTGCCAAAGCTCCCCGCGACGCTGGCTGCGGCAACCCTGCTGACTGCCTGCGGTGGCGGCGGCAGCGCAAGCGACGGCAGTGGCGGCGGCGGCACCACTTCCCCTGTGCCACCTACCGCAGTCGAATCGATTGGCAATCCCCAGGCTGCACGCTTCCTCGCGCAGGCGTCAATGGGTGCAACCCGTGAACAAATGACGCGGCTGCAGGCCGTCGGCTACAGCAAGTGGCTGGACGAGCAAATGGCGATGCCGGCTTCGCAATCGCGCTGGGACTGGCTGATGGCGAAAGGCTTCAACGCCATCGACAACAAGAACAACCAGGCCGGCATCGATGCCGCGCTCTGGGTCAAGCTGCTCACCTCGCCCGATACCCTGCGCCAGCGCGTCACGCTGGCCCTGTCCGAAATTGTCGTCGCTTCGCTGGACGGCTTTACCGGTTCCTGGCGCGCTTTCACCGGCGCCGCCTACATGGATATCCTGGAAGCCAACGCTTTCGGCAACTACCGCACCCTGCTGCAGCAGGTCACCCTGTCGAGCTCGATGGGCGAGTACCTGACCTATCGCGGCAATGCCAAGGCCAATCCGAAAACCGGCTCCATGCCGGATGAGAATTACGCGCGCGAGATCCTGCAGCTGTTCACCATCGGCCTGCTGAAACTCAACCCGGACGGCACGGCGACCGAGCAGGAAACCTATACCCAAGCCGACATTTCCGGCCTGGCCCGTGTGTTCACCGGATGGGACTTGGACCTGGCCGGCGGCACCAGCGATACGCCGGACTTCCGCAAGCGCCCGATGGTCCAGACCGGAACCAAGTACGAACCCGGCGAGAAGACCTTCCTCGGCACCACGATCGCCAGCGGCGTCGACGCCGCAACGGCCCTGAACAAGGCGCTCGACACGATTTTCGCGCACCCGAACGTGGCGCCCTTCGTCTCGAAGCAACTGATCCAGCGCCTGGTCACCAGCAACCCTGCGCCGGCCTATGTGGCGCGCGTGGCAGCCGTCTTCGAAAACAATGGCGCCGGCATCAAAGGCGACCTGAAAGCGGTGGTCAAGGCGATCCTGCTGGACCAGGAAGCACGCTCCGCATCCAACCTGGGCTCCGCCAGCTTTGGCAAGGTGCGCGAACCTGTGCTGCGCTTCACCGCCTGGGCGCGCGCCTACAACGTCACCTCGCCAAGCGATGCCTGGGCTATCGGCAACACCAGCGAGCCCTCGTCCCGCCTGGGCCAAAGCCCGCTACGCTCGCCGAGCGTGTTCAACTTCTTCCGTCCCGGCTACGTGCCGCCGGCGCTGGGCGTGGTCGCACCGGAATTCCAGATCGTGAACGAAACGAGTGTGGTCGGCTACGCCAACTACATGCAAACCGCCATCAGCAAAGGCATTGGCGACGTCAAGGCCGACTATGCGACCCTGCTGCCGCTGGCCGACAACGTACCGGCCCTGGTCGACGAGATCAACCTGTTGCTGGCCGCCGGCCAGTTGAGTACCGATACCGTCACCCTGATCCGCAACGCTGTCGCCAGCATGGCGACCGGCACCGACGCCGCGCGCGCCAACCGCGTGTACGCGGCGCTCACGCTGGTAATGGCATCCCCTGAATTCATCGTGCAGAAATAAAGGCCACACCATGACTAATCAAGCTTCGCGCCGCGCCTTCCTCAAGCGCGCATCGGCACTCGGCGTGGCAGGCGTGGCGGCGCCTTGGGCAATCAACCTGATGTCGATCGCCGAGGCGGCGGCAGCCACTGCCGGCGACTACAAGGCGCTGGTTTGCGTCTTCCTGTACGGCGGCAATGACTACGCAAATACTGTAGTCCCCTACGACAGCACCAGCTACGCCCTGTACCAGCAACTGCGCCCGACCATCGCCTATGCGCGCGACGCACTGACGGCGACCGCATTGGCGCCATCGGTACCGGTGCTGGATTCGACCGGCGCCGCCCGCGAGTTTGCTCTCGCTCCTGCGCTGGCGCCGCTGGTCCCGATCTTCAACGCGGGCGCCCTGGGCGTCATGCTGAACGTCGGCCCGCTGATCCAGCCGACCACGAAAGCGCAATACCAGGCCAGGTCCGTGCCGCTGCCACCCAAGCTGTTCTCGCACAACGACCAGCAATCGATCTGGCAATCGTCCGCTCCGGAAGGATCGCGTTCGGGTTGGGGCGGTCGCCTGGGCGACCTGTTCGAGGCGGGCAATGGCAATGCCACCTTCACCTGCGTCAACGTGTCCGGCAACGCGGTCTATATGGCGGGCAAGACCGCGGTGCAGTACCAGGTATCGGCCAACGGCTCAATGCAGTTCAACGGCTTGAAGTCGCCGCTGTTCGGCTCCTCTACCGCCACCGAAGCCCTGCGCACCTTGATTACCCAGCCGCGCACCCACGCGCTGGAAAACGAATACAACCGCGTTGCACGCCGTTCGGTGGACGCCAACGCTGCGCTCACTTCGGCGCTGGTGACTGCGCCCGCGCTGCAGACGGTATTCCCGGCATCGAACTCACTGGGCGACCAGTTGAAAATGGTCGCGCGCATGATCTCCGCCAATGGCAGCCTGGGAGCCAAGCGCCAGGTGTTCTTCGTTTCGATGGGCGGTTTCGACACCCACGACAACCTGGCCACCGTCCATCCAGGCCTGATGGCCAAGCTGGGCGACGCCATGGCCGCCTTCTACCAGGCGACTGTGGAGCTGGGCGTAGCAGACAAGGTGACCACCTTCACCGCCTCCGACTTCGGCCGCACCCTGGTGGCCAATAACGACGGTTCCGACCACGGCTGGGGCAGCATGCACTTCATGATGGGCGGCGCGGTCAAGGGCAAGCGCTTCTACGGCACCGCACCGGTGGTCGCCAACAATGGCGCCGACGACGTTGGCCAGGGCCGCCTGCTGCCAGGCACTTCGGTCGACCAGTACGCGGCCACCATGGGCAAATGGCTGGGTGCCAGCGACGGCGACCTGCTGTCGCTGCTGCCGAACCTGTCCAACTACACCACCCGCGATCTCGGCTTCCTGTAATGCCGCTGGTCCGATTTAATCGGATCACATGGTAAAGTAGTGGCGTTGAACCAACGCCACTACCTACCATGAGCAACGCAAAGCCCGCGCCGGACCCGAAAGACCTGAAGCTTGCGGATTTCCTGTGCTTCGCCATCTATTCGGCCAACCTCACCTTCGGCAAGGCCTACAAGCCCATCCTGGATGAGCTGGGCCTGACCTATACCCAGTACATCACCGTCATCGCGCTGTACGAGGAAGGCGGCCAGATGGTGAGCGAACTGGGTGAAAAGCTGTTCCTTGAATCGAACACGCTGACGCCCATCCTGAAAAAACTGGAAGCCATGGGTTACGTCACGCGCCAGCGCAGCGCCGCCGATGAACGCCAGGTACTTGTCAGCCTGACCGATGAGGGGCGCGCACTGCGCGAGCGCGCCTTCGGCGCAAACCTGCGCAATGCTTGCGGTTTGACGGGCAACGAATTCGCTGAAACGCGCGCCGCCGTGCTCAAGCTGCGCAACAACCTGGCCAAGTCCCTGGCCAAATAGCCCGCCTTACAGTCGCGGCATCTGCTTTGTCAGGCAGTGGATGCCGCCGCCCCCGGCTGCGATCGGATCAATATCCAGCTGCACAACGTCGCGCCCCGGATAGAGCTTGGTGAGCAGCTCGCGGCAGTAGCCGTCGGCTTCCGCATCGCCGAATTGCGGTGCGATCACCGCGCCATTAATCGGCAGGTAGTTGATGTAGCCCGCAGCAAAATCCGGATTGCCTTCCGTAAAGCGGTTGCTGCGCGGGTTGGCCGGCGGCGGCAGAACATGGATTTCCAGTTTGCGGCCATCGGCGTCGGTGGCGTTCTTCAGGATGTCCAGGTGCTTGCGTGTGACCGCATAGTCTGTCCCGCCGCCATCGATTCCGCTCAAGTGAAATAAATATCGTGTCCGATGTAATCGAATCCGCTTGACATCGAAATACGTGCAGCTATACTCCTGTTAATCGAATGCGACTGCATCGTATGCGATTTAAAAAACCGACCATTATGGAGCAACACATGAGCAAGATCACCAAAGTCCTCGCCACTGGCAAAACCACCACCACCCCAGTCGATTCCGCAATCTTTTCCGGCAATCCTGAAGGTCTCCTGGATATCCACCTGACTACGCCGGGTAATCCTGCCGGACGCGTGATCGATATTCAGGCGACCCAGCCGCATCCGCTCGCCGAACAGCTGTTTGCCGGCGCATGGTCGGCTTGCTACTCGGGTGCAGTCGGCCTGGCCGCCAAGGAAAAGAAAGTCGTCCTGCCGGCTGATACCCATGTCGAAGTCGAGGTGGACCTTGGCCAGGGTACAGGTGGCTACTACCTGCAGGCGCGCCTGACCGTGTTCGCACCGGGCGCCGACCACGCAGCCGTCACCGAGGTAGCGCATTTCGCCGATGTGATCTGCCCATACTCGAAAGCTGTGCGCGGCAATATCGACGTTGTGATCAATGTGGTCACTGCATAAGGGATACAAGATGTAACCTTCGTTGCAACGGACGTGCCTCTGGATCATCTTAGCAAGACAATAATTCCAGAGGATGTCCGCCATGAAAAAGAACATAGGATTTGCCCCGGTCGCGGCGGTCGGCATACTCACGCTTGCCGCTTGCAGCACCCTCGCGCCTGTCCAGATCCAGAATTCAGAGCCGGTTGCAGCACCGGCCGCCCCGGTCCGCGCGGTCGCACCCGTCGCGCCGGCGCAAGCCGCCGAGCGGCGTGCCACGGTAATGCCAGCCCCGGTGTTGGCTTACTCGGCCGGCAAGCCAGCGCCGATGCCGCACTTCGCGCCCCTGCCTGAATCCGCAGACAAATTCCCCGACAAGGACGGCAACAAGTCCGCCCTGGTGAGCGAGCAGCCTGTTTCAACCTTCAGCGTGGACGTGGACACCGCCTCCTACGCCTTCGTGCGCCGTCTGTTGTCCGATGGCCGCATGCCGCCGCAGCAAGCCGTGCGCGTGGAGGAAATGGTCAACTATTTCCCTTACAACTACGCCACCCCGGCCAACGCCAGCCAGCCCTTCGCCGTGACGACCGAGGTGATGCCGAGCCCTTGGCAGCAAGGCAACCAGCTTGTCCACATCGCGCTCAAAGGCTATGACATCAAGACCGCGGCCCGCCCGCGCGCCAACGTCGTGCTGCTGGTGGACATTTCCGGCTCGATGGGTCCGCGCGACCGCCTGCCGCTGCTGCAACAAGGTTTCCGCCTGTTTGCCGAGCAGTTGCGCGATGATGATATGGTCTCCATCGTCACCTACGCCAACGGCACCGCCGTCGCACTCGAGCCTACCAGCGGCAAGGACAAGCAGAAGATCATCGACGTGATCAACAACCTGCACGCTGCGGGCGGCACCGCCGGTGGCGACGGCTTGCAGCGCGCCTATGCCCAGGCCGAGCGCAACTTCGACCCGAAAGCGGCGAACCGCGTGATCCTGGCTACCGACGGCGACTTCAATATCGGAATCACCGATCCCAAGCAGCTCGAGAACTTCATCGTCGACAAACGCAAGTCCGGCGTCTACCTGTCGGTATTTGGTGTCGGCATGGGCAACCTGAACGATGCCCTGATCCAGCGCCTGACCCAGTCCGGCAACGGCAACGCCGCCTACATCGACACCCTGCTGGAAGCCCGCAAGGCGCTGTCGCAGGAATTGGGTTCGACCATGTTCCCGATTGCGAACGACGTGAAGGTGCAGGTTGAATTCAACCCGGCGCAGGTCGCCGCCTACCGCCTGGTCGGCTACGAAACCCGGATGCTGAACCGCCAGGATTTCAAGGACGACAAAGTCGACGCGGGCGATATGGGGGCAGGCCACACTGTGACCGCCATCTACGAAATCACGCCGGCCGCCAACGCGGGCAAGCTGGTCGACCCGCTGCGTTATGAGCAGCCGGGCAAAAAGAAAGCCGACGCACCGGGCAAAAGCGATGAGTTGTGCTATGTGAAAGTACGCTACAAGCTGCCAGGCCAGTCGGCCAGCAAACAGGTCGATCACGCCGTGCGTGCCGACAGCGTTCGCCGCTCGCTCGACGCAGCGCCGGACGACCAGCGCTTTGCCGTTGCGGTTGCAGCTTTCGGGCAGCGCCTGCGCGGTGAGCAGCAGGTGGCAGACTTCAGCTATGGCGATATTGCCAAGCTGGCGGAAGGCGCACGCGGCGCCGATCGTGACGGTTATCGCGCTGAATTCGTGAAAATGGTACGAATGGCGGAGTCCCTTGGCACGGTCGGCGCAACTGCGCAGCGATGATGCAGCTTACTTGAGCGTGACGTTCCAGTTGCGCTCAACGCACTTCACGTAATTGCCGGCGATGAGCGCGTTGTACGGCGTCTGGTAGTTCACAAGCTGGCACTGGTAATCGCCGCCGCTGTTCCAGTTCTTCTCCCAATAGATGTTGTAGGCAGCAGAACTGGAAGGGCCGAAGCGCTGCATCGTGGCGCACGACAACTGTTCGCCCGTCACATTCCAGCCCAGATCCGCCGCGAACTGCTTGTAATAATCGATGCGGTTCTGCGCCGCCGGCTTTTCGCTGCCGGTGCCGCATTCAGCATTGATGATCATGATCGTAGTGGCGAAGTTGTTCCCCGCCCCAGCGGCAGTGTCGCTGGCGTTGGGAACCCAGCTGCCGTCGATCACATGCAGCATCGATGGCTTGGGCGGTTGCGGGTAGACGAAGAAGAACGTCGCCGATGCCAGATTCAGCCAGGTCGATGCCACCTGGTCCGGATTCTTCAGCAGCACCGACTGGTCGCCGTTGAACATCACCTGCGAGAATGGCCCGTAGTTGTAGTTATACGAGAGCTGCTTGGCGCCGCGCCCGAAGTACTTCTTGTAGCTGCCGTCGGCGTTTTTGCCGCAAGTCCAGACCGTGTTGAATACCGGGTCTGCACATTCGGTGTTATAGCCGCAGCCCGGTCCGTCTTCGTTGCAACCCAACTCGCGCAAGTACTTCAAGCCCTGCCGCCATTGCGGCAACGGCAGGCTCGCGTTGTGTTCGCCGGTTTCCTGCGCAAAGTGGGCGAACATGGTGGCCAGCGAGTGGCGGCAGATGTTGTCCGCATTGCGGCCGTCGGTGTAGTCGCCGCAGACGGCAGGGAATTTCGCTACCGCCTGCAGGAAGCGCCGATACTCATAGCTCGCCTCGCGCAGGGAGAAGTAGTAATCCCATTTCGCTGACGACAGCAGGCGTTCGACCCGCTTCACGTTGGCCGGGTTGCTTGCCGCGCCGGGCGCCACGGCTTCCACCGCCGCGTTGTCGAGGGTCCTTATCGACGCCTTGATGCTGCGGAAGAAGTCATTGCTGGTCAGCGCCTGTTCGCGCGCTTCGGCCTGCGCCTTGGTTGGGACTCCGCCGGGTTGCGTCGGCGGATCGCCCGGGTCGGTGGGCGGATCGGCCGCATCACCGATGTACTTCCACGGTCCCCAGGTATCGGCTTGGCTTGGCGCATTTCCCTGCGTCCACCATTTCGCCTCGTATTGCTTGCTTTGGTAGATGGCGCACATGCCGGCGGTGTACACCTGGCTCGCGCTCCACGCCGGGCACGATGCCGTGGCGCCGGCCACGACGCCCTGCGCCAGCGTGCGCGGAGGCGCTGTGCTTTCCGTGCCGCCGCCACCGCAGGCGGACAGCAGCAGTGCAAGTAAGGCATAAGTGAGGGTTTTCATGTCAGTTCTCCTCGCTTATTGGAGCGCCACCGGCAGGTCCGGATACTCTTCGCTCAGCGCATAGCGCACGCCGTTCACCGTGATCGTATAGGCGGAAGGCCCGCTGATCGGCAAGGTGTAGTTCAGCGTCAGCGAAACCGAGGCACCCGGCGCCAGCGACTGCCATGCCGGGATCGTAAATTTGGCGCGGTTGAAGTTGGCCTTGAAGCCGCCGATATTATTCGGCCCGGTGTAGCCGGCCTTGATGACGGTCAGGCCGTAACCCGACTGGTCGCTCATATTGGCCGGCGCCGATACCGGATAGTCGAACTCCACCGCCGAGCCGCCCGGAATCGTGGTGGCGGTATTGTTCGTCACCGTCATCACAGGGTTGATCGGGTAGTTGCTGTCGCCGAGCTTCCAGCCGCCGAGGGAGATACTGACCTTGGCGCTGCTGCCTGGCATGGCTGTTTCGGCGCGTGTTGCGCCATATGGTGCGGCGCTGCGGAAGGCTGCGGCAATGTTATTGGTCAGCGTGTAGCCCATGAAGTACTCGCCTGCCCCGCCGTTACGCGCTGCATTCCATGCGTAGTCGCCGGCCAGCTCCCAGATCATGATGCCGCCAATGCCGTTGTTCACGACGTAGCTGGTCTTGGCTGCGATGGACTGCGCCGTTTCTGTCGAGATGAAGACCTGGCGCGTTGCGTTCCACAGCCACGGCGCCGCCAGCGTTGCGCTGTACTGCGGGCTGTAGGTGCCGGTGATGGTCTTCTCGGTGACGCCGTAAGCATCGAGGTAGGACGGCACGATGGCGTTTTGCAGGTTGAGCGCGTGCCACAGCGGGTTGCCGCCGCCCGGCACCGGTTTGCCGTTGGTATCCAGGTCATACCAGACGTTGTCGATGCCGGTGGCGCCTTTGCCGCAGCTCTTCACACCGGCACAGGCGACAGGGTCGTTGACCACCGGGCTGGTGCCCCACAGTCCATTGTTGCCGCCGCTGACTTCCTTCCAGCCGCGCGTGTAGTACGGCACGCCGATGTTGATGCGGCCTGCCTGCAGCGCGCCGCGGTAGTAGCGGTAGGCCCAGTCGACGTTCAGGTAGCCGATGCCGCCGTACTGGTAGGCGTTGCCGGCCCTGAGTTCTCCGTCGTTGCCGTCGTCGAACAGGGGCGCGTTGGGGCCGACATACTGGTTCCATCCGCCGTGCAGGTCGTAGCTCATCAAGCTGGCGTAATCGAGGTACTTCAGGCCAGAGAGATTCTCTTCGCCGCGTAGCACCCAGCCGGATGCGGAGCCGGCAATTGTCAGCATGTAGTACTTCTTGTCTGCCGCGGCAGCCGCGTCGAGTTTTTCGCGCACGGTTTTCAGCAGCACGTTGTAGCTCTTCATCAGGCCCGCCAGGCGGGGTTTTGAGAGCGGGAAGTCGAGCGGGTTGCCTGCTTCGTTATTGGTGGTTGGATGTTCGTAGTCGATGTCCATTCCGTCGAAGAATGTGTACTGGCGCAGGAAGGTGACCATCGAGTCGGCCAGGGTGTTGATGCCTGCCGTGTTGATGCTGCCGTCCGCGTTGGTCGTGGCGGTATAGAAGCCGCCGCTGCCTGCCCAGCCTCCGACCGACAGCATGATCTTCACGCCGGGGTATTTCTTCTTGTATTGCGCCAGCAGGTTGAAGTGGCCTTTGTAAGGCAGGGATGGATCCATCGCTGCGGCCGGGATGCCTGGCCAGGTGATGCCGGTTTCGGGACTGTTGGCGACTGTGCCGATCAGCACCTTGTTGTCAGTGCCGACGCTGGCGAAGGCGTAGTTGATGTGGGTGACGTTCTGCCATGGGATGTCGTTGACCAGGTAGGACGGTTGGCCGTTGGCTCCTGTGCGCCAGCTGGTGAAGTAGCCGACGATGCGGCGGTTCAGGCCATTTGCCAGCTTTTCGCGGCCGTTGGCGTCGTACACGCCACAATACGGAACATTTGGCACCGGCGAAGCCAGGCCGTCAGGACGGCAGGCCACTGGAGTCGGCGTTGGCGTAGGTGTCGGGGTAGGTGTTGGAGTTGGAGTTGGAGTCGGAGTCGGAGTCGGAGTTGGCGTTGGCGTTGGCGTTGGCGTCGGCGTCGGCGTAGAAGTCTGCAGCTCCCACGGGCCGTTCACTTCAGTGCCTGGTACATTGTTCTGCGTCCACCACTTTGCCTTGTACACGGAACCGTTATACGTAACGCACATGCCGCCGGTATAGACCGCGCTGGCGCTCCATGCCGGACAATCCGGTGTTGGCGTCGGGGTAGGTGTTGGCGTCGGAGTTGGCGTCGGCGTGGTCGCTTGTGCTTCCCATGGCCCATACTGTTCGGCGCCGGGGACGTTATTCTGCGTCCACCACTTGGCCTTGTACACCGTGCCGTTATAGGTCACGCACATGCCTGCGGTGTAAGTCGCGCTGGCGCTCCATGCCGGGCAGGATTCAGAAGCCGCCGCAGTCGCGAGTGTGCGCGTGGCCTGCGGCGCCTGGCCGCTGTCGGTGCCGCCACTGCAACCTGCGATGGCGCTGCCGACCAGCGCCAGCATCAGGTAATTCGGTCGAAAATTCATTGCTGTCTCCGTTATTAGAAATCGTGGTTATTCGGATAACTGCTGAAGAAATCGTTATCCCAGCGGAAGTGCGTCGCCGAGATGGTGAGTGAGATGTCGAGCCCTTGGACGAAATGCCACCAGCCCACCGGCAGGAACAGGATCTCGCCAGGCGCCAGTTCAACGTCCAGCACCGGCACTCCGGCCATTGAAGGGAAGCGCTGCAAGTCGATGTCGCGCCCGTCGACGGGAGTGAAGCAATGGCGCTGGTTTTGCAGCCGAGGCGTTTCGCACGGTGCGATCAGCCGCACGCGTTTGCGCCCCATCACCTGGATCATGAAGTTGTTGGTGAGGTCGTGGTGGAAGGGCGTGATGGTGCCCGCCGGTCCAAGCCAGAAGAAGCCTTTGCGTTCGCCATCCAGGTATTCCGGCAGCAGCGGCATGTCCTGCCACAGCTCGTCCAGTGCCTGCCGGTTGCGGCCGTCGTTATTGGCCGTCATGTAGAAATCGTTGGTGCTGGCGCTGCTGCGCACCCGCTCCACATACTCGCCGAACGGCATATGGCGCTTGTGCGCGATGCTGTTCATCTCGTAATCGGCGTCGGCATTGCGTCCGAACTGAACTTCCACTTCGCGTTCGCCGAATTTCGCGGCGAGCCAGTCCAGTGTCCATTTACCGCGCGCTGGCCAGTCGTCCAGCATGCCGGTGATGATCACCGGGCGGTTGCACAGGTAATGCTCGTGCAGAAAGGCCTCCGTCGACAAACGTTCGCGGCGCAGTACTTCTGGTGGCGCCATGCGGTTCAGGCGCGCCTGGATGCCAAGCAGCCAGTCGCGCTTGGCCAGCCGGTTATGCAGGCGTTGTACACCGTGCAGGTATGGGCTGTTCATCGCAGCCGTGATTTCGGCTTGCGCAAGTTGGGGAGGGATGCCGGACTGGCCGAGGATGCCGGCCAGGGTGGCAGGCGAATGGCCCAGCATGAGGTTTTCGGCAATCCAGCGCCGCCATTCGTCGCTGATGCCAATGGAATGCACCGTCGCACGACGTTTCATATTCGTCTCCAAATGGGAAAAGCCGGCGGCGTGGGGAACGCCGCCGGCAGGGACTGGACGATTAACGCCCTTTCCAGACTTCGCTGGTCAGTGCACCGCTTGCATCGCCGTCCAGTTCCCACGAGAAGGCGCCGCGCAGGCCCTGGTCGCGGACGTACTGCATCTTGGTGCCGATCACGGTCGGATCGTCATAGCTCCACCACTCGCCGGTGCTGGTGTACAGGTACAGCTGCTTGGTCACCGGGTGGTACCAGCGCTGGCCGGTCTTGTTGCGCAGGACCTTGTAATCGTCGATCCCGCCTTCGTAGGTACCGCCGGCGCCGCCGGTGGCAGCCTGGTACAAGCCGTTGCCATTCGGACCGGCCGTAACTCCCTTCCAACCGCGCCCATAGAACGGAATCCCGAGCAGGATCTTGTTCTTCGGCATACCGGCCGCCGTCAGCGCAGCGATCGCGTCGTTGGCGTTGTACTTGACCAGATTGCCAGTCGCAGGATCGGCCGGGTCGCGGTACAGCGGCGAGTGGAAGTTGGTGCTCGATTCCCACGCGCCGTGGAAATCGTAGGTCATCACGTTCACCCAATCCATGTACTGCCCGTACAGGTTCGGCTCCGTGTTGGCGATCTTGTCGACGCCGGCGCCGATTGCTGCAGTCAATGCATAGCGCTTGCCGTCGGCGGCGCCTTGCGCGTCAAGCTGGGCCCGGAACTCCGCCATCAACAGCGTGAAGTTATGCTTGTCGTTGACCGCGTCGTAGGTGTTGTATGGCTGGCCGCCGCCGCCCGGGTATTCCCAGTCGATGTCGATACCGTCGAACACACCCTTGCCGGCACCCGGTCCGCCGCGCCCATCCTGGATTGGCAGGTCGCCGGCGATGAACATCTTCACGCAGGATTTGGCGAGCTGCTTGCGCAATGCGTCGGTCTTGGATGCGGCCGAGAAGAATTTCGACCACGACCAGCCGCCCAGCGAGATGAACACCTTCAGGTTCGGGTGCTGCTGCTTGAGCAGTTTCAGTTGCAGGAAGTTGCCGGACAGCGGAGCGTCCCACGGCACGGACTGGCCGTTGACGGTGCGGCGCGGCTGGCGCTGGTAGTCGGCATAAGAGTCGCCACCGGTGCCGGCATCTGGCGACGTCGGATTGTCGTTGCCGACTTCGGCCTTCGTCACCATGTCGCACTCGTAGCCGCCGTTCTTCTGGTACACGTTGCCGAAGGCGTAGTTGATGAAGGTGAGCTGGTCGGCGACGCTGGTCTGCACGCCATTCACTGGCGTTTTCGTGGTGTGGATATCCGCCACTTCGTAATCGCGGCCGTACACGCCCCACTGCGCGAAGTAGGATCCGATCTCGCGGCCATTTGGAGTCGGCGTCGGTGTCGGTGTCGGCGTTGGAGTAGGCGTCGGTGTAGGAGTTGGTGTGGGGGTCGGTGTAGGTGTTGGTGTGGGAGTCGGGGTTGGCGTGGGTGTCGGCGTAGTCGACTGTAGCTCCCACGGCCCGTTCGCTTCCGTGCCAGGGACATTGTTCTGCGTCCACCACTTCGCCTTGTACACGGAACCGTTATAGGTCACGCACATGCCGCCGGTGTAGACCGCACCGGCGCTCCATGCCGGACAATCAGGCGTTGGAGTTGGCGTTGGAGTCGGAGTCGGCGTAGTCGCCTGCGCCTCCCAAGGCCCATATTGCTCGGTGCCCGGCACATTGTTCTGCGTCCACCATTTGGCCTTATACACCGTGCCGTTATAAGTGACGCACATGCCCGCGGTGTAAACCGCGCTGCTGTTCCAGGCCGGACAAGACTCAGACACTGCAGATGTCGCCAATGTGCGCGGCTGTTGTGTGGGCTGGCCAGTGTCGCTGCTGCCACCGCAAGCAGCCAGCAGGCTGCTGGTCAAACCGGCGACCAGAAAACTTCTCGATACCCTGTGTTCCATGCTCCCCCTCCTTCGGTTGTGGTTGTCGGGCTAGGATGGGATTGGGACAATTGGTAGTCAAGTGGTTTTAATTAGTGTCACCAATATAAGACCAGTTGCAAAAATGCACGCGCGAAAAACGTGCGTCGAAATTGAAGGAACACGAATGGGAAAGGCGCTGTCTCAAATGAGACATTCTGTTAAACAGTAGATACCGGCAAAATGCAAGTTACTCACTGGTATTGCTGCTCAATTGCCGGGCAGGGACTTCTGGAAGCGTTCGATGGTGCGCTCGGCCTGCATTTGTTTCAGCACGCGGGTCAGTTCCGGCACCAGCGCCTCATGCTTCTTGTTCAGGTAGTGATAGACCGGGAAGGAGGACAGCGGCGGCTCCAGCACGGTAACGCCGTCCAGCTTCTGGCTGCGTACCACCGCCATGCCGGAGGCGCGATGTCCCAGCACCAGGTCGGTGCGCCCCATCATCAGTTTTTCAAAAGCCCGGTGCATGGTCGGCACCTGTTCAACCTTCATGCCCTTGGTGTTCTCCTGCGCGATCTTGTTCCCTCGCACAAAGCCCATGGTATAAGGACGCAGGCTTTCCCAGCCGTTGACGATGAAAGAAGTGCCGCGCGAGAAAATCACCAGTTCAAAGGTGAGCAAGGGGACGGGAACAATGACGAGGTTGGGATAATCGCGGTCCAGGCCAAGCTTGCGATACAGCTCGCCATCCATCTTGCCGTCGTTGGCGTACATCAGCGAGCGCTCGCCGGGCAGCTGGTGCACGACCAATGTGCGGCCGATGCGCCGGTAAGCTTCGCGCAGCACCAGTTCCGAAATGGTGGCGGCGGGATCGTCGCCCACCAGGGTGGAGACATTCATCACCGGCGAAGCCTGCGCAGCGACCCAGGCTGGCAGCAGGCCAGTCAGCGCGAACCCCAAAACGGCGCGACGACGCATTTCATCTCCCGGCAATTCCTTACCTGGAGCATAACACTGCCTACACTTTTTGTAGTTCCGAAAACTCCTGGTAAGCCGCGACGGCATTCGCGGCATACATGGCGACGGGTCCGCCGCCCATGTAAATCGCCACGCCCAGGGCATCGTGCACTTCCTGTACGGTGGCGCCGAGCCGGGCCAGCGCCTTGGTGTGGAAGCCGATGCAGCCGTCGCAGCGCGCGGCAACGCCCACCGCCAGCGCAATCAGTTCTTTGGTCTTGGGATCCAGCGCGCCACCCGCCATGGCGGCCTTGCCCATGTCGCTAAAGCCTTTCATCACGTCCGGCTGGGTCTTGCGCAGCTGCGCCAGGTTGGCGGAGATATCCTGGGTCAGGTCGTGGTATTGGGTATCCATGACCGGATGGTAGACCGCCCACCACCTCGGGGAAATGATCCAGGTCAGCTTTCCATTGCCTGGTCATCCCCCTTGGGAAGCCCTATTTCGCCAGCGCTTGACGGAAATCGGGATCGTCGAACAGCGTACCAACCAGCTTCTTGTAGAGGAAAGCGTAGTTTTGTGCTGCAGTTGGGATAGCAATCAGACCCACAAATGAGGATTCCCATTCCAGCTTCGTGCTCAACCGGCGGTCGTAAGCAACGCTGTCAGCCTTCTTGACCACAAATCGCGCGGTCAGGTGGCCGGTGCCTGTTCCAATCGCGGCGTCGACGTCGGAATCGACCAGGAAGCCGCTGATCTGGGTAGCGGAGTTTGCGTCCAGCAGGTTCGCTGCTTGCAACTCCTTGCGCAGCGTTTCCTCAAGATACTTCGAGAGCGAATCGCCCACCGGAGATACCAGGGCGTTGCCGCGCATGCTGACGGATTTGTCCTTTGCCGCAGGCGTGCCTTGTGCCAGCGCGAATTCGCCGATCGCGGCCGGCGCCAGCGCAGCGTTGCGCAATTTGACCGTGTTCTCGATCGACGAAGAAGGTGCTGCCATCGGTGTGGAACAAGCCACAAGCTGGGTCGCAGCAGCGAGTACAGTGGTAATCGAGAGTAAGCGCAGGAATCGTTTCATATGTGCCATTCCCTGCGATCAGTTAAAGCCAGGCGCGTTGGACAGGTCGCGCAGTGCAGTGCTGACCACTTCGCGGGCCATCTTGCGTACGGCGGATTCCATATCCGGCGACTTCTCGGCATTTGGCGGTGCGGAGCCCGCGCCAAGCCCGGTGTGGATCGCATGGCGTGCGCTGGCAGTGACAGCGGTGTTCGAACCAGCCGGCAGGTAGTTGATATTGCAAACATAGCCGTCGGTCACGGTGCTGCCCGCCAGGCCGAACGTCAGGCCGGTGACGAAGCCGGACATGGCCGGGTTCTGGCCGTCGACTGCCACATTGTTCAGGGTAACGTTGAGCAGGTCGGCGTTGGCGTCGACAGTCGCCTCAATGAACAGGCCGCTGCTCAGCAACTGTTCATTGACCTGTTTCTTCAGGAAGTCGGTAGCGCGGCTGTTCGGCACGCCCTTGGTCTGGAATTCGAAATTCACCTTAACAATTTTAGGCTGGTCCGGCTTTTTGAAGTCGGCAACCGGCACTTCGCGGGTGGCGGTGTCGACATAGGCGGTTGCGCAACCGGTGAGCAGGGTGGCGCCGGCCAGCATGGCGACGCAGGAGAGGCGTTGGAACAGGGAAGAAGAGCGCATTTGCTTTCACTTCAAAAGTTGGAAAGCAGCGATTCTAGTCATCAATTAGTGTTAAACATTCACCAATTGTCACGTATGGCTTATTTACAACTATTCAGGATTTCGATCGCTTCGCTTGCCATCTTGATCGCCAGTTCTTCCTGCGCAATACCGCCCTTCAGCAGCACATATTGCAGCTTGCGTTCGCGCGAGTCGGAATCGCTGGCGAAGTCGCGCTGTTCGAAACTCTTGTAGAGCGCCAGTTTCGCTTCATGCAAAGCCAGGTGGCGGCGCATTTCGTCCGCCAGCCCCGCCGGGCCGATCGCCGCCTCCGCGCGGATGCGCACCATCAGCGCATCGCGCTGGGGACGGGGATCTTCGCCCTCGGCGACCCAGCGCCGCAACTCTGCGGTACCGGCCGGCAGCACCCGGTAGGCGCGTTTGCGGCCGCGGCCCGTCTCGGCGGGCAAGGATTCGATCCAGCCGGCTTGCTCCAGGCGCGCCAGTTCACGGTAAATCTGCTGGTGGGTGGCGGCCCAGAAGAATCCGATCGATTTATCGAAGCGCCGGGCCAGCTCCGAGCCGGAACCGGCTCGCTCGGACAGTGACGTCAACAGCGCGTGGGGCAAAGACATGGCAGGAAACAATGAAAAAGATGCCACCATCTTGCCTGAGCAGCGCGAGGCGGACAAGCCACACCGTCTCTGCAACTAGTTGCAGAGACGAGCCAACCGGGCTATATTTGTGCAACTAGTTGCATAATGAGGACGCCAATGAACCGCTACCCACACCTGCTCGCCCCGCTCGACCTGGGCTTCACCACCCTGAAAAACCGCGTGATCATGGGTTCCATGCACGTCGGCCTGGAAGAAGAAGTCGACGGCTTTGAACGCATGGCCGCCTTCTACGCCGAGCGTGCGCGCGGCGAAGTGGGCCTGATCGTCACCGGCGGCATCGCCCCGAACGAGGCGGGTCGTCCCTGGAAGGCCGGCGCCAAGCTGACCACCACCGAAGAAGTGGCGCAGCACCGCAAGGTGACTGCCGCCGTGCATGCGGAAGGCGGCAAGATCGCCATGCAGATCCTGCACTTTGGCCGCTACGCCTATCACCCGAAACTGGTGGGCCCGAGCGCGATCAAGGCGCCGATCAACCAGTTCACCCCGCACGAGTTGAGCACCGAAGAGGTGGCGGCCACCATCGAGGACTACGCCCAGTGCGCCGTGCTGGCGCGCGAAGCGGGCTACGACGGCGTGGAAATCATGGGCTCCGAGGGTTACCTGATCAACGAATTCATCGCCGCCCGCACCAACCAGCGTAGCGACGAATGGGGCGGCAGCTACGAGAACCGCATGCGCTTCCCGGTCGAAATCGTACGCCGCGTGCGCGAGCGCGTAGGCAATGACTTCATCATCATCTACCGTCTGTCCATGCTGGACCTGGTGGAAGGCGGCTCCTCGCTGGAGGAAGTGGTGCAACTGGCACAGGCCGTCGAACAGGCTGGCGCCACCATCCTCAACACCGGCATCGGCTGGCACGAGGCGCGCATCCCGACCATCGCCACCAAGGTGCCGCGTGCCGGTTTCGCCTGGGTTACCAGGAATCTGATGGGCAAGGTCGGCATCCCGCTGGTGGCGACCAACCGTATCAATACGCCTGAAGTGGCCGAGGGCATCCTGGCCGATGGCGCGGCGAATATGGTCTCTATGGCGCGCCCCTTCCTGGCCGACGCCTTCTTCATGCAAAAAGCGCGCGAAGACCGCGGCGACGAAATCAATACCTGCATCGGCTGCAACCAGGCCTGCCTGGACCACACCTTCTCGGGCAAGATTACTTCCTGCCTGGTGAACCCGCGCGCCTGCCATGAGACCGAACTGGTGATCGCCCCTGCGCAGCAAACCAGGCGCATCGCCGTAGTCGGCGCCGGTCCAGCGGGCCTGAGCTTCGCCACCACCGCAGCCTCGCGCGGCCATGAGGTGACCCTGTTCGACGCCGGCAGCGAAATCGGCGGCCAGTTCAATGTGGCGAAAAAGGTGCCGGGTAAGGAAGAATTCAACGAAACCCTGCGCTACTTCGGCCGCCAGATTGAGCTGACCGGCGTCAAGCTGCACCTGAATACCCGCGTCGACGCGGCCGGCCTGGCTGCAGGCGGCTTCGACGACGTGGTGCTGGCCACCGGCGTCATTCCGCGCACCCCGGCCATTGACGGCATCGACCATCCGAAAGCCCTGGGCTACCTGCAGGTGCTGCGCGACGGCGCCCCTGTCGGCAAAAACGTGGCCGTGATCGGCGCCGGCGGCATCGGCTTCGACGTCTCCGAATACCTGACCCACGAAGGCAAGAGCGCCAGCCTGGTGCCGGAAAAGTTCTACGCCGAATGGGGCATCGACAACGGCTACAAGGACCGCGGCGGCTTGCGCGCACCCGAAGTGGAAGCATCGCCGCGCCAGGTCCACCTGCTGCAGCGTAAGACCAGCAAGGTTGGCGATGGCCTGGGCAAGACCACCGGCTGGATCCACCGCACCGGCCTGAAAGCCAAGCGCGTGAACATGCAGTCGGGCGTCAGCTACGACCGCATCGACGACGCCGGCCTGCATGTGACCGTGGAAGGCCAGCAGCACGTGCTGCCGGTGGATAATGTGATTGTTTGCGCCGGCCAGGAGCCGCTGCGCGAACTGCAGCAAGGCCTGCTCGACGCTGGCTGCAAAGTACACCTGATCGGCGGCGCCGACGTGGCTGCCGAACTGGATGCGAAACGCGCTATCAACCAAGGCACCCGACTGGCTGCCGCCATTTAAGGAGTAAGCCCATGCAGCTGCAACCGGCCGTTGCGGAATCGCTCGAACGCTGGCACGACATGATCGCCGGCGGTAATTTGTCGACCCTGCCCTCCATCGTCGATGCGGATGCGGTGTTCCGCTCGCCGATTGCGAACAAGCCTTACGCCAGCCGGCAGGCGGTGGTGCTGGTACTGAACACCGCTTACCAGGTGTTCGAGAACTTCGCCTATCACCGCCAGTTGGCGGCCGACGATGGCCTGAGCGTGGTGCTGGAATTCAGCGCCAATGTGGGCGACAAGCAGCTCAAGGGCATCGACTTCATCCGCTTCAATGAGGCGGGCAAGATCGTCGACTTTGAAGTGATGGTGCGCCCGCTGAGCGGCCTGCAGGCGCTGGGCGAGGCCATGGGCGCGCGCATCGGCGCCCAGGTAGGCGCCTTCAAGGTTCCTGCCTAGCCTCCAGCATCGCCAGCAGCTTGCGCAGCTGGGCATCCAGTTCGGCTGCGCCTTCCGCCCCTAGCGGGGCGATGATGTTCTTTTCATTTTCCACGTGCGCCACCACGGCGCGTTCGATCAGCGCCAGCCCAGCGGGGCTGAGCTGGACCAGCATGCTGCGCGCATCGGCCGGATTCGGGGCGCGCGTCACCCAGCCCTGGGCCTCCAGCCTTTGCAGGCGGTGGGTCATCGTCCCGGAAGTCACCATCAGCTGGGAAAACAGGGTAGTCGGCGCCAGCTGGTGAGGGGTGCCCGCGCGGCGCAGGGTCGCCAGCACATCGAATTCCCAGTTACTGAGTCCAAATTGCTCGAAAGTCGCGTCGAGCCGGCGCCGCATCAGTGCCGCGCAGCGGTTCAGGCGGCCGATCACGCCCATCGGTCCTACGTCCAGGGCGGGCATCTCGCGTGCCCATTGCTCCAGGATTAAGTCCACTTTATCCACAGCCGTCTCCAGGTTAGCTATCGGGACGATTATAACAATTTATCTCGATATCAAGATAATTTGCTATACTTCGATTTATCTCGACTTCAAGATAATTTTACCGCCATGAAAAAATTCCCCCTGGCCGATACCGCGATCACCGCGCTGGCCCCCGTCATCTGGGGATCGACCTATATCGTCGCCACTGAAATCCTGCCCGCCGGGCGCCCCTTCACCGCCGCTGCCGTGCGCGCCCTGCCGGCCGGCCTGCTCCTGGTGCTGTTCGCCGGCCGCATGCTGGCTCGCCATCTCTGGTGGCGTGTCGCGGTGTTGGCCGCGCTGAATATTGGCGCGTTCCAGGCCCTGCTGTTTGTCGCCGCTTACCGCCTGCCGGGCGGCCTGGCAGCCGTGCTGGGCGCCATCCAGCCGATCGTGATCATGGGCCTGGCCTGGGGCTGGGAAGGACGTCGTCCGCAATGGGCGGCACTCGGCGCTGCGGCGGTCGGCGTGGCCGGCATGGCCGCGCTGCTGCTGTCACCCACGGCCCGCTGGGATGCGCTGGGCGTCGGGGCAGCCCTGGCCGGTGCCTTGAGCATGGCCGTCGGCACCTGGCTGGCGCGCCGCTGGAAAACCGGCCTGCCGGTGGTCGAACTGGCCGGCTGGCAATTGCTGCTCGGTGGCCTGATGTTGGCGCCGCTGGCGCTGCTGGCCGACCCGCCGCTGCCTGCCTCGCTGGCCACCAGTGAAATCCTTGGCTACACCTACCTGACTTTCGTGGGTGCCCTGGTGGCCTACCTGCTGTGGTTCCGCGGCCTGAGCCGCCTGTCGCCGGTCGCCGTGTCCTCGCTCGGCTTGCTGAGCCCCGCCACCGCCGTGATCCTGGGCTGGGCCCTGCTTGGCCAAAAGCTGGGCGGCACCGCAATGCTTGGTCTGGCCGTGGTGCTGGGCAGCGTACTGGCACTTCAACTCAAACTGCAGGAGGCAAAATAATGAACAAGGCAATCAAGGACCTGATCGAATCCCGCGTTTCGGCCAACTATTTCGACCCGTCGCAGCCGGTCGGCGATGAACAGGTAGCGGAACTGGCGCGCTTGGCAACGCTGGCGCCTTCCGCCTACAACGTCCAGAACTGGCAGTTCGTCGCAGTGCGCTCGCAAGAGGCGCGTGAGAAATTGCGCGACTTGTCCTTCGGCCAGCAGAAAGTTGTGGATGCGCCGGTGACCTTCATTATCAGCGGCACCCTGAAAGCGCACGACCAGGTAGCTGCGGCGCTGAAACCTGCTGTGGATAAGGGCATACTTATCCAGCCCGTCGTGGATAGCTGGACCCGCATGGCGCAGGGTTCGATGAATGGCGACGAGCGCGCCCAGCGCGACGAAGCCTTGCGCTCCGCTTCCCTGGCCGGGATGACCATGATCCTGGCTGCCGAGGGCATGGGCCTTGCAAGCTGCGCCATGACCGGCTTCGATGCGCAAGCCGTGCATGCCGCCTTCGGGTTGGGCGCGGACGAAGTACCGGTAATGCTGGTCGCAGTCGGCCACGCCGCCCAGGGCAACTGGCCGCAAAAGCCACGCCGTCCGCTGGACGACGTGCTGCGCTACGCCTGATTACCGGTTCGTGATCGTCACGCCGGTGGCCACCAGCAGGCCGCCGGCGATCATCGAAGCCATCACCTGCTCGCCCAGCATCAGTGCGGCGAGCGACACGCCGAATACCGGCACCAGGTTGTTGAACACCGCCGTGCGTGCCGGGCCAAGCGCTTTCACGCCCTCATACCACCACACGAAGGCCACCACGGTGCCGAAGGCGCCCAGGTAGGTAACGGATACCCATACTTGCCAGCCCAGCGAAGCCCAGGCCACGTCCGGCAGTTCGCGCGAGGCGGTGATCAGCAGGAAGCCCAGGCCCCACAGCGAGGCGTAAGTGGTGGCGGCAATCGGCGACAGGCCTTTCAGTGCGGCGCGGCCGACCAGGGTGTAGGCGGCCCAGCACGAGGCGGCGCCCAGCATCATCAATTCACCGGCGCCGATCGACTGGCTGATGTCATGCAGGGCGGCCATTGGCTCGCCGCGGGTAATCAGCACGGTGACGCCGACGAAGGCAATCCCGATCCCCGCCCATTTTTGCCAGTTCAGGCGTTCGCGCAGCACAGCAGCCGCGGCCAGCGCCGTCACGATCGGGTTCATCGCGATGAACAGTGCCGAGCGGCTGGCTTCCATCTTGCCCAGCGCGGAAAAGAAGAAGAAGTTGTACAGGAAAATGCCGGTCAAACCCAGCGCCGCCGTGGCGCCCAATTGTTGCAGCGACAGTTTCGGCAGGCCGCCTTCGCGCTTCCAGGCCAGCACCAGCAGCAGCGCCGCCGCAATCGAGAAACGGATGGAGGCTGCCACCAGTGGCGGCAGTGCATTCGAGACAATATGGCCGGCGATGAAGGTGCCGCCCCAGATCAGGGTGCAGGCGATCAGTTTCAGGTAGATCATGGCAGTGGGCCTTGCGTGTCAGTGAAGGAGGTTATACATTAATGCTAATCCTTGCTCATAGAAAAATGAGGAAAAGCTCATGACGTTCACACAGTTGGAGATCTTTGCCCTGGTGGCTGAATTGCGCGGCTTTACCGCCGCAGCCATGCGCCTGGGGGTAAGCCAGTCCGCCGTTTCACATGCCATCAAGTCGCTGGAGCAGGAGTTGGGCGTGCAATTGATCGAGCGCCAGGGCGCCACGGCCGACGTGACGGAGCTGGGCAAGCGCCTGCTGGTGCGCGCCCGCGAAATCCTCGGACTGGCGGAATCGATGCGGCAGGAAGTGGCGGCGGCCAGCGGCTTGAACAAGGGCTTGCTGCGCATCGGCTCCTTCGGCCCCACCTCCTCGCTCAAGCTGATCCCCGCCATCCTCGACGTTTTCCAGAAGCGCTACCCGGGCATCGAGGTGCGCATCGACGAGGGCACCGACGACGACACCCTGCAATGGATCCTCGACCGCCGCGTCGATATCGGCTTTATCCAGCAGCCCGACGACCGCTTCGACACGGTGGACCTGGTGGAAGACCAGATGGTGGCGTTGCTGCCGGCCGGCCATCAACTGGCCGCCAAGAAGTCCGTCAGTGCGCACGACCTGGCGCACGAGCCCTTTATCATGCCCGATGCGGGCTGCTCGACCTTGATCGAGCCGCTGTTTGCCGCGCAGGGCCTGTGCCCGCAGGTGCGCTACCGCATGTCGCAGGTGCTGACCGTGCTGGGCATGGTGGGGCGCGGCGATGGCGTCTCCGGCATGGCGGAGCTGGCGCTGCCGGTCAATCTCGCCTCCAGCCACCCGAATATCGCAGTCCGGCCGTTTTCACCGCCAGTGCGGCGCCGTGTCGGGCTGGCCTTGCGTAACCTGGCGCAGGCGTCGCCAGCCGCCAAGGCATTTGTCGAAGTCGCACGAAAGGTCAAGCTATGAGCGTCAAACCGGAACTGGAACAGCGCTTGTTCGCCACCGGCAAGGCATGGTGGACCTGGCTGCAGAAGCAGCATGCCGCCTCGCCCGGGGTGTGGATGAAGATTGCCAAGAAGGGCGCGCCGGAGTCCTCGGTGCAGTATCCGGAGGCGCTGGATGCGGCGCTGTGTTTCGGCTGGATCGATGGGCAGAAGAAGAGCATCGACGAGCATTACTGGCTGCAAAAGTTCACGCCGCGCGCCAAGCGCAGCATCTGGTCCAAGATCAACCGGGACAAAGTGTCCGCGCTGGCCGGGAAGGGACTGATGCAGCCTGCCGGGCTGGCGGAGGTTGAACGCGCGAAGCAGGATGGCCGCTGGGAGGCCGCATACGACTCGTGGAGCGCGGCCCAGGTGCCGGCCGACTTGCAGGCAGCGCTGGATGCCAGCGCCAAGGCCGCTGCGAAATTCGCCGCCCTCAGTTCGCAAAACCGCTACGCGATCCTGTTTCGCACGCACCAGGCCAAGCGGGCGGAGACGCGCGCGAAGCGGATCGGCGAATTCGTCGCCATGCTGGAACGTGGTGAGGTGATTCATCCCCAGGCCGGTTTTACCACCATCAAATAGAACACTGCGATGAAGGCGAAGAAAGCCGGAATCCCGAGCGCGATCCAGGCGCGGAAGTAGCTCCAGAACCGGACTGGCAGCGCCGACGCCTGCCGCATCGCCTCAGCGGCAACGTCGCGCATCTTCATCTGCAGCCAGACTACGGGCAGCCAGCAAAGCAAGGCAATCACAAACAGCACGATGGACCATTTGATCCAAGGCGTCTGCATGGGAAAGCCAGCGAGGTGGATCAGGTAGAAGCCGGTCGCAGGCTGGGCGATCATTGTGACGCCGGTGAACAGCCAGTCGGCAATGACGAGGATGCGCGTGACGACTGCGATTGCCTGCACGTTCCCGCTGATGACCGCGAACAGCAGGTACCACGCGGAGCCGATGCCGGTGCCGAACAGCAGTGTCGAGGAGAGGATGTGCAGCCATTTTACGATCAGGTATTCCATGAGGGTTTCTCCAGTTCGTAGAGCATCCACAGCGCGGCCAGCATGGGGAGGTTCTTGCTGATTGGACCGTAGGGGTGGAGCAGGAATTCGGGCAGGCGCCAGGCGATGACGATGCTGTAGAAGGCGATCAGGGCGATTTGCGCCAGCCACAACCAGCGACGGTTGCGGCGTGGCCATGCCAGCGTTGCTGCGCCGAAGGCCAGGTCGAGTGCAGATGCGCCGTATAGCATCAGCGGCGCAAGCATGGGTGGCACGCCGGTGCGGATCAATAGCGTGTGGCTGTCGGCGACGGGGTACAGGCCCGCAGATACGATGGCGGTCCAGATCCATACTGCGGCGATACTCAGGCGCAGCAAAGGCAGAAGCCAGTCGAGTTGCGCCTGGTGGCGCGTCGCCTCGGGCTGCACGATAAAGTCGCGCACCGCACGCGGTTGGCGGCCAAGCAGAGCGGCCAGCGGTGCGGCGTCTGCGGTGTTGCCGCGTGCCAGCATATCCAGCGCATCGCGGTCCAGCGGACTCCCCGGCAGCACTTCGCCCACCTGCGCCAACCCGCGCGCCAGCCAGTCCGGCAGCCGCAGCACCGGTAGCCGCCACGCTCCCAGTCCCATCGCTATCCGCAGCGCGCGCAGATAGGCTACAAACGGCATCGCGTCCGGTCCCACCAATGCAAGCCGCCGCACTTCATTACCCATGCCGCCGCGCGCGCCACGGTGGGCCATCGCGCCCTGCTCGACGAGTGTGACAATTGCTGCCGTGACGTCATCGATGTGCACCGGCTGCACCATTTGCTGTGCGCTGCCTAACTGCACCCCGACAGGCATAGCCGCCAGCATGCGAAACATGCGCGCACTGGCGCCGTTCGCCCCATAGACCAGCGACGGCTGGACAATGCAACCCGCGAGCGGCGAGGCCGCCAATGCATCATCCGCCGCCTTCTTGCTCGCATGAAAAGCGGTTCGCGCGCCGGCATCGGCACCCAGCGCCGACACCTGCACCACATAATGCACGCCCGCGCCTGCGCAAGCGGCAAACAAGGCACGCGGCGCCGCATCATGCACAGCCGCAAACGACGTATCGCCATGAGAGCGAAATATCCCCGCGGCATTCACTACAATATCCACGCCCTTGAGGCGCGCCACCCAGGCAGCTTTTTCAGTATCGTGGGCAAAGTCGGCAGGAACAAAGCCCATGCGAGGATCGCGGCTGGGATGCCGCCCGGCAGCAATAACCTCATGACCGCGCGCCAGCAACGCCGCCGCAACATGCGACCCGATAAACCCTGTAGCGCCGGTCAGCAGCACCCGCATCGGCCCCTCCTCCCGTCTCCGGACATTACACGAAAAGGGAGAATCGCCATGGACACTTGGAGCAGAGCGCTCAAACAAAGCGTATTGCCCGGCGCGCTAGCCAGCCTCACCTCGACGCTGGTGCTGGCCGCTTGCGGCAAGCGCGAAACGGGCAGCATGTTTGCGGGCGTGAATGCAGTCAGCCACTGGCTCTGGGGCGACAAGGCCACACGTGCTGACCATCCTTCACTGAAGCACACGCTGGTCGGCTACCTGATCCACCATGGCGCATCGATGTTCTGGGCTGCGTTGTTCGAAAAGTCCTGCCGCAAGACGCTCGACAAGAAGGAAGCTGCGACCACGGCCACAGTGGCGGCGGCCGCCACCGCCGTCGCCTGCTTTACGGATTACCAGCTTACGCCGCACCGCTTTCGCCCCGGTTTTGAGGAACGATTGTCCAGGCCTTCGCTATTGATGGTGTATGCAGCTTTCGGGGTGGGCCTGGCCGCCGGCGCCTACCTGAACCGGCAGGAATGCTAGCGGTCTTCCTGCTCCAGCCAGCGGCGCCCGTGCGCCAGTACTTGCTCCAGTTCGTAGCGCACGGCAGCCAGCATGCCGGGCAAGTTGTCGGGATTGCCGACCCTGATCGCCGACTCCGCATCCAGCGTTGCCTTCACCAGCCGCTTTGCCCCCAGTACGCCGACCGCGCCACGCAAGCCATGCAGGATGCGCGCTGCTTCGCCCGGCCGCCCGTCGCGCACGGCGGCATCGGCGTCGTCCATCGGCTGCAGGCCGCCTTCCAGCGCGCCCCGCACCATCCTGAACATGACAGCGCGGCCCTTCTGGTCCTTGCCCATCACGCGCATCAGGCTGTCCATGCTGAACACCTGTTCTGACGAACCCTGCCCGACCTCCGCCGTGGAAGCATCGTTTGCGGCCTGGACCCGCGTTGACGAGCGGCGCAGGTTGCGCTCGATCACCGCCATCATCTCTTCGATCACCACCGGCTTGGCGATAAAGTCGGTGATGCCCGCTTCGGTGCAGCGATGGCGCTCGGATGCCAGCACGCCTGCGGTCATCGCGATCACGGGCATGTCCAGCTTCAATTCATCGCGGATCATGCGCGTGGCGCTGAATCCATCCAGCACCGGCATCTGCATATCCATCAGCACGATGTCGTAGCGGCTGGCGCTGGTCCGCAGGATATCCACAGCCTGCTGGCCGTCGCCCACCACGTCGAGCGTGGCCCCGGCCAGTTCCAGGATGCCGCGCGCCACCGCCTGGTTCAGCAGGTTGTCCTCCACCAGCAGGAAATGCACGCCGCGCAAGCGGTTGCCCAGCGCGCAAGCGGATGCCGAAGCATCTTCGCCGCCGCTGGTGGCCGCCAGCGCCTGGTGCATGGCATCGAACAGGCTGGATGCGGTGATTGGCTTGACCAGCACCACGTCCGCTTCCGGCGTGCCGGCGATGTCGTCGATCTGGGCGCGTGCGAAGGCATTGATGGTGACCACGATGGGCTGGCGACGGCCTTCCGCAGCGCGCCGGATTTCACGCGCCGAGGCATAGCCGTCCGAGCCCGGCATATGCCAGTCGGTCAGCACCACGTCGTAGGGGTGCGGCCCGTCGAGCTGTTCGCCGAAGCACTGCAGCGCCGCTTCGCCCGAATCCACTTCATCGGCGTCCCAGCCCCAGGCGCGCAGCAGTTGGGCGATCATGCTGCGGCTGGTGCTGTTGTCGTCCGCCACCAGTACGTTCAGCGGGCCGATGGAAGGCAGGCGCCGTGCCTCGGTGCGTTCCGGCAGTACGCCGAACCACAGCTCGAAAGAGAAGGTGCTGCCATCGCCCGGAACGGTCTGCAGCTGCATCTGCCCGCCCATCAGTTCCACCAGTTTGCGCGTAATGGCGAGGCCCAGGCCGGTGCCGCCAAAGCGGCGCGTGATGCTTTCGTCGCCCTGCGAGAAGGCATTGAACAATTGCGTGGTCTGCTGCTCCGTCATGCCGATGCCGGTATCGCGCACTTCAAACCACAGCAGCACGCGGTCGGCCACCCGCACCGCAGCCTTCACCGAGACCACCACTTCGCCCTGCTCCGTGAATTTGATCGCATTGCTGGCCAGGTTGGTCAGGATCTGCTGCAGCCGCAGCGCATCGCCATGCAGCAGGGTTGGCACGTCGGGCGCCACCACGATCGCCAGTTCCAGCTCCTTGTCGCCGGCATTCATGGTCATGGTGGTGGCCAGGGTGGCCATCGCCTCGTCCAGGTCGAAGTCGATCGGCGCCAGCTCCATGCGGCGCGCTTCGATCTTGGAAAAGTCCAGCACGTCGTTCAGGATACCCAGCAGGGACTGGCCGGAGGTGCGGATCATGGTCAGGTACTTGCGCTGCTGCGCACTGAGCGAGGTATTGCCCAGCAAATACACCATGCCCAGCACCGCATTCATCGGCGTACGGATCTCATGGCTCATATTGGCCACAAAGTCGCTCTTGGCGCGGTTGGCCGCTTCGGCGCGGTCGCGCTCCTGCTCCAGTTCCGCCGCGCGCAGGGCGGCCTCCGCCATCAGGGTTTGCGAATGGGTTTCGGCCGCCTGGCGTTCCTGCATCAGGCTATTGAAGGCGTCCGTCAGCTCCCCGATTTCATCCTTGCGGGTGACCGGGATTGGCCTGAAATCGCCGGGCGCCGCGCGCAAATCCTGGATCGCATTCCGCAGCCTGGCCACGGGCGCCAGCAGGTAGAGCGTAATCCAGCCGATCAGCAGGGCGGAAATCACCGACGCCGCCAGGCCCCAGGCCAGCAGGTGAAGCTGCACGCCTTCGAAAGGCTCGAACGCTTCATGCACCGGCAAGATGGAGGCCAGCAGCCAATCGGCGGACTTCAACCGCCGGTAGCTGCTCACGCCCGGCACGCCGGCGGCGCTGGTACTGAGGACCGTGCCTTCGACGCCCTCCCTCATGGCGCGCGTGGTCGCAGGATTGGAATTCGCGGCGCGCGGCTGCAGGATGCGTTTGGCGTCGGGATGCACCACATAGATCGACGGCTCGCCCAGCGTCACCGCGAAGTAGTAGCCGGTCTTGCCCACTTTGGCGGTGCGCAGGTGGCCCAGCATATTGTCCTTATACAGCCGCAGCACGCCGGCCAGCACGCCGACCACCTTGCCGCGGTCGTCCAGGATGGGCGCCAGCATCTGCACAATGGGCTGGCCGCTGACGCGGCTCTTGACCGGGTCCGCAATCAGCGGCTTGCGGGTCTCGAGCACTTTTTTGAAGTACTCGCGATCGGCTACGGAAATCTTTTCCCGGCCCGTGATGTGCGGCACGTCGGCCACCACATTACCTGCGCCATCGATCACGATGATGTCGTCGAACATCGACAGCATGGCGCGCTCCTCGTACCAGCTGCGCAAGGCGGCGGGGTCGTTCATCAGGCTGCGCGGCTGCTTGCGTGCCGACTGGGCGATCACGTCCAGCAGGGTGGTCAGCTTGTCGTCCAGGTCCTCGGCCGTGCGGGTGATCAGGGCGTCCTGCTGCGCAAACAGCACCTTTGTGAAGTCCTCGCGCAGGCGTTGCGCCTGCAAGACGGTCACCACGGCGATCATCACGATGGACGTGATGCTGGTGGCAAGAGCGACCTTCACATTGATCCCGAGAGGCTTCATTGACGTCCTTTGTCGAGGGGGCTGCTGGCTAGTGTAATTTATTTTTGTAACCGCGAATCCAAATCCCGGATCGGCTCCTCTTGGCAGGTGAGGAATTTCCCTCCAATGGCGAAAAGGAGTGCAAAATGTTCTATGTTAAAAATGTACCAACTTGGGAACGCGCTTTGCGTGTGATTGCCGGACTGGCGGTGGTGGCGTGGAGCGTGCCGGCCCTGGGCGGCTTGTGGGGCACGGCAGTGGCGCTGTCGGCGGCGGGCATCGTGCTGTCAGGGCTCTTTGGCTTCTGCCCGGCCTGCGCCATGGTGGGCCGCAAACTGGATAAGGCGAAGCGGTAAATGGCACTTCTTGAACAGCACCAGCCGGTGCTGCTGGCCGCCCATGGCGGCGATCCACAGGCGCTGGCCAAACTGCTGGCGGTCTGCCAGCCGGATATCCGCCGCTATGCCAGGCGCAATTGCCTGGTCAGCGATGTGGATGATGCAGTGCAGGAAGCGCTGCTGGTGATGTCGCGCCGGCTGTCGTCGTTGAAAGTACTGGCGGCATTTTCCGGCTGGCTGTTCAAGGTGGTGCAGCGCGAGTGCCGCCGGCTGGGCCGGCGCGCCTTCAATTACGATCCCTATGACGAGGAGCGCGCGGAACAGTGGCTGGCATCGCGGGATGATGCGGGCCTGCGCATGGAATTGGTGCAGGCGCTGGAATCGCTGCCGCGCGACTACCTGCAGATTGTGCTGTTGCGCGACTTCGAGGAGTTGAGCATTGCGGAAATTGCACAGGAATTGGGCTTGACGACGGCGGCCACCAAGAGCCGCCTGCATCGGGCGCGCACGCTGGCACGCGAGTACCTGGTCGGTTAGCGCGCCGTGCCGGCGTCCGCGCGGATCGCTATTTCGCGTTCGTTCGGCCATTGCCATGCACCTTCCAGGCGCCAGTCGCGCTGCTTGCCTTCAACCAGCACCTGCCAGCGCGAGCGTTCCAGCATTGGCAGGGCGACGCTGAAGTTGCCTTCGGCGTCGGGCCGCGCCATCAGCACCATATCGCGGTTCGGCTGGGTGGCGTGCTGCAGGCGCACGGACAGCGTCTCGTCCGCAAGGGGGCCGGCGCTGCCGACGTGGCCGTGCAGCAGGCCTTCGGCGACGTCGTAGCGCAGCGCGATCGACAGGCCGAGGGCTGCGGCCGCGCGGTCGCGGCGCAAGTCCTGGTTGATCGCCTTGCCTTGCTTGTAGTAATCGCCCACCACCAGCGCATCCTGGCTGGTGAAAGCGACGTAGCTGGTGGCGATGCCCGCCACTGCCACGACAGCGGGGCCGAGCATCAACAGCCACGGCCAGCGATGGGTGTACCAAGGGGCGGCGTCGGGGTGGGCGACGGTAGCATTCAATTCAATCTCCTTAGCGCGGCACGATGAATACCGCTTTTTCCTTGACCGCCAGCGATGGATCGTCCAGCGCCGTCAGTTCAATCGCAATCTTGTTGGAACCGGTCTCGCCCTTGCCGTGATCGGCGCGCAGGCGGATCGGTACAGCGCGTGTTTCGGTCGGACCCACCTCGACGGTGTCCGGCACGGCAACCTGCAGCGTATCGATGCCGCTGGCGCGGATGCGGTAGGTATGGCCTTGCTCGGTGGTGTTCATGATCTGCAGGCGGTACACGTTCTCGATCATGCCGTTCTCCACTTCGCGGCCCATCGAGCCGCGGTCGCGGATCACATCCATCTTCAGCGGCGTGCGCAGGGCCAGCGTGGTGAACACGGCGACGATGAACAGCAGCAGGCCGCCGGTATACAGCAGCACGCGCGGGCGCGTCACGCGCTTGCGGATTTCTTTCGCGCTCAGGCCTTGCGCCATCGCGCGGTCGGTGCTGTAGCGGATCAGGCCGCGCGGCTGCTCGATCTTGTCCATCACGATGTCGCAGGCGTCGATGCAGGCGGCGCAGCCTATGCATTCGTACTGCAGGCCTTTGCGGATGTCGATGCCGGTCGGGCAAACCTGCACGCACAGCGAGCAGTCGATGCAGGAGCCGTCCGATTTGGGGCCGCGTGGTTCGCCGCGCTTTTCATCGTAGGTGATGATCAGGGTATCGCGGTCGAACATCGCGCTCTGGAAACGAGCGTAGGGGCACATGTACTTGCACACCTGCTCGCGCAGCCAGCCGGCATTGCCGTAAGTGGCAAGGCTGTAGAAGCCGACCCAGAACCATTCCCACGGACCGAAGTTGAACGTCAGCGCCTCGAACGCCAGGGTGCCGATCGGCGAGAAGTAGCCGACGAAGGTGAAGCCGGTCCACAGGGCCAGCAGCGCCCACGCGATATGCTTGCCGCCCTTGCGCCAGGCCTTGTTGAACGACATCGGCTCTTTTGCCAGGCGCATCTGCGCGCTGCGCGCACCTTCGAATTTGCGCTCGATCCACAGGAACATCTCCGTGTAGACCGTTTGCGGGCAAGAGAAGCCGCACCACACGCGGCCAGCGACCGCCGTCACCAGGAACAGCCCCCAGGCACAGGCGATCAGCATGGCCGCCAGGTAGATGAAGTCCTGCGGCCACAGGACCAGGCCGAAGATGTAAAACTTGCGCGTCATCAGGTCGAACAGGATGGCCTGGCGGCCATTCCACTGCAGCCAGGGCGCTCCGTAGAAGACCAGCTGCGTCAGGATCAGGCAGATCCAGCGCAGGTTCGTGTAACGGCCTTTCACCTCGCGCGGGAAAATATCCTCGCGCTTGGCGTACATCTTGATGACTTGTGGTGCGGGGGCGTTCATGATGCGTCTACTTCATGGCTTGGACAGGTGGGTTGGACAGGCCCCATACGTAGGCGGCCAGCACGTGCACTTTGCTTTCGCCGAGGAAGTCCTCGAAAGCAGGCATGGTGTTGTTGCGGCCCTTGCGGATGGTTTCCATGATGGTTTCGGCGCTGCCGCCGTACAGCCAGGTCTTGTCGCTCAGGTTAGGCGCGCCCAGCATCGGGTTGCCTTTGCCGCCGGCGCCGTGACAGGCCATGCAGGCGCTGAACTTCGACTTGCCCATGACCGATTTGATCGGGTCGCTGGTGCTGTCCGACAGGTTCAGGACGTACTGCGCAACGTTCTCGATATCCTTTTCCGAGCCCACAGCGGCGCCCATCGGCGGCATCACGCCGTGGCGGCCCTTCATGATGGTCAGCTTGATGGTGTCGGGATCGCCGCCATGCAGCCAGTCCTTGTCGGCCAGGTTCGGGAAGCCTTTGTTGCCGCGTGCATCGGAACCATGGCACTGGGCGCAGTAGGTCAGGAACAGGCGTTCGCCGATGGCGTGCGCCTGCGGGTCTGCCGCAACGGCTTTCAGGTCCTGGCCCTTGTATTTGTCGAACAGCGGACCGTAGTCCTTCTCGGCCTTGGCCAGTTCTTCCTTGTGCTCTTTGGCGGAAGTCCAGCCCAGCGAGCCTTTATAGTTGCCCAGGCCTGGATACAGCCACAGGTAGCCGATAGCGAAGGCGATGGTCAGGTAGAACAGCCACATCCACCAGCGCGGCATCGGGGTATTGAGTTCGGTCAGGTCTTCGTCCCAGATATGGCCGGTGGTGCCGACTTTGCCGTCCACCGACTTCAGGGCCGAACCTTTGACGGATGACTGGGACCACAGCAGCACGCCGCAGCCGACGATGCCGATGACGGTCAGGACGACGACGTACAGGTTCCAGAATTCGCTGGTGAAATCAGCCATGATCCTTCTCCTCGTCTGCGAAAGGCAGTTGGGCTGCTTCTTCCCAGTTGCCGCGCTGGGCCCACCACACGATGCCGAGGAAGGTGAGGAACGATATCACCGTCATCACATTGCTCGCATTGCCAAAAAAGTTTTCCATTTCAGTTCCTCGTCTTGATCAGGGTGCCCAGGCCTTGCAGGTAGGCCACCAGTGCATCCTGTTCCGTCTTGTTGGCCAGTTCGGCCGGTGCGGCGGCGATTTCTTCTTCCGTGTACGGGTCGCCCATGCGCTTCAGCGCGCGCATCTTCGGCACCACGTCTTCCGGCTTCAGCTTGTTCTGGGCCAGCCACGGATAGTTGGGCATATTCGATTCCGGCACCACGTCGCGCGGGTTGTTCAGGTGGGTGCGGTGCCATTCGTCGCTGTAGCGGCCGCCAACGCGCGCCAGGTCGGGACCGGTGCGCTTGGAACCCCACTGGAACGGGCGGTCATACACAAACTCGCCCGCCACCGAGTAGTGGCCGTAACGCTCGGTCTCGGCGCGGAACGGCCGGATCATCTGCGAGTGGCAGGTATAGCAGCCTTCACGCACATAAATATCGCGACCCGTCAGGCGCAATGCGGAGTAAGGCTTCAGTCCCGCGACCGGCTCCGTGGTCGACTTCTGGAAGAACAACGGAATGATCTCCACCGCGCCGCCTACCGACACCACCAAAGTGACCAGCGCGATCAGCAGCCAGGGGTTCTTCTCAATCCATTCATGGGAAAATTTCATCATTTGCTCCGATATGCTCCGTTACGCCGCGAGGCCCAGTTCAGGGATGCGTGCACGGGTGGTTTCGCGGCCCTTCAGGGTCATCCAGGTGTTGTAGGCCATGACGCACATGCCGGTTAGGTACAGCAGGCCGCCGAGGAAGCGCACCACGTAATACGGGTAGCTCGCTTTCACGCTTTCCACGAAGGTGTAGGTCAGGGTGCCGTCGGCATTCACTGCGCGCCACATCAGGCCTTGCATCACACCGGCGATCCACATCGCGGCGATATACAGGACGATGCCGATGGTCGCGACCCAGAAGTGCAGGTCGATCAGCTTGGTGCTGTACATCTTCGTCTGGCCGGCCATGCGCGGAATCAGGTAGTAGATCGAACCCATGGTGATGAAGCCCACCCAGCCCAGCGCGCCGCCGTGTACGTGGGCGATGCCCCAGTCGGTGTAGTGCGACAGCGCGTTGACGGTCTTGATCGACATCATCGGGCCTTCGAAGGTGGCCATGCCGTAGAAGGACAGGGACACGATCATCAGCTTCAGGATCGGGTCGGTGCGCAGCTTGTGCCATGCACCCGAGAGGGTCATCATGCCGTTGATCATGCCGCCCCAGCTTGGCGCCAGCAGGATCAGGGAGAACACCATGCCCAGCGATTGCGCCCAGTCAGGCAGCGCGGTGTAGTGCAGGTGGTGCGGACCGGCCCACATATAGGTGAAGATCAGCGCCCAGAAGTGCACGATCGACAGCTTGTAGGAGTACACAGGACGCTCGGCCTGTTTCGGGATGAAGTAATAGACCATGCCCAGGTAGCCGGCGGTCAGGATGAAGCCCACCGCATTGTGGCCGTACCACCACTGGATCATCGCGTCCTGTACCCCGGTGTACATGGAGTAGGACTTGAACAGGGAAGCCGGCATGCTCATGCCGTTCACAACGTGCAGGATGGTCACCGCCAGGATGTAGCCGCCGAAGAACCAGTTGGCGACGTAGATGTGCTTGACCTTGCGCTTGATGAGGGTGCCGAAGAACACGGTGGCGTAGGCGATCCACACCAGGGCGATCAGGATCGAGATCGGCCATTCCAGTTCCGCGTATTCCTTGCCGCGGGTGTAGCCCATTGGCAGGGTGACCACGGCGGCCAGGATCACGGCTTGCCAGCCCCAGAAGGTGAAGGCAGCCAGCTTGTCGGAGAACAGGCGCACCTGGCAGGTGCGCTGGACCACGTAATACGAAGTGGCGAACAGGCCGCTGATGCCGAAGGCGAAAATCACTGCGTTGGTGTGCAGGGGACGCAGGCGGCCGTAGGTCAGCCAGGGAATGTCCAGGTTGAGGGCGGGCCAGGCAAGTTGGGCGGCGATGATGACGCCGACCAGCATGCCCACAACGCCCCACAGTATGGTGGCGATCGCGAATTGCTTCACGACCTTGTAGTTGTAGTCCAGTGATTGATCCACTTTGAATTCTCCAGGCAGACACTTTGATGAGATATGTCAAAGGTTACCGAGGAGCACTTCAAAAAAACATGACGTGGATCAAATCCGGTCGTTGTCCTGCAAAACTCGGATTGCCGGACCTACAAGATCGTCGAATTGGCCGTCGTCCGAGGCCTTGAAAAACAGCCACAGCGCGCCGAAAACCAGGCCGACGCTGAGGGGGATAAGAAGGTATAGCGATTCCATTTTATTAACTCCTGCGCAGCCGAAGCGCATTCAGGACGACGATGGCGGAACTGGCCGCCATGCCAACGCCGGACAGCCACGGGTTCAATACGCCGAAGGCTGCTGCCGGAATGGCAACAATGTTGTACAGCGTGGCCCAGGCCAGGTTCTGGCGGATCACGCGCATGGTTTTGCCTGCGCTGCGGGCGGTATCGGCCAGCAGCGGCAGGCGGGCGTCGAGCAGCACGCAGTCGGCGTGCACTTGCGCCAGGATTGCACCGCTGCCCATAGCAAAGGAAACATCGGCGGCGCTCAACACCGCGGCGTCGTTGATGCCGTCGCCGACCATCGCCACTACGCCGCCGTGCGCTTGCAGCGCCTGCACATAGGCCAGTTTTTCGTCGGGCAGGCAGTCGCCGATTGCTTCCCGGATGCCGAGCTGTCCTGCCACGCTGTCAGCCAGCGCCTGCTGGTCGCCGCTCAGCAGCACCACTTCCTTGCCGAGGCGCTGGAAGAATTCCACCGTGCGCAGCGCATCGGGCCGCAGCGCATCCGAGATCAGGAAGCGCCCAAGCCAGCGGCCGTGCATGCCCAGCCAGACCGTCGTCATCGGTGCGGCGCCGGCCGCAGCCTGGACCGATGGCGCTAGCGGGCTGCCAGCGATACCGGCGACATAAGCCGCGGTGCCGAGGCGGTAGCGGACGCCGTTCACCATGCCTTCCATGCCCTGCCCGGCCAGTTCCTGCAAGCCGGTGGCGCCTGCCGCTCCGGCGCCATGGGCGTCGGCGGCGGCGGCGATGGCCCGCGCAATCGGGTGCGCGCTGCCGGCTTCAAGTCCTGCCGCCACGCGCAGGATGCCGATGATCCGCGCGCCGTCGATCGCATCGACGCTTTGCACGGCCGGCCGGCCTTCAGTCAGGGTGCCGGTCTTGTCGAATACGATATGGGTGGCGCGATGCAGGGTCTCAAGCACATGCGGCTGCACGACCAGCGCGCCTTTGCCAAGCAGGCGGTCGGTCGCCGCCGCCAGCGCCGACGGAGTTGCCAGCGACAAGGCGCAAGGGCAGGACACCACCAGCACCGCAATCGCCACCGGCCACGCGCGCGCGGCGTCATGCCAGGTCCAGAACCCAAAGCTGGCCGCCGCAAACAGCAGCAGCGCAGCGACGAACCAGGATCCAGTCCGGTCCGCCCACTGTGCGATCTGCGGTTTGGCGCTGCCGGCGCGTTCGATCAGCTTGAGCAAACCGGCCAGCGTGCTTTCGCGGGCCGGCTTCTCGACGCGCAGCACGACCGGGCTGCCTGCATTGACAGCGCCGCCGGGAATGGCATCGCCGACAACCTTGCGCTGCGGGGCGCTCTCGCCGGTCAGCAGCGACAGGTCCACGGCCGTGCTGCCTTCCACCACGACGCAATCGGCCGCCACCGCCTCGCCGCCTTTGACGACGATATGGTCGCCGGCGGCCAGTGTGCTGGCGGGCACGGTGGCGGCATCGCGCAGGTCGGGCCACGCGGCCAGGCGCTGCGCCATCTCGGGCACGCCATGGCGCAGGCGCGACAGGGCGCTGGCTGCCTTGCGGCGCGCCGCCATTTCCAGGTAGCGGCTGGCCAGCAGCAGGAAAATGAACATGGTGAGCGAGTCGTAATACACCTCGCCGTAACCGCGGAAAGTCGACACGGCGCTGCCGATGAAGGCCGCCATGATGCCCAGCGCAACCGGCACGTCCATGCCCGGCACGCGGGCTTTCAGGCTGGACCAGGCGCCCTTCAGGAACGGCTGGGCGGAGTAGGCGATGGCAGGCAGCGTCAGGAGCAGGCTGGCCCAGCGCATCAGGCTTGCCATGCCGGGGTCCAGGGTGCCGTCGTCGCCGGCCATGTATTCGGGCGCCACATACATCATCACCTGCATCATCGACAGGCCGGCCACGAAAAGCTGGCGGCCCAGCGTACGGCTGGCTTTCTGCAGCTGCGCGTCGTGGCGCGTGGTGTCGTAGGGCCAGGCGTTGTAGCCGATGCTGCGCACCGCTTCCAGCACTGCGGCGGCGGTGGTTTTGTCCTTGTGCCAGCGGATGAACAGTTTTTCGGTGGCGACGTTCAGGTTGGCCTGCTGCACGCCGTCGACCTGGTGCAGGCGGTGCTCGATCAGCCACACGCAGGCGGCACAGCGAATACCTTCCACCAGCAGGGTGGTTTCGCGGGCGTCGCCATCGCTGATGATGTTCGGGTCGTCCTCCGGCAGTGCGAGCGCGGCCGGCACCAGCGCGGCGACGGCGCCTGCGTCGCCCGGCGCGGCGAAGCCGTTGCGCTCGCGGTAATAGCTGGCCTGGCCAATATCGACAATGGTTTGCGCGACAGCCGCGCAGCCGGGGCAGCACATGGCGCGCTCGACGCCTTCGATGTTCACGGACCAGCCGGCGCTTGCCGCCACCGGTTGGCCGCAATGGAAGCAGGCTGCGATCTCCGTCATCATCATGGCTGCACCGTCAGGCAAAGTACGTCGAACCACGCATGCTGGCCGCCGCTCGCCGCGCGGGCCAGCCCCAGCACGCCAAAGCCCAGCACCAGCAGGCCGCAGGCCGCTCGCACGCCGCGCTGCTGCAGGTACTGGCGCAGCTTGGCGCCTGCCATGCCCATGGCCAGCAGCATCGGCAGCGTGCCCAGGCCGAAGGCGCCCATCACCAGCGCGCCATCAAGCGCGGAGCCGGAGAGCATGGCAGTCAGCAGCATGCTGTACACCATGCCGCAAGGCACCCAGCCCCATACGCCGCCGAGGGCCAGCGCCTTCAAAGGCGTGTCCATCGGCACCAGCGGTTTGATCAGCGGCTGCACCCGGCGCCACAGGATGCCGCCGGCGGCTTCCACGCGGGCCAGGCCGCGCCAGGCATCCATCAGGTACAGGCCCATTGCAACCAGCATCAGGTTGGCGACCCAGTAAGCGGCCAACTGCACCGATGCCATTTGCAGCAGCCTGGCAACGCTGCCGGCGATGCCACCGGCAATCGCCCCGGCCAGCATATAGCTGCCGATGCGGCCGGTGTTATAGGCCAGCACGTGAACGATCTCGCCGGCGTTGGCGCCGGCCCATGTCATGGCGGCGGCCCCGCCCGTATCCACCTGCGCGATCGTAATCACGCGGGCCCGCACCGGCGTGGCGGACGGCCCGCCGGCGCTGAAGGCGCCGACGATGCCGCCGCACATGCCGGCGCAATGCACACTGCCGGCCAGGCCGGCAATCAGGATGGGCAGCAGGTTCATCGCCTCCCTCAGATGGTGCGCGAGAAGCGCAGCGTATGCACTTGTCCCGGCGCCGTACCCGCAGCGCGGTCGGCAGCCAGGTGGCGGTCGAACACCATGCAGATATTGCGGATCAGCAGGCGGCCCTTCGGCGTGACGGAAATCCAGTCATCCTCGATCGCCAGCAAGCCGTCGCGCTCGAACTCGCGCATTTTTTCCATTTCCCTGGCAAAGTATTGCTTGAAGCGGATCGGGTAGCCCAGTTCCAGCGCCGAAATCGACAGCTCGAAATTGCACATCAGGTTCTGGATCACCATGCGGCGCATCAGGTCGTCGTTATCCATCGCGTAGCCGCGCGCGATCGGCAGGCGGCCTTCGTCCAGGCGCGCATAGTATTCGTCCAGCGTTTTCTCGTTCTGGCTGTAGGTGCCGTTCACCGAGCTGATGGCCGACACGCCGAGCGCCACCAGGTCGGTCTCGGCATGGGTCGAGTAGCCCTGGAAGTTGCGGTGCAGGCGGCCCTGGCGCTGTGCCACGGCCAGGTCGTCGTCCGGTTTGGCGAAGTGGTCCATGCCGATGTAGACATAGCCGGCTTGCGTCAGGCGTTCGATGCACAGGGCCAGCATGTCCAGCTTCACGGCCGGCGTCGGCAGCTCGTCCTCCGCGATGCGGCGCTGCGGCTTGAACAGGTGCGGCATATGCGCATAGTTGTACAGCGCGATGCGGTCGGGATTGGCCTCGATCACCTTGTCCATCGTCGCCTGCATGGTGGTCATGCTCTGCTTCGGCAGGCCGTAGATCAGGTCGACGCTGATGGAGCGGAAGCCGGCGTCGCGTGCAGCCTGGATCACAGCCAGGGTTTCCGCGGCGGGCTGGATGCGGTTGACGGCCTTCTGCACGTCGGGATCGAAGTCCTGCACGCCCATGCTGACGCGGTTGAAGCCCTGCTTGCGCAGCGTGTGGATGCGCGCCGCATCGACGGTGCGTGGATCGATCTCGATCGAGTACTCGCCCTCTTCATCCGGCGCGAATTCGAAATGCTTGCGCATATGCGCAAGCAGCTCGCCCATCTGGTCGTCGTCAAGGTAGGTCGGGGTGCCGCCGCCGAAGTGCAATTGCTCGACGCGGTTCATGCCGGCAAACAGCTTGCCCTGCATATCGATTTCCTGCTTCAGGTAGCCGAGGTAGGTTACCGCCTTGCTGCGGTCCTTGGTCACCACCTTGTTGCAGGCGCAGTAGTAGCAGACCACGTTGCAGAACGGGATATGCACATACAGCGACAGCGGGGCCCGGGCCCCGCGCATGCGCAAGTTGGCTTGCGCTTCGAGGAAGCTGGAGTAGCTGAAGTCAGGCTTGAAGCGGTCGGCCGTGGGATACGAGGTGTAGCGCGGACCGGAAGTGCTCATGCGGCTGATCAGCTCTGCGTCAAACTGTACGGTTGGTTCTGCGATATTGTTCATGATTTTCTCGTTCGGGATTAGGCGGCCAGGCGTTTCGGGGACGGGCGGGTTTGCTGCGCGCCACGTGCCGAATTGACAGCCGCCAGGCGCGCGTAGCGGGTGCGTTCAAACTTGAACAGGCTGAAGGCATCGCGCAGGTGGCCGGCTTCGTCGGCCAGGCTGATTGCGGCAGCGGCAGCTTCTTCCACCAGGCCGGCGTTCTGCTGCGTCACCTGGTCCATGTGGTTGACGGCCTGGTTGACCTGGTCCACGCCGATGCTCTGTTCGCGCGATGCAGTGGAAATTTCGTGCATGATGGTGGTGACCTGTTTCACCGAGTTCACCACCTGGCCCATGGTGGCGCCGGCGCGCTGTGCACGTTCCATGCCGGTGCTGACTTTTTCCACCGAGATTTCGATCAGCTGCTTGATGTCCTTGGCCGCCGCGGAAGAACGCTGCGCCAGGCTGCGCACTTCGCTCGCCACAACGGCGAAGCCGCGGCCCTGCTCGCCGGCACGCGCCGCTTCGACTGCGGCATTCAGCGCCAGGATATTGGTCTGGAAGGCTATACCCTCGATCAGGCCGATGATGTCGACCACGCGGCGGGACGAGGAGTTGATCTCGTCCATCGTTGCAATCACTTCGGACACGATCTTGCCGCCCTGCACCGCCACATCGGAAGCGCTGACCGCCAGTGCGTTCGCTTCCATTGAATTTTCGGCATTGGCCTTCACGGTGGAAGAGAATTCTTCAATGCTCGATGCGGTTTTTTCCAGGCTGGCGGCCTGCGATTCGGTACGGCCGGCCAGGTCGGCATTGCCGGCGGCGATCTGCTTGGTCGCCACGGCCATCGCATCGATATTGAAGCGCACGTCGCGGATGGTGGCGATCAGGTTGTTATTCATCTGCTGCAGGGCGCGCAGCAGCTGGCCCATTTCGTCGGTGCTGTCGGTATCGAAGGAGCCGGTCAGGTCGCCGGCTGCGATCAGGCGCGCACCGTCCAGGGCGCGGTCCAGCGGCTGCAGCATGCTGGTGCGCAGCGTGTACCACAGGAAGACGTTGATCAGGAAGCCGAAAGCGGTGGCGCCAAAGATGCCCCAGCGCGTCAGTTCACTGGTGCCGTCGGCAAACAGCGCGGCGACGCAGACTGCGATCTGCAGCACGTTGACCACGCTGGTGGCCAGCCAGATGCGCATGGCAAGCGACACATGGCTCAGGCGCGCTGCCACGTTCGACAGGCCGAGGCGCACGATCTGGCCATTCTTGATGCGGATATTGCGGGCACCGGCAATGATCTTTCGGTAAGCCTCGGCGGCGGCAGCCACCTGGGCGCGCTCGGCCTTGGTGCGCACCGACATATAGCCTGTGGTGCGGCCGTTTTCCTTGATCGGGGTGATGTTGGCTTTGACCCAGTAGAAATCGCCGTTCTTGCAGCGGTTTTTCACCAGGCCGGTCCATGGGATGCCGGCGCGGATGGTTTGCCACAGGTCGGCAAACGCTTCCGGCGGCATGTCAGGATGGCGGATGATGTTTTGCGGCTGGCCAACCAGCTCAGCAGCGCAGAAGCCGCTGATGTGCTCGAAGTAGGGATTGACGTAGACGATATTGCCTTCCAGGTCAGTCTTGGAGACGATCGCCTGGTCTTCGTCCAGCTCTACTTCCTGATTGCTTACCGGTAAATTCTTACGCATTGCGCGCCCCCTGTTGACGTTCTTGCCATAACGCAAGATCACAGGGATAAGTCTAGGGACTTAGGCGCGCTTTTTTAATGATGTAGATCAAATCTGGCAGGGTTGGCCTGTCAGGCCACTTCCGCCGGCCTTGCCGAACTGTCGCGAACATTCTTCTGTACCGCTACGGCGCCGAACAGGCTCAGGGCGAAAGCCATGCCATAAAAGCCCTTTTCGCTGAGTACCAGGGTGGCGTTCCACATGCCGATCCCCAGCAGCAGGATGGCTGCCGCGGTCGAAATCCAGCACAGGCCGAAGTACATATTCGACACGTGGATGCCTTCCACCTTGTCACGCACCGATTTTTGCAGCGATACGGCCGAGAACAGGCCGTAGAGCAGCAAGGTCAGGTAATAGCCTTTTTCGTTCAGCGGCATCTGGGCATTCCACAACCCGGCGAGGAAGGCGCCGGCGCCCAGCAGCAGGGCGCCCCACGAAGCGCCGACGAAGGCGCCGGAAGGTCGATGATGGGTCGACATAAGTTCTCCTTGTTAAAAAAGACATTATGCCAGCCGGCCCGCTACTTAACGTTTGAGCGCACTCAACAGTTTGCTGCCGATGGTGACGACCGCCAGCACCATGGCACCGGCGATCACGCCGCCAATGGTATCGAGCGCGGACGGGGTCACGGCAGCCAGCAGGGGGCCAACGCCGCCCACCGAACCGGCAGCTTCGGCCGCGTGGTGGATCACGTCATGCGCGCCCGGGATGCCGTGGGTCAGGATGCCGCCACCGACCATGAACATCGCTACGGTACCGGCCACCGACAGGAACTTCATCAGTTTAGGCGCTGCACTCAGCAGGAAACGGCCCAGGGCCTGCACACCGGCACCGGCGCGCTTGGTCAGGTAAAGGCCGGCGTCGTCCATCTTCACAATGGCGCCCACCAGGCCGTACACGCCGATGGTCATCACGACGGCGATACCGACCAGCACAGTCACCTGCTGCAGGAAAGTGGCGGTTGCCACGGTACCCAGGGCGATCACGATAATCTCGGCCGACAGGATGAAGTCGGTGCGCACCGCGCCCTTGACCTTCTCCTTTTCCATTGCGACCAAGTCAACACTCTGGTTCGCGTCGACCAGTTCCTTGTGGTGCTGGTCGTCTTCCGCCTGCGAATGCAGGAATTTGTGGGCAATCTTTTCGAAACCTTCAAAGCACAGGTAGGCACCGCCCAGCATCAGCAGCGGGGTAATCGCCCACGGTGCGAAATAGCTGATTGCCAGCGCAGCAGGCACCAGGATCGCCTTGTTGATCATCGAACCCTTCGCTACTGCCCAGACAACAGGCAGTTCACGGTCGGCTTGCACGCCTGCGACCTGCTGCGCATTCAGCGCCAGGTCGTCGCCCAGCACACCCGCGGTCTTTTTAGCTGCCACCTTGCTCATGGCAGCCACATCGTCCAGGATGGTGGCAATATCGTCGATCAGTGCAAGCAGGCTGGAACCGGCCATTTCGTATAACTCCACAGAAAAATTACAGGATCGACAATCTAACACGCCACTGCAGCAAGCGGGCGGCTTGAACGCTACAATGAACTCTTTATTCGTCGGTAATCGGTCATGGCTTTCACCACCTGGATCACCTTTGTCATCGCTGCCTGCATCATTGCCGTGTCGCCTGGTTCGGGCGCCGTGTTGTCGATGTCGCATGGTTTGTCGTATGGCGTGAAGCGTACTTCCGCCACCATCCTCGGCCTCCAACTTGGCTTGCTGCTGGTGCTGGCGATTGCCGGTGCGGGCGTCGGCTCCCTGCTGCTTGCCTCTGAAGTCGCCTTCAGCGTCGTGAAGACCATCGGCGCCCTGTACCTGATCTGGCTCGGGATCAGCCAATGGCGCGCCAAGGTTGCCGCCGGCCAGGGGATCCAGGCCGCGCAAGCAGCGCTGCCGTCGTTCCGCAAGCGCTTCATGACTGGCTTCCTGACCAATGCTACCAATCCGAAGGGCATCATCTTCATGGTCGCCGTGCTGCCGCAGTTCATCAACCAGCATGCGCCGGTGCTGCCGCAGCTGGCCATCCTGGCAGCGACGATGTTCGTGATCGACCTGGTGGTGATGCATGGCTATGCCTTCCTGGCATCGTCGATGCAGCGCTTCTTCCGCGAATCCTCTGCCATCAAGGCGCAAAATCGCGTATTCGGAGGTCTTCTGATGTTTATCGGCGGGGCGCTGTTCTTCGTCAAGCGCGGAGCGGCCGAGGCATGACGACCCGGTTCCGGCATTACAAAGGCGGGTTCTACGAGCTGGTGTGCGAGGCCACGCTGGAATCCGACCACAGCACGATGATCGTGTACAAGGCCGCCAACGGCTCCATCTGGTGCCGCCCGCGCGAAGTTTTCTTCGAGATCATCGAGGTCGATGGCAAGAAGGTGCAGCGCTTCACCCCCATTTGAAATTATTTGTAACTTGCGTCCTCGCCAAGGGGGTTCAGGCGTTATATAAAAAACGAAAACGCCTTAGAACGTTCCCTTGGAGAGATAGAAAATGAGCCGCAAGATTGCGCAATTCCTGATGCTGGCAGCTTTGGTCGCAGTGACCTCGGTCGCCATGGCCGATCCGCCCGCCCGGGTGGGGCGGGTAACCGTCACCGAAGGCAGGGTGACCATGCTGGTCAACGGCGAAGAAGAAGCCGGCAACTTGATGAACTGGCCGGTCACCAGCGAAAACCACCTGACGACCGCCAGTGGTGCTCGCGCGGAGTTCCGCGTCGGCTCCGCTGCCATTCGCCTGGACGGTGACAGCGACCTCGAGGTACAGGAGCTGGATGACGAGCGCCTGGTGCTGCGCCTGAATTACGGCACCGCTGCCGTGCGCTTGCGCGATCCGGCCATGCTCAATGAATTTGAATTCCTGACGCCGCAAGCGCGCGTCACGCTGGCCGAACCCGGCTCTTTCCGCGTTGATGCCGAACGCGCTCCCGACACCACCGTGATCAATGTCTTCGCCGGCAACGCCCGTGTCGAAGGTGCCGGCACCATGCTGACCGCCCGTACCGGCAAGCGCGTGGAAGTGCGCGGCGACGATATCTTTACCGCGCTGGCAAGGCGTGATGATTTCCACAACTGGGTCGCTGGCCGCGACCGCCGCGACGAGGGCATGGTCGCTTCGCGCTATGTGCCGGCCGACATGACCGGTTACGAGGACCTGGACAATTACGGCAACTGGATCGAGGACCGCGAATATGGCACCGTCTGGTTCCCGCGCGCTGTCTCGGCCGGCTGGGCGCCTTACCGCGACGGCCGTTGGGTCTGGATTTCGCCTTGGGGCTGGACCTGGGTCGACAACTCGCCTTGGGGTTATGCACCGTTCCACTATGGCCGCTGGGTCGTCGTGGGCGGCCGCTGGTGCTGGACGCCGGGCCGCGTGGTTGGCCGCTCGGTGTGGTCGCCGGCGCTGGTGGGCTGGGTCGGCGGCAATAACTGGAGCGTAAGCTTCGGCTCCGGCCGCTCGGGACCGGCAGTCGGCTGGTATCCGCTGAGCCCGCGCGACCGCTATGTGCCGGCCTACCGCATGTCGTCGGACTTCGAGCGCCGCCTGGTATGGAACCACCGCACCAATGAGCGCTGGCATGAGCGCTACCAGGACCGCGACCATGACGGCCGCCGCGATGGCGTGACCGCCCTGCCGAGCGACCAATGGGGCCGCGGCCGCCATATTCCAGTGAACAACGGCGCCCGCGTTCCGCCGCAGGATGTACGCAATGTGCCGCTCATGACCGCGCCGCCAGTGCTGTCCTCCAGCCTGCAACGCCAGACTCAGGCCCAACCCCCGCGGCAGGACTGGCAGCATACCCGTGAGGACCGCTTCAACCGGGATCGCGACGAGCGCTTCAACCGCGACCGCGGCCAGGACCGCCACGCCGAGCGTGAGCGCGGACCCGACCTGCGCGTCCCCGATCGCCAGGATCAGCAACGCCAGCCAGTACTGCAGACACAGCCGCAGCCACAACAGCCACAGCAGCCGCGTCAAAACTGGACCCGTACCGACAATGACGAACGCGATGGCTGGCGCAACCGCATAATGCGAACCCAGCAACAGCAACAGCAACAGCAACAGCAACAGCAACAGCCGCAGTTGCAGGCCGCGCCGCCCCAGGCGCAGCCACAACCGCAACCGCAGCGCATGGAGCAGCCGCGCCACGAGCCACGCTTCGGCGGAGGCGAGCGCGAAGAGCGCGGTCGCCGCGACGCCCCTCAAGTGCAGATGGCCCCGGCCCGTCCGGCGCAAATGTCGCCACCGCCGCAACCGGCCGCACCGCAACCGGCCGCACCGCAGCCGCAGCCGCAGCCGCAAATGCAGCCCCAGCAGTCCCAACCACAGCAGCAGCACCAGCAGCAACAGCGCCGTGAAGCGCGCGAGCGCCGCGAGGAACGTATGGAAAACGGCGAAAATCGCCGCTAAGCTGCTGCGCTACCTAAGCCAGCCACCCCAAGTGGCTGGCTTTCTTATTTGCTGATCTTGGCGCGCTGGCGAATCCGCTCACGCCACTCGCCCAGCGCCGACAGCGCGCCGTGGAATTCACGTTCGATCAGGTCCGCCTCCGCCTCCGTCACCTTGCCGTCGAGCAGGGCTTCCGACACTGCTTCCGCCACAGCGCCTACTTGGGCCATCACCTTGCACACCGTCTGCGACAAGTCATCGTTGCTCACGTCATTCGGGATCGGCACGATGAAGGCCGCCATGCCATGCCGTGTCAGCAGGGCATGCAGCGGCAGCATGGCTTCATTCACCCCCGCCTTATGGCACAGGTCGACGATGGTGGAAACCTCCTCGAACGAGGGGTAATGCGAGGCGATGGTCGGCGCCAGCTTGTTGCGCAGCACGTTGGACGAGATGCCCATTTGCTGGGCAAGTGCCTCGATACCGCCGGGGAAAGTGCGCGCTACCTTATAGAGCGCGTCGTGCTGGTTCATGTCCAGGTATTTCTTAGTCATGGTGAAGCGGGCCTTTTTTTACCGATGCAGTCGGATTGTTTGAAAGATATGCTGATTTTCATCGAAAGTTTAACTACCTGACAACGGTGAAATTCATGTTCAAGCGCACTCGCTTCGCGGCCATCATGGCAATCGTGGTGGCCATTGTAGCCGCCAACACGGCCGATGCCCGTCCTGGCGGCTCATACCGCAGCGGCTTTTCCTCGGGCCGGAGCACGGCGTCGCGCAGTGTCAGCACCCCGAAACAGCCAAGTTTCGGCACCTTCGGCCAGCGCCAGTCGCAGCCGCCGGCTGCAGCGCGCACGCCACAACGCGACTCGGCGATGTCGCGCGACCTCGACCGCCGTGCGGCACAGGACCAGGCCATGCGCACTTATGACACGCGCCGTGCCGGCACTGCCGGCCAGGCTGCTCCCGGCAGCTTTGGCAGCTCCACGGCCACGCGGACCGGCACCACGCCGCCACTGCCACCGCTCGATCCGGTAGTCCCCGGCGGCCGAGGCAGCGGTAGCGGCGGCTACAACAACGGTGCCTACGCCCAGCACGGCGCACCTGGCAACACCAGTGCACCTGCCCCGGTAATCGTCCGTGACAGCAGCAACGGCTGGCTGTGGGGTATTGGCGGCTTCATGCTGGGCCGCGCCGCCAGCGGCCACGCCGCTCCAGCCCCGGCCCCGGCCCCGGCCGTCCAGCCGGCACCGTCCACGCAGCAGCCAGTCGATGTCAGCGGCAACACCGGCGCCATGGCAGACGCAGCCGGCGCAAGCGATATCGCGACCTCGGGTGCCGCGGCAGGCGCCGTTGTCGAGCCCGTCCGCCAGCCGCCAGTGCAAGCGCCGGCAGCCAAGCCAGCCGCTCAAGAATCGAGCACCCTGGCCAAGCTGGCGGTAGCCCTGCTGGCCGGCTGCCTGGTGTGGCTGGCCTGGAAAGCCTTCCGCCTGATGGCTGGGGCACAGGAAGTGAAAAAGAACGCCAACTACTCGTTTGAAAGGAACTAAGGAATGGGCTGGAAAGACGCCATCGATTACCTGCGCAGCGGCGCCAAGCGCCGCGGTGTCGAAAGCGACGCGCCGCAGCCGGAAGACCGCAGCCTGCCGCTGGCAGCCAGGATTGGCAGCGTAGTGGACCTGCAAGCCTCGCCCCTGCTGCGCGCCAACGCCAACGGCTCCCTGGTCGCGCTGCCGGAAGCGGAAGACAGCCGGATCCTCGCCATTTCCCAGTTCAAGCTGACGATGGCCGGGCGCCTCTACCGCTACTACCTGGCCAAGGGCGACGAGGACGAGCGCGAAAAGTTCCTCCAGCTGTACGTGGATGAACACGGCGAGGTGAAGGAAGTCCTGTACTGCACGCAGCTGGTGCGCTTCATCCCCACCACTGCGGAAGACCAGGACGCCTTCACCGGCGCCGATGGCTGCGGCCTGGGCGAACTGCAATTCAGCCTGTGGCGCAGCCAGCTCGAGGAAAGCGGCGCCGACAGCACAGTGCTGGCCAGCGCCTTCGGCGAGCAGGAAGCGCTGGACTTCGAACGCGATGTTGGCGACCCGAATGCCGGTTTCATCCCGCCCTTCACGGGCACCGAAACCCGCATTGACGAGGCCAGCGGCATGCAGGGCCTGAAGCAAGAGCTGTACTTCATGCCCTACGCCCGGCAACTGGGCGACGGCAGCAAGGAATACCTGCTGGTCACGACGGAGATCCTCCAAAGCGTGAACGGCGATGCAGGGAAACGCGGGATTCACGTCGATTTCGTAGTGGGAATCCCGGTGGAGCAGGAACGGCTGGTCATCCAATAACGACCGCCGCATTGGTGAATTGAACTTAACTGAAAGGATGCAAAAAATGAGCAACTCGAATGGCTGGGCCCTGACTGCACGACTGATTTCCAAGCACTTTGGCGCCTTGGGCGACCGGGTCTCGGAAGCCATCGCCAGTTTTGACCCGGAAACGGCGACTGAGGCCGACCGCGACCGCCTGGCCGACACCCTGCGCAGCGCCGCCCAAAAGCTGGCCCAGGCCCGCGCCGCCTTCAACAAGGAACGGGACGACGTGGTCCGCCTGCGCAAACTGATCGAAACCGACGAGAAAGCCACCGGCACCCTGGCCGAACGCCTGGCCGCCGGCCAGATCTCGGAAGCAACGATCAACCTGTTCTGCGACGAGCTGGAAGCCAACAAAGGCCGCCTGCCGCAGGAAATCCAGGAAGAAGCCGATGCCCAGGCTTACATGGAAGAGCTGCAAAAGATCGTTGACGCCCTGTCGCAGCAACTGGCCGACTTCGACGCCGCCGCCAAGAAAGCGATGCAAGCCCTGTCCCAGGCCAAGGCCCAGCGCGAACTGCAGGAAGTGCGCGCCGATCGCCAGAGCCAGCTCGCCAGCCTGTCAGGCATGCGCGGCAACACCAGCGCCCTGAACGCGCTGACCAAGCGTGCCCAGCAGATCAGCAACGAAGCCGAAGGCATGAAGATCGTCTCTGACATCGGCCAGCGCCCGTACGACCAGGCCGCTGAAATCGATGCAATCCGCAAATCGGTCACCAACCCGGTGAACGGCAGCGAATCGGCCCTGGAACGCCTGCAGCGCCTGTCGAACAAGGTGCCAGCCGCTGCGGCATAAGCCCCTCGCTTGAAAAATGGCCCTCCGGGCCCATATGGGTAACGATGTAAAATGGAACCCGGCGCACTCGCACCGCGCCGGGTCTTTTTTTTGTTGCTACAAGATTGGAAAAATCATGATGAATCCCATCCCGCCTGAAGAGTCCCTCATCGAGTATCCGAGCGACTTCCCGATCAAGGTGATGGGCGCTACCCACGACGCCTTCGCCCCCACGATCATTGAAGTGGTGGTCGCGCACGACCCGACGTTCCATGAAGGCAAAATGGAATCGCGTCCTTCGGCCAAGGGTAACTACACCAGCCTGACCTGCACCGTGCGCGCTACCAGCCGTGAGCAGCTGGATAACATCTACCGCGCGCTGTCCGGCCACCCGATGGTCAAGATGGTGCTCTAAGAAGCTGGCTGCGGGCGATCTCCGCCTTCAGCCACTCACGGAACGCCCGCACCTGCGGTTTCTGCAGCGCGCCGGGCGGACTGACCAGGTAGTAGTCATCCGGGCAAGGCGAAGCAATATCGAATAGCCGCACCAGCTGGCCCGAAGCAATTTCCTGCATCGCCACCACATGGCGCACCAGCGCCACGCCGTCGCCATCGACGGCGGAACGAATCAGCATCGATAAATCCTCGAACATCACGCCGCCGGAAGGCTCGGGCAAGTCCAGCCCGGCCGCCCGGAACCACGGCGCCCATGGTTCATTCGAGCGCAGCAAGGTAGCCTTTGCCAGGTCCTGTGGATAAGCAGGCAGTTGCCCACCGCGATAGTGAGGGCTCGCTACCGGATAGTAAATCTCGCCGATCAGGCGCTCCACATCCAGCCCCGGATATTTGCCGCGCCCGAAGCGGATACCGACATCGATCCCCTCCCGCAGCAAGTCCTGCAAAGCCCCGCTGGCCTGCAGGATCACCTCGATGGTCGGATGCTGTTCGATGAATTGCCCCAGCCGGGGCGCCAGCCAGCGCGCCGCAAACGAAGGAATCGCAGTCACGCTCAGGCGCTGCACACCGTCCGGCGGCCGCAGCTCGGCCGCGCCGTCCGCCAGCTCCGCCAGGCAGCGCGCCACGGTGGCCGCGTAGCGCCGCGCTTCCGGCGTCGCCGTCACTTGCTTGCCGTTGCGGACGAACAGCTGCACGCCCAATTCCTCCTCCAGCCCGCGCACCTGGTGGCTGATGGCGCCATGCGTCAGGTACAGCTCCGCCGCCGCCCGCGAGAAATTCTCGTGACGGACCGCCGCCTCGAAGGCGCGCAGGGCAGATAAATTCGGCAATCGCATATCGTTGTGAAGAAAACTAACTAGGCAATAGAAAATATATCGTTTTGGCAAGCGTGAAGCAAGGCATACCATGTGAATAAACCTAACCAAGCCGGAGCCCCGCCATGAGCCTCAAACTGTATGTGGACAGCCAGTTCACCAGCCCCTACGCCATTTCCGCCTTCGTCGCCCTGCGCGAAAAAGGCCTCGATTTCGAACTCGAGACCGTGGACCTGGAGGCCGGCAAGAACAAGGAACTGTCCTATACCGGCAAGGCCCTGACTGGCCGCGTACCCTGCCTGGTGCACAACGACTTCATGCTGACCGAGTCCAGCGCCATCACCGAATACCTGGACGAGATGTTCCCAGCCCCCCAGCACCGTGCCCTGTACCCGGTGCTGCCCCAAAAACGCGCCGTCGCCCGCCAGATCCAGGCCTGGGTGCGTAGCGACCTGGGCGCGCTGAGGGAAGAGCGCAGCACCTACACGGTGTTCTACCGCCGCGCCGAACAGCCGCTGTCCCCCGCCGCCCAGGCGGCGGCGGATAAGCTGGTACACCTGGCCGAACATGTGATCGACGGCCCCTACCTGTTCGGCCGCTGGTGCATCGCCGATACCGACCTGGCCATCATGCTGAGCCGCCTGGTGATGAACGGTGACCCGGTGCCGCAAAAGCTCAAGGATTACGTTGCGCACCAATGGCAGCGGGAGTCTTTGCAAGATTGGCTAAAGAACATCAACCTGATGCCAGCTTAAGGAAATCGGCATAAAACTGCTTAGTCATTAAGCAGTGAAAGGGCGAGGCCGGTATAATGGCGGGGCTTTTCCCGACCTGTAGCCCTATGCCTATCCAGCCGGCGGTGATCCGCCATCTCGGCCAAGCCGAATACGAGCCAACTTTCGCAGCGATGCGCGCCTTCACCGACGCGCGCCAGGAAGATACGCCCGACGAACTGTGGATCGTCGAGCATCCGCCCGTCTATACGCTGGGCCTGGGCGCCGACCGCGGCCACCTGCTGGCCGGCGCCACCGCCATCCCGACCGTGCAAACGGATCGCGGCGGCGAAGTGACTTTCCATGGTCCCGGCCAGGTCGTGATCTACCTGATGATGGACCTGCGTCGCAACAAGAAAGGCGGCAAGCTGTACGCCCGCCAGTTCGTCAACAAGATCGAAGAAGCGATCATCCATGTGCTGGCCGCGTATAATCTCGCCGGTGAGCGCATCGAAGGTGCGCCCGGCATCTACATCGCCAACGGCCCGAAAAAAGGCGCCAAGATCGCCGCCCTCGGCTTGAAGGTGCGCGGCAATGGCTGCACCTACCACGGCGTATCGCTGAACGTGGGCATGGACCTGGCCCCCTTCACCTGGATCAATCCCTGCGGTTACGCAGGCCTGGAAACCATCGACATGCGCTCGATGGGCGTGGATGTCCCGCTGGCCGATGTCCAGCAGGCCCTGGCCAACGAGCTGGTCAACCAGCTGCAGGTGGCCGAACCTGAATTAACTTGAAAGCAAGCAGATGACTTACAACCCAAGCGACAAGCAAAAAGGCGCCGACAAGACCTCCCGCATCCCGATCAAGATCATCCCGATCGAACAGGCCGAACGCCTGAAGAAGCCGGACTGGATCCGCGTCAAAGCCGCATCGGCATCGACCCGCTTCTACGAGATCAAGGACATCCTGCGCGAGAACAAGCTGGTGACCGTCTGCGAAGAAGCGAGCTGCCCGAATATCGGTGAATGCTTCGGCAAGGGTACTGCTACCTTCATGATCATGGGCGACAAGTGCACGCGCCGCTGCCCGTTCTGCGACGTGGGCCACGGCCGCCCGGACCCGCTGGACACCCAGGAACCGATCAACCTGGCCAACACCATCGCCAAGCTGCGCCTGTCCTACGTGGTAATCACCTCGGTGGACCGCGACGACCTGCGCGACGGCGGCGCCGGCCACTTCGTCGAGTGCATCACCAAGACCAAGGAACTGTCGCCAAAGACCCAGGTTGAAGTGCTGGTGCCCGACTTCCGCGGCCGCCTGGAAAAGGCGCTGGACATCTTCGCCGGCGGCCTGCCGGACGTGATGAACCACAACCTGGAAACCGTGCCGCGCCTGTACAAGGAAGCCCGCCCAGGCGCCGACTACCAGCACTCGCTGACCCTGCTGAAAGACTTCAAGGCACGCTACCCGCACGTCAAGACCAAGTCCGGCCTGATGGTCGGCCTGGGCGAGACCGACGAAGAGATCCTGGAAGTGATGCGCGACATGCGTGCGCATGACATCGACATGCTGACCATCGGCCAGTACCTGGCGCCGTCCAACAGCCACCTGCCGGTGCGCCGTTACGTGCACCCGGACGTGTTCAAGATGTTCGAAGAAGAGGCATACAAAATGGGCTTCGCCCACGCCGCAGTTGGCGCCATGGTGCGTTCCTCGTACCACGCCGACGTGCAGGCGCATAACGTACTGGAACAGGCCTGAGCTGATTCAGCCATTCTGAAGTAGTATATTGCCGACCTGATAATAATAGGAGGCAGGAATGGCTGAGCATAAATGGCATGAGGAATTCGAAGCACTGCGCAAGATCGTTCTTTCCACGCATCTGAACGAGGAGACCAAATGGGGTTGCGCATGCTTTACCTACAATGACCAGAACGTGGTCCTGATCCATGGCTTCAAGGAATACTGCGCGCTCCTGTTCTTCAAGGGCTCGCTGATGCAGGACCCGGAAAACATCCTGGTGCAGCAGACCGCGAACGTGCAGGCCGGGCGCCAACTGCGCTTCACCGGACTCGCCGAAATCAAGAAGCAGGCGAAGATCATCAAAGCCTATGTCGAAGAGGCGATCCGCGTCGAAAAATCCGGCGCCAAGGTTGAATTCAAAGACACCAGTGATTTCCCAATGGCCGACGAATTCCTGCAAAAGCTTGATGATCATCCGGCTTTGGCGGAAGCCTTTTACGCGTTGACCCCGGGCCGCCAGCGCGGCTACCTGCTGCACTTCTCCTCCGCCAAACAGGCCAAGACACGCGAATCGCGCGTCGAGAAATGCGTGCCGCAGATCCTGGCCGGCAAGGGCCTCGACGACTAAAGCCTGCGGCGGGCGAAGCGGATCGCCTCCGGCAGGGCATGCTCCTGCCGCCCAGCAAGCAAGCCTTTCATAAACGATAGTTCCGCCGCATTGGCGGGCAGTTGGTCCTGCAAGGATTGCAGCAGGTCGCGCGCGATGCGGCCGTCATTCAGCTTGCCCAGTAAATCCTGCGCACGGGACAGCACTTCCGAACGTGCCGCCACGCCGAAGAATTCACGCATATAGCGCTCCTTCTTCACCGCGATCCGCAGCCGGTGCAGGCTCGCGGGGCGTCGCACGTCCAGTTGGCGAACACGCTTCGCAACCGCGACGCGCGCCCGCCGCACCAGCGCCCGCGCCACTTTGCGCGCATCCTTGTCCCATGGTTGGATGCGTGCCGGGTCACGCCACAGGCGATCGCCGCGCCACAAGGCCAGTTCGTCCATCAACGAGCGATAGCGTGGCCCTTCGAGGAGTTGGCGTACGTGTTTATGCTGCTGCGCCGCCTGTTCGCGCGCGACCGACAGCACTGGTTGCGACGCGCCGCCCAAAGCGGGCAAGGTCGACGCCACGAATACATCCCAGTTGCGCGCTCGGCCAAACTCCTGCCCGAGCCAGCGCAGTTTGCCCGCAGTCCCGTCAGGCATGGCGTCCCAGGATTGGACGCCCGATAACAGTGCGCGCAAGCGCCGCACCCCGACGCGCATCTGGTGCAGGCTCTCGACGTCGCTTGCCAGGACGCCGGCAACGTTATCGCGCACCTGCGTCAGGCAATCGAATACGATCGCCTCGAATGCCTCGCCAAACCTGGCTTTGCGACGGATGTTCATTGGCCCAGTATAGGCCTGCGGTGGAATGATAAGATTTCGATATGACAGTTCGCATCGAACCAAGCTGGAAAACCCAACTGGAAGACGAGTTCACGCAGCCGTACTGGCAAGCGCTGACTGGCTTCGTGCGCGCGGAATACGCCGAACGCCAATGCTTCCCAGCCGGGCGCAACATCTTCCGCGCCTTCGACCTGACGCCGTTCGATGACGTGAAAGTCGTGATCCTCGGACAGGACCCTTACCACACCCCGGGTGCTGCGATGGGCTTCTGCTTCTCGGTCCCCGACGGCAACCGTCCGCAACCGAGCCTGCAGAACATCTTCCAGGAACTGCAATCCGACCTTGGCGTAGCGCGCCAGCGCACCGACCTGTCCGACTGGGCCGGGCAAGGCGTATTCCTGTTGAACAGCGTGCTGACGGTGCGCGCCCGCGAAGCCGGCTCGCATGCAGGCAAGGGCTGGGAGAACTTTACCGACAGCGCCATCAAGCGCCTGTCCGCCGGGCGCGAAGGCCTGGTATTCATCCTGTGGGGCAGCTACGCCATCGCCAAGCGCGCCCTGATCGATGCGCGCAAGCACATGGTCATCACCTCGCCCCACCCGTCTCCGTTCTCGGCGCACAAAGGCTTCTTCGGCAGCCGCCCCTTTTCGCGCGCCAACACCTATCTGGCGCAGCAGGGCAAAACGACGATCAACTGGGCTTGAGTGCCGCGAGCAAGGCTTGCGTGACGACAGCCTGCTGCGCTTCACGGCTGACAGCCGGATTGCCATCCAACGGCTGGTGCCCGTAGTGGCCGAACTGCGAATGGTTACCGCCCTTGATTTCCATCCAGCGTGTGTGCGGCGGCGGCAAAGCCGTGTTGCGCCTCACATCGGCGATGCGTGCCACGCCATCGTTATTTGCGAACACCTTGGTCACGGGGATGCGCAGGCCGGAAAGATCCTGCTGCTTGCGATGGGTAGTGCCAGCCAATACCAGCGCCGCCGGCAAAGCCGGCGCGTCATGGGCCAGCCGCGCCGCCAAGCGAATGGCCGGCGACCACCCAGCGCTGCAGGGCTTCAATGCGTAGTGCGCTTGCCGTAGCAGAGGGTGTAGAGCTGGGTGCGCAGGGCGCTGAATTCTTCGTCGAGCTGAAGATCGCTGATGGAGCCGGCGCCGCCGAAATAGTGCAGGATCTCGCCCTTGGCAGCCGAGCAATCGAAGGCGCTCAGCGTGCGTGCGCGGTGCAGCAGGCGGGCCCAGTCATCCTGGTGGCCCTGCGCCAGCTTCACTTCCATGCGCTGCACGATGGCAGACAGTTGCTCTCGTTCGTTCATAGGAAATTCTCCGTAAGTTAATCGGTTGAATCCACCTTGTGAGCTTCTGGTCTTGCCTGCAGACCGGGCCCTTGTGGGGCGGGTCGCGCATGCGTAAGCATACCCTGTTTCGCGCTGTTATGATTCTTCATCTGTAAACGGAGACTAGCCCGATGAAATTCGACCTCGAAAAACTCAACCAGCTCACTCACAACAACCTGACCGGCCACCTTGGCGTACGCGTTACCGGCGCCGCCGAAGGCGAATTGCAGGCCGAAATCGACATCGTCCAGCACCACCTGGCGCCCAACGGCTACCTGCACGCCGGTACGGTCGTTACCCTGGCCGACACGGCCTGCGGTTTCGGTTGTATTGCCAACCTGCCGGAAGGGGCCCAGAATTTCACCACGATCGAGTTGAAGTCGAACCACCTTGGGACCGCCCGCGAAGGTACGATCGCCGTTGCTGCCCGCATGGTGCATGGCGGCCGCACCACCCAGGTGTGGGACGCGACAGTCACTAACAAGGCGACCGGCAAAGCCATTGCCCTGTTTCGCTGCACACAGATGATCCTTTACCCCAAAGGCTAATATGCGAAAACTCCTTGGTGCAGGTTTGCTGGTGGCCGCTTCGGCTGCGCAGGCGCAGGATGGCAGCCTCTATCGCGGGCTTGGCGGCGATGCGGGGATCAAACGCATCGTCGACACAATGTTCGACATTGTGCTGGCCGATGAACGCATCAAGGAAACCTTCGAAGGCTTCGATATCCCGCAAACCAAGGCGCGGCTGGCCGACCAGGTCTGCGAGTTGTCCGGCGGTCCATGCAAGTTCACGGGGCATGGCAAGAACCGCGACATGAAGGCGGCGCACGAAGATTTGAAGCTCAACGACAAGCATTTCAACGCGCTGACGGAAGACCTGCAAATTGCCATGGAACGCAACAATGTCCCGGCCAGCGTGTCGAACCGGCTGGTCGCAAAGCTGGCGCCCATGCACCGCGATATCGTGACTGCCGGCGGCGGCGCGCCGCAAGCAAAGCCGGATCAGGGCAAATTCATCGCCACCGGCGGCGCCAGTATGGTGGAAGGCAGCGCCGGTGGCGGCGTCGTACCGTGGGCGATGATTACCGGCTACGGCACGCGTGATAGCTGGGGCGCCAGCGCTTTCGCCACGCACCTTTCCACACAAGACTACAAGCTGCTCAGCTATGGCTTGGCCGCCGGCATTGGCGACCGTGTCGAAATCTCGCTCGCCCGCCAGGATTTCGAAGGCGACCTTGCGCCGCTCGACCAGCTGCGCATCAAGCAGGACATCGTCGGGGTCAAGCTGCGCGTGGCAGGCGACGCTGTCTATGAGCAGGATAGCTGGCTGCCGCAAATCGCCATCGGGCTGCAATACAAGAAAAACAAGGGTGTTGCCGGCCTCGCTGCACTCGGTGTCAGCAGCGTCAAGCAGCTCGGCGCCAGGTCCGAACGCGGCACGGACTTCTACGTCACCGCCACGAAGATCATGTTTGAACAGAGCCTGCTGGTGAACGCCACCCTGCGCAGCACGCGCGCCAACCAGATGGGGCTATTGGGATTTGGCGGCGACAAGGAAAGCAGCCGCAAGCTCATGCCCGAGCTGTCTATCGGCTACCTGCTGACGCGCAAGCTGGTGCTTGGCGCGGAGTACCGCCGCAAACCGCACAATCTCAGCGTAGATAACGAGAAAGCCTACAAGGATATTTTCCTGGCATGGCTGCCGAGCCGCCAGTTCTCGCTGACGGCGGCGTATGCGGACCTGGGAACGATTACGGTCTTCAACCCGAAAACCCAGCGCGGCGCTTACCTGTCCGCGCAAGTCGCTTTTTAGGCGATCAGCCCTTCAGGGCTTTTTCGAGCAGCGCGTGGAGGGCCGGGAATTCCGGCTTGCCCACGTAGCGCTTGATGATGTTGCCGTCCTTGTCGATGACGAAGGTAGTCGGCGTCATTGAAACGTCGCCATAGGCTTTGGCGGCATCGCCGGTCACGTCCAGCGCCACTTTGAAAGGCAGTTGGCGGGTTTCGGTGAAATTGACTACGTAATTGGGCGCGTCGTACTTCATCGCCACGGCGACGAATTCCAGGCCCTGGCCCTTGTACTTGTTGTACGTTTCGACCATTTCCGGCATCTCGGCCACGCAGGTGGTGCACGAGGTGGCCCAGAAATTGACCATCACGACTTTGCCCTTCAGGCTCTCAGGTGTGATCTTTTCCCCTTTGATGCCGAGGAAGGTGACGGCAGGCGCGGATTGGTGCCTGTTCAGCGACTGGTAAGCCGTGAAGCCGATACCGGCGATAACGGCAAGCGCAATCGCCGGTTTGAGCCACACCTTGGAGCCGGACGACATGATCAGCCCTGCGAAGCTTGCTGGGATGGCTGGTATTGCTTCACGTCGTCCTCGGAGATGTACTCGAACACCTTGACGACCTTGGTCACGCCGGCAACGCCGCGCGCGATATCGGCCGCCTGAGCGCCTTCACGCTGGGTGACGCGGCCCATCAGGAACACGGCGCCTTTTTCGGTGATTACCTTGAAGGAGTTGGCCGAGATATCCTTGGCGTCCGCCAGGCTCAGTTTGACCTTGGAGGTGATCAGCGCGTCGCTGGAACGGGAGGTGTAGCTGGACGAGAAGCCAACTTCCAGTTCATTGGTGATGTTCATGACGCCTTCGATAGCGCGCACTTCGCGCTCCACCTTGGCCTTGGTTTCATCGTCCGGCACTTCGCCGGTCAGCAGCACGCGGCGGTTGAAGCTGTTCACGTTGACGTGGGAGCTCTTGCCGGCGATGTTAGGCATCTTCACTTCGGCCTTTACAACGATCGACTTGTCTTCCGTCTGGGCGCCAAGCGTGCGGCGGTCGGATGCCGCCAGGGTACCTGCAACTGCGCCGCCGGCAACAACGACCGGAACGCAAGCGGACAGGGTGGTGCTCGCCAGGACCGCGGCCACGATGGCCAGCGAAAGTGGACGGGCTTTATTCATTTACATCTCCTCCGAACAGGGCGACGTCGATGCCGTCGCAAATGCAATGGATGGTTACCAGGTGGACTTCCTGGATACGGGCGGTACGGTCTGCCGGCACGCAGATATGCACGTCGGCGTCGGTCAGCATCTTGCCGATTGCGCCGCCGCCTTTGCCGGTCAGTGCCACTACGCGCATCTCGCGTTCCAGCGCCGCTTCGATCGCCGCCATCACGTTGGCCGAATTGCCCGAAGTGGAAATCGCCAGCAGGATGTCGCCAGCCTGGCCGAACGCCTGCACCTGCTTGGAGAAGATCTCGCGGTAGCTGTAGTCGTTGGCCACAGCGGTCAGGATGGAAGTGTCGGTTGCCAGCGAAATGGCCGGCAGCGGGAAGCGCTCACGCTCGAAACGGCCGACCAGCTCCGCGGCGAAGTGCTGGGCGTCAGCCGCCGAGCCACCATTACCGCAAGCCAGGATCTTGTTGCCGTTCGAGAGGGCGGAGAACATCAGGTCCACAGCTTGCGCGATAGGCTGCGCCAGGACGGTTGCGGACTGGATCTTGATTTCGGCACTTTCGTGGAAGTGCGAGAGGATGCGTTGATTGGTCATAGTGTGCGTAATTATAGTGCAGTGGCTTGGCCGGCCTCACAAGCGCTGTTAAAAATGCTTACATTTGATCAATGATAGCGTTGCGCAGCCAACTTATGTGCTCGCCGTCGATGGCCACCACGTCGATCCGGCATGGTGGCATTTTGACAAAACGCAGCAGGTAAAACTTCGCGGCCCGCAGGACGCGGCGCTGCTTGGCGGGGGAAATGCTGGCGGCAGCACCGCCGAAATGGGGATTGTTGCGCTCCCGGACCTCAATGAACACCAGGTGCTCGCCATCGCGCATGACCAGGTCCAGCTCCCCGGTCTTGCAGAGGAAATTGCGCTCGACCAGCTTGAGCCCCTGCTGCTGGAGGTAAGCCATGGCCCGGTCTTCGCCGCCCCGGCCGATCTCCTGGAGTTCGGTGCGGGGCATGGTTTCTCCCTATTGGCCGACCGGGACCGGCACGCCGTTGTGATACTCGGCCGGCACTTCGGCCCGCTCGAACCACGACGGCCCGGTGCCGAAGTCGATGGTCAACTGGCCGGTCACGCCATCGAGCTGGAAGCGGCGCTGCGGCTGGATGGCGATTTCACGGGCGATGCGGAAGGCGTCGATGCCCAGCGCATAGACGCGCTCCATGTCGGCGCTGATGCGCGCTTCATCGCGCGGAATCGGCTGCGGATAGGTCATCACTGCCGGATGGTCGCGCTGCACCAGCCATGGCAGGTCGAGCAGGCGCACGCCGTCCAGCTCGGGCCCGGCGCGGTACATGCTGCGGCCAGGATTCAGGGACGATGTGCCGTATACCGGGATATCGCCCAGCGGCGGCGCCGACAGCGCGATCTTGAGCTGGCGCACCTGGTCCGGGTCCAGCGCGGCGAACAGCACGCCGGCCGGCTCGCTTTGCAGGCGGCCGCGCAGGGCCACCAGTTCGGAATCCTGCAGGTAGCCGTTGAGCGGCGTCAGGTCTACGTTGCGCGGACGCAGGCCGAGGCGCTGCAATTGCGCCGACATGGCGCCGGCGATGCGCTTCTGCCAGGACGAATTACCCGAAATAACCAGCGCCCTGGCCGAAGGATTTTCGCGGGCGCCCCACTCGGCCACCTGGCGTGCCTCATCTTCGATCGACAGTCCGACCACCAGCATCTGGGGTGGGATCTGCGGATCGCCGCGCAGTTCCGGGTGGTTCAGCGCGATGGTCGGCTTCTCCACCAGCGGGCTGGAGGCAATTGCCGTAACAGCGGAGCGGGCCAGGGGACCGACCACCATATCGTTCTTTTCCTGGGCCGTTACGTAGGCGGACAGCACGTCTTGCGGCGAGTCGCCGGTTTCCACCACATTGATCTCAAAGCCATGGCTGTCGCGCTCCAGCGCCGCCATGAAGCCGGCGCGCAAGGCATCGGCGGCACGGCCCAGCGCCTCCGAACGCAGCGGCAGCAGCAGCGCAATGCGGTAAGCCCGCTGGCCGTCAGCCTTTTCCGCAGGCTGCGGGACGACCTGCATGATGCTTGGCGGGCGCGCCACCTCGTCCGGCGAAGGCACGGAGAAGGTCTCGACCACCGCCTCCGGCTCAGGCGGCGGCGCCGGCGGTTTCGGCCGCGGCGCCTTGGCAACGGCAGGCGGTGCACTTGTCACCGAAGTGATTGGCGCGCACAATCCCCCGGGCGCGTCGCACGGAGTGCTACAAGCGCTGGCCAGCATGGCCGTGGCAACGCCAAGTATCAGATTTTTGATATTTTTAAACAGCATCCTTCCCCCAATGACAGCACAAGATTCCACTCCTCTCGCCAGTTTAGCAATCCTCGGCGAGACCGCCCACCAAAATTATCCCACGGCAACTCTATACGTGGTGGCCACGCCAATCGGCAATGTGACTGACATTAGCCTGCGCGCCTTGCATGTGTTGTCGCTGGTTGACGCGGTCGCCTGCGAAGATACGCGCAACACCGCGCAACTGATGAACCGCTTCGGCCTGCACAAGCCCCTGATCGCCGCCCATATGCACAATGAACGCGAAGCGGCCGCAGGCCTGATCGTGCGCCTGCAGGCCGGCGAGCGTATTGCCCTGGTGTCGGATGCCGGCACCCCGGCAGTCTCCGACCCTGGCGCCCGCATTGTGGACGCGGTGCGCACCGCCGGCTTGCGGGTGATTCCCCTGCCTGGCGCCTCGGCAGCCGTGGCAGCGCTGTCGGCCAGCGGCCTGGTAAATGACCAGTTCCACTTTGTGGGTTTTTTGCCATCGAAGTCCAAGCAGCGCGAAGGCGTGTTGCAGGGATTGGCCGCCGCGCCGGCCACGCTGGTGTTCTACGAAGCCCCGCACCGTATTGTCGAGTGCGCCCAAGCCTTGGCCGACGCCTTCGGCGCCCAGCGCCAGGTGGTATTCGCCCGCGAGGTGACCAAGTTGTTCGAGCAAATCCACCGCTGCCCGCTGGGCGAAGCCGTCGCGTGGCTGAAATCCGACACCAACCATGAAAAAGGCGAGTTCGTGGTACTGGTCGAAGGCGCCCCGCCAGCCGAAGCAGGCCACGACGGCGAAACCGACCGCATCCTGCAAATCCTGCTCGCCGAGTTGCCCGTAAAACAAGCCGCCGCCCTCGCCGCCCAGATCACCGGCAAGAAAAAGAACGCCCTCTACGACCGCGCCCTCGAGCTCAAGCAGTAAATGTCCACCTCGGGGTCAGGAACGAAAGTGGACATTTACCATTTGCAGCCGCTGTCTTTCTTGTCCATCATCAGGTAGAGCGGGGCCAGCAGGCCGCCGGGGATGCCGTCCTTGCAGTTGGGGCGGGCGGCGTCCTGGATTCGGCGGGCCAGCTTTTCGTCTCGCGTTTCACGCATTTTGAGTGGGGCCGATTCCAGCTCGCCTGCAATGTCGCGGGCGGCGGCCTTGGCGGCTTCGCGGTCGAAATGCGTCGTTGCCCCCGGTTCGGCGGGACGCAAAACCAGCGTGGATTCGCGGGCCGGCTCGACAGCCATCGTTGCCTCCTCTTTCGATGCATTCTTGTGCGGCTCGGCCCGACGCGGCTGGCGGCGCGGTTCGGCGAGCGCAATGCGCTCTGGCTTGCGCTCGATCTCCGGTGCGGGCTCAGGCGGCGGCGTTGGCGCCACGATCCTCACTTCTACCTTCGTCAGCCAGGAACGCGAATCGTCCACATTGCGCGGTTCGGGCGGCCGCACGAAAACCACTACTGCCAAGTGCAGTAACAAAGAAATAACGATACCGGCTGCAATCCGCCACCTCGGCGTTCGGTAAGGCATCAAAATTCTCCAACTTTTAAATTGGGGGTTGACGACCCCCCGCCCAGCTTGTATTATCTTGCTTCTTCGGAGTGTAGCGCAGCCCGGTAGCGCATCTGCTTTGGGAGCAGAGGGTCCAAGGTTCGAATCCTTGTACTCCGACCAAGTTTCAGAAAAAAGACCTGCATTCGTGCAGGTCTTTTTTTTTCTGCATTAGGATCAGCGCCATGTACACCTGCCCTTGCTGCGGATATGCCGCCTTCGCCGGCGCCCCCGGCTCACTTGCAGCGTGCCCTGTCTGCGACTGGCACGACGACCTGCCGCAACTCTACTCCCCCTTCCTCGCCAGTGGCGCCAACGTACACAGCCTGGCGGAAGCCCAAGTGCGATACGTACAGTTCGGCCATTCGGCGACCGGCGCCGAACACGTGCGCGACCCGCACTGGTTCCCGCTCTGGCAGCAAAAAGCTGATATCCCGGACGGTCCCCCGCTCGAAAGCGCCACCACCTACGATCTGTATTACTGGCTGCGCACCCCGCGTACATCCGTGCCCGAGCAACCGGTCGGCCTGCGCCGCGTGCGCAACCGCATCATGGAATACCTGGAGCTGGCCAGTTCCTTCGACGCACAGCGGCAATTGCAAGCCGCCGCGCCAGCCATGTCAGCTGCGGATGAAGTCTTGAATCAATGGGAAGACTGGGTAACGCCAGACTGGAAACAGCATTTCACTGAACCAGTTTTCTCGGCGGAAGAACGCAACGGGATCGCGCAGTTTGCGCGCGTGTGGAGCGAGATCGCGGAAGGTGCGCCGCATCCCCTGCCGCGCCTTGAAGCGCTGTTCGCAACGCCCAACTGGCAATCGTTGCAGCGCGCAGCGGCCAGGCTGCTGGCAATATTCCTGCAGCGCGGCCGCTCGGACGAAAGCTAATCAGCCGGCGCGTTTGGCGGCAATCGCATTGCCGGCGCGGCTGGCGCCTTTGCGACCCAGGAAGCTGGAGATGAACTGGCCCGCGTCGACCACCTTGTCCAGGTCCACACCGGTCTCGATGCCGAGGCCATTCATCATGTAAATCACGTCTTCGGTCGCGACGTTGCCGGTAGCGCCCTTGGCATAAGGGCAGCCGCCCAGGCCCGATACCGAGGAGTGGAAAATCTCAATACCCGCTTCCATCGAGGCGTAGATATTCGCCAGCGCCTGGCCGTAAGTGTCGTGGAAGTGGCCCGCCAGCCCGTTGGCGCGGAACTCCTTGATCGCGCGTTCCATTACCGCCCTGGTCTTGAGCGGGGTCGATACGCCGATGGTGTCGGCAATATCGATCTCGTCGCAACCCAGGTCGCGCATGCGGCCCACCACATAGGCCACCGAATCCAGCGGCACGTCGCCCTGGTAAGGACAGCCGAACGCCGTGCTGACCGAAGCGCGCAGGCGCAGGCCCGCATCCTTGGCCGCTTTCGCAACCGGCACGAAGCGCTCGATCGATTCCGCGATCGAGCAGTTGATGTTCTTTTGCGAGAACGCCTCCGACGCTGCGCCAAAGATCACCACTTCATTGGCACCCGCCGCCAGCGCGGCTTCGAAGCCCTGCATATTCGGCGTCAGGGCGGAATAGATCACCCCCGGCTTGCGGGTAATGCCGGCCATGACTTCCTTTGAAGTCGCCATTTGCGGCACCCACTTCGGCGACACGAACGACGCCGCTTCGATGTTCGGGAAGCCCGCTTCCGTCAGGCGGTTCACCAGCTCGATCTTCACGTCGGCAGGAACGTCGCCCTTTTCATTCTGCAGGCCGTCGCGCGGGCCCACTTCAACAATCTTGACCTTCTTTGGCAAACTCATTTCAGTACCCTTTTGTGCGATTGATTACATCGGCGACTTCTTCGCCGCGTGCATGCTGGCGCATCTTGGCGGCCATTTGTTCCACGCTTTCACGGCGCAGCGTCAACGCTGAAATGTGCGGCGTGATCGTGATGCGCGGCTCCATCCAGAATGGATGCTGCGCCGGCAGCGGTTCGTTGCGGAACACGTCGAGCGTGGCGCCTGCAATGTGGCCGGACTTGATCAGCGGCAGCAGGTCCGGTTCGGAAATGTGCGCACCGCGTCCCACGTTGATGATGTAAGAGCCTTGCGGCATCTTCATCATGTTGGGGCGGTTGAGGATGTGGGTGGTTTCTTCTGTCAACGGCAGCATGCACACGACAACGCGCGAAGAACCGAGGAAACCATCCAGCCCCGCCTCGCCATGGAAGGAATCAACGCCGTCCAGTGACTTCGGCGAACGGCTCCAGGCGCGCAGGGGGAAGCCGAAGGGCCTGAGCGCTTCGATTACGTGCGAGCCAAGTGCGCCCACGCCCATCACGCCCACGGAGAAGTCGGCCTTTTCGCGCGCTTCCAGTTGCAGCCAGGCGCCCGAGCGAGCCTGCGTCTCGTACTCGTCGAGGCGGCGGAAATAACGCAGCACGGCATGCGTGACGTATTCCGCCATCTGGATGCCCATGCCGGCGTCATTCAGGCGCACGATGGGAATATGCGGCGGAATCGCGTGCGAATATTTCATGATCGCATCGGCGCCGGCACCGGTCAGGAAGATCGCCTTCACGCGTGCCAGCTCGGCCAGCATGGCTTGCGGCGGCGTCCACAGCACGGCGTAATCACAAGTCGGCAAGTGGGCGCCTTCGCGCCAAACCACCACTTCCGCCTCCGGCATCAAGTCGGCGAAATCCTTGACCCACGGCGCGGTGTTGCCATCCGCGCGATACAGCAGGATGCGCATTGCGCCTCTCCTTAAGCGGCAGTTTTGAAGGCCAGCAGCGGCGCGCCATCCGCCACCTGGTCGCCCACCGCGTACAGGATCTCCTCGACCACGCCGTCATGCGGGGCGGAGATGGTGTGCTCCATCTTCATCGCTTCCATGATCACCAGCGCGTCGCCTTTCTTCACTTCCTTGCCCTTTTCGGCCAGGACTGCGACTACCTTGCCCGGCATCGGCGCGGTCAGGCGGCCGCCTTCCGCTTCGGATTCGCCGGCATGCGCCATGGGGTCGTTATAGTCCAGCACATAGTGGCCGCCGCCGGTGAAGACGTGGAAGGCCACCCCGTCACGGGTCGTCTCGCGGCGCACCGTTCCATGCACCGAGGTCTCGCCCAGCTTGATGCTCAGGTCCGAGCCGTCCTGCTTGAACAGCGACAGCTCGACTTCCAGGCCCTTGATCTCGAACTGCCAGCCGTGCGGCAGGTAGGTCAGCATCGGCGCGTACTGCTTGCCGTGCTCGTCGCTGAAGGACAGCTTGCGCGCATAGTTGAAGTTCATGCGCCAGCCCAGCGCCTGGCCCCACGGATCACCTTTGTTGGCGCCGGATTGGGCGGCCGACTTGTCCTTCTCTTCCTCGATCAGCGACACCGCGGCCAGCGCTACTGCAGCCACCGGGATCGAGCGCGCAGGCGGGAACAGCGCGTCGTGATTCCGTTCAATCAGGCCGGTATCCAGGTCGGCATTGGCGAAGGCATCGCCTTCCACCAGGCGCTTCAGGAAGGCGATATTGGTCGCCAGGCCGACGATCTGGTATTGCGACAGCGCCTGCGCCATGCGGGCCAGGGCCTGCTTGCGGTCGGCGCCCCACACGATCAGCTTGGCGATCATCGGGTCGTAGAACGGCGAAATCGCATCGTTCTCGCGCACGCCGGAATCGATACGCACGGCAGCCGGATGGCCAGGCACGCCGCCCAATTCGAAGTTGGCGGCGCCAGGCGTTTCCAGGTGGCGCAGCGTGCCGATCGACGGCAGGAAGCCCTTCTCCGGATTCTCGGCATAGATACGCGCCTCGATCGAGTGGCCGTTGATGGTCAGTTCTTCCTGCTTTTTCGGCAGGGTTTCGCCGGCGGCGACACGGATCTGCCATTCCACCAGGTCGGTGCCGGTGATCATTTCGGTCACCGGGTGTTCAACCTGCAGGCGGGTATTCATTTCCATGAAGTAGAAGCTGCCGTCCTGGTTGGCGATGAATTCCACCGTACCGGCGCCGACATAGCCCACGGCGCGCGCCGCAGCGACGGCGGCTTCGCCCATCGCGGCGCGGCGTTCGGCGTTCATGCCCGGCGCCGGCGCTTCCTCCAGTACTTTCTGGTGGCGGCGCTGCACGGAGCAGTCACGCTCGAACAGGTAGATGCAATTGCCGTGCGTATCGGCGAACACCTGGATCTCGATATGGCGCGGGCGCTGCAGGTATTTCTCGGCCAGCACCTTGTCGTCGCCGAATGAGCTGGTGGCTTCGCGTTTGCAGGACGCCAGCGCATCCTTGAATGCTTCCGACGACTCGACCACGCGCATGCCCTTGCCGCCGCCGCCGGCCGAAGCCTTCAGCAGCACCGGGTAGCCGATGCGGTCTGCCTGTTCCTGCAGGAAGCCTGCATCCTGGTTGTCGCCGTGGTAGCCCGGCACCAGCGGCACATTGGCCTTCTCCATCAGCTGTTTGGCAGCCGACTTCGAGCCCATGGCGCGCATGGCGGACGCCGGCGGGCCGATGAAGGCCAGGCCCACTTCGGCGCAGGCATCCGCAAACTCGGCGTTCTCGGACAGGAAACCATAGCCCGGGTGGATCGCTTCCGCACCGGTGGCCAGCGCCACGGCGATCAGCTTGTCGCCGCACAGGTAGGATTCCTTGGCGGCGGCCGGGCCGATGTTCACCGCTTCGTCGCACACGGCAACGTGCTTGGCATTCGCGTCCGCATCCGAATATACGGCCACGGTCTTGATGCCCAGGCGCCGCGCGGTTGCAGCGACGCGGCAAGCGATCTCGCCACGGTTGGCAATCAGGATTTTTTTGAACATGTCTCTCTCTACTCTTTTTTTGGATTTTTTCTTAGCAGCCGCAGGCTTCTTTTTGTACCGAGTCCAGCACGGCGCCGCGGGTCGGCAGGCCCAGTTTGGCCAGCAGGGCGCGGTCGTCGTTGGCTTCCGGGTTGTCGGTGGTCAGTAGCTTGTCGCCGTAGAAGATCGAGTTGGCGCCGGCCATGAAGCACATCGCCTGCACGGCTTCGCCCAGTTCGCGGCGGCCAGCGGACAGGCGCACGCGCGCCTTCGGCATGGTGATGCGGGCGATGGCGATGGTGCGCACGAACTCCAGCGGGTCCAGCTTGTCCAGGCCGTGCAGCGGGGTACCTTCCACTTGCACCAGGTGGTTGACCGGTACCGACTCAGGGTACGGATTCAGGTTGGCCAGCTGGGCGATCAGGCCGGCGCGCTGTTCGCGCGTCTCGCCCATGCCCACGATGCCGCCGCAGCAGACCTTCAGGCCGGCGCTGCGCACGTGGCCCAGGGTGTCCAGGCGGTCCTGGTACTGGCGGGTGGAGATCACGTTGTCGTAGAAGTCCGGCGAGGTGTCCAGGTTGTGGTTGTAGTAGTCCAGGCCCGCGTCCTTCAGGCGCTGTGCCTGGTCGGCTTCCAGCATGCCCAGGGTGGCGCAGGTCTCCAGGCCCATGGCCTTCACTTCACGCACCATGGTTTCGACTTTCTCCATGTCGCGCTCTTTCGGGCTGCGCCAGGCAGCGCCCATGCAGAAACGGGTGGCGCCGTTGTCTTTCGCCTGCCTGGCGGCGTCCAGCACGGTGTCCAGGTCCAGGATCTTCTTGGCTTCCACGCCGGTGTCGTAGCGCGCGGCTTGCGGGCAGTAGCCGCAATCCTCTTCGCAGCCGCCGGTCTTGATCGAGAGCAGGGTCGCCAGTTCGACGTCGCCGTCCGGCCAGTTGGCGCGATGGGCTTCCTGTGCGCGGAACATCAAATCGTTGAATGGCAGCTCGTACAGCGCCATGACGTCTTCCAGGGGCCAGGTAGCGGCCTCCGGCAACTTGATGGCGGCGGTTGGACGGTGCAGTTGGACGGCTTTAGGTTCTTGCAGGGACATCTTCTTCCTCTCTTACGTGGTGCGGCGGCCCGGCCAGTTCGGCAGGGACGTGAAGTTCAGGTATTCGGCAGCGGCGGCGGCAGTCGGTTTTGCCAGTCGCGGGATGCGGCCGAGCAGCGGCGCGGGAATGCGCGCTGACAGTGCGGCGATATTTTCGTCCGCGAAGTTCATTTCAAATTCCAGGGTGTTGGCGACCCAGCCCACGAGCTTCAGGCCGCGCGACTCGATCGCTTCCACGGTCAGCAGCGCATGGTTGATGCAGCCCAGGCGCAGGCCCACCACCAGCACCACCGGCAGCGCAAGCTGCTCGGCCAGGTCGGCGGTGTCGAGATCGTCGGTCAGCGGAACGCAGAAACCGCCTACGCCTTCCACCACGATGGCGTCGGTAGCGGCGGCGATTTCAACGTAGGCGGCCAGGATCGGCACCGGGTCGATCTCAATGCCTTCCAGCGCGGCGGCGATATGCGGTGCAGCCGGCTCTTTCAGCATGAATGGGGTGGTCAGCGACTGCGGCAAGTGTACGTTGCTTGCTTCGATCAGCTGGTCGGCGTCGTCGTTGTGCAACTGGCCGTTCCTCATCACCGCGCCGGCGGCGACGGGTTTCATGCCGCAGGCGCGGGCGCCATTTTTCACCAGCGAGTACAGCATCGCGGACGACGTGAGCGTCTTGCCGATTTCGGTGTCGGTGCCCGCCACAAAGCAGGCGAAGCGCGGCGGCAGGCCATCGACGGCCACTGCGGCTTGTGGCTCAGGAGCGATGACAGGGTCTTCAAGCGCCATATCAGGTCCTTTCAAGTTTGTTGATAGCGTCTGCCAGGCGGCGCACGTCGTCGGCCGAGTGGCCGGCGGACAAGGTGATGCGCAGGCGCGCGGTTCCGGCCGGCACGGTCGGCGGCCGGATGCCGCCTACCCAGATGCCCTGCTCGTACAGCGCGGCGGACAGCCGCATGGTTTCATCGTTCTCGCCAATGATGATTGGCTGGATCGCCGTCCTTGACGGCAGCAGCTGCCAGCGCTTCAGGCGCAGGCTGTCCTGCAATTGTGCCACCAGAGACTGCAGGTGGGCGCGGCGCTCGCGGCCTTCTTCGCCGCAGATGATATCCAGGCTCGCTTGCAGTGCGTGCGCCAGCGCCGGCGGAGCGGCGGTGGTGAAGATGTAGGGGCGGGCGCGCTGGATCAGGGTTTCCACCACGGTGCGGTGCGCCGCGACGAAGGCGCCGCCGACACCGGCCGCCTTGCCCAGCGTGCCGACATAGACCAGGTAGGGCGAGCGCATGGCGAAGTGCTCCAATGCGCCGCGGCCGTTCTCGCCCAGCGTGCCGAAGCCGTGGGCGTCGTCCACCACCAGCCAGGCATTGTGCTGCTCGCACAGGGCCAGCAGCGCAGGCAGCTCGGCCAGGTCGCCATCCATGCTGAACACGGAATCGGTGACCACGATCTTGTTGCTGGCGGTGCTGGTGGCCAGCAGTTCACCCAGCGCCGCTACGTCGGCGTGCGGGTAGACGGACAGCCTGGTGCGCGCCAGGCGGGCACCGTCGATCAGCGAGGCGTGGTTCAGTGCTTCGCTGAAGATTTCAGTGTCCTTTTCGCCCACCGAGAGTCCGGTCAGCACGGCAAGGTTGGCCATATAGCCGGTGCAGAAATACAGCGCCTGCGCGTGCACCAGGTGCGGCGACAGGAATTCTGCCAGGCGCTGCTCCAGCAGCGTGTGCGCGCGGCTATGGCCGCTGATCAGGTGGGAGGCGCCGCTGCCGGTGCCGTACAGCTCAACGCCCTGCTGCATCGCTTCAGCCAGGCGCGGATGCGCGGCCAGGCCAAGGTAATCATTGCTGCAGAAGGCCAGAAGTTCGCGGCCATCCACCATCACGCGCGGGCCGCAGGCGGTTTCCACCGAACGCCGTTTGCGGATCAGGTTTTTGTCATCCAGCGCCTGCAACTGCTGGTCGAGTTTTGCGAGAAGTTCCATGATCAGCCCACCCGCGTTTTCTCGAACACCGACAGCGTACGCGCGGCCAGGCCGTCGATTTCCTCGTCGCTGAGGATGTACGGCGGCATCAGGTACACGGTATTGCCGATCGGGCGCAGCAAAAGTTCCTGCCTGGTACCCTCGGTGAAGAAGCGGCGCGAGAAGCCCGGCGTGGCGCCGACTGCATCGAAGGCCCAGATCATGCCCCGGTTGCGGAAGTTCCCGGTGTGCTCGTGCTTGGCCAGCGGCGCCAGGGCCTCGGTCAGTTTGCGCGAGCGCGCCTTGTTCGCTTCCAGCACGTGGTCTTCGGCGAAAATGTCCAGCGTAGCAAGCGCGGCGCGGCAGGCCAGCGGATTGCCGGTGTACGAGTGCGAGTGCAGGAAGCCGCGCGTGACGTCGGCATCATAGAAGGCCTGGTAGATTTCGTCGCGCGACAGCACGATGGACAACGGCAGGTAGCCGCCGCTGATGCCCTTCGACAGGCAAAGGAAGTCCGGCCAGATGCCGGCCTGCTCGCAGGCGAAGAAGGTGCCGGTGCGGCCGCAGCCGACCGCGATTTCGTCCAGGATCAGGTGCACGCCGTGCCGGTCGCACAGCTCGCGCACCAGTTTCAGGTAGAGCGGATCGTGCATCGCCATGCCGGTCGCGCATTGCACCAGCGGCTCGATGATGATGGCCGCGATCTTGCCGGCGCGTTCGGTGAACATGCGCTCGACGTCGGCGGCGGCGCGGCGCGCCACATCGGCCGCCGTTTCCCCTTCGGCAGCCTGGCGCGCATCCGGCGACATCACGGTCTGCGTGGCGCGCAGCAGCGGACCGTAGGCGTCCTTGAACAGCGCCACGTCGGTTACCGCCAGCGCGCCGATGGTCTCGCCGTGGTAGCTGCCTTTCAGGCAAACGAATTCCTGTTTGCCGCCCTGGACCATATTGCGCCAGGAATGGAAGCTCATTTTCAGGGCGATTTCGACCGCCGAGGCGCCATCCGAGGCATAGAAGGCGTGGCCCAGATTGTGCTGGGTCAGCGTCGCCAGGCGTTCGCTGAGCTGGATCACCGGCTCGTGGGTGAAGCCGGCCAGCATCGCATGCTCCAGCATGTCGAGCTGCTCGCGCAATGCCGCGTTGATGCGCGGGTTGGCGTGGCCGAACAGGTTCACCCACCAGGAACTGATCGCATCCAGGTAGCGGTTGCCTTGGTGGTCGTACAGCCACACGCCGCGGCCATGGCTGACGGGAATCAGCGGCACGCTTTCATGGTGCTGCATCTGGGTGCACGGGTGCCAGACAGACTTCAGGCTACGTGCTACCCAATCGCTTTGTTGGTTTGCTTCCAAAAACTGCTCCGTTCAATTCAGCCAGCCCGGCTTGCGCTTCTCCAGGAAGGAAGTCACGCCTTCGCGGCCCTGCTCGGAAGCGCGGATGTGGGCGATGCGTTCGGCCGTATCGGCCAGCAGCGCATCGTTCACCGGCTTGCCGACGATGTCGCGCACCAGCACTTTGGCTTCCTTCACTGCGTTCGGGCTGTTGGTCACCAGCGCCTTCAGCACTTCCGCCATCTTGGCGTCCAGCGCGTCGGCGGCGACCAGTTCGTGCACCATGCCGATGCGGTGTGCTTCGGCGGCGCTGAAACGTTCGGCGGTGAGGAAATAGCGGCGCGAAGCCTGCTCACCCATCGCCTTGATCACATACGGCGAAATGGTCGCGGGGATCAGGCCCAGTTTCACTTCGCTCAGGCAGAAATTCGCGTCCGGCACCGCGACGATGATGTCGCAGGCGGAAACGAGACCCATGCCGCCCGCATAGCAATCGCCATGCACGCGCGCCACGGTCGGTTTCGGGCACAGGTAGATCGTGCGCAGCATTTGCGCCAGCTGCATGGCGTCGGCCTCATTCTCCTCGTGGGTGTAATGGGCCATCTTTTTCATCCAGTTCAGGTCACCGCCGGCGCAGAAGGCCGGACCGTTCCCGGCCAGCACGATGGCGCGCACGTTTTCGTTGCGGCCCAGTTCCGAGAAGGCGCGCGCCAGCTCGTTGATCGAATGCTCGTTGAAGGCATTGCGTACGTCCGGGCGATTCAGGGTGACGGTGGCGATCCTGTCGCTGATGCCGATGGTCAGGGTTACATAGGTCATCGTCATCTCCTTACATGCGGAACACGCCGAACCTGGTGTCCGGGATTGGCGCGTTGAGCGCGGCGGACAGGCCCAGGCCCAGCACCATGCGCGTGTCGGCCGGATCGATCACGCCGTCGTCCCACAGGCGCGCGGAGGCGTAATAAGGGTGGCCCTGCACTTCGTACTGTTCCTTGATCGGCTGCTTGAAGGCCGCTTCCTCCTCGGCGCTCCAGGTGCCGCCCTTGGCTTCGATGCCGTCGCGCTTCACGGTGGCCAGCACGCCTGCCGCCTGCTCGCCGCCCATCACGGAAATGCGCGCATTCGGCCACATCCACAACATGCGCGGCGAGTAGGCGCGGCCGCACATGCCGTAGTTGCCGGCGCCGAAAGAGCCGCCGATGATCACGGTGAACTTGGGCACGGATGCGGTAGCGACCGCAGTCACCATCTTGGCGCCGTTACGGGCGATGCCCTCGTTTTCGTACTTGCGGCCGACCATGAAGCCGGTGATGTTCTGCAGGAAGACCAGCGGGATCTTGCGCTGGCAGCACAGTTCGATGAAGTGGGTGCCTTTCAGCGCCGACTCGGAGAACAGGATGCCGTTGTTGGCGATGATGCCGACTTTCATGCCGTAGATGTGGGCGAAACCGCACACCAGGGTGGCGCCGTAGCGTGCCTTGAATTCATCGAATTCGGAACCGTCGACGATGCGCGCGATCACTTCGCGGATATCGAATGGCTTGCGGGTGTCGACCGGGATCACGCCGTACAGTTCTTCCGGCGCGTACTTCGGCTCCACCGCTTCGCGCAGCACGCCCTGTTGCGGCTTCTGGCGGTTCAGGTTGGAGACGATGCTGCGGGCCATCGACAGCGCGTGCATATCGTCCTGCGCCAGGTGGTCGGCCACGCCCGACAGGCGGGTGTGGACGTCGCCGCCGCCCAGGTCTTCGGCGGAAACCACTTCGCCGGTCGCCGCCTTCACCAGCGGAGGACCGCCGAGGAAGATGGTGCCCTGTTCTTTCACGATGATCGATTCGTCCGACATGGCAGGCACGTAAGCGCCGCCGGCCGTGCAGGAACCCATCACCACCGCGATCTGCGGGATGCCCTTGGACGACATATTGGCCTGGTTGAAGAAGATGCGGCCGAAATGGTCGCGGTCGGGGAATACGTCGTCTTGGTTCGGCAGGTTGGCGCCGCCCGAGTCGACCAGGTAGATGCAGGGCAGGTTGTTCTGCTCGGCGATTTCCTGCGCGCGCAGGTGCTTCTTCACCGTCATCGGGTAATAGGTGCCGCCCTTGACGGTGGCGTCGTTACAGACGATCACGCATTCCTGGCCATTGACGCGGCCGATGCCGGTGATCACGCCCGCAGCAGGCGCGGCGTTGTCGTACATGTCGAAAGCCGCCAGTTGCGAGAACTCGAGGAAGGGCGTGCCGGGGTCGAGCAGCATCTGTACGCGGTCGCGTGGCAGCAGCTTGCCGCGCGCCACGTGCTTGGCGCTGGCCGCCTCGCCGCCGCCTTGCGCCGCCTTCGCGACCTTGGCGCGCAGGTCGTCGACCAGGGCTTGCATGGCGTCGGCGTTGGCTTTGAAGTCCTCGCTGCGCGGATTAAGTTTGCTCTCGATATGCGGCATTGTCTCGTCCTCTTCTTTTATTCTGGAAATTCGCCGTCGACGTAAAACCAGCGCAGGCCACCTTCACCCGGTTCGCGCAGGAAGCGGCTCAGCTCATGCAGGCGCTGGCCGCGGCCATTCACCCGCAGGCGGGCGACGAACTCGACAAAATCCTCGTTCGGCTGGGCTTCTGCTTTACGTTGACGTAAACGTAAAGCAGATTTTACCTCAAGTCCCAACCACTGGAGCTTTTCGTCCTGCTTAATAATTGGCTCGGCGGGACGGGTGCTTTGGTGCCAAGTCGACAACAAATACGACTCGTTCTGGAGTGTATAGGCGGAATAGCGGGAGCGCATCAGCTGCTCAGCCGTTTCCGGCAGGGCTTTCCCTTCAATAAAGGGGCCGCAGCAAGCCTCAAAAGAAGGACCGCCGCATGGGCAGCCGACAGGGGTCTTGGATTTGGACATCCCGCCATTATCCGCCATATCGCACGCTGGCGTGACTTCCCAAGGCCAAGCGGCGACTCCAAGCGCGTCGCAGATCTTTACGCCAGGCGCGGTTGAAACAGGAGGCGACTGGATAATCAGGCACTTAGGGGCAGGTACAGTTGATGCATCTGCAAGCTTGAAGTTTTCGCCAACCCGACCCGGAGCGCAAAAAATGAAAGCTGATGCCTTGCTCAAAACTTGTCTGCTGGCCTGCTTTGTCCTGGCCCGGGATCAAGCACTTGCGGATCCAATCGTATCGACACAGTCGCCCTATACCGTCAACAGTATCCAGTTCAGCTATATGAACTACAGCCAGCCGCCGGCATCGTATTTCAATCGCAGGCCTCCGCCTTTCAGGGGGCTGCCGCCGCCCCTGCCTGTGCCGGATCCGCCTGCCAGCGTGCCTGGCCCGGCATTGCCTTCGACTTACCCGGGGCAAACCGGCACGCCGCCGCTCTTCGAGACGCCGATCCAGTCGCCCGTGCTGGTGGCAGTGCCCGAACCGGGGACTTTCGCATTGCTAAGCCTGGGCCTTGCCCTGCTCATCGGCTGTACGGTAAAGAAAGCCGACAGTGCCAGGTGCTAACATATCGAGATGAACGAAGTCAGTAAAAGCAAGTTCCTGAGCCTGGTCTTGCGTCACAAACCGGAAGAAATCGGGCTCGTACTGGACCAGAATGGGTGGGCGTCGATCGACGAATTGATTGCCCGTGCGAACCTGCGGGGGACCGATTTGAGCCGGTCCCAGATCCAATCCATCGTCAAGAACAGCGACAAGAAGCGTTTTGCGATCAGCGAGGACGGGACGAAGATCCGGGCCAACCAGGGCCATTCCGTCGACATCGCACTGGGATTGGCGCCGCAGGCGCCGCCGGAGCAGTTGTACCACGGCACCGCAACGCGTTTTCTCGACTCGATCCGCGAAAGCGGCCTGCATCCTGCCGCGCGCCAGCACGTCCACTTGTCGACCGACCTGGCAACTGCGGAAAAAGTCGGCAGCCGGCACGGCAAGCCAGTGATACTGAGCGTGGAATCCGGCCAGATGGCCCGCGACGGCCACCTCTTCTACATTTCAGAAAACGGGGTTTGGCTGACCGCAGCCGTTCCTGCGAAATACCTGAATCAGACCTTGTAAGCCAGGCAGTCGAGTTCGAACGGCGGCTCTTTGCCGCGCATCAGGGTGGCCAGCAGGTTGGCGCTGCCGCAGGCAAAGGTGAAGCCCAGCGGGCCGTGGCCGACGTTGAGCCACAGGTTGGGATAAGGCGTGGCGCCGATGATCGGAGCGCTGTTGGGCGTCGCCGGGCGCAGGCCGGCCCAGGCTTCCGCCTTGTCGTAGTCGGCGGCATTCGGCATCGATGCGCGGGCCAGTCGCGACAGGCTGGCAATGCGCCGCCGGTCAATGCGGGTACTTTCGCCCACCATATCGACCATGGCGGCGATGCGCAATTGCTTGCCGATGCGGGCGTACAGCGTCTTGCGCTCAAAGTCGGTCACGCTGATATTGGGCGCCACATGCTCGCTGCGGATCGGCGCCGTCAGGCTGTAGCCCTTCAACGGATACATCGGCAAGTCGAGGTTGGCGGTAGCAGCCAGGTCGCGGCTCTGGATGCCCGCCGCCAGTACGTAATGATCGGCTGAAAGCCAGCCCGCGTCGGTCTCGATCGCAGTCACCTTTCCGTTTTCGACGAAGATGGTGCGTGCCGCCGTGTGCATGCAGCGCTCGAAACGCGGGTGGGCGTAGATGCGCTTTTCCAGCGCCAGGCAGAAGGCATAGCAATCCGCCACCGCTTCGCCGGGATTGAAGATGCCGCCCGCCAGGTTTGGCGCCATCTGCGCCAGGGCCGGCTCGATGCGGGCGGTATCCCGGCCCCACAACACGGCGCGGTTCTCGTCGTTATCCGGCTTGTCCAGCGCCGCCTTGAAGGCTTCTTCGCTACGATAGACCACCAGCTTGCCGGCATTGCGCCAGTTGAATTCCGACAGCGGCAGTTTCAGTTCGAGTATGGACAGTGAGAGGCGGCTCAACTCGCCGAGCTGGAGCAGCTTGGCGGTGGTACGGGCATTGGCCTCGGCATTGCAGTTGGCGACGAATTGCGCCATCCAGCGCCACTGGCGGTAATCGGCTTCGGGACGGAAGCGGAATGGGCCGTCGCGCTCGAACAGCCATTGCATGGCCTTTTTCGGCACTCCCTCATCTGCCAGCGGGGAGACGTAGCGATAGCTTAGCTGGCCGCCATTGCGATAGCTGGCGGCGCTGGCGACCGTCGGAAAGCGTTCGAGCAGGGTCACGCGGAAACCTGCTTCCAGCAGCCACCACGCTGACGCCAGGCCGACCACGCCTCCGCCAATCACCACCACTTGCCTTCCTCCCGCCATCCCGTCTCCGAATCCTGTTGCCCTGTGGAAAATCAAAGCTATTGTAGTTCAGTCCCCGCGACCGAGGATGGCGCGTTGGTAAATAGCCTCAAGGATCCTCTCTTCCGCCCGCGTGTGCGCCGAATGCAGGCCCGGATCGGTATCCGGATCGCTGCCAAAGCCCCCGATCAGGGATACGATGCCTTGTTTCTTCTTTAAGTCTACGGCGAAGGTGGCGACTAAGCCATAAGCTTCGCCCAGGTGGCCGATGGCAGTGAAGCGGCCATCCTGCGGCATGCCGCCCATATTGCCCCGCACGTCGGCGAAGCGCTGGATGCCCAGGCCCCAGCTATGGTAGAGCCCTTTCAGCGTGTTGCCATTGTTGCCGTTGAAGCGCCATTGTTCGCCGAACATCAGGGCCAGCGATGCCGGTTTGAGAATCTGCCTGCCCGCATGGCGGCCATTGTTGATCAGCATGAGCATGATCCTGCCCATATCGCTGGCTGACATGCGCATGCCGCCGGTCGGGCTGAAGGGCGTGGCATTGGTGCCGATGACATATTTATCGAGGCCAGCCGGCTCCTGCGGCGCGGCGACGCCAAAGTCATCCACCTGCGCAATCCACGCGCCCTTGCTGTCCCATATTTCGGTCTCGCGCGTGCGGCGGCGGTACAGCGTCGCGGTATCCGCCACCTCCTGCTGGCTGAATGCGGCAGGGTTATAGCCGCCACGCAGTCCCATCGGTGCCAGCAGCAAACGCTGCATCAGGCGGTCGAAGCGTTCGCCCGTCACGTGCTCCATGGCGGTGCCGATCACAGCCCAGTTCAGGTTGGAGTAGGTGAAGTATTGGCCGGGCTCGCCATCGCGCGCCCACATCCTGCCGTCCGGGACCAGTACCTCGCGCAAAGCCGTGCCGGCACGCCAGAAGTAGCCGGCGTCGTCACGCAGCGTGGAAGTGTGGCTCAGCAAATGCCGCAGCGTGATCGCTTGAGCAGGGTAATTCGGATTGCGCAGCGCAAAGCCAAGGTATTCGCCGACGTCGGTATCGAGCTTGAGCCGGCCTTCTTCGACCAGCTTCATCACGCCGAAGCTGGTCATCATTTTAGAAATGGAAGCAATGCGGAACATGGTCTGCGGCGTCACTGGCGCGGCGGCGGCGCTGCCTGTCGTATCAAGCCGGCGCAGGCCGAACTGTTGTTGATAAGCCACCTTGCCATCGCGCACCGCCAGCACGGACAAGCTCGACAGCGGCCGCTGCGCATCGTTGACGATAGCCGCCAGTGCCCGATCCAGTGCGCCGGCCGAAGCAGGGCCGAGACTGCCCAACAGTACGGCGCCGAACCAGGCGCGCATCGCCTTTCGCATGCATTCTCCTTTTGCGCACAGCATACGGCGCGGCCCTTTCGGCCAGCTAATGAAAACTGATTATCTGCCTATAACCCCGGTGTATCGTGCGTTAAAGCTAAATGAAAAGAGCAGCGTGATTTCTCTTTCGCTATTACACTAGCAGCTATAGGAGAAATGTAATGAGCCTCACCAGCGTTGAATTCAAACCAGATCAACAAGACAATTCGCCGCTGTACATGCAGATTGCCCGCAAGTTGAGCGACGATGTTCGAAACGGACGTTACCAGGTCGACCAGGCGCTTCCTTCCGAACGAACCCTCTCTGAATTGCTGAACGTTTCGCGCGTAACCGCCCGCAAAGCCATCGACCAATTGGTGGACCAGGGCCTGGTGGTGCGCCGCCGCGGCTCGGGCAATTACATCGCGCCGCGCATTGAACAACCGCTGTCGAACCTGACCAGCTTTTCGGAACAGCTCTCGCAGCGCGGCTATAAACCGGGCTCGCGCTGGCTCAAGCGCGCGCTGGTCGCCGCCAGTGCCGACGAACAGTTGAGCCTTGGCCTGTCGCCCAACACGCGCGTGGCGCGCCTTGAACGCTTGCGCCTGGCCGATGATGTGGTGATGGCGTATGAAGTTTCGGTGCTGCCGCAAACCATCGTCCCCAACCCCGAGCTGATCGGCGATTCGCTTTACCAATACCTGGATTCGGTCGGCAAGGGACCGGCGCGCGCGCTGCAGCACATCCGCGCCATGAATGCTTCGGCCGAGTTGGCGCGCCAGCTGGAAGTACCGGAAGGCCAGGCTGTATTGTTCATTACCCGTATCGCCTATCTTGAGTCGGGCCAGGCGATCGAGCTCACGCATTCCTACTGCCGCAGCGATCATTACGACTTCGTGGCGGAAATGCGCCGGGCCGCGTAGGCAGGGCGGCATAACCTGCGGACATGAGCTCCGCAAGTCCTGTCATGGGCGGTCCCGGCAATTTGGCATTACACTCGTTTTATGCTGAAGACCGAAACGCCCAGCTCCCAACATCGCGAGCTGGACCAATATTCCACAGAGAAGCTGGTCGCCGCCTTTGCCGATGACCAGCTGAGTGCGCTGCAAGCCGTGTGCGCCGCTGTCCCCGCTATTGCCCAGGCTGTTGAAGCAGCCGTGCCCCGCGTCGATGCGGGCGGGCGCTTGCTCTACGTCGGCGCCGGGACTTCCGGCCGGCTTGGCGTGCTTGACAGCGTTGAGCTGTACCCTACCTTCTCCTGGCCGCATGACCGCGCGGTCGCCATCCTTGCTGGCGGCATGGACGCCATGTTCAAGGCGGTGGAAGGGGCGGAGGACGACCGTGGGCAGGGCGCGCGCGACCTGCTGGCGCTGAACCCCGGCCCGGACGACGTGGTGCTGGCGCTGGCGGCATCCGGCACCACGCCCTATGTTCTGGGTGCGGTGCAAGCTGCGCGCAGCGCCGGCGCGCTGACCGTCGGCATCGCCAACAACCCCGGTTCGCCGCTGACGCAGGAGGCCGAAATCGGCATCACCCTCGACACCGGCCACGAGATCATTTCCGGCAGCACGCGCCTGAAAGCCGGCACCTCGCAGAAGATCGTGCTGAACACGATTTCCAGCGCGATCATGGTGCGCTTGAACAAGGTTTATGGAAACTTGATGGTAGACTTGAAGCCGACCAATGCGAAGCTGTTTGCACGCACGGTGCGGCTTACCATGCACGCCACCGGTGCCGACGAAGCGACAGCCCGCACAGCGCTGGAACAGTGCGGCTTCCACGTCAAAGTGGCGGTGGTCGCCCTGTTAAAGAAAACCACGGTGCAGCAGGCGGGAGACTTGCTGGACCAGGCCAGGGGCAGCGTGCGCGGCGCACTCACCATTTGATTCGCCCCTGCGCTCGTCCCGGCCGATTAGAAAGGACGTAATGGATCGAGCGCAGCAACGCAGCCCATGGGGCTGGGTCCCGACACTGTATTTCAACCAGGGCATCCCCTACTTTGCGGTCATGGCGCTGACCACCGCAATGTATAAAGACCTTGGCATCTCCAACGCCGACATGGCGTATTACACGGCCTGGCTATACCTGCCATGGGTAATCAAGCCGCTCTGGTCGCCCTTGATCGAGATGTTCGGCACCAAGCGCGCCTGGACCACGATCCTGCAGATGGTGCTGGGCGTATCGCTGGCGTCGGTCGCCTTCACGCTACCGCTATCGAACTTCTTCCAGCTCAGCCTCGGCGTCATGTGGCTGATGGCGTTCAGCTCCGCCACGCACGACATTGCCGCGGACGGCTACTACATGCTCGCCCTGCGGCAAAAACAGCAGGCGGAATTCGTCGGCGTGCGCAGTACCTTCTATCGCGCCGCGACCGTGGCCTGCCAGGGCGGCGTGCTGTTCCTCGCCGGGAACGTCATCAAGCACACCGGTAATCCGCAAATGGCGTGGTCGGTCGCCTTCGCTGTCCTGGGCGCTGTATTTCTGGCGTTGGCGCTCTACCATCTCTTCGCGCTGCCGAAACCTGCCGAAGATGCGCGTGCTGTGCGTTCGTCGGCGCCGATGAAGGAGTTCTTTGCCACCTTCGCAGCCTTCTTCCGCAAGGACGGCATCATTGTCATCCTGCTGTTCCTGCTGCTGTTCCGTCTTGGCGAGTCGCAGCTGCTGAAAATGGTGGTGCCGTTCCTGAAAGACCCGCTGGCGAATGGCGGACTCGGCCTGAGCACCGAAGCGGTGGGCATCGCCTACGGCACCGTGGGTATCATCGGCTTGATTCTTGGCGGCCTGGCGGGCGGTTGGCTGATCGCGCGCTTCGGCCTCAAGCGCTGCTTGTGGCCGTTCGCGATTGCGATCCATATCCCGGACCTGATTTTTGTCTACCTGTCGCAGGCACAGCCGCAAAACTTTGCCTGGATCTCGGCCTGCCTGGCGGTGGAGCAGTTTGGCTACGGCCTGGGATTTACCTCCTTCATGATGTACATGATCATGGTCAGCCAGGGGGAGCACAAGACGGCGCACTATTCGATCTGCACCGGGTTCATGGCGCTTGGGATGATGATTCCGCAGATGGCCAGCGGCAAGCTCCAGGAGCTTCTCGGCTACCAGCATTTCTTCATTTTCGCCTGCACGGCGACTATTCCGGCCTTCATCATGACGGCGCTGATCAAGATAGACCCGGACTTTGGCCGGGAATAGGTAGAATACGGCTCCTGCTGATGTGAGGATTAGGTTTTGGCTTTTAATGCGAAAAGGCGGCTGACCATAGCCGCCGCCGCGGCCGGCGTGGCCGCATTAATGGGGGCGTGTTCGTCGACGCCGACCGTGCCAGCCCCCGGCGAAGCCGCGGCGCCACCCACCGGTGGCGGAAGCGGCAATGTGCCGGCTCCGGTCTCGAGCGCGGCCCCGGCCCCGGCACCGGTGCCGCAACGCATCACCGGCGAGCAGCCGCCTGCCGCGCCGCGTGAATTCCGTGCCGCCTGGGTGTCGACCGTCGCCAATATCGACTGGCCAAGCCGCGGCAGCCTGCCGCCGGCACGCCAGCAAGCCGAAGCCCTGGCCATCCTCGACCGCGCCAAGTCGCTGCACCTGAACGCCATCGTGCTGCAGGTGCGCCCCAGTGCCGACGCCATCTACCCGTCCAAGCTCGAACCCTGGTCCGAATTCCTGACCGGCCAGCAGGGCAAAGCCCCCGAGCCGGCCTGGGACCCGCTGGCGTTCTGGATCACCCACGCCCATGCCCGCGGGCTGGAACTGCATGCATGGTTCAACCCTTACCGCGCCCGCCATTCCGCCGCCCGCACGCCGAATGCGCGTGAGCATGTCGCCAATACCAAGCCGCAAGTGGTGCGCCAGTACGGCAAGTTCCTGTGGATGGATCCTGGTGAGGAGAGCGCCGCCCAGCAAACGCTGGACGTGATCCTGGACGTTGTGCGCCGCTACGACATCGACGGCGTCCACATCGACGACTATTTCTACCCTTATCCGATCGAAGCTCCCGGCGCCAACGGCGGCGAGGCGGCGCTGGATGCACCATCCAACGGCAGCAAGGCCGAACTGGACTTCCCCGACAACGCGCCCTACCAGCGCTACCTGCAAGGCGGCGGCACCCTGGAGCGCGCGAACTGGCGCCGGCAGAACGTCAACCAGCTGATCGAATCGATCTACACCGGCATCCACAAGGAAAAATCGTGGGTGCGCTTCGGCATCAGCCCCTTCGGCATTGGCCGCCCCGACCGCCGCCCGCCCGGCATCCAGGGCTTCAGCCAGTACGACAAGCTGTATGCCGATGCCGAATTGTGGCTGCAGAATGGCTGGCTCGATTACCTGGCGCCGCAGCTTTACTGGCCGATCGCCCAGCAGCCGCAAGCCTTCCCTGTGCTGCTCGATTATTGGCTGGGGCAGAACAAGCGTGGCCGCCATATCTGGCCAGGCCTGTACACCAGCCGCATCGACGACAGCAGCAAGTCTTTCACGGCGGACGAAATCGTGCAGCAGGTCGGGATCATGCGCAGCCGCGGCAATGCGAATGGCCACATCCATTTCAGCATCGCCGCCCTGATGCAAAACCGCAAAGGCGTGAGCGACCAGCTGAAAGCTGCCAGCTACCAGGGACCGGCGCTGGTGCCGCCATCCCCCTGGCTGGGCAGCGAAGCGCCGCCGGCGCCGACGGTGGCAGTCAAGCGCCATGCCAGCGGGCTGTCGGTTACCCTTGGCAACGCCGCGCGCGCCAGCCATCTGGCGATCTGGGCGCGCTATGGCGAGGAGTGGCGCTTCAATGTGGTGCCGGCTGGCCGCAGCGAGGTGGTACTGACCGACGACAACGGCGTGCCCGCCCGCAGCGTGGTGGTGTCGGCCGTGGACCGCTTAGGCAACGAAAGCCCCCGGGTTTCCGCTGCCTTATAACTTTTTGGAATGAGTGCGGAACACGCTTTCATGTCAAGATGACAGCGTTTCAACGTACACTCGACAGATCATGGGCAAACCTGACACCGATCGTACCTTAGGGCTGGGAATCGATGCCGGCGGCACCGAAACACGCTGGGCGTTGTCCGACCCGGCAGGCGAGATCGTGGCCGAAGGCACAGTGGCCGGACTGTCTGCCCTGATGATGGCCAGGCCGGCCGGCCGCGCGCTGGTCCACACTACCTTCAGCCAGCTGGCGAAAGAAGTGCTGGAAGCCGGCGAGCCGCTGCGCATTTGCGCCGGTCTGACCGGTTTCGGCGGCGATGGCAACGTGCTGCTGGACTGGCTCTCGACCCTGTTCGGCATACGCCTGGACGCCATCACCCTGTGCAACGATATCGAAGTCGCCTATCTCGACGCTTTCGAGCCCGGCCAGGGATACCTGGTCTATGCCGGCACCGGCTCGATTGCCGCCTTCATCGATGAACAGGGCGAATTCCACCGCGCCGGCGGCCGCGGCGTCACGCTGGACGATGCCGGCGGCGGATTCTGGATCGCGCGCGAAGCGATGCGCCGCATCTGGCGCGGCGAGGACGAGCAGCCCGGCATCTGGGAGGATTCACCGATGGCACATGCGGTGTTCGACCATGTTGGCGGCAGCGACTGGAGCTTCTCGCGCAACTTCATGTACTCCCGGGAGCGCGGCGAGATTGGCAAGCTGGCGCTGGCCGTCGCCATGAGTGCCGGCGCCGATCCTGCCGCCCGCCATATCCTGCTGCAAGCCGGACGTGAACTGGCGCGCCTGGCGCTGGCGCTGGTGACGCGCTTCGGCGAGCGGCCGATTGTCTTGTCCGGCCGCGCCGCCGAACTGCATCCCCTGATTTTCGAAGCCATGCGCGCCGACCTGCCGCCCCAGTTCAATTTGCAAAAACGCAGCGCCAGGCCGCATCATGCGGCCGCCAGGATGGCCGCCCGGCCCCGCAACTAAAAGACGAGATCGATGAAAAAACTGCTGCTTGCTTCCCTGATCGCCCTGCTGACCGGCTGCGCCACGCAACTGCCGAATATCGACCATTCGCTGACGTCCAAAGGGCAGAGCAGCCGCGTGCGTTTCGTGGTGCTGCACTACACCGTATCGGACCTGCCGCTGTCGATCAAGCTGCTGACCGAGAAAGAGGTAAGCGCCCACTATCTTGTAACCGACGAGAATGAGCCGCGCGTCTACGCCCTGGTCGACGAAAACCGCGCCGCATGGCACGCTGGCCTGAGCAGCTGGAAGACCTATACTGCGCTGAACTACAACTCGATCGGCATCGAAATCGTCAATCCCGGCTTCAAGGACATGCCCGATGGCCGCCACTGGTACGCCTTCAGCGACCGCCAGATCGACCAGCTGGTCGCCCTGCTCAAGCAGATCAAGGAGCGCCACCAGGTCGCGCCGGAGAACTTCCTCGGCCACGCCGACGTCGCACCGCAGCGCAAGCAGGACCCGGGCCCGATGTTCCCCTGGAAGCGCCTGGCCGACGAAGGCCTGATCGCCTGGCCGGATGCCAATGCGGTCGCCGCAGCACGCCCGCAATACGAAGCCCAACTGCCGGATATCGCCTGGTTCCAGCAAAAATTGGCGCAGCACGGCTACGCCACCCCGCAAACCGGGGTGCTGGACCCGGAAACCCACAACGTGCTGGTGACCTTCCAGGCCAAGTACCGCAACAGCAAATGGGACGGCGTGCCCGACGCCGAATCCGCCGCCATCCTCGACGTGCTGACCGCGCCCAAGCCAAAACCGTAAGGCGGTTTGCACGAGCGCCGGCTTTCCCCTATCCTGCCAAAATGCCGCGGGGAGGACTTGCGGCGCTGAGGAAGAGGAACCAGGACCATGCGGCTGCGCCACATCGAAGTTTTCCACGCCATCATGCAGGTCGGCACCATCAGTGGCGCCGCCCAGGTGCTGCATATTTCGCAGCCGGCCGTGACCAAGGTCCTGCAGCACGCCGAACTGCAACTGGGCATGCCGCTGTTCGAACGCGTGCGCGGCAAGCTGTATCCGAAGCCGGAAGCGCACCGCCTGTTCGCCGAAACCGAAAAGCTGCACCGCGACCTGCAAGGCATCCGGCGCCTGGCCGCCAGCCTGAAAGGGCGCGCCGTTGAAACCGTGCGGCTGGTCTCGACCCCGACCATCGCCATCAGCGTGCTGCCGCAAGCGATGAGCGAATGGCGCAAGGAATTCCCGGATACGCGATGCGAACTGGCTACCCACCACACGTCCGAGATCGTCAACACCTTGCGCCTGGGCGAAGCCGACATGGCGCTGTCGCTGCAGGACCCGCGCCACCCCGGCATCATCGCCGAGCCGATTGCGCAGGGGGCGATGACGGTGATCGCACCGGCCGGCACCTGGCGCAGCGACGAAGCGGGCCTGCCGCTGACGGCGCAAGGCCTGACCGGTGAACTGATCGGCCACGCCGACAACGATCCGCTGGGCGAAATGATTGTTGCTTCCTGCGAAGCGCAGGGCATCCATCCCAACTTCCGCACCACGGTGCAGACTTACCAGATTGCCCGTTCGCTGGTGGAAGCCGGCGCCGGGCTGGCTGTGGTCGATCCGTTCACGGCGGCATCGGCCGACCCGGCCAGGGTACAGAAGCGCCAGTGGGCGCCGGCCATTCCGATCCAGCTCTTCCTGCTGACGAACAGCCACGCTCCCCTGTCGCACGGCGCGCGCCAACTGGCCGATTCCATCGCCAGCATGGCGCGCGCCTGTCTCGAACAAGGACAGTAATGGGCAACACCATGCGCAGCGAAGACGTTGCCGGCAGCCCCGACTTCCGCCACCTGGCCACCATCGGCGGAATCGCGGTGGACCTGCGTTATGCCGGGGCGGATAATTTTGTCGGTCGCGACCTGTATTCGCCGCTGGATTGCGCCTGGCTGCACCGCGATGCAGCCGCGGCCATCGAGAGCGCGGTGGGCTACCTGGCACAGCGCGCGCCCGGCTTCAAAGTGCTGCTGCTGGACGCCCTGCGCCCGCACCGCGTGCAGGAACAGTTGTGGGATGCGCTGGCCGGCACCAGCCTGCAGATGTACCTTGCGCCGCCGGAGCGCGGTTCCATTCACTCGTTTGGGATGGCGGTCGACGTCACCATCCTCGATCCCAGCGGGCAGGAGCTCGACATGGGTACGGGCTTCGACGACATGACAGAATTGTCCCACCCTGCACTCGAGGCGCGGCACCTCGCCAGCGGCGAGTTGACTGCCGCGCAAATCGCCAACCGCCAGCTGCTGCGCGACGCCATGTTCCAGGCAGGCTTTGCGGGAATCAACAGCGAATGGTGGCATTTCGACTGCGGCGACCGCGTACTGGTGCGCCGCGATTACACGAAAGTCCTTTAAGGAGACGGCAGCCATGCATCAGCCCTGGTCTACCCCACGAGCAATCCTGACCGGCGGCGCGCTGGGCGGTTTGCTGGACATCCTGTTCGCCATCAGCTTCGCCGGCTATAACGGCCTGCCGCCGGAGCGCCTGTTGCAAGTTGTCGCCAGCGGCGCGCTGGGTAAAGCGGCCTTCAGCGGTGGTGCGGCTGCCGCGGTGTTCGGCCTGGCCTGCCATTTCGCCCTGAGTTTCGTGTGGATGGCGCTCTTCTTCTTCGCCGCGCGCCGCATTCCCGCGCTGGCACGCAAGCCGCTGCTGGCAGCAGTCGGCTACGGTTTGCTGGTGTTCTTCACCATGCGGCTGGTGGTGCTGCCCTTGTCGGCGTTCCCGCGCCCGGTGACGTTTAACGCCTTCTCATGGGGCATGGACATCCTGTCGCATATTTTCCTGTTCAGCCTTCCGATCGTGTGGGCGACGCGCAAGGTGCTGCGCGCTTCATAGAAGGAACCCGGACAGCTTCCAGTCCGCAAAGCCATGGCGGACGAAGACCAGCGCGATCCTGTCATTGCGGACGATGTAGCGATTGACGCCATCGCGCTCGGTCACCCATTTCGGCCTGTCTTCGCCGGAGGGCGGCGCCTCGTCGTGTTCGCGTTCGCCACGGTCCTCATGCCGGCCACCACGCTTCTTCGCAAAGTCGCCGTGCTCCAGCACGAACATCACCGCCTCCGGCCGCACCAGCGCATCCACTACGACGCCGCCCAGCAGGCGCCCGAAGCCGGTAAGGGCGTCGCCGCCCGGCTTGCCGGCCATGTCGTCCTTCAAGTTCTCCCGCAGCGCCGGAAAATCGACGTGGCTGTTGAACGCCTCCACGTCATGAACCCGCACCGCTTCCTTCATCTGGTGCACAACGAGCAGCGGCGACCAATACCAATAAGCGGCTACCGCGACAACGACCGCCAATGCCGCTGTCGATATGCTTTTACTTTGCCTTGCCATCATCCCCCCAGCGCCAGCGCGGCGGCTCACCCGTGAGGTAGCAAACCAGGATGAAGATCGAGGTGGCCACGGTGGTCAGCGCCAGGAAGCCCAAAGGCGAGTGCGCAGGATTCAACAACAGGGCGCCGCCCACCATCGCCAGCAGGTAGGCAACCAGTACCAGCCAACCTTGCCAGGTGACAGGCACACCCCATCCCCAGCCATAGCGTTTGGCGGGGAACCAATACTGTTTTACTTCACCCATCTTCAACTCCTCAATGTGTGCTTGGCATTGCAGGTACCGCTTCCGGAGCGGAATTGCGCGAAACCCAATCGATCATGCCGTCCGCCAGTGCGCGGCCGTTGCCGTTGCCGGCGCGCTCGTGGTTGACCATAACGACCACGACGCATTGCTGGCCGTTGGCGTCGGGGACGTAGCCCGCGACAGCCACCACGTTCTTGATCGAACCCGTTTTGACGCGTGCGTGCATAGCAGCCGGGCTTTCCTTCAGGCGGCGCCTCATGGTGCCGTCGATTGCCGCAATCGGAAGGCTGGTGAGGAACTCCGGCGCCCACAGCGATTTCTGCGCCGCCTTCAGCAAGCCGGCCATCTGTTCCGGGCTGACGCGCTCGATGCGCGACAGCCCGGAACCGTTTTCGAACACCATGCCGGCATCGTCGACGCCGTGGGCGCGCAGCCAGTTGCGAATCACCATTTCCGAGCGGGCATTGGTGCTCATTGATGCTGGCGCTGCTTCCGCGCCGCCCGGGATTTCCATCGGCGCCGTATCAGGCAGGGGACGGCTGCCCAGCACCGGGTCGGCCTGCAGGCTGCCCAGGCTCAGGAAGATGGTGCGGGCCAGGCCGTTGTCGGAGAGCTTGTTGGTATCGCGCACCATCTCGGGCAGGGAGCGGCTCACATGCTCGGCCAGCAGCGTCGAGGCAGCGCTATTGAGGGCGCGCGCCTGCTCGGCGGAGGCTTCGAACGCCTGGCCGCTGAATTGGCCGCCCAGGCGCTCCCAGATCGCACGGAACAGGCGCTCTGCGTAATCGGTGCGGTCCATCACGTTGATCACGTTGGCCTTGCTGCAGTTGCGCGGGAACGTCCCTTTCAGCACCATGCTCAGCTGCGAGCCATTGCGCACATACTCGGGAATCTTCCAGCCGTCTTCCCATTTTGCGCAGTCGCGGTCGACCAGCATCAGCTCCGAACGCACGCGCACATTGTCCAGTTCCGGCAGCACGCTCACCTTGATCGATTTCGCATCAGAGGTGATGTCAAGCGTCTGCAGGTTCATGTTCAGCAGCAGCGCATCGGGAATCAGGTTGTAGTAAGCCTCGGGCGATTCGTCGAACGGCGGCGCGCCGGCGTCGGCACGCGCGGGCTGCCACAGCTGGCGGTCCAGTACCAGGTTGCCCTCGATCCTGCGGATGCCCCTGGTGCGCAATTTTTCCAGCATGTGCGTGAAAGCGTCGGCAGTGAAATCGCCATCGGCGCCGCCGCGCAGCACCAGGTCGCCGTGCAGCACGCCGCCTGCCACTTCGCCGGTGGTGCGCAATTCGGTGCGGCCGCGGAATTGCGGGCCCAGCACGTCCAGTCCCACCATGGTGGTGAACAGCTTCATGGTCGAAGCGGGATTGAAGGTGCGCGTTGCTTCATTCGAGACCAGCACCTGGTCGCCGCGCAGCACCACCGCCCCGATCGCGCTTTCCGGGATGCCCTTCTCTGCCGCCAGGCGAGCGATCGGCTCCGGCAGGGCCGCATGGGCGGCAGTGCCGATGGCTGCAAACAGTGAGGCGAGAAGCAGGCGGCGCATCGTTGGATCCTTAACCGAAAAACACGTAGGCTACAGCAATCGCGGTCAATACCCCCGCGAGATCCGCGATCAGGCCGGCGGAAATCGCATAGCGCGTCTTGCGGATGCCGACCGAGCCGAAATACAGCGCCACGATATAGAAGGTAGTATCCGCTGAACCCTGGAAGATGCAAGCCAGGCGGCCGACGAAGGAATCCGGGCCGTAAGTTTTCATCGCGTCGATCATCATGGCGCGTGAGCCGGAACCGCTGAAAGGCTTCATCAGTGCCGTCGGCAGCGAAGGCACGAAATCCGTACGCAGGCCCAGCGCACTGAAGACCCAGTTGAAGCCATCCATTACCAGCCCGAACACACCGGCATTGCGCAGCACGCTGATCGCCACCAGCATGCCGACCAGGTAAGGAATCACCGTCAGCGACGTCTGGATGCCGCCTTTTGCGCCCTCGATAAAGGCCTCATACACATTCACCTTCTTGAGCAGGGCGCCGATGATGAAGGCGGCAATAATCGACATCAGGATCAGGTTGGACGCCACTTTCGACACCACCTCGATCTGGTCGCGCGTCAGGAAGGCGGTGAAATACCAGATCAGGCCCGCAATGGCCGCGGTCATGCCGCCGATCCAGGCCAGCAGCACCGGGTCGAACAGGTTCAGCCGCTGGCGGATGCCGACGGCAATAATGCCGGTGATGGTTGCCGCATACGTCGCGATCATGCAGGGAATGAAGATGTCCGAGGGATCGGCCGCGCCGAGGATGGCGCGCTGCGCCATGATCGCCAGCGGGATCAGGGTCAGGCCCGAGGTGTGCAGCACCAGGAACATGATCTGGGCGTTGCTGGCGGTGTCCTTGTTCGGGTTCAGCGTCTGCAGGCTTTCCATCGCCTTCAGGCCGAACGGAGTCGCTGCATTGTCGAGGCCCAGCAGGTTGGCCGAGAAATTCATCACCATGTGGCCGGTAGCCGGATGGTCCTTCGGCACTTCCGGAAAAATGCGCGAGAAAAAAGGCGAGATGATCTTTGCCAGCCAGCCGATGGCGCCGGCCTTTTCACCAATGTTCATGATCCCCAGCCACAGCGTCATCACGCCGGCCAGCGGCAGGGCGATGTCCATCACACCCAGTTTGGCGGACTCGAACGTGCCGTCGATGATCTTCTTGAAGATCTCCGTATCGCCCATGAACAGCCATTGGATGATGGCGGCGGCGAAGCCGACGAGGAAAAACCCGGACCAGATGTAATTAAGGGACATGGATGTACTTCTTGTAGTGGAATGACCGATTTTGCAGCGAAAGTATAGGGCCAGCAGATGAAAGTATGCGCTGCGCTCATGTAAAAAAGTTATAAGCTGGCGTATCGCCACGCACTGGCTTATGCTCCGCCGCATGATAAAACTTCGCGTTCTCGCCGCAGCTCTCGTCCTTGCCACCGCCGCTCCGGCGGCGCTGGCCGCCGACAAAGTCCTGCACGCCTTCCTGTCGACGGGGGAAACCGGCCTCGATCCCGCTGTTGCCTCCGACCTCGCCAGTTTGAGCCTGCTGGAAAACCTGTTCGAGCCGATGCTGCGCTACGACTACGAGGCGCGGCCGGTGAAGCTGGCGCCAAGCAGCCTGCGTGAAATGCCCAGCAGCGATGCCAGCGGCAACGTCTGGACCTTCCACCTGAAGCCCGGCATGTTCTTCAGCGACGATCCAGCATTTAACGGGAAAAAGCGCGAAGTTACGGCGACGGATTACAAATTTGCCATTGAGCGACTGCTCGATCCCGCGCTGAAATCGCCCTGGTCTTTCATGTTCGAGGGCAAACTGGCCGAGCTGCGCGCGCTCGATAAATACACCCTGCGCCTGACGCTGAAGGAACCGGATCCGAGCCTGCTGTTCTACCTCGCCCTGCCTGCCACCGGCGCGGTGGCGAAAGAAGTGACCGATGCCTACGGCAGCCAGGTCGGCAACCACCCGGTCGGCAGCGGCCCCTTCGTCATCGAGGAATGGAAGCGCAGCGACAAAATCACGCTGGCCGCCAACAAGGGCTACCACCAGGTCTGGCAAGGCAGGCACCTGCCCATCGTCGACAAGGTCGAAGTCAAGATCATGGAGGAGTACCAGTCGCGCGTGCTGGGCTTCCTGAATGGCGAATTCGATTACATCGAACAGGTGCCGGAGTCGATGCGCGATATGGTGCTGGACCCATCCGCGCCGAAACCGGTGCTGAAAAACGACCTGGCCAAGCGCGGCATGGTGCTGTCCCCATTCCCCGTGCTGCAGACCTATTACATGTGGATGAACATGGACGACCCGGTGATCGGCGGCTACAGCAAGGAGAAGGTCGCCCTGCGCCGCGCCATAGCGCTGGGTTATAACAGCCCCGAAGACATCGCCCTGCTGAAGAAGGGCTTGGCCATCCCGGCACAAAGCCCGCTGCCGCCCAATGTGCTGGGCTACGACCCGGCCTACCGCAGCCCGGTCAGCTACAATCCGAAACTGGCCAGGGCCCTGCTGGACCGCTTCGGCTACAAGGTCGGCAAGGACGGTTTCCGCAACCTGCCCGATGGCCGGCCGCTGGCGCTGGTGATGCACAGCGAACCGACCATGGTGGGCCGCCTGCGCGACGAACTATGGCGCAAGAACCTGAATGCCCTCGGCATCCGGGTCAGCTTCAAGACCGACAAGAAGACCGAGATCATCAAGGCCAGCCGCCTGGGCAAGGTGCAGATGTTTGAAACCAACTGGGTGGCCGATTTCCCGGATGGCGACAACTTCTTCCAGCTGCTGTGGGGACCGAACAGCGGCCGAGCCAACTACGCCCGCTTCAACCTGCCGGATTACAACAGCCGCTATGAGAAAGCCCGCAAGCTCAGCGATGGCCCGGAGCGCAACGCCCTGTATCGCGAGCTGAACCAGCTGATCCACGCGTATAACCCTTGGGTGCTGTTGATCCACCCGATTTCGGCCGATATCCAGCAACCGTGGCTTAAAAACTACAACCGGCATCCGGTCGAACTGACCAATTGGCGCTACCTGGACATTGAAGCAAAAAGCAATGTGACCATGGCATTACATTAAGTTATGGACGCAATAGTAATTTTCATTGGATGACAAGATTTCCATAGCGCTACTCTGCAAAAAACACCTGTTCGGGAGAGGCTAGTGAAGATTAAGAAGCTGGCGCAACTCGTTGCGCTGATCGGGGTAGTCAGTCCAGCAATGGCACAGGAAGCCACGCAGCCAATGCAGCGTGTCGAGATTACGGGTTCCAGCATCAAACGCGTTGCGGCGGAAGGCGCCCTGCCGGTCCAGGTCATCACCTTCGACGCCATCCAGAAAGCCGGCATCACCGGCACCGAAGACCTGCTGCGCAGCATTTCCGCCAACGGCACCGGCGCTGACAACATGACGTCGGGTAACAACGTATTCGGCGCCGATGCCGACCGCGTATCCGGCGGCGCTTCTTTCGCCTCCCTGCGGGGCCTGGGCCCGAACGCCACGCTGGTGCTGCTGAACGGCCGCCGCGTGGGCAACCACGGCGCCTCCGGCAAAGCCGTCGACCTGAACTCGATCCCACTGGGCGCCATCCAGCGCGTGGAAATCCTGAAGGACGGCGCTTCCGCGATCTATGGTACCGATGCGATTGGCGGCGTGGTCAACTTCATCCTGCGGACCGATTACACCGGCGTCGAAGCGAGCGTGAGCTATAACGCCACCGAAGCCGGCGGCGGCATGCAGCGCCGCTACTCCCTGCTGGGCGGCATCGGCAACCTGCGCGAACAGGGCTGGAATGTGATGGCCAGCGTCACGCACGATGTCGACGACAAGCTGTCGTCCAGGCAGCGCGATTTCGCCAACGGCTTCCAGCCGGAGCGCGGCTTGTCGCCGGACACCACCGGCACGCCGTATGCCAATGTACTGACCGGCGCCGGTACGGCGTTGGGTACCGGCTTCAAGGTCGCGGGCGACAATACCACCTACCTGCAAGCCAGCCCGTTGAGCTTCCAGGGCAAATGCGACAGCATTCCCGGCATGTCGCAGTACCAGACCGGCCTGTGGAAAGACGTTACGGCACCGACCCGCACCAGGTATTCCTGCGCCTACGACTATGGTGCGGACTATGTGATCAGCTTCCCGGTCGAACGTACCAACGCCGTGTCGCGCGCGACTTTCCAGTTGAGTCCCGATCACAAGCTGTTCGCGGAACTGCTGGGTTCACGCACCAAAGCCACGGCCGAACTGACGCCGGTGCAGATTTCAACGCGGCTGGACAATGGTTCTGCCTATCCGGTCAATGGTCCGTACTACCTGGACATGAGCCAGTTCATCCCGGCCTACGACACGACCAAGCCGATCATCTACAAATGGCGCTCGACTCCATGGGGCAAGCGCACCCAGCAGAATGTCACCGAAAACCTGCGCGGCCTGGTCGGTCTGGAAGGCCTTCTGGCCGGAAAATACGACTACAAAGTCGGCCTGTCGCGCGCCCAGAGCAGCACCAGGACCGACCTGATCGACGGCTACGGCTGGACCAGCCAGATCTACTCGGCCCTCGGCAGCGGCAAGATCAACCCCTGGCTGCTGCCTGGACAGAGCCAGACTGACGAAGCCATGAGCCTGATCGAATCGACCAAGTTCCGTGGCCGCCTGCAGCATGGCAAGACCACCATGACCCAGCTCGACGGCTCGATCTCGGGCGAGGTGTTCCAGCTTCCGGCGGGCGCCGTGATGATGGCGGCCGGCTTCGACCTGCGCAAGGAGAGTTATGAGTTTGCGCAGGATGTGGATGCAGGCAAGCTGCTGCTCGCGCCAGGCAACGCCAACCAGGACAGGGTCAGCCGCAATGTAAAGGCCGTGTACGCGGAAATGATTATCCCGGTCGTCAAAGACCTGGAAGTGCAGCTGGCCGTGCGGCGCGACCATTACTCGGTGTTCGGTTCCACCACCAATCCGAAGATATCGTTCCGTTGGCAGCCCTCGCAGAACCTGATGTTCCGCGGCTCCGCCTCGGAAGGCTTCCTGGCGCCGAGCTTTACCCAGCTCTACTCCGGCCGCCTGCTGGGCGAGTTGCCCAATGGCGTGATCGACCAGGAAGGCTGCGCCCAGCATCCAGGCGATCCGGCCTTCTGCGCGATTCCACGGCTGAACTATTTCTCCGGCGGAAATCCGCGCCTGAAGCCGGAAACCTCCAAGCAAGGCACGCTTGGCATGGTGGTGGCACCGTTCACCGGCTTCACCGCCTCGCTCGACTACTGGGCGATCAATGTCACGGACCGCATCCTGAACCGCACGCCGCAAGTCGTGCTGAAAAACTGGCAATACCTGAACGACTACATCATCCGCAACCCGCAGACCGGCGCGATCGATCACGTGGAAGCGGGCTGGATCAATGCCGCCGGCCTGAAAACACGCGGCCTCGACCTGGGCTTACGCTACGACGCCAAGTTCGGCGGCTACAAGACCAGCGCCACCCTCGACGGCACCTGGATGCAGTCGTTCAAGTTCGCCGAATTCGAAGGCCAGCCCTTCGTCGAGCAAGTGGGCCAGTTCGCTACCCGCGACGTCTACCTGCGCTGGAAGCACAACGCCGGCCTGACGGTTTCGCGCGGCGACTGGAGCGTCCTGTTCAACAACAAGTTCGGATCGCACTACGCCGACCAGCTGCCGAACGGCGGCAAAGGCACGCCGCCGGCCGGCTTCGACCCGCAGGTCAGGCACTACAGCATCTTCGGTATTTCCGGCACGTACACCGGCTTCAAGAACACCACGATCACAGCCGGCATCCAGAACCTGTTCGACACCGACCCGCCCTTCACCGCCCACAATGTGGACGAAGTGGTGGGTGCCGGCTGGGACCCGCGCGTGGCGGACGGCCGTGGCCGCTCCTTCGCACTCAACGCGAAATACAAGTTCTACTGATGTGATTACCCGGCGCAGTTTTGGCCGCATCGTGGCGGCCGCCCTGGCCGCTGCCGCACTCCCCGCAGTGTCGGCAGCGGCCGGCAGCCATCCTGTTTCCCGAAAGCAAACCATGAAGAAAGCGGCACTGGTCAAGCCACCGCGTCTGACCGCCGGCGATACCGTAGGCCTGGTCGCCCCCGGCGGCCATACCGACGCCCCGGCGATCGCCAGGGCCATCAAGAATATCCAATCGCTGGGTTTCCACGTCAAGCTGGGCCGCAATCTCGAGGCTGTGTACGGCAACTATGGCGGCCTCCCCCAGCAGCGGCTGGACGACCTGCATGCCATGTTTGCCGATCCGGACGTGAACGCCATCTGGGCGATTCGCGGCGGTTCCGGCTGCCTCCAGTTACTCGAGCACCTCGACTACGAGCTGATTCGCCGCAATCCCAAGGTCCTGATCGGCTATTCCGACATCACGGCGCTGCACCTGGCAATCCAGAAGAAAGTCGGGCTGGTGACTTTCCACGGTCCGGTAGCCTCTTCCACCTTCTCAGACTATACGACGACCCAATTGTTGAATGTGCTGATGCACCCGGAAGACGAATACACCATCCCGATGGCGCTGGAAAACAGCCGCAAGGCAGAGGAAGAACCGCACTACGCGCTGCGCACCGTGGTGCCCGGCGTATGCGAAGGCCCGCTAACTGGCGGCAACCTGTGCCTGGTCAGTGCCCTGGTCGGCACCGAATACGCCAGCAATTACCAAGGCGGCATCCTGTTCCTGGAAGAAGTGAACGAAGCCCCGTACCGGATCGACCGCATGCTGATGCAGCTCCAGCTCAGCCAGAAGTTCGACAAGGCCGCCGGCGTCATGCTCGGCATTTGTGAAAACTGCGGCCCGCAGGACAGCGATATATCCCTGACGCTGGATGAGACCACCGACCAGCACCTCAAGCCACTAAAAGTGCCAGCGGTCACCGGCTACAGCTTCGGCCATATCCGCAACCAGTTCACACTCCCAATGGGCATCCGCGCCCGGCTCGACACCGACCGCCAAACCCTCACCCTGCTCGAACCCGCTGTCTCCTAGCCCCACAGCAGAGCCCGTGTCACACCTTGGGGTCACACCCCAAGTGTGACACAGGCTCGTCCACAGACTTCGGCGTAGAATGGGGCGATGCGCATACTCAAGCACAGGGCGGTGGCTTTTGTGCTGGCGCATCCCCTGGACTTCGCCCTCCAGTGCCTGAAGGGTTTCCGGGCCAACCAGGGGTTGCTGCTGGCCGGCGCCGTGGCCTACTACTCGCTGCTGTCCATCGTCCCGCTGCTGATGCTGGTGGTGGTGGCGCTTTCCCACATCATTCCGCAGCAGGAACTGCTGCAAATCATCGGCCGCTACCTTGAATGGCTGATTCCCGGCCAGTCGCAGGCCGTGGTGGCTGAGGTCGGCCATTTCCTCGACCATCGGGAACTGGTGGGCTGGGCGCTGGTGCTGGTGATGCTGTTCTTTAGCTCCCTGGCTTTTTCGGTGCTGGAAAATGCCATGTGCTTCATCTTCCTGCACCGCGCCAAGGTGCGCCGCCGCCACTACCTGGTATCGGCCGTCCTGCCTTACTGCTATATCCTGTTCCTCGGCATCGGTGCGCTGGTGATGACCCTCGTCGCAGGCAGCCTGCAAGTCATCGGCGAGGAAACTGTGCACCTGTTCGGCTACGAATGGTCGCTGCATGGCTTGTCCGGCGTGCTGCTTTACCTGCTGGGCCTGGCCGGCGAGGTGCTTATGCTGAGCTCCATCTACCTGGTGATGCCGGTGGGCCGCCTGTCGCTCTCGCATGCGCTGATTGGCGGCGCGACCGCCACCGCATTGTGGGAAATTGCGCGCCATGTGCTGGTCTGGTACTTCACCACCCTGTCGCAGGTGAACCTGGTGTATGGCTCGATGACCACCGCGATCGTCGTCATGTTCAGCCTGGAGATTGGCGCCACCCTGCTGCTGTTCGGCGCCCAGGTCATTTCAGAGTTCGAACGGGTCGGGCGCGGGGAGCAGACCAAGGCCCCGCACCGCCTGCAAACCAAGACTGCCTGCTAGGCCGGCAAGGTAATCGTGAAGCGCGCCCCGCCCAGTGCTGAGCTGCCAACTACCAGGGTGCCGCCGTGCAGCTGTACCGCCTTGCGCGCGATGGATAACCCTAAACCAAAGCCGCCCGTATTGCGGTCGCGGCTGCGGTCGAGGCGGTAGAAGGGCTCGAAAATGCGTTCGCGCTCGGCGTGCGGGATGCCGGGCCCGTCGTCCTCGACCACCACCTGCACCACGCTGCCCATCCTGGCCGCCCCCAGGCGCACCGAGCGCGTGCCGTACTTGAGCGCATTGCGCAGCAGGTTGCCGACCGCGCGTTCCAGCAGGCGCTGGTCGCCGCTGAACTGTCCCAGCGACGTACCCAGCGCCATTTCCAGCGCCATGCCCTCGGATGGCGGCAGGGTTTCGCTGCAGTGGGCCAGCGCCGAGCCGAGGTCGAACGCGCGGCGCTGCAGGTGCGGTTCAGCATCCAGGCGGGTCATGCCAAGCAGTTCGTTGACCAGCTCTTTCAGTTCGCGCAAGTCGCCTTCCATGGCGTTGATGCGCTTGTCCAGGGCCGGGTTCTCCGCCGCATCGCGCAGCAGTTCCAGTGCGAATTCCAGGCGCGCGATCGGAGTGCGGATCTCGTGCCCCACCGAATGCAGCAGGTTGCGCTGCGAATCGAGCAGCCGTTCGATGCGGTCGGCCATGTGGTTGATACGCTCGGCCAGCGGGTAGATGCTGTCCTTGGGCTCCATATGCGCGCGCGCCCCCAGTTCGCCGCCGCCGAAACGGTCGGCCACGTCGGACAGCTGCTGCAGCCCCTGCCAGTGCGCGCGCGACCATGCCGCGATCGGGATCAGCAGCACCAGGGCCACGATCAGGTAGCGTACCGCCTCCATCGACAGCGCAAAGCCGATATCGATCGGCAGGTCCTGCGCCACCAGCGCTTCCTCGTTACTGCCGATATAGCGCTCGCCCACCAGGTCGACACGCCGGTAGAAGGCCTTGCGGCTGATATCCAGCACCACGTCGCCGCGCTCGAAGCCGGCCGCGTCGATGCCGGTGAGCTGCCGCCGCACGTCGCCCAGCGGCACCAGTTCGAAACGTACGCCGGAAACTTCGCGCACCTTGTTCAGGCGGTCCAGCCACTGGTCGGCCGGCGCCTGGTCGATGTACTGCTCGAGGAGGAAGATCTGGGCCGCGGCCTGGCGCCGCGCAATCGAGTCCAGCGGGTCGCCGAACAGGCGATTGATCGCGAAATAGACGATGAATGCCGCCGCACTGATGGACAGCATCACCAGTATGAAAAAACGGAAGAACAGGCGATTCATCAAGGCGCATTGTATAAGAAACAAGGGCCTGCAGCGAATTGGCGTACAAATTTCCGACAAAAAGCGTACAGCTCAGGGCGGATTTCCAGCGCCGACTTATCTAAGATCACACCATCGCCAGGAGAATCCCGCCATGAACCTGATCATTCGCTGCCTGCCCTTATTGGGCGCCCTGTGCCTCGCCGCCTGCGGTGGTGGTGGTGGTCCGTCCTCGCGAACCCTGGCTGCTGCACCGGTCGTCGCCGATGGTCCCATGGCGTTTGAACAGTTGGCAAACCTTGGGCATTCCGCCCTGCAGAATCCGGAGACTTTCGTGGTGCGCGACAACGACAGCCTGGAAAAGCTGTGGAGCCGCGCTTACCAGAACACGACTACAGCGCCCGCAGTGCCCACGGTCGACTTCAGCCGCAAGATGGTGCTGGCCGTGACCCCGGGCTATGTCGCCGCCTGCACCAGTTTTGCAATCGAGAAGGTGACAATGAGCGGCGGCGTGATGCTGGTCAATTACAAGACTACTCCGCCGCTTCCGACAATGATGTGCATCGCCGCCGTTTTCTCGCCTGTCTCGATCATTGTTGTAGATCGCCTCGATACAACAGTGAAATTCATCGGGAGCTGAGCGTTTTAGCGGCTTGGGCCAGTATTGCATTTAAAATGTGCGGCTATCCCAACCGTAGGTAGCCTTATATGCGACAGTACCTGTTCCTCGCCATTGCCAGCGCCTGCAGCACCGTAGCTGCACAGACGCCGGCCACCAACCCGATGCCGGACGGCAGCCGGGATATGTTTATTGGTATTGGCGCCCAGTCAGTCCCCCGCTACGACGGTTCGAGCGATAACCGCACCCTGGCCATGCCGGTGCTGCAGGTCCAGTGGAGCAACGGCATTTTCGTCTCTGGCACCGCCCTGGGCTGGCACCTGTCGCAGTCGCCTTCGATGGAATTCGGCCCGATGCTGGCGCTGTCGCCGCGCCGCGACCAAGGTGGCGTCTCCTTCAGTTTCAGCGGCGTCAGCGAAGGCTCCAGCACACGCATGGCCTATACCAGCCTGCGCCCCGGCGAATTCAGTGAGCGTGAGGAGCTCGACCCTAACCGGCTGCGCAATATGGACGTGGTCAAGCGCCGCATCCTGGCCGGCGGCTTCTTCAACTATTACCTGTCGCCCAAGCTGCGCCTGACCAATACCCTGACTTATGGCAGCGGCAAGGAGCGTAATGGCGCGCGCCTGCACACCTCCTTGCAGTACATGATGGTCGATGTGGCGCCCCACCATACCGTCGTGCTGTCGGCCGGCGTTTCCGTGGCCAACCGTGCCTACAGCGAAACCTGGTTCGGCGTGACCGAGGAAGAAGCCGAGCGCGCCGGCACGCGTGGCTATTACCGTCCTGGCGCCGGTGTGCAGGACGTGCGCGCCGGCGTGCGCTGGAATTGGGCGCTGAGCCCAAGCTGGATGCTGACCTCCGGCGCTACGGTCAACCGCCTGGCCGGTGATGCAAAAGACAGCCCGCTGGTCGAGCGGGCCACTAATTATTCCGTTTCAACTGCCCTGGCTTACCGATTCTGATGAAAACCCTGACCTTGCTCCGCACCACGCTGCCGGCTGTATGCCTGGCGGTGGTGTCCTGCGCCGCCCAGGCGCAGGAGGAGTGGGTCAGCTATCGCGACGCCTATAAGCAGATGGTGGTGTTCGCCAAATACGGCAAGCCGAAGAACTTCCTGCAGATCCATTACGAAGTCAGGCCGCGCGATCCTTCGTCGTCGCTGGAAGGCTTGCACCTGACGCTGACCGGCAAGAATACCCAGCTTAACCTGCCGCTCGACGCCACGGGGCGCGCCGTGTTCCCGCTGCTGAAGGCTGCTTATGACGATAACGCCGTGCTGGCGCTGAACCGCCGTATGGCCGGCTACCGCTTTGCCCCGCGCGTCACGATCATTGCGCGCAACGATGGCATTTACGAATCGGCCGACCTGCAGGCGGCGTGCGAGCAGGCGCTGGCTTACCAGCGCTACATCGATGCCTCATATGGTTCGAAGAAGTGCGGCGGCGTGCGGTTTGTGTTCGGCAATCGCGCGGATGCGCTGGTGCAGGCGAAGTATGGACCGCGGGAAGCGCCGCTGCCCGTGGTGGACGGGCCGGCCTTTGACGGCGAAACGCTCGGTACTTACCGCACCGCGACTTACCGCTTCGCCGACTGGTCGGCGCAGGGCCAGGTCGTCAGCCAGAATACGCCGCTGGCGATTGCCCCGCTGTTTGAATAGGCTGCTTTAATTCCAGGCGGACGGCGAGAACAGGTACCCTTCGCCCCAGACGGTCTTGATTTTCTCGCCATCCGTATCGTCGAACTTGCGGCGCAATTTCGAAATCGAGTTATCGATCGAGCGGTCCAGACCATCGAATTCAATGCCGCGCATGGTCTTCAGCAGCGCATCGCGCGACAGCACCGTGCCGGCCGATTCCGCCAGCACCAGCAGCAGCTTGTACTCGGTGTTCGAAAGCGGGCAAGGCTGGCCGCGCCAGGTGACCGAGCGGTCGCTGGTGGCAATGCTTAATTGGCCGAAGGCCAGTTGGTCCACTTCCGACTTGCCCTGGCGGCGGCGCAGCAACGCGCGCAGGCGCGCCAGCAGCACGCGCGGCTGTACCGGCTTGTTGATGAAATCATCGGCGCCCTGTTCCAGCAGCGACACCTCGTCGTAGGAGTCCTCGCGCGCGGTCATGATCAGGATCGGCACGTCGCTGATGTCGCGGATCTGCTGGCTGACCTTCATGCCGTCCATGCCGGGCAACATCAGGTCCAGCACCACGACGTCGGGATTGGCTGCCTTGAAGCGCGGCAGGGCCTCATCACCGCGCGGCACCACGTCGACCTTGAACTCGTAGCCCGCCAGGTACTCGGTGACCAGCTCGGCCAGGCGCTCATCGTCTTCCACCAACATCACTTGAACCATGTCTTTCTCCTTATGGCGGACATTTTATAAGAGCTACAAGCACATGGCATATATGCACTTGAAATCCGACAAAGCGATACATTTTGTGAAGCGGCTCCTGGCTGAGCTCCTGGCCGGGGGCCCGCTGCCTTACAGCGCGCGGGCGATCAGCAGTTTCTGGATGTCGCTGGTACCTTCGTAGATCTGGCACACGCGCACGTCGCGGTAGATGCGTTCCACCGGGAAGTCCGCGGTATAGCCGTAGCCACCGTGGATCTGGATCGCGTCGGAGCAGACGCGTTCTGCCATCTCGGAGGCAAACAGCTTGGCCATCGCCGCCTCTTTCAGGCAGTGCTGGCCTGCGTCTTTCAGCGAGGCTGCGTGCCAAATCAACTGGCGCGCCGCTTCCAGCTGCATCGCCATTTCCGACAGCTTGAACTGCACCGACTGGTGCTCGAAGATCGGCTTGCCGAAGGATTCGCGGTCGCGCGCGTACTTCAGGGCCGCTTCAAACGCGGAACGCGCCATGCCGACCGATTGCGAGGCGATGCCGATACGGCCGCCTTCCAGGCCCGACAGGGCGATCTTGTAGCCCTGGCCCGCTTCGCCGATCATGTTCGCTGCCGGTACGCGGCAGTTTTCGAACAGGATCTGGGCGGTGTCTGACGAGTGCTGGCCCATCTTGTGTTCGATGCCGGCCACGATATAGCCCGCGGTGTTGGTCGGCACCCAGAAGGCGCTGATGCCCTTCTTGCCGGCTGCCTTGTCGGTCACGGCAAACACGATCGCCACGTCGGCATGCTTGCCGGAAGTGATGAACTGCTTGGTGCCGTTGATGATGTAGTCGTCGCCATCGCGGGTTGCGGTGGTGCGCAGGGCGGCGGCATCGCTGCCGGTGTGCGGCTCGGTCAGGGCGAAGGCGCCCAGCATTTCACCTTGCGCCAATGGACGCAGCCACTGCTGCTTCTGCTGCTCGTTGGCGTACATCATGCCGATGCTGCACACCGGGCAGTTGTTCACGGAGATCACAGTCGATGTGCCGCCATCGCCGGCCGCGATTTCTTCCAGTACCAGGGCCAGCGACACGTAATCGAGGCCCGCACCGCCCAGTTCTTCCGGCACGGCGACGCCGAAGGCGCCCAGTGCTGCCAGCTCTTTCAGCTCTTCCTTCGGGAAGTGGTGCTCCTTGTCCCAGCGTGCTGCGTTGGGCGCCAGGCGTTCCTGAGAAAACGCGCGCAGCGCGTCGCGGATCATTTCGTGTTGTTCGTTGAGGATCATGTTCTAGTTTTACCAGCCAATAGGTGAACCGTCATAGTCTCGGTAGACGGCTTGTTCGGACGCTGGCAGTTCGGCCAGCACCTTGCGCAGTCCGCGCACGCTTTCTTCAACCGCCAGCGCGGCGCCGGCGCCGCCCATATCGGTGCGCACCCAGCCCGGGTGCAAGGCCACGCAAGTGGCGCCCTGCGGGCCGAACTGGTGTGCGGTGTCGACCAGCACGGAGTTCAGCGCGGCCTTGCTGGCGCGGTATAGCGAGCCGGTGGAACCCTGGCGCTCGCTGAGGGAGCCCATGCGCGACGACATCACCGCCAGCTTGCCGCGTCCCGCGCACACCAGCGGCGCGATGATCGGCAGCAGCCGCATTGCCGACAGCACGTTGATGTGCATGACGGCGTCGAAATCCGCCTGCATCGGAAAGCCGTCGCTGCGCGGGCCATACACGCCGGCGTTCAGGATGGCGACGTCCAGCTCTTCGCCATCCAGTTTCCAGCCCAGGCCTGCCACGGCTTCCAGGTTTGTTACATCCAGCTTATGGGCTTCGGCACCCATTTCGGCCAGCATGGCGACATCTTCCTTGCTGCGGGCCGTGGCGATCACGCGCCAGCCGTCGGCCAGGTACTGGCGAACCAGTTCCAGGCCGATGCCGCGCGAGGCGCCGATAACGAGTGCCAGCGCCATCCTGCTTACACCAGCTCGATGCCCATGGCGGTGGCCTCGCCGCCGCCGATGCACAGCGCTGCCACGCCCTTCTTGCCGCCCTTGGCTTTCAGTGCGCCGATCAGGGTGGTGATGATGCGCGCGCCGGTGGCGCCGATCGGGTGGCCCAGGGCGCAGGCGCCGCCGTGCACGTTGACCTTGCTGTGCGGGATGTCCAGGTCGTGCATCGCTGCCATTGGCACGGCGGCGAAGGCTTCATTGATCTCGAACAGGTCAACGTCGCTGACTTTCCAGCCGGTCTTGGCCAGCAGCTTCTGGATCGCGCCCACTGGAGCGGTGGTGAACTGTTCCGGCACAAGGGAGTTGGTGGCGTGGCCGGTGACCTTGGCGATCACGTTGGCGCCCAGCTTCTTGGCGGTGGATTCGCGCATCATGACCAGTGCGGCAGCGCCGTCGTTGATCGAGGAAGACGATGCGGCGGTGATGGTGCCGTCTTTGGCAAAGGCCGGCTTCAGCGCCGGGATCTTTTCGATCCTGGCTTTCAGCGGGCCTTCATCCTTGTCGATCACCACGTCGCCGGCGCGGCCGGATACGGTCACCGGCGTGATTTCCCAGTTGAAGGCGCCGGATGCCTGCGCAGCCTGCGCGCGCTTGACGGATTCGATGGCGAAGTTGTCCTGCGCTTCGCGGGTGAACTTGTAGGCAGCGGAGCACTGTTCGGCGAAGGTGCCCATGGAACGGCCGGCGCCGGTCTTGGCGTCGCGCGTGTAGGCGTCTTCCAGGCCGTCGTACATCATGTGGTCGAACATCATGCCGTGGCCGATGCGGTAGCCGCCGCGTGCCTTGGGAACCAGGTAAGGGGCGTTGGTCATGGATTCCATGCCGCCGGCCACGATCACTTCCGCGCTGCCGGCCGCCAGTGCGTCGTAGGCGAAGATCGCCGCCTGCATGGCGGAGCCGCACATCTTGGACAGGGTCACGGCGCCGGCGGATACCGGCAGGCCGGCCTTGATCGAAGCCTGGCGTGCAGGAGCCTGGCCCTGGCCCGCCATCAGGCAGTTGCCGAAGTAGACGTGTTCGACAGCTTCCGGCTTGATGCCTGCGCGTTCGACGGCGGCCTTGATGGCTACCGCGCCCAGGTCATTGGCGCTCAGGCTGGCGAAGTCGCTCTGGAAGGCACCCATTGGGGTACGGGCTGCGCCGACGATTACGATTGGGTCATTCATTTTCAAAGGTCTCCAAAAGGGAAGGTGTTGCTTGCTTCGCCGCCTCGGGCAGCGAATCTCGGTTGCGGAAACGGACGTGCTGGGGATACGGGAACACGTCCTCAATGACGCCACTGGCGATCAGCTCTTTTTTCCTGGCCCACCAGTGGGGCGAGAGCAGTTCGGCGTGGTGCTTCATAAAGTATTTTCGGATGTTCGCGTTCCCCAGCAAGAATTTGTCGAACTGCTCGGGGAACACGTCGTGCTTTCCGATGGGGTACCACGGCTCGGCGGACATTTCATCCTCCTCGTTGCGCGGCGCCGGAATCACACGGAAGTTGCAGTCCGTGAGGTATTCAATTTCATCGTAGTCGTAGAAAACGACACGCTTATGACGGGTGACGCCGAAATTCTTGTACAGCATGTCGCCCGGGAAGATATTGGCGGCCACCAGGTCCTTGATGGCGTTGCCGTATTCGACGATGCCGTGCTCCAGCGCCGCTTCGTCGCCCACCTCATCGGCGTGCGACAGGAACATGTTCAGCGGCACCATGCGGCGTTCGATGTACAGGTGCTTGATCACCAGCTGGTCGCCTTCTTCCTCGATCAGCGAAGGGGCGAAGTGTTTCAGCTCCATCACCAGCTCTTCGCTGAAGCGGTTGCGCGGGAAGGCGACGTTGGAGTATTCCAGCGTGTCTGCCATGCGGCCCACCCGGTCGTGGTGTTTCACCAGCAGGTATTTGCCTTTGATCTGCTCGCGCGTGGTTTCCTTCGGCGCCGGGTAGAAATCCTTGATCACCTTGAATACGTAGGGGAAGGACGGCAGCGCGAACACCAGCATCACCAGGCCGCGGATGCCGGGCGCAATCGCGAACAGGTCGGACGAGTGCTTCAGGTGCTGCAGGTAGTCGCGGTAGAAGGCATTCTTGCCTTGCTTCTGCAGGCCAAGGATGGTGTAGATCTCGCTGCGCGGCTTCAGCGGCAGCAGGTTGCGCAGGAACTGCACGTAGGCCGAGGGCACTTCCATATCGACCAGGAAGTAGGCGCGCGTGAAGGAGAACAGCAGCACGATGTCCTGCTGCTCCGTCAGCACCGCGTCCAGCACCAGTTGCCTGTTCTTGTTGTGCAGGATCGGCACCACGAAAGGCAACTCGCGGCTGCCGTTGATGGCGCGCCCCACGATGTAGGCGCCCTTGTTGCGGAAGAACAGGCTGGAAAGGACCTGGATCTGCGCATTCGGCTCCAGTTCGCCGAACAGGTCGGACAGCCGTTCTTCCACCAGCGCCACGTCGCGCGACAGGTTGGCGAACGGTGTGTTGAGCTGGAAGTTGGTGACGATGCGCTTGAGCGTGAAGGTCAGGCCATCCTGGCCCGGGTAATACACGCGGTAGGTGGGCGCAACTTCTTCGGTATCGATGTACTCGGTCGACACCACCGGGCGCACGAAAATGAACTCGTTGTGGAAGTAGGAGCGGTGCAGGATATTGCAGCACACGGAATTGAAAAAGGTCTCCGCCAACTCCGGCTGCTTGTGGCCGGACAGCATGCCGATGTAGTGCAGCTTGAGTTCGCGCCACACTTCATCGGTCAGCTCGGACGGATCGTACTCGTCCTCCAGCATCTGCACGCATTCCTGCACGCGCTTGTCGTAAAAGTCGATCCGTTCGCGCGCCGCGACCTGGGCCACCGCCCAGTCGCCCTGCTCGAAATGCCGCTTGGCCGCCTGCGCCGCCTGGCGGAACAGGCGGTAGTGCTTGTCGAACCCCTCGCGGATGGTGCGCGCGATGTCGAACGCGATCTGCGACGACAGCAGCTTGGGGAAGGCGGCGTGGATCATGGCGGCCTTGCGGCGATGTTCGCTTACTTGGTTTCGGCGAACAGTTCGCGGCCGATCAGCATGCGGCGGATCTCGCTGGTGCCGGCGCCGATTTCGTACAGCTTGGCGTCGCGCCACAGGCGGCCAACGCTGTACTCGTTGATGTAGCCGTTGCCGCCCAGGGTCTGGATTGCTTCGCCAGCCATCCAGGTTGCCTTCTCGGCCGAGTACAGGATGGCGCCGGCGGCGTCCTTGCGCAGTGCACGCACTTGCTCCGGCGAAGTGGCGCGGTCGCAGGCCTGGCCGACGGCGTAGACGTAAGCGCGGCAAGCCATCATGGTGGAGTACATATCCGCCAGCTTGCCCTGCATCAGCTGGAATTCGCCGATCGGCTGGCCGAACTGCTTGCGGTCGTGGATGTAAGGGACCACGGCGTCCATGCAGGCCGACATGATGCCCAGCGGGCCGCCGGAGAGCACGGTGCGCTCGAAGTCCAGGCCGGACATCAGCACGTTGACGCCCTTGCCCAGGCCGCCCAGCACGTTCTCGGCCGGCACTTCGCAGTCTTCAAACACCAGCTCGCCGGTGTGGGAGCCGCGCATGCCCAGCTTGTCCAGCTTCTGGGCGATGGAGAAGCCCTTGAAGCCCTTCTCGATCAGGAAGGCGGTCATGCCGCGCGGGCCGGCTTCGATGTCATTCTTGGCGTATACCACCAGGGTGTCGGCGTCCGGGCCGTTGGTGATCCACATCTTGGTGCCGTTCAGGACCCAGCGGTCGCCCTTGAAGTCGGCGCGCAGCTTCATCGACACCACGTCGGAACCGGCGTTCGGCTCGGACATGGCCAGCGCACCCACGTGCTCGCCGGAGATCAGCTTCGGCAGGTATTTCTTCTTCTGTTCTTCGGTGCCGTTACGCTTGATCTGGTTGACGCACAGGTTGGAGTGCGCACCGTACGACAGGCCGACCGAGGCGGAAGCGCGGGAAATCTCTTCCATCGCGATGATGTGGGCCAGGTAGCCCATATTGGCGCCGCCGTATTCTTCGGAGACGGTAATGCCCAGCAGGCCCAGCTCACCCATCTTGCGCCACAGGTCCATCGGGAACTGGTCGGTGCGGTCGATTTCAGCGGCGCGCGGGGCGATCTCGGCGGCGGCGAACTGCTGTACCGCTTCGCGCAGGGCGGCGATGTCTTCGCCGTGGTCAAAGGTCAGGCCTGGCAGATGGAGCATGTCTTCCTCTATTGGTGTTGGGTATTGAAGCGCAAATGATACGCCTGACTTACGTTAACGTAAACGTCAACTCAGCCGGCCGTAGTTTGCTTTTCGGCAAGTGCAGCCAGCAGGCGCCTGCACTCTTCCTCGTGGGTGGCGATCTCCTGCAGCGACATATCGATGTCTTCGCGCTGTTGTTCCAGCGTCTCACGGTGCTGCGACAGCACGCCCAGGAAGCGGTTCATCTGGGCTTCAGTATCTTTTGGCGACTCATACATGTCGACCAGGCTCTTGATTTCGCTCAGCGACAGGCCGATGCGCTTGCCGCGCAGGGTCAGCTTGAGGCGGGTGCGGTCGCGCGGCGTATACACGCGGTTGCGGCCGCCGGCGCCTTCGCGCGACGGCGCCAGGAGGCCCTGGTCTTCATAGAAACGGATGGCGCGCGGGGTGATGTCGAACTCGCGGGCCAGTTCGGTGATGGTGTAGGTCGGCATGGCTTACAATGGATCTTCCGTTTACGTAACGTCAATCTATTGTACGCCATGAACCCGCTCGAATCCCAGCTTGACTACCCATTTGGCGACACCCTGCCGGACAGTGGCACGGTGCTCGAAGTCGCGCCTGGCGTGGCGTGGATGCGGCTGCCTTTGCCGTTCGCCCTCGACCATATCAACCTGTGGCTGCTGCGCGAAGAAGGCGGCTGGAGCGCGGTTGATTGCGGCGTGGCGCTCGATGCCAGCAAGCAGGCCTGGAATGCCGTGCTGGCCGGGCCGCTGGCGGGCCAGTCCTTGCAGCGTGTAGTGGCCACTCACTGTCATCCTGACCATGTCGGGCTGGCGGACTGGCTGTGCCAGCGCTTCGGCGTCTCGCTCTGGATGACGACCGGCGAATATGCCTTCGCGCGCATGATGTCGGCGGCCCTGCCGGGTGTGGACGGCCCTTCTGCCGTGCCGCACTTCGAGCGCCACGGGCTGGCCGACCCCGACATGCTGGAAAAGATGCGTTCGCGGAGGAGCTATTACCCATCGCTCGTGCCCTCGGTACCGGCTTCCTATGTCCGGCTGCTGGACGGCCAGTCGATCTTGGCCGGTGGCTGCAGCTGGCGCGTGATCACGGGTTCTGGCCACTCGCCGGAGCACGCGGCGCTGTATTGCGAACAGCTCAATGTGCTGATTTCCGGCGACATGGTCCTGCCGCGCATCTCCACCAACGTTTCGGTATTTGCCGTCGAGCCGGAAGGCAACCCGTTGCAGCAATACCTCGACTCGCTCGAGCGATTTGCCAGCCTGCCGGACGATGTGCTGGTCCTGCCATCGCACGGCCGCCCGTTCCGTGGCCTGCACAACCGCATCAAGCAGTTGCGCGATCACCATGAAGCCCGCCTGGCCGAGGTGCTCGCCGCCTGCAGCGGCCAGCCGTGTTCTGCCGCTGAGATAGTACCAATCATGTTCCGTCGACCACTCGATGCCCACCAGCTCAGCTTCGCATTGGGCGAGGCGCTGGCCCATCTTCACAAGCTGTGGCGTGATGGTATCGTGCGCCGGGATACCGGGAATGACGGCATCATCAAATTCATCAAGGCGCATAAAGTTACCGGCGGTCTTTAATACCAGCCGACCGGTCGGCAACCAAGACAGCCTCTAGGTTTGTGGTCGAAAATCAACTTTATTTCTAAAGTTGTAACCGATTGCTTGTCGTCCTGACAAGTAGATTCTGCTGTTTTTTGCCATTTCTGCCAAAAGAAATTTGGGCTAGCAGAGCGGGAAATCGGACAGTCTGTAGCGTCAATTGTTAATTGTTGTTATCTACAATTGTCACAATTGGTCTGATAATTCTAGAGACTGACATTCATGTTGTGACATGAAATAGTGCAACTATGAATTCTTCAAACGAACGTGAAAGCTTTAGCCAGCGTCTCCAGCAGGCTTTGAAAAATGCCCACTACTCCCCGGACAGCCCAACTCGTCTGGCAAGAGAGTTCAACATCAGGTTTGAGGGCAGGCCGATTACGGTCCACGCGGCCCGAAAATGGCTGGTTGGCGAGGCAATTCCGACCCAGGAAAAGCTGCGCATGATTGCGCAGTGGCTCGGCGTTCCTGCTGAATGGCTGCGCTTTGGCGGTGCCGAAATCGAGCACCATAATGGCGACACGAACGGTAGCAGCCTGGCGCGTTTCGAGTCGGCTGACGTCAAATTGATCGCCGATTTGCAACGGCTGGACGACCACCACAAGCAAATTGCGCGCGAATTTATTCGCATGCTGGTAAGGGTCAACTACCAAAAGTAACAGAACGACACTATTTGTCCTGCGCAAAACAGCCCAAATAGCTTTCAAAAGTAGGTCCGAGTTTCACTTAGCGCGCCGGCTCCCGGCGCGCCTCCCCGAAGTGCCAGGATGATGTTTTCGGCACTGCCGGCATGGCGTCCTGCCATGTCACAAACGACCATACCAGTTTGTAACGAGCTTGATACATCAGCTCGCAAAGGCGCATGTTTTCAGGGATTCATGCCATTCCAGCGAGGGGCCAGATTGTGACATAGGCCGAATAAGTCGATGACGCGCGCCACGGTGTGGTCCACCATATCATCGATGCTTTGCGGCTGGTGGTAAAAACTTGGCAATGGCGGAAAGATAATGCCGCCCATTTCCGTCACGGCGGTCATATTGCGCAAATGCGCGAGGTTGAAGGGCGTCTCGCGCACCATCAGTATCAGGCGGCGGCGTTCCTTCAGCATCACATCGGCGGCGCGGGCAATCAAGTTGTCCGACAGGCCATGCGCGACGGAGGCCAGGGTTTTCATTGAGCAGGGGGCAATCACCATGCCGTCGGCCTGGAACGAGCCGCTGGCGATGGAGGCGCCGATATTGTTCTGCTTGTGGACGACATGGGCCAGCGCTTCGACTTCCTTGCGCTGCAAGCCAGTTTCCTGGTGGAGGGTGAGGACCGCGGCGTCGGAGATGACCAAATGCGTCTCGACGCCTTCAATATTGCGCAGGTGCTGCAGCAGCCTCACGCCGTACACGGCGCCGGTAGCGCCGGTGATGGCAATGACCAGCCGCTGCGGGCGATCAGCCATTGTTGTCCAGCAGGGCCTTCAGTTCGCCGGATTCATACATCTCGGACATGATGTCGGAGCCACCGATGAATTCGCCGCGCACATACAGTTGCGGGATGGTTGGCCAGTTCGAGTATTCCTTGATGCCCTGGCGCACTTCCGGATCGTCCAGCACGTTGACGGTGGCGATGTTCTCAACGCCGCAAGCTTTCAGGATCTGGATGGCACGGCCGGAGAAGCCGCACTGTGGGAACTGGGCGGTGCCCTTCATGAACAGCACGACAGGGGTGTTGCTCACGGTTTCTTTGATCCAGGTTTGTACGTCGCTCATTGCATTCTCACTGCTAAGGATTGGAATCCCGTCATTTTACCGCGAAACCGCGCTTGGCCTGTTGACGCAGGTCATGTCTCAATTCGGTGCCAAATTCAGTGCCAGGTCTGTCATTTGGACAGATACCGCTACCCATTGATCCATCTCAATACGTAAAAAGGGGCTAAATCGCGTATTGAGAAAGATCAAATGATGGCGCTAGCTGTCCGATTGACAGACCTGGCACCGACTTCTTGGCACCGACTTCTTAGCGGCGAAATTCTTAGCTGCGCAGCTTGGCGAAGGCGGCGGCCATCGAGCCTTGCTGGACCGGCTCGCGCGATTGCTGCTTCTGCTGCTGGCCCATGGCGCGGCGGTCGTTGCGGTCGCCGCGCTGTTCCGGGCGCGAGCCGGCAGCCGGGGCGCTGTCCGACAGGCGCATGGTGAGGGCGATACGCTTGCGCTTGGCGTCCACTTCCAGCACTTTGACCTTCACCACCTGGCCGGCTTTCACCACCGTGTGCGGGTCTTTGACGAAGGTGTTCGACAGGGCCGAGATGTGAACCAGGCCGTCCTGGTGCACGCCGATGTCGACGAAGGCGCCGAAGGCGGCGACGTTGGTCACCACGCCTTCCAGGATCATGTCCACGCGCAGGTCGCTGATCTCTTCCACGCCTTCCTTGAAGGTGGCGGTGGTGAATTCAGGGCGCGGGTCGCGGCCCGGCTTTTCCAGTTCCCTGATGATGTCGGTCACGGTCGGCACGCCGAACTTGTCGTCGGCGTACTTGGCGGGCGACAGGGCTTTCAGCAGCTTGCTTTCGCCGATCACGCCGCGTACGTCTTTCTGGATGTCGGCCAGGATCTTCTCGACCACCGGGTAGGACTCGGGGTGCACCGCCGATGCGTCCAGCGGGTTCTCGCCGCCCATCACGCGCAGGAAGCCTGCTGCCTGTTCGAAGGTCTTGTCGCCCAGGCGCGGCACGTTCTTCAGCGCGGTACGGGAGGCGAAGGCGCCTTTCATGTCGCGGTAGCTGACGATGCTCTGCGCTACGCTGGTCGACAGCCCGGAGACGCGCGCCAGCAGCGGTGCGGAGGCGGTATTGACATCGACGCCGACGGCGTTCACGCAGTCTTCCACCACCGCGTCCAGCGAGCGCGCCAGCTGGGTCTGCGATACGTCGTGCTGGTATTGGCCGACGCCGATCGATTTCGGGTCGATCTTCACCAGCTCGGCCAGCGGGTCTTGCAGGCGACGTGCGATCGATACCGCGCCGCGCAGCGATACGTCCAGCTCCGGCAGTTCGCGCGAGGCGTACTCGGAGGCAGAGTACACCGATGCGCCGGCTTCCGACACCACGATCTTGGTCAGCTTCAGCTCCGGGCATTGCTTGATCAGGTCCTGCGCCAGCTTGTCGGTTTCGCGCGAGGCGGTGCCGTTGCCGATCGAGACCAGCGACACATTGTGCTTGGCGGCCAGCTGCGACAGGGTGTGCAGCGCGCCGTGCCAGTCGTTGCGCGGCTGGTGTGGATAAATGGTGGCGGTATCCACCACCTTGCCGGTGGCGTCGACCACGGCAACTTTCACGCCGGTGCGCAGGCCAGGGTCCAGGCCCATGGTGGCGCGCGGGCCGGCCGGCGCTGCCAGCAGCAGGGCTTTCAAATTGGTCGCGAAGACGTTGATCGCGTCCAGCTCGGCTTTTTCACGCAGTGCGCCCATCAGTTCGGTTTCCAGGTGCATGAAGGATTTCACGCGCCAGGTCCAGCGCACGGTGTCGGCCAGCCATTTGTCGGCCGGGCGGCCGGCTTGTTTGATGCCGAAACGGGCCGAAATGCGGCTTTCGCAAGGGTTATGCGGCGCGTCCCACTTCGGTTTTTCCTCTTCCGTGTCGAGGCGCAGCGTGACGTCCAGCATGCCTTCCCGGCGTCCGCGCAACAGTGCCAGGGCGCGGTGCGACGGCACGGCGGCCAGCGGTTCGGAATAATCGAAGTAATCGGCGAACTTTTCGCCTTCCTCTTGCTTTCCGTCAACAACTTTGGATTCAACTACGCCATGATCTTGCACATATTCGCGCAGCGATTGCAGCAGGGTGGCGTCTTCCGCGAAGCGCTCCATCAGGATCTGGCGGGCGCCGTCCAGGGCGGCTTTGGCGTCGGCCACGCCAGGATTCTTGCCGTCGGCGGATTCGAAGGCTTCGCGCAGGTAGCCGCCAGCCAGCTCGTCAGGGTTCAGGCTCGGGTCGGCCAGCAGGGTGTCGGCCAGCGGGGCCAGGCCGGCTTCGATGGCGATCTGGGCCTTGGTGCGGCGTTTTTGCTTGTATGGCAGGTAAAGGTCCTCGAGACGGGTCTTGTCCTCTGCGTGCATGACCGCATCTAGCAGCTCCGGCGTCATCTTGCCTTGTTCGGTAATCGAATTGACGATCGCTTCGCGGCGGTCTTCCAGCTCGCGCAGGTAGCGCAGGCGCTCTTCCAGCAAACGCAGCTGGATGTCGTCCAGGCCACCGGTCGCTTCCTTACGGTAGCGGGCGATAAACGGGACGGTGGCGCCTTCGTCCAGCAGGGCGATGGCGGCGGCGACCTGGGCCGGCTTGGCGGCCAGTTCGAGGGCGAGGCGTTGTTCGATAGAAGGCAGCATGACGGTGTTTCCAAACGGTGAAGGCCGAAATCATACAACGCCCGCATGGCCAACGGGCGCCGGAATAGATTATTATTAATTAGTTAATGTTGTCCGTCTAACTTGTAGTTGCACTAAGTTAGGATTTTCACAAACACGAAACTGTGGAAGGCGGATAATATTGCATGTTGCTGTTTTTGAACCGCTGATTTAAAAGAATGCGCCCAATGGATATTACCCGCGACGAAGCCCGCGAAACTCCAGTCGCACCGGCCCCTGCATCTGCTCCGGTACCAGCCGCTCCGCCCAACCAGCTTCCCTATGCTGTGGCGACGTGGTTGCAGAGGGTGGATGCAGCCGCGCATCCCAAGCCCAAACTGGCCCCGGTCGACATCGACCCGAAACAGACCAACTACAAACTGATTTACGTGCTGGCGCCGACCAGCGGCGGGCGCCATGTTGCGCTCTGCCTGTACAAGGCGCGCCTGAAGCCGAACGGCGACGTGGCTGCGGCCACTCCGGTCAGCGAAGTGTTCTCCCTGCTCTCCGCCCCGCCGGCCTTCCTGGCGCCGGGCGATGAAGACCTGGTGCGCTTCTTTGTGGCGATGCGCAGCGGCCCCAATTCCCAGACTGGCAGCGCGACTGAGCCGCGCGGCAAGATCGGCGCGGCCCTGCTGCAGATGCTGTCCGAGCATGACAAGTTGCTGTGGGCGAATTCCTGGTCCGACGTCGGCAATGGCCTGGTCTATCCAATGAAGGCGGGCGACATGCGCAATGCCAGCCTGGCCTGGCGCGAAGAAGGCAAGGGTTTGCGCCTGGGCTGGCAAGTCGATGTGCAGGAAGGCACGAAACACCATGGCGCCGACCAGATCGACTACATGCTGCCGACCGAACCGCCGTGGTATATCGACAACCTCTCGACCGGCGTGCTGCAGCTGAACCAGGGCGGCACCACGATTCCGCTGGCTGAGCTGCAAGCCCTGGTGGCGCAGGCGCCGCTGCTGATGCCGAACGATAAGATGCGTGTGTCGCAACTGCTGCTGGCGCATGGCCTGCAGCAGCTGATGCCGCTGCCGCAGCCTTTGCCGCAGCGCGTGCGCACCGACGTCAAGCCGCGTCCGATCCTGGTGCTCGATTCGGCGCAACTGGCCGATGGCACCCTGCAGCGCTGGAACGACTATGCCGTGCTGTCGTATGACTATGATGGCGAACGCGTCTCCTTCGACCCTTCGCAGCGGGTGGTGCGCCAGCGCGGTGAAGTCACCGAGATCATCCAGCGTAACGAAGCTGCCGAAGCGGCTGCGCTGGACACCCTGACCCAGCTTGGTTTCAAGAAACCTACCGCTTTGCCGCTGTCGAGCGTGCGTGGCGGCCTGCTGCTGGCCAACCAGGCGGACTGGATCCGCTTCGCCGAGTTCGGTATCGATGAGTTGCTGGCTGCCGGCTGGCGCGTCGAGAAGTCGCCCAAGTATCGCTACGATATGGTGACGGTCGACGACTGGTATGCCGAGGTCGAGGAAGAAGCGTCTGACAATGGCAACGCCTGGTTCGACCTGGAGCTGGGCATCACCGTCAATGGCGAGCGCGTGCCGCTGTTGCCGGTGCTGGTGCAGATGATCCGCAACTTCCCGAACGACTTCGGCCCGAAGGCGCTGGCCGTGCACGGCGAATCGGACCAGATGCTGGCCGCGCTGCCGGACGGCACCCGCGTGGCCCTGCCCTGGAACCGCCTGCGCCCTATCCTGGCGACGATCGGCGAACTGTACTTCAGCGAAAAGATTCGCCACTCGGTGCGCATGTCCTCGCTGGACGCGGCGCGCCTCGACGAACTGGCGCGCAATGTCGACTTCCAGTGGACCGGCGGCGAAGCGCTGCGCGAAATGGGCCGCAAGCTCAACCAGTTCTCCTCGGTGCAGCGCGTGCCGACCCCGGCCAGCCTGCGAGCCACGCTGCGCGACTACCAGACCGACGGCTTGAGCTGGATGCAATTCCTGCGCGAGTACAACTTCGGCGGCATCCTGGCTGACGATATGGGCCTCGGCAAGACCGTGCAAACCATCGCCCACATCCTGGTGGAGAAGGAAGCCGGCCGCCTCGACCATCCAGCCCTGGTGATTGCGCCTACCAGCCTGATGAACAACTGGCAGGATGAAGCGGCCCGCTTCGCGCCAAGCCTGAAAGTGCTGCTGTTGCAGGGCAAGGATCGCGCCGAACTGTTCGACGAGATCCCGAAAGCCGACCTGGTGCTGACCACCTACGCCCTGCTGCCGCGCGATGAAGAAAAGCTGCGCGAGCACGATTTCCACCTGGTGATCCTGGACGAGTCGCACTACATCAAGAACACCCGCTCCAAGGCGGCGCAGAGCGCCGGCCTGCTGCGTGCACGCCACCGCCTGTGCCTGTCCGGCACGCCGCTGGAAAACCACCTGGGCGAGCTGTGGTCGCAATTCCACTTCCTGCTGCCTGGCCTGCTGGGCGACGAGAAGACCTTCAACAGCAATTTCCGCCACCCGATCGAGCGCCAGGACGACCCGCAGCGCCGCATGCTGCTGAATCGCCGCATCAAGCCGTTCCTGGTGCGCCGTACCAAGGACGGCGTGGCGAAAGAACTGCCGCCGAAGACCGAGATGGTGCGCAAGGTGGAGCTGTCGGGCGCCCAGCGCGACCTGTACGAAACCGTGCGTCTTGCGATGGACCAGAAAGTGCGCGAGGAAATCGACCGCAAGGGCGTAGCGCGCTCGCAGATCGTGATCCTGGAAGCGCTGCTCAAACTGCGCCAGGTCTGCTGCGACCCGCGCCTGGTGAAGAGCACCAAGAAGGCCGCGACTACCGGCTCGGCCAAGCTGGTCGACCTGATGCAGATGGTGGAAGACCTGCTGGAAGAGAAGCGCAAGATCCTGGTGTTCTCGCAATTCACTTCGATGCTGGAGCTGATCGAGGAAGAGCTGGAAGCGCGCGATATTCCGTACGCGATCCTGACCGGCGAAACCCGCGATCGCGGCGCCCAGGTAGCGGCCTTCCAGCAAGGCGCGGTGCCGATCTTCCTGATCTCGCTGAAGGCCGGCGGCGTGGGCCTGAACCTGACTGCGGCCGACACCGTGATCCATTACGATCCATGGTGGAATCCTGCTGCCGAAAACCAGGCCACCGACCGCGCCTGGCGGATCGGCCAGGACAAGCCGGTGTTTGTCTACAAGCTGATCGCCAAAGGTACGCTGGAAGAGAAGATCCAGCTGCTGCAACAGAAGAAATCGGACCTGGCGCAATCCGTGCTGGCCGAAGGCGAATCGCAGAAGATGGCCTTGACCCAGGAAGATTTGCAACAGATCTTCGCACCGTTACAGGATTGATCCCATGCTGAGTGCTGAACACTATCGCCAGATTCTCGACCACAGCAGCGACGTACACTGGATGCTGGACTGCGATAGTGGCCAGCTGCTGTACGTCAGCCCTGCCGCGGAAAAGCTGTTCGGCTACATGCCGGAACGGGCGCAGCAGGTGGCTGCCGACTTGATGGGCGAGTTGCCGCAGCGGCTCGAAGCCTATTCTTCCGGCGACACCACGCGCCGCCACACCGTGCGCGATGCTGAAATGGCCGGCCGTGATGGCGTGATGATCCCGGTGGAAATCGAATCGACCCTGGTGCCCGATGTCGACAGCGGCGTGCTGCGCCTGGTCGGTACCGTGCGCGATATCCGCGACCGCGTCGAGCGCGAAAAGCAGCAGAAGAAATTCGCGTCGATGGTGTCGCACGAATTCCGCACGCCATTGTCGACCATCGACGGCGCCATCCAGCGCCTGGAAATGACCTCGGCCAATGCCGATGAAAACACCAAGAAGCGCTATCGCAAGATTCAAACCTCGGTCGACCGCTTGCTTGAATTGATCAACGAGTACCTGAGCCCGGAGCGTATGGCCAGCATCGGCCGCAAGCGCCAGGCCGACGAAGTGTCGCCGGAAGCCTTGCTGGAAACCGCCGCCGAAGCCGCGCGCCAGCGCCGCAGCGAGATCACCGTGCGCGCGGAAGGCTTGCCGCAATGGATGCGTTGCGACCCGCAAGGCATGCGTTTGTGTCTCGATATACTTTTAGATAACGCCCTCAAGTACACAAATGACAACGTTGCGATAGAATTGCAGGGTAGGAAAGCCAGCGAAGGCGGGGTTGAACTCCTCGTCATCGATCGCGGCGCGCACGTTCCGGATGATGAGCTAGGCAAACTCTTCGACAAGGGTTACCGAGGCAAGGCCGCCGCAGGGCATGCCGGTTCCGGCCTCGGCCTGTATATGGCCAGGAATGTTATAGAGGTCCACGGCGGCACACTGTCTGTGGAAAATTTGCCTGAAAGCGGCAAGAAATTTCGGATTTGGCTCCCTATTGCTGCTTAAGCCTTGCGCAGCCCGGGACCAACCGTGATAATTCTTCGACGCAAGCCCTAAACCCCGGCTTGCGACTGAATGGAAAATGGCGCATCAATGACGCAAATACTGATTGTGGAAGACAACCTGGAATACGCCGAGGAGATGGCGGATTTCCTGGCTGAGCTTGGCCATGTAGTTCACACCACCAATAATGCCCAGGAAATGTGGTCCGCCCTCAGCCAGGGCACCGTGGGCGTTGTCGTGCTCGACCTGGGCTTGCCGGACGAGGATGGTTTCAACGTCATCCCGCGCATGCGCCAGCTCTACCCGCAAATCGGCCTGCTGGTGCTGACCGGCCGTGTGGCATTCGATTCCCGCATCATGGGCCTGCGCCTGGGCGCCGACCATTATCTGACCAAGCCGATCAAATTCCCGGAACTGGCGGCCCATATCGAGGCGCTCGATCGCCGTGTCGGCCCGCAGGAAGCCATCCCGGTTCCCAGCAAGTGGACCCTGAAAGTGTCGGCGCGCCAGCTGGAACTGCAGGGCCAGGCCATCACCCTGACCGAGAAAGAGTGCAATTTCCTGCACCTGCTGACCATTAACACCCGTCCAGTGCCGCGCCAGGTGATCGTGGCCGGCATCGGCGGCGATGATCCGGATGCCGGGCGCCGCGTCGACATGCTGGTGTATCGTTTACGCAAAAAAGCGCGTAGCGGCCTGGGCCAGGATTTACCCCTGCGTTCGGCCTATGGCGAGGGTTATAGCCTGTCCGCCAGCTTCAATCTCTCCTAATAGGGACAGAGTCACGCGAACTGGGTAGAATCGGGGTTTCCCGATCCTGCCCTTTTTGCTTTTATGGCCCGCCTGCCTCGCCTCGTCGTTCCCAACCAGCCTCATTACATCATCCAGCGTGGCCTGAACGGCCAGGAAGTGTTCCTCGATGATGAAGATTTCAGCAGTTTTATCGCCTGGATGCGCGCTGCCGCCCGCCAATACAAGGTGGCGGTACACGCTTACACCCTTTTGCCAGGTGAACTGCACCTGTTAGCCTCGCCCAGCGATGAAGATGGCCTGGGCGGCATGATGCAGTGGATCGGGCGCCACTATGTCCCTTATTTCAACCAAAAGTACTCCCGTGCCGGCACATTATGGCAGGGGCGCTATAAAACCTCGGTGCTCGAAGCCGAGCGCTACTTCGTTTCCTGCTCTAAATACATTGAATTCGCCGCGGTGCGGGCGCGTCTGGCCGAGGGGCCGGAACATTACCAGTGGTCGAGCTATCCGCACCATGCCGGCATTCGCCAGGACGGGGCGGTCAACGACCATCCGCTCTACTGGGCACTGGGCAACACGCCATTCCAGCGCGAGGCGGCCTATATAGAACTGGCGGCGCAGGGGCTGGCGGGCGCGGAAACGCGGGCGATCGAGAGCGCAGCGCTGAAAGGCTGGCCATTGGGCAGCGACAAATGGAAGGCAGAGCTGGAGCGGCGCATGAAACGGCAGGTATTGCCGGCAAAACGCGGACGCCCGCAGAAAAGCGCGGACTCTGTCCCTGATTAAAATTCCCAGAGACTGATGCTGAATTAATCTGACTCCGACCCTAATTGTTTTTGTTGCGCGATTTTGTGCATTGCACTACTCTGGATTTTCGTGAGTAAAAATTCAGCGGAGAAATGCATGGAAGCGCAAGGTTTGTACAACCCAGCCAACGAACATGACGCCTGTGGCGTCGGTTTCGTCGCCCACATCAAAGGCAACAAGAGCCACTCGATCGTCGAACAGGGTCTGCTGATCCTGAAGAACCTGGACCACAGGGGCGCGGTCGGCGCGGACAAACTGATGGGCGACGGCGCCGGCATCCTGATCCAGATTCCCGACCAGTTCTACCGCGATGAAATGGCCAAGCAAGGCGTGGAACTGCCGCCGCCTGGCGAATACGGCGTCGGCATGGTGTTCCTGCCGAAGGAAAATGCCTCCCGCATCGCCTGCGAACAGGAAATCGAACGCGCCGTGCGCATCGAAGGCCAGGTTGTGCTGGGCTGGCGCAATGTGCCGATCGACTCGGAAATGCCGATGTCGCCGCGCGTGCGCGAAAAAGAGCCGGTCATCCGCCAGATCTTCATCGGCCGCGGCCAGGACGTGATGGTGACCGATGCGCTGGAACGCAAGCTGTACGTGATCCGCAAATCGTCCGGCCACGCGATCCAGGCGCTGAAGCTGATCCACGGCAAGGAATTCTTCGTGCCGTCGTTGTCGGCCCGTACCGTCGTGTACAAAGGCCTGCTGCTGGCTGACCAGGTCGGCGTGTACTACAAGGACCTGCAGGATCCGCGCTGCATCTCGGCGCTGGCGCTGGTGCACCAGCGCTTCTCGACCAACACCTTCCCTGAGTGGCCGCTGGCCCACCCATACCGCCTGATCGCGCACAACGGCGAGATCAACACCGTCAAGGGCAACTTCAACTGGATGCGCGCTCGCGAAGGCGTGATGAAATCGGCGGTGCTGGGTGAAGACCTGCAGAAGCTGTTCCCGCTGATTTACGAAGGCCAGTCCGACACCGCCTGCTTCGACAACGCGCTGGAATTGCTGCTGATGGCGGGCTACCCGCTGGCACAAGCAATGATGATGATGATTCCGGAAGCGTGGGAAAACCACACGCTGATGGACGACAACCGCAAGGCCTTCTACGAATACTACGCGTCGATGATGGAACCATGGGACGGCCCTGCCGCCATGGCCTTCACCGACGGCCGCTATATCGGCGGCACCCTGGACAGGAACGGATTGCGGCCTGCGCGTTATATCGTGACCGACGACGACCTGGTGGTGATGGCGTCCGAATCGGGCGTGCTGCCGATTCCTGAGTCGAAGATCATCCAGAAATGGCGCCTGCAACCAGGCAAGATGTTCCTGATCGACCTGGAAGCCGGCCGCATCATCGACGACAAGGAGCTGAAAGACACCTACGCCAACGCCAAGCCATACAAGGCATGGATCAACGCGGTGCGCATCAAGCTGGGCGAGCTGAAAATGAGCGAAAGCCAGACCGCAGCCAACGTGGCCAAGTACGGCCCGGCCGCCGGCGAGAAGCCATCGGCATCGCTGCTGGACCGCCAGCAGGTGTTCGGCTATACCCAGGAAGACATGCGCTTCATCCTGGCGCCAATGGCGATCAATGGCGAAGAAGCTGTCGGCTCGATGGGCAACGATTCGCCGCTGGCCGTCACTTCCAACAAACTGAAGCCGTTGTACAACTACTTCAAGCAGCTGTTCGCCCAGGTGACCAACCCGCCGATCGACCCGATCCGCGAAGCGATGGTGATGTCGCTGGTGTCCTTCATCGGCCCGAAACCGAACCTGCTCGATACCAACAACGTCAATCCGCCGATGCGCCTGGAAGTGGCGCAGCCGGTGCTGGGCTTCGACGACATCGCGCGCCTGCGCACCATCAGCCAGCACACCGGCGGCAAGTTCAAGTCCTATGAGCTGAGCATCTGCTACCCGCTGGCCTGGGGCAAGGAAGGCGTGGAAGCGTCGCTGGCATCGCTGTGCGCGGAAGCAGTCGACGCGGTGAAATCCGGCCACAACATCCTGATCATCTCCGACCGCACCGTCGGCCCGGACCGCGTGGCGATCCCGGCCCTGCTGGCAACGTCCACCATCCACCTGCACCTGGTGAGCAAAGGCCTGCGCGCCTCCACCGGCCTGGTGGTGGAAACCGGCTCCGCCCGCGAAACCCACCATTTCGCCCTGCTGGCGGGCTACGGCGCCGAAGCCGTCCACCCTTACCTGGCGATGGAGTCGCTGGCCGAACTGGCGCACTCTCTGCCAGGCGACCTGACTCCGGAAAACGCCATCTACAACTACACCAAGGCCGTTGGCAAAGGCTTGATGAAGGTGATGTCGAAGATGGGCATCTCCACCTACATGTCCTACTGCGGAGCGCAGATCTTCGAAGCCGTTGGCCTGAACCGCCAGCTGGTCGACAAATACTTCCGCGGCACCCAGTCGAACGTGGAAGGCATCGGCCTGTTCGAGGTGGCCGAAGAAGGCTTGCGCCTGCACAAGCTGGCCTTCGGCAACGACCCGGTGCTGGCCGACGCGCTGGACGCGGGCGGCGAATACGCCTACCGCGTGCGCGGCGAAGACCACCTGTGGACGCCGGATGCTATCGCCAAGCTGCAGCACTCGACCCGTTCCAACAATTACTCGACCTATAAAGAGTACGCCCAGCTGATCAACGACCAGACCAGGCGCCACCTGACGCTGCGCGGCCTGTTCGAGTTCAAGATCGACCCGGCCAAGGCGATCCCGCTGGACGAAGTGGAACCGGCCAAGGAAATCGTCAAGCGCTTCGCTACCGGCGCCATGTCGCTGGGTTCGATCTCGACCGAGGCGCACGCCACCCTGGCCATCGCCATGAACCGCATCGGCGGCAAGTCCAACACCGGTGAAGGCGGCGAAGACCCGCGCCGTTACAGCAACGAGCTGAAAGGCATCCCGATCAAGGTCGGCGCGACCCTGGCTTCCGAACTGGGCAAGGAGCAGGTGGAAGCGGATATCCCGCTGCAGGAAGGCGACTCGCTGCGTTCGCGCATCAAGCAGGTGGCATCCGGCCGCTTCGGTGTGACCGCGGAGTACCTGAATTCCGCCGACCAGATCCAGATCAAGATGGCGCAGGGCGCCAAGCCGGGCGAAGGCGGCCAACTGCCGGGCCACAAGGTGTCCGAATACATCGCGCAGCTGCGCTTCTCGGTACCGGGCGTGGGCCTGATCTCGCCGCCGCCGCACCACGACATTTATTCGATTGAAGACCTGGCGCAGCTGATCCACGATTTGAAGAACGCCAATCCGCGCGCTTCGATCTCGGTCAAGCTGGTGTCGGAAGTCGGTATCGGTACCGTCGCTGCCGGCGTGTCGAAAGCCAAGGCCGACCACATCGTGGTGGCCGGCCATGACGGCGGCACCGGCGCCTCGCCGCTGTCCTCCGTCAAGCATGCGGGTACGCCTTGGGAACTGGGCCTGTCCGAAACCCAGCAAACCCTGGTGCTGAACGGCCTGCGCAGCCGTGTGCGAGTGCAGGCCGACGGCCAGATGCGTACCGGCCGCGACGTGGTGATCGCCGCCCTGCTGGGCGCCGACGAGGTAGGCTTCGCTACCGCACCGCTGGTGGTGGAAGGCTGCATCATGATGCGCAAGTGCCACCTGAATACCTGCCCTGTCGGCGTTGCGACGCAGGATCCGGAATTGCGCAAGAAGTTCCAGGGTAAGCCGGAACACGTGGTGAACTACTTCTTCTTCGTCGCTGAAGAAGCGCGCCAGCTGATGGCGCAACTGGGCATCCGCACCTTCCAGGAACTGATCGGCCGGGCCGACCTGCTGGACAAGTCGAAAGCCATCACCCACTGGAAAGCACAGGGCCTGGACTTCAGCAATGTGTTCTTCCAGCCGAAAGTGGACGACGGCATGACCATCTTCCACAGCGAACAGCAGGACCATGGCCTGGACAAGGCGCTGGACCTGAAACTGATCGCGCAAGCCCGGCCGGCGCTGGAGAAAGGCGAGCGCGTCTCCTTCATCTCGCCGGTGAAGAACGTCAACCGCACTGTCGGCACCATGCTGTCGGGCGAAGTGGCCCTGAAGTACGGCCATGCCGGCCTGCCGGACGACACCATCCACATCCAGCTGCAAGGCACCGCGGGCCAGTCGGCTGCGGCCTTCCTGGCAGCCGGCATCACCATCGACCTGGTGGGCGAAGGCAACGACTACGTCGGCAAAGGCCTGTCGGGCGGCCGCATCATCGTGCGCCCGAACACCGAGTTCCGCGGCTGGGCTGTGAATAACATCATTGTCGGCAACACCGTCATGTACGGCGCCGTTGCCGGCGAAGCCTTCTTCAACGGCGTGGCCGGCGAGCGCTTCGCCGTGCGTAACTCCGGCGCCACCGCGATCGTGGAAGGCCTGGGCGACCACGGTTGCGAATACATGACCGGCGGTACCGTGGTGGTGTTGGGCGCCACCGGCCGCAACTTCGCGGCGGGCATGTCGGGCGGTATTGCCTATGTGTACGACCCGGACGGCGAATTCCACAGCAAGTGCAATATGTCCATGGTGAGCCTGGAAGAAGTGAAGGCGGCCGCCGACCAGCAGGTCGACAAGGCCACCTGGCACAGCCAGCATCGCAATGGCGAACCGGAGGCCGATGAAACCATCCTCAAACGCTTGATTGAGCGCCACTTCAAACACACCGGCAGCACGCGCGCGCGCCTGTTGCTCGACAACTGGAACGAGAGCCGTGCCAAGTTCGTCAAAGTGTTCCCGAGCGAGTACAAACGCGCCCTGGTGGAAATGGCAGACAACGCCGCGATCGAAGCGGAAACTCAAGCAATCGCTGCGTAAGAGAGGATCAGAAAAATGGGTAAGATCACCGGTTTCATGGAATTCCAGCGCCAGGAAGAAAGCTACCTGGCACCCGAGGCTCGCCTCAAGAACTACAAGGAGTTCGTCATCCACCTGAGCCACGACCAGGCCAAGGTGCAGGGCGCACGCTGCATGGACTGCGGCATCCCCTTCTGTAATTCGGGCTGCCCGGTCAACAACATCATCCCGGACTGGAATGACCTGGTTTATCGCGGCCACTACCGTGAAGCGCTGAATACGCTGCATTCGACCAACAACTTCCCCGAGTTCACGGGCCGCATCTGCCCCGCGCCTTGCGAAAGCGCCTGTACCCTGGGCATCCACGAGCTGCCGGTCGGGATCAAGTCGATCGAACACAAGATCATCGACGAAGGCTGGGAGCACGGCTGGGTCGTGCCGCAGCCGGCCGAAGTCAAAACCGGCAAGAAAGTTGCCGTAGTCGGCTCCGGTCCTGCAGGCTTGGCCGCCGCGCAGCAGTTGGCGCGCGTCGGCCACGACGTCACCGTGTTCGAGAAGGCCGACCGCATCGGCGGCCTGCTGCGCTACGGCATTCCTGACTTCAAGATGGAGAAGGTCCACATCGACCGCCGCGTCGAGCAGATGGAAGCGGAAGGCGTGAAGTTCCGCACCTCGGTCCTGATCGGCAAGGATTTCCCGGCGAGTGTCGCCAACGGCTCCAAGGAAACCATCTTCCCTGAAGACCTGGAAAAAGACTTTGATGCAGTGGTGATGGCCGGCGGCGCTGAAGCACCGCGCGACCTGCCGGTGCCGGGCCGCGAGCTGAAAGGCGTGCATTTCGCGATGGACTTCCTGCCGCAGCAGAACAAGGTCAATGCCGGCGACAAGGTCAAGGACCAGATCAAGGCCACCGGCAAGCACGTGGTCGTGATCGGCGGCGGCGATACCGGTTCCGACTGCGTCGGCACCTCGAACCGCCATGGTGCCGCCAGCGTCACCCAGTTCGAACTGATGCCAATGCCGCCGGAGCAGGAAAACAAGCCGATGGTATGGCCTTACTGGCCGACCAAGCTGCGCACCTCTTCCTCGCATGAAGAGGGCTGCGAGCGTGACTGGGCTGTCGCCACCAAGCGCCTGGAAGGCAAGAACGGCAAGGTCGAAAAGCTGGTCGCCTGCCGCGTCGAATGGAAAGACGGCAAGATGACCGAAGTGCCGAACTCGGAATTCGAAATGAAGGCCGACCTGGTGCTGCTGGCCATGGGCTTCGTTTCGCCGGTGGCCCAGGTGCTGGATGCCTTCGGCATCGACAAGGATGCACGCGGCAATGCGCGCGCCCAGACCGAAGGCGACAACAGCTACAAGACCAGCAAGCCAGGCGTATTCGCAGCAGGCGACATGCGCCGCGGCCAGTCGCTGGTGGTGTGGGCGATCCGTGAAGGCCGCCAGTGCGCCCGCGCTGTCGACGAGTACCTGATGGGCAGTTCGGTCCTGCCGCGTTAATCCCTTCCCAAAAGTCAAGCGTGCCTGCGCGCACGCTTGACCTTTCTTAAGCAGTTGTCATACAACTACGGCCCCGTTCCACCCGATACTGCGGCGTTTCCGCCGCACGAATTACTTTTTGGAAATCTTTTTGCGCAATTTCAGGTATTGTTATAGGATGTCTGACGACATGGGTTGTTTGAACTAAGTTTCTGACATGTCACTTCCTCTTTAACAATTTCTGGAGATATCTAGGCTATGAAGAAAAGCTTCATTTGCGGCGCCCTGATGTTGATCTATTCCGCCAGCTCACTTGCGGCCGATTGGCCAAGTGGCTATTCCAAGTGCTCCGACCAGGGCGGCACCTGTAGAGTTGGCAGCAGCCGCCGCTCGGTTTCTTACGGCATCAAAGACAAGTGGGTCATCAAGACCCTCGTGGGCGACATCAAGTGCGACACCGGCACGTTTGGCAGCGATCCTTACCCCGGCGTGACCAAGAAGTGCGCCATCGGAGCGCTGGCCGGCACTGACCCGACGCCGACGCCAACGCCGACCCCAACTCCAACCCCAACCCCGGCGCCATCCGCCAACGCCACCAAGGAGGCCGCGCCTTCCACCGGCTGGGCAGGACAAGGCAGCGGCACGACGGGCGGCGCCGCAGCGCCTTCCTCGGCTATCTACCTGGTCAACACCGGTTCGCAACTGGTCGCCGCGCTCAAGGCGCAAGGCGATAATCCGAAGATCATCAAGCTGCAGGGCACCATCAATATGGCTGCCGCGGACAACGGCGGCCCGTTCAAGAGCGCTACCGATGAAGGCTTGCGCCTGCAAATCAAACCTGGCAGCAACACCACCCTGATCGGCGTAGGCAGCGATGCACGCCTGGTCAATGGCAACATCGTGCTGAGTGGCGTGCAGAACGTCATCATCCGCAACCTGACGATCCAGAATCCATGCTCGCTCTACCCTGTCTGGGATCCGAACGATGGCAGCAGCGGCAACTGGAATTCGGAGTATGACGGCATCACCGTCTCCGGCTCCCGCAACGTCTGGGTCGACCACAACGTCTTTACCGACGGCTCGATAACGGACGACAAGCTGCCGGTCGAAAACGGCAAGGTCAAGCAGTGCCACGACGGTGCGCTGGATGTGAAGAATGGCTCGGACTACGTGACCGTATCGAACAACCGCTTCGAACTGCACCAGAAGAACAACCTGATTGGCTCTTCCGACAGCCGCACTACGGACGATGGCCACCTGACTGTCACCTTCCACAACAACCACTTCCTGAACGTGGCGGAACGAGGTCCTCGCGTACGGTTCGGCAAGGTGCACTTGTATAACAACTACTTCGAAGGCTCGCGTTCGCACGCCGTCTACCCGAACCACTACAGCATTGGCGTCGCCTACAAGGCCAAGATCATCTCGCAGCACAACGCCTTCGATATCGCTGGCGCTTCGAGCTGCCCGAATGTCGTGACCAACCCAGGTTCGTCCAGCAAGACCGGCGCGATTACCGATGCGGGCTCGCTGCTGAATGGCGCCGCGCTCGACGTAGCCGGCAAATGCAGCTTCAGCAACCAGGTCGGCTGGAGCGTGCCGTACTCGGTGACGCCGATGAATGCATCGGCCGTGAAGGCATCAGTATTGGGTAATGCAGGGACCGGCAAGATCACGGTGAACTGATTCCCGCCCTGGTCAAGCGCACAGTCCTGTGCGCTTGACCGGATTGGCCGCATTCACATCCCTCTTTCCAGCAGGGCAAGCTGCTCGTACCGGCCAGGCTTCAGGCGATAGAGCTGGGCCGGCCGGTGCGCGGCGCCGCTCGAGTAAGCACCTTCGACCGGTTCCAGCATGTCCATTTCGCCGATCTTGCGCCGGAAGCTGACCTTGTTGATCGATTCGCCCATCAGCGATTCATACACGCGCTGCAGCTGCGGCAGCGTGAATGTGTCGCCTGCCAGGTAGCAGGGCAGGGACGAATACTGGCTCTTGCTGCGCAAACGGGCGACTGCCGCACGGATAATTTCCAGGTGATCGAACGGCAGCTTCAAGGGCTTGTCGACACTGGCGAGCCGGATGTCCGGATGCGCGCCATCGCCAATGAGCCCGGGCGGAACCAATGCATAATAAACAATCGATACCGACCAGCCGCGCGGGTCGCGCGCTGGGCCTGAAAAGGTGGCCAGCTGCTCCAGGTAGGGCGGCGTTATTCCTGTTTTCTCTCTCAGGACCCGCAAAGCGGCATCCTGCGCATCGCCATCTTCGCGGGGATGGATGTAGCCTCCCGGCAGCGCGGCTACGCCCTGGAAAGGTTCGTGGCTGCGGTTAAGCAGCGCCACTTTCAGCACATCGTCCTGCAGGGCCAGCAGGACAACGTCGACGGTGCAGATCACTTGTTGCATTGCCGGTATCTTGGGAGGTCTTAGTATGAAGATTATACTAAGCAGACACTTAGTTGCAAAACTATCCTAAGTGACTTAGACTGTCTTCATAGGCTTTGCAAAGGCAATTCGTATGAATGAATACAGCATCATCCCCATCCGGCCCCTCACTGGCGACATTTCGGCAAAGCTGTTTGCGGCACCCGTACTTTCGGCATTGCCAAAGTCTGTTCCAACCGTCGCGTTCCGCGCCCCCGATCCTGCCGACGAAGAGCGCTGGCGCTGGCACAGGATCGGCGGCCAGGCTTACCGCATCGCCCAGCCGGTCACTTTTACGCCTTACGCTTCGGCGCAGCCATGTTCCGCACGTTGCCGCTTCTGTTCGGAGACCCTGGTCGAAACAGGCGCCGCGCGTCCATCCAGCGGATTGCGGCCTGGCCCGGACTACTTCGCCGGCCTGGAAAGCGCGCTCCATGAACTGCGAGGTTTGCCTCTTTCATATTCATTGTCCGGGCTGGAAACCACCGACGATGCAGGCTGGATGGGTGCGATGCTCGACGTTCTTGCGCGGCATGCGGCCGTTTCTCCAGTGCTGAACCGCGTGCTGTACTCGAACGGCGCGGGCTTGGCCGTACCCTCGCAAGGCGAAGCACTGCTGCAACGGCTGGCAGGCTTCGGCCTGGATTGGGTGGAGCTGTCACGGCACCACTTTGATGAAGCGGCCAACCAGTCGATCATGCGCTTCAGGCATGGCATCGAAGTCCAGTACCAGCAGCCTTTTGAAGCGATGGTGCGCAGCCTGGCGGACAGCGTGAATGTGAAGCTGGTTTGCATCGTGCAGCAGGGCGGGGTGTCGCGGGTGGACGACATCATGCGCTATCTGGCGTGGGCCCATGGATTGGGTATCCGCTCTGTCATCTTCCGCGAATTCTCGAAACTGGACGACGGCTACAGGGCCAATGTCACGGCGCGCTACATCGGTGCGGCGCGCGTGTCGATGAATGCCCTGCTGGCGCAATGCCTTGCCGCGCCGGTATTCGCCGGCGATTTCGCCTTCGAACAGGTTACCGAAGGCTATTACTTCTGGAACCTGCGCGGCAGGTTCAGGGATATGCAGGTTACGTTCGAGGCGTCCGACTATTCGCAGATGCACCGGCAGCACGATTCCGGGAACGTCTACAAGCTGGTATTCCATGCCAACGGCAATTTGTGCGGCGACTGGAATCCGGAGCGTCATGTGCTGTTTGCAGCAAGCCGGCAGGAGCAGGCCAATGGATGACAACAGCTGGCTCCTGCTGCGCGAGCGTGACCAGGCATTCGACCTGCCGCCCGACTTGGCGGCGCGCGATGCCTTCGGCGCGCGCGATTGCGGCTGGGTCGAACAGATGCGGCCCTTTATCCGGCACTTTTCACCTGCGGCCGGGCTGGTGGTCGATCCGTTCAACGGCTTTGGCACAACCCTGGTCGCCGCTTCGCTCGAGGGACGGCGCGGCATCGGTATCGAGCTGGAGCAAGCGCGCGCTGCTATCGCGACGGAGCGCTTGCAGCGGCTCGGTGCGCGCAACCAGCTTGTACTATCCGGCGACCTGGTCGAATTGGCCGCATCCCTGCCCCAGGCTGACCTCATATTGACGAATGTCCCCTATTTCGGCTGCCGCTGGCAATGCAGCGATGACGCGGCGGCGCAGTTGTATAGCGCGCGCAGCTATGCGGATTTCCTCGGCATGTTCTATCGCGTGCTGAAGGCGCTGAAGCCGGCGTTGCGCGATGGCGGGCACCTGGTCGTGATGGCGGAAAATTTGCGTATCGGCGCCCATTTCGTGCCGATGGCATGGGATATTGGACGCATGCTGGCGGAGCATTTCACTCTCGTTGACGAGCGCATCCTGCTCTACCCACGTCCAGCGCAAGCACTGCCGCCAATGGCGGTGCAGAGCAACCGCTCCCACGAGTACGCGCTGATTGCCCGTAAGGAGCCCAGGCCGATCGATCTGCAAGACAGCCTGCGCTGCCTGCACGAATTGGCGGCGGACTTTCCCGAGGCGATAGTCTATGGCGGCTTTGCGCGCTGGCTGGCGCTGGAAGAGGAGGCTGGCTTGCCGTCCGATGTCGACCTGCTGGTGCCGGATAACCCCGAGCGGCTGGCTGGTATGGCGCGCTGGTTTGAGGCGCACGGTTTCCAGGTCACGCGCTGGGGCCAACCCATGGGTTGGGAGGCAGCGCCGGCGGCGCTGAACGGCGCTCACTATTTCCGTGCCCAACGGCTTCGGGCCAATGGCGGCTTATGCGTGTTCGATGTCTGCTTTGAAGACGCCATTATTGCATTTGACGTTGCCGCCGGCCAGGCGAGACGGATCGACGGACTCTCGGTCCTGCCCACGGCCAGGCCGCAGTCCACATAGGAATGGCGTAGAAGCAGCTATAGTTCGCGAGCCTGGCGGGGCATGAGTGGTAAGTGATGACTCCAACCCGTGGCCATGGCTTCGGCCAGTGCCTGGAAGTCCGTGTTCTTGCTGATGTCGTTCCGGACCCTGCAGAATTCCTGGTCCCGATTGAATAGCGATGCGGCGAGCCGGCGGCCTGCGACCGTAATGCCGGTGGTTTTGTCCAAACGGATTTCGGTAAACTTTGCAAATGCCTGCGGCAGGTCCTGGCTGGACTCTTTCAGGCATGCCGCAAGATGCCATGCGTCTTCCAGCGCCTGGCATGCGCCTTGGCCAGATGTTGGAAGAGAAGCATGTGCCGCATCGCCTATCGCTATAACGTTGTCCCTATGCCAGGTCCCGATGGGGTCGTGGTCGTGGACGTAAATCTTGTTCATCCGCTCAAGCGGGGTGTGTTCAATCATTGCCTGGATCGGGGCAGGCCAGCCAGCGAAGGCGGAGGCCAGTTCATCCTTGTAATGGGCCGGCACCTTTGGCGAGATCTCGGTGCAAGCGACACCGCCAGCCCAGTACGCCTTATTTCCTGCGACAGCAACTATGCCGAAGCGCTCTCCCACGCCCCAGTAATCCGAGACTTCAATCCTGTCGAAGTAATCTCCTTCAAGCTCGCAAACCCCAACCCAATTGATAAATCCCTGGTAGACGGGGGTGTTATTACCATGCACGTAGCGCCTTGCAGGGGAAGCCATACGACCATCGGCGCCAATAATGACGTCGGCCGTTATCGCCTGGCCATTCTGGAACTGGACTTCCGCTTGCCCTGCGCTTCGCGGCCTGATGCTTATGACCGTTTTCCCGAATTCCACGAAGCCGCCCAAGGATGCCAGCTTCGATTCGAGGATGCCCTGGAAGTCGCTCCGCAGTATTGAAAGGCTGGGATAGCCCATCTGCTTGTTGATCAGTTCGATATCTATCGAACCCAGGAATTCGCCGCTACGGGAAAGCCGCCGCATGCTTGCCGGGGAGCCCGCGACCGACTTGACGGCGTCCAGCACGCCGAGCTGCTCGAGAACGAAGCACGCGTTGGGCCAGGCGACTATGCCGGCGCCTATGTTCGATGAGGCAGCATGCCGCTCATAGATGGAAACGTCAAAGCCCATCTGCTTAAGAAGAATGGCGGAGCTGACGCCCGCAACGCCACCACCCAGGATCGCTATTTTCAACGGATTGATCTCACTGTGACTGGCGCTTGGCGCTGGGAACCCACCGCAACTGGGCGATGGTTTGCCTGCGCAGCAAGCAGTTGCGCGTACAGGTTTTTCTGGTAGCTTTTCGAATCTTCTGCCGTGCGGTCGAAATTAACGCGACGACCCTGGTAAGGCAGGCCGTCCACCAAAAGTCGTGCGCCACCATGCGATTTCGCCATACTTCAGAACTTCGCTGCGATGCTCATGCCGATACTGCGCGGCGCCAAACGGTAGCCCTGCACGATCGAGGCGACCTGCGGGTGCTGGATGACCTTGTCTTCGTCGAAGGCATTCTTGATGAAGGCAGTCAGCTGGTAGCGGTCAATCGAGATGCCCGTGCTGAAGTTGGCGGTGTGGTACCCAGGGCGCTCGTAATCGGTCTGCTCGGGATTGAGCGAGCCTTTACTTGGGCCGACCCACTGCACGCCGCCCATCACGAACGCACTGCGGCCGCCGGCGGTCGAAAAATTGTATTGCGCGGTGACGGTGCCATTGTACTTCGGCACGCCCTGCACTTGCGCGCCTTTGACTGCGCCGACGACGCCATTGGCGATGCCGTCGTCGTTCGACAGTTCGGCTTTCACATAGCCGCCGGCCGCACCCAGGGTCAGGCCGGCCATCGGTTTGGCCTTGACGTCGAACTCGAAACCTTTGCTGGTGGCGTTGCCGGCGTTGGCGTTGTATGAGTAGGCGCAGGTCGGCAGGTAGACGCCTTGCTGGATGTTCTTCCACTTCACGTAGAACACGTCGGCATTGACGGCAACGCGGCCCTGCATGAAGCGCGACTTGCTGCCGACCTCATAGCTCCACAGGCTGTCGGAGGCGTAGGTCGGCGGGCCGGCGGTCAGGCCGTTCTCCTCCAGGTCCGGGCCGCACGTGGTGGGCGGCACGAATACATTGGAGCCGCCCAGGCGGAAGCCTTTGGCAACGGAGCCGTAGATGGTGTGGTCAGGCGTGGCTTCCCAGGTCACCGCGTATTTCGGCGTGAAGGCGTGCGACGACAGCTTGGTGGTGCTGTTGTTGCCGGCGCCGGCCAGGTACAGGCTGTTGCGCTGTGCCAGCGCAGACTCGCCCTTCAGGTAGCGCGCGCCGATGGTGGCGTGCAGCGTGGGCGAGAAATAGTAATTCGCTTCGCCGAAGATCGAATTCTGCTTTTCGCGGTAGTGGAATTCGCCGGCGAATGAATTGTCGTTCGGGAAAGCGCCGGGATAGGCGCCCGGCAGCAGGTCCGGATCTGCGCTGGAGAAGCCGAACTGGGTGAAGGTGTCGTTGATGCCGAAGATCGGGTCATTCTCATTCAGGTTGGTGTGCTGGTTCGAGAAGTAGTAGCCCACCAGCCAGGTCACAGGCGAACCGCCGGCTGCAAAAGGCTTGGAGGCCAGGCGGAATTCCTGCGAGATCTGACGCACCGCATTATTCAGGTAGACCGCCGACGGCAGGCCGGCAATCGCTTCGATCAGCTGCGGCGGAGCATTGCCGCCATCGGCGGTCGAGGTCAGGAAGGTCGACAGCGAATAGCTGTTGTAGGCCGAGCCGTTCTGCGTGCGGTCGAACTTGCGCAGGAAATAGCTGGTGCTGGAAGTCAGGTCGGCCGCGCCCAGGTCCCAGTTGACCGCCAGGTTCGGCGTCAGCAATTTGTCGATGGAAGGCTCGCGCACCTGCTTCTGCGCCTGGTATGGCGGACGGTCCAGGTTGAAGGCGGCGATATCCTTGGCGTCCACGCGCTGGTAATAGATCGATGGCGTAATGCTCAGGTCGCGCGTCGGCGCCCATTTCAGGGCTACGCGCAGTTCCTGGTCCTTGATCTTGTTGATGTCGCTGGCCAGCACCTTGCCGTCGCCGTCCACCTGGTCGATGAAGCCGCCCGAGCGCTGGGCTTGGGCGCCGATGCGCAGCGCCAGTTCATTGTCGACCAGCGGGAAGTTGCCGACCACGCTGCTGGAATAGCTTGGGCTGCCGCCTTTGGTGGAGGAGGCTTCGGCATAGGCCGTGGCTTCGCGCTCTTTCAGGTCCGGCTCGTTCGGCACGAACTTGATGGTGCCGCCCATGGAGCTGGCGCCGTACAGCGTGGCTTGCGGGCCGCGCAGCACTTCGACCCGGTCGATGTCGAAGAACTTCGGTTCCACCGTGCCCATGGTATACAGGTTACCCACCGTCAGCGACACGTCGCCAAGGTAGATGCCGACGGTGGCCTGGCCGGCCGCCGAGCTGATGCCGCGGATTTCGATATTGGAAGTGCCGGGCCCGGCACCGCCGTTGCCGGTGGCGGCCGTGAAGGAAATATTCGGCACGGCCCGTGTCAGGTCGGTGAAATCGTCGACCTGCTGCGACAGCAGCGAGGCGCCGCTGATGGCGGAAATACTCATCGCCACCTTGTTCGGATCTTCCTTGCGCTTTTGCGCAGTGACAGTGACAACTTCGATCTTGTCGCTTTCCGCCAAGGCTTGGACCGAAATAGCTGCCAGGGAGCAAGCGAGGACCGTCCGACGAATTTTCATGCCTTTTTTCCTATGAATGAGCCAAAGTTATTAAAATAGCAGGAATTTGCTGCCTTGCAGCACTGAACTCCATTCAACAAGCGTTTCAATTTGTAAATTGCTGACTTTGCGGTTATTAGTGTTGTAAAATTTACCTCTTTAGCTGTACCACCCAGGCCGCTACGGGGCTCCAAGCAGAGAGAACCGTTTCTGAATTACAATGTGGCCTCAAGAACAAAGAGCGACATATCAGTGTCAAATTTAGTCGAAATCCGTGACTTACACTTCAGCTATGGGAAGCGGGCGATCCTGTCCGGTCTCCATATGGACTTCCCGCGCGGGAAAGTGGTGGCTGTCATGGGTGGTTCCGGCAGCGGTAAAACCACCGTCCTGCGCCTGGTAGGCGGCCAGATCCGCCCGCAAAAAGGTGCCGTCAGCGTGGAAGGCCAGGTCGTTCACAAGTTGAAGACCAGGGACTTGTATGTGCTGCGGCGCAAAATGGGCATGCTGTTCCAGCATGGCGCGCTGTTCACCGACCTGAGCGTGTATGAAAACGTGGCCTTCCCGCTGCGCGAACATACCGACCTGCCGGAAGAACTGATCCGCGACCTGGTGCTGATGAAACTGCACTCGGTGGGCCTGCGCAATGCAGCCAAGCTGAAGCCGGGCGAAATTTCCGGCGGCATGGCGCGCCGGGTAGCGTTGGCGCGCTCGATCGCGCTGGATCCGCAACTGATCATGTATGACGAGCCGTTCGCCGGCCTCGACCCGATCTCGATGGGTGTGACCGCCAACCTGATCCGCAACCTGAACGATGCGCTCGGCTCGACCACGATCCTGGTTTCGCACGACGTGAAAGAGTCGTTCATGATCGCCGACTATGTCTATTTCCTGTCGCAGGGCAAGATCGTTGCCCACGGCACCCCGGCAGATATGATGGTTTCGACTGACCCTTACGTGAAGCAATTCGTGCACGCGGAAGCGGATGGCCCAGTGCCGTTCCACTATCCGGGCAAATCGCTGGCCGAAGACCTCGGCCTGGGAGCACGCAAATGATGCGCCGTTTCCTGCTCAGCGTAGGTGGCGGCGCACGCGATTACGTGGAAAGCATCGGCCTTTCCTTCCGTACCCTGTTCGTCATGCTGGGGCTGTCGCCCGGCCTGCTGCGCCGTCCGCGCCTGCTGGTCGAACAGCTGCATGTGATCGGTAACTACTCCCTGCTGATCATTATCCTGTCCGGCCTGTTTGTTGGCATGGTGCTGGGCCTGCAGGGTTACTACACTCTCAACAAGTACGGCGCCTCCGAATCGCTGGGCCTGCTGGTGGCGTTGGGCCTGACCCGCGAACTGGGCCCGGTCATCACGGCCCTGCTGTTCGCCGGCCGCGCCGGTACTTCGCTGACCGCGGAGATCGGCCTGATGAAAGCGGGCGAACAGCTGTCCGCCATGGAAATGATGGCCGTGAACCCGATCCAGCGCGTGCTGGCGCCGCGTTTCTGGGCGGGCGTCATTTCGGTGCCGCTGCTGACCGGCATGTTCAGTGCGGTCGGTATCCTCGGCGGCTACCTGATCGGCGTTGGGCTGATCGGTGTCGACGAAGGCGCGTTCTGGTCGCAGATGCAGGGCGGCGTCGACGTGTGGAAAGATGTATTCAATGGATTCGTGAAAAGTGTGGTGTTCGGCGTAGCCATCACTTATATCGCGCTGTACCAAGGCTATGAAGCCCAGCCTACCCCGGAAGACGTATCCGGCGCGACAACGCGCACTGTGGTCATCTCTTCCCTGATGATCTGGTGGCTCGACTTCATGCTGACGGCGCTGATGTTCAGTAAGTAAAAACCGGTGTCAGGACTTGACACCGCTGACTAAGGATTTGATATGCAACGTAAATCTCTCGACGTTTGGGTTGGCCTGTTCATCGTGATGGGCGCTGCTGCGCTGATGTTCCTGGCGCTGAAAGCCGGTAACCTTGGCTCCATGACCATGGGCAAGACCTACCAGGTGACCGCCCGCTTCGACAATATCGGTTCGCTGCGCCCGCAGGCTGCGGTAAAGGCATCCGGTGTGGTGGTGGGCCGTGTGGCCTCGGTTGGCTTTGACGACAAGGTGTACAAGGCAGTCGTTACCCTGGATATGGAAGAAGGCTTCAAGTTCCCTAAAGACAGCTCGGCCAAGATCCTGACTGCCGGCCTGCTGGGCGAGCAGTACATCGGTATCGAAGCCGGTGGCGACGACAAGAACCTGGCTGCGGGCGACCGCATTGCCCGCACCCAGTCGGCCACCGTGCTGGAAGACTTGATCAACCAGTTCATCTATAGCAAGGCAGCTGAAGGAAAGGACTCCCAATGAGCAAATTCCGTACACTTGCCCTGAGCCTGGCGGTGGCAGGCGCGCTGAGCGGCTGCGCTGGCACCAATCCACGCGACCCGTATGAAGGCTTCAACCGCGCCGTCTTCAACTTCAACGACAAGGTTGATGAATATGCGCTGAAGCCGACCGCCACCGTCTACAAGAACGTGACCCCGGGCTTCTTCCAGACCGGCGTGAGCAACTTCTTCGGTAACCTGGGCGACGTCTGGACTGCCGCCAACAACTTGCTGCAAGGCAAGGTCGGCGATGGCATGTCGGACTTGATGCGCGTGGCGATGAACTCGACCTTCGGCCTGCTGGGCGTGCTCGATATTGCGTCCGAAGCAGGTTTGCAAAAACATAAAGAAGATTTTGGCCAGACCCTGGGTTCCTGGGGCGTGCCGTCCGGCCCTTACCTGATGCTGCCGCTGCTGGGTCCGTCGACCGTGCGCGACACTGCCGCCCTGCCGGCGGATATCACTGCCGACCCATGGCAATACAAAGATCCTGTCAACGTGCGCAACGTCGGCACCGTTCTTCGCGTTGTGGACCAGCGTGCAGCCCTGCTGGACGCTTCCACGCTGCTTGAAGATGCCGCCCTCGACCGCTACGAGTTCATCCGTGACGGTTGGATGCAGCGCCGTAACAGCCAGGTTTACGATGGGGAAGACGGTCCAAAGGACAAGCAGAAGCAGCCTGAAGTGGAGGACGAGGCCCCAAAGCAGCCTCAGGCTATAATGCCGGAACCGGCTGAAAGCAAACCCAGCCTGTGATCCGGAACACAACCCTACATAGGTAAAGAACAATGAATCTGATCAAACAACTGATCGCGGTCGCAACGGTAGCGTTCGCCACCAGCGCATTTGCCGCTACTGCTCCAGCCAACGAAGCGCCGGACGTACTGGTCAAGCGCATCAGCTCCGAAGTGCTGGAAACTGCCAAGTCCGACAAGGACATCCAGGCTGGCAACCAGAAGAAAGTCATGGACCTGGTGGAAACCAAGATCCTGCCTTACGTCGACTTCCAGCGCATGACTTCGCTGGCAGCCGGCCGCTACTGGCGCGAAGCGACCCCGGAACAGCAAAAGCAGCTGGCCGCTGAATTCCGCACCCTGCTGATCTTCACTTACTCGGGCGCGCTGTCCCAGGTGAAAGACCAGACCGTCGACTTCAAGCCTATGCGTTCGTCCCCAGGCGACACCGAAGTGGAAGTGCGCTCCCAGGTGAACCAGGCACGCGGCGAGCCGATCCAGCTGAACTACCGCGTCGCCAAAACCGATGCCGGCTGGAAGATCTATGACATCAACGTGCTGGGCGCGTGGCTGGTAGAAGCCTACAAAGGCACTTTCTCTTCGGAAATCTCGAAAGGCGGCATCGACGGCCTGATCAAGACCCTGTCCGAAAAGAACAAGAAGCTCGCTTCCAAGCCGCTGAAGACTGCAGGTAAATAATGCCTGATACCACTGTTTCCAACCAGCTTGCGCTGAAGTCGCTGACCGTGGCCAACGCCACGGAAGCGCTGGCGCAGGGCCTGGCTGCGCTGCGCGCCGGCCAGACCGTGTTCGACCTGAGCCAGGTGGAAGCCGTGGATTCCGCTGCCGTGTCAGTCATGCTGGCATGGCAGCGCGCTGCCGCTCAGAACGGCATCAAGCTGGAACTGCGCAACCTGCCAGGACAGCTCCAGAGCTTGACCAAGCTCTACGGCGTGTGCACGCTCGTGTCGCCCGCCGACCTGCATCATCATTGACCCCCGCCCCACTCCCGCCCGCATGACCTAGAGGTATCAGGGGCCAACAGGCTGCGCCTGTCGGCACCCGGCACCTGAAATTGTTGACTCGGCGAGCCCGAGCCAAATTTCCCCTATAATTGACCGTCTACCGCGCCTGTTGCGCGCGCGCCTTCGCAACGGTCATCGTTGTCCCAGTTATCTATACAAGTAAGCATGACAGCAATCGAAATCAGCAACGTCCAGAAGCGCTACAAGGCGCTGCAGGCGCTTGGCGGCGTGTCCCTGAAAATCGAAGAAGGCGAGTTCTTTGGCTTGCTCGGTCCGAACGGCGCGGGCAAGACCACTTTGATCTCCATCATTGCCGGCCTGATCCGCGCCGACGCCGGCGGAGTGAGGATTCACGGCCATGACGTGGTGTCGGATTTCCGCGCCGCGCGCAAGAAGCTGGGCGTGGTGCCGCAGGAGCTGGTGTTCGATCCCTTCTTTACCGTGCGTGAAACGCTGCGCCTGCAGTCCGGCTACTTCGGCCTCGGCAACAACGACAAGTGGATCGACGAGGTGATGGAAGAGCTGGGCCTGGCCAACAAGGCCGACACCAATATGCGCGCCCTGTCCGGCGGCATGAAACGCCGCGTGCTGGTGGCGCAGGCGCTGGTGCACAAGCCGCCGGTCATCGTGCTGGACGAGCCGACCGCCGGCGTCGACGTCGAGTTGCGCCAGACGCTGTGGAAGTTCATCTCGCGCCTGAATCGCGAAGGCCACACCATCGTGCTGACCACGCACTACCTGGAAGAAGCGCAAGCCATGTGCAAGCGCGTCGCCATGCTCAAGCTGGGCAAGGTGGTGGCGCTGGACACCATGTCGCAGCTGATCCGCCGCATCTCCGGCTCGCAGCTGGTGCTGCACCTGCCGCACAACAGCTTGCCGGAAGAGCTGCAGCCGCTGCTGAACCATCCGCCGGAAGACAACAAGTACAGCCTGCGCATCAACGATTACGCGGAAGTGGAAGGCATCCTCGCGCGCCTGCGCCAGGGCGGCATCAGCATCGACGAGATGCAGCTGCAGCAGGCCGACCTTGAAGACATCTTCCTGCAAATCATGGACGAGAACATCGTATGATCACCACCGGCTTCCGCACCCTGGTCTACAAAGAGACGCTGCGCTTCTACAAGGTCGCGACGCAGACGATTGCCGCGCCGATCCTGACCGCCATGCTGTACCTGCTGATCTTCGGCCATGTGCTGTCGGGCCGCATCGAGGTCTATCCGGGCGTGACCTACACCGCCTTCCTGATCCCGGGCCTGGTGATGATGAGCGTGCTGCAGAATTCCTTCGCCAACTCGTCGTCGTCGCTGATCCAGTCCAAGATTACCGGCAACCTGGTGTTCGTGCTGCTCACGCCCCTGTCGCACTGGGAGATCTTCTCCGCCTATGTGCTGGCCTCGATGGTGCGCGGCATCACCGTCGGTTTCGGCGTGTTCGCGATTACCGCCTGGTTCGCGCACCTGAGCTTCACGGCGCCGCTGTGGATCCTGGTGTTCGCCCTGCTCGGCGCGGCCATCCTCGGCACCATGGGCCTGATCGCCGGCATCTGGGCCGAGAAGTTCGACCAGCTGGCCGCCTTCCAGAATTTCCTGATCGTGCCGCTGACCTTCCTGGCCGGCGTGTTCTATTCGATCCATTCGCTGCCGCCGTTCTGGCTGGCCATATCGCATGCGAACCCGTTCTTCTACATGATCGACGGCTTCCGCTATGGCTTCTTCGGGCAGTCCGACGTGAACCCCTGGATCAGCGTCGCCATCGTCTCCGCCTTCCTGGTGGTGCTGGCGCTGCTCGCCATCAAACTTCTGCGCAGCGGCTATCGCCTGCGCCACTGATTTATTGAGGAATTCAAAGTGACCACAACTCCAGAAGCAATCCACAGCTATATCGCTGCCGGCCTTGAATGCACCCACCTGCAGGTGGAAGGCGACGGCCAGCACTTCCAGGCCGTGATCGTGTCGCCTGCCTTCGCCGGCAAGCGCCTGATCCAGCGCCACCAGCTGGTGTATGCCGCGCTGGGCGACCGCATGCGCGAAGAGATCCATGCACTGTCGATGAAAACCCTGACCCCTGAAGAATTCCAAGGATAAGAAGAATATGGACAAACTGCTCATCACCGGCGGCAAGCGCCTGGTCGGCGACATCAAGATCTCCGGCGCCAAGAACGCTGCCCTGCCCATCCTGTGCGCTGGCCTGCTGACCGCAGGCGACCTGGAACTGACCAATGTGCCGCTGCTGCACGACGTGGCGACCATGCTCAAGCTGCTGCGCCAGACCGGCCTGTCGGTCCAGCAGGATGGCGAGAAGGTCACGCTGAACGGCTCGAAGATCGACAAGTGCGAAGCGCCGTATGAGCTGGTGAAGACCATGCGCGCATCGATCCTGGTACTGGGTCCGCTGCTGGCGCGCTTCGGCGAAGCCAAGGTGTCGCTGCCGGGCGGCTGCGCCATCGGTTCGCGTCCGGTCGACCAGCACATCAAGGGCCTGCGCGCCATGGGTGCGGAGATCACCATTGACGGCGGCTATATCTACGCCAAGTGCAAGAAGCTGAAGGGCACCCGCATCGTCACCGACATGATCACCGTGACCGGCACCGAAAACCTGCTGATGGCTGCCACCCTGGCCGAAGGCGAGACGGTCCTGGAAAATGCCGCGCGCGAGCCGGAAGTGACCGACCTGGCGAACCTGCTGGTGGCGATGGGCGCCAGGATCGAAGGCATCGGCACCGACCGCCTGGTGATCCAGGGCGTGCCCTCCCTGCACGGCGCCAAACACGATGTCATCTCCGACCGGATCGAAGCGGCGACCTTCCTGTGCGCAGTCGCAGCAGCCGGCGGCGACATCACCATCCGCAATACCCGCACCGACATCTTCGACGTGGCGCTGGACAAGCTGCGCGAGATGGGCGTGGAGCTGACCGTGGGCGACACCTGGATCCGTGCCAGGATGGACCAGCGCCCGAAACCGGTGTCCTTCCGCACCACCGAATACCCGGGCTTCCCGACCGATATGCAGGCGCAGTTCATGGCGGTAAACCTGATTGCCGGCGGCAGCAGCAAGGTGACCGAAACCATTTTCGAGAACCGCTTCATGCACGTGCAGGAAATGAACCGCCTGGGCTCGAAGATCTCCATCGACGGCAATACCGCCTACATCGACGGCGTCGGGCAGCTGATCGGCGCGCCGGTGATGGCGACCGACTTGCGCGCATCGGCTTCGCTGGTGATCGCCGGCCTGGCCGCCAAAGGCGAGACCCTGGTGGACCGCATTTACCACCTGGACCGCGGCTACGACCGCATGGAAGACAAGCTGTCCGCCGTTGGCGCCAATATCACCCGACTCAAGTAACCATGGAACTTATCCTCGCCCTGTCGAAAGGCCGGATCTTCGAAGACACGCTGCCGCTGCTGGAAGCGGCCGGCATCAAAGTCCTCGAAAACCCGGAAACCTCCCGCAAGCTGATCCTGCCTACTTCGGACCCCGGCATTCGCGTACTGATCGTACGCGCATCGGACGTGCCGACCTACGTGCAGTATGGCGCCGCGGACTTCGGCGTGGCGGGCAAGGATGTCTTGCTGGAACACGGCGGCGAAGGCCTGTACCAGCCGGTCGACCTGCATATCGCCAAATGCCGCATGTCGGTGGCGACGCGTGCCGGCTTCGATTACGAGACCGCAGTGCGCCAGGGCGCGCGCCTGCGCGTGGCGACCAAGTTCACCACGATAGCGCGCGAGCACTTCGGCAAGAAAGGCGTGCACGTCGACCTGATCAAGCTGTATGGCTCGATGGAGCTGGCGCCCCTGGTTGGCCTGTCCGACGCCATCGTCGACGTGGTTTCCACCGGCAGCACGCTGCGCGCCAACAACCTGGTGGAAGTGGAAGAGATCATGGACATCTCTTCGCGCCTGGTCGTGAACCAGGCTGCGATGAAGCTCAAGCGCGCCCGCCTGCAACCGATTATCGAAGCTTTTGAACGCGCCAGCGCCGCTGCCAAATGATGCCCATGATCCGAAAACTCGACTCCACCCAGGACGATTTCCAGGAAACGCTGGACGCGCTGCTGGCCTTTGAAGCGGAAACCGACGACGCGATCGAAAGCGCCGTCGCAAAAATTATCGCCGACGTGCGCGCGCGCGGCGACGAAGCCGTTCTGGAATACACCAACCGCTTCGACCGCATGAGCGCCGCCGGCATGGCCGATTTCGACATCGGCCAGGCGGAGCTGGACGCGGCACTGGCCGCGCTGCCGGGCGCGCAGCGCAGCGCGCTGCAAACCGCGGCCGACCGCATCCGCGCCTTCCACGAGCGCCAGAAGCAGGAACTGCAAGGCTTCACCTACACCGAAGCCGACGGCACCATCCTCGGGCAGCGCATTACGCCGCTGGACCGCGTCGGCATCTACGTCCCCGGCGGCAAGGCTGCCTACCCTTCGTCGGTGCTGATGAACGCCGTGCCGGCCAAAGTGGCCGGCGTCGAAGAAATCATCATGGTCGTGCCGACGCCGGACGGCGTGAAGAACCAGATGGTGCTGGCCGCGGCCGCCATTGCCGGCGTGACCCGCGTGATCGGCATCGGCGGTGCGCAAGCCGTGGCCGCACTGGCGCACGGCACCGAAACCATCCGTCCCGTCGACAAGATCGTCGGCCCGGGCAATGCCTATGTGGCGGCAGCCAAGCGCCGCGTGTTCGGCACCGTCGGTATCGACATGATCGCCGGCCCGTCCGAGATCCTGGTGATCTGCGACGGCACCACCGACCCCGACTGGGTGGCAATGGACCTGTTCTCGCAGGCCGAGCACGACGAACTGGCGCAAGCCATCCTGCTGTGCCCTGACGCAGGGTACATCGCGCAAGTGGAAGCCAGCATCGCCAAACTGCTGCCGGCCATGCCGCGCAAGGCTGTCATCGAAACCTCGCTGCGCGACCGCGGCGCGCTGGTGAAAGTGCGCGACATGGCGGAAGCCTGCGCCATCGCCAACAGCATCGCCGCCGAACACCTGGAGATTTCGGCCGAGAACCCGCAGCAGTGGGCCGAGCAGATCCGCCACGCCGGCGCCATGTTCCTCGGCCGCTTCTCGTCCGAATCGCTGGGCGACTATTGCTGCGGCCCGAACCACGTGCTGCCGACCTCGCGCACCGCACGCTTCTCGTCGCCGCTGGGCGTATACGACTTTCAGAAGCGCTCCTCGGTGATTCACGTCAGCGAAGCCGGCGCCCAGACGCTGGGCAAGGTGGCGGCCGAACTGGCCTACGGCGAAGGCTTGCAAGCCCACGCCCGCAGCGCGGAGCTGCGCCTGAAATGACGCATTCATCCCATCCTTGGAAAAACCAGGTCTTCCAAGAGGACGCGATGGCCGGACTGGCCCGCGTGCCGGATGGTTCCGTCGACCTGATCCTGACCGATCCGCCCTACAACCTGGGCAAGGATTACGGCAACGCGTCCGACCAGCAGACGATGGAAGACTACCTGGCGTGGACGGAGGCATGGATCGATGCAGCCCTGCCGAAGCTGAAGCCGAACGGCAGCCTGTACATCTTCCTGACCTGGCGCTACTCGCCGGAAATTTTCGTCATGCTGAAAAAGCGCATGACGATGATGAACGAAATTATCTGGGACCGCCGCGTGCCTTCCATGGGCGGCAGTACCCGCAGTTTCTCGTCGGTGCACGACACGATTGGATTCTTCGTGCGCCGCAAGGATTACTACTTCGACCTCGACGCCGTGCGTATCGCGTACGATGCCGAAACCAAGAAGGCCCGTTCGCGCTCGATTTTCGTCGGCGCAAAATGGCTGGAAGTGGGCTACAACCCCAAGGACCTGTGGAGCGTATCGCGCTTGCACCGGGAACATGCGGAACGGGTCGACCACCCGACGCAAAAGCCGCTGGAAATTATCGAACGCATGGTCAAGGCCAGCTGCCCGCCGGATGGCGTGGTGATGGACCTGTTCATGGGCAGCGGGACTACCGCTGTCGCCGCGCGTCGCTGCGGGCGTGATTTTGTCGGCTTTGAATTGAATCCCGAGTATTGCGACATAGCCCGGAGGCGCCTGGAGGCGCTTGCCGAAACCGGTAAACCGCTGTCTGACCCGCAGGGTCAGACACCTCCGCCACGCAGGGGACGCAGGCCGAAAACGGTGCCTGCCCCGAACGAGGCTTTAGAACAGGAGTAAATGCAGATGTCCCTCGACAGCCTTATCGCCAATACGATCCGCCAGGATGTGCGTTCCGACCACATCTACCATGTGCCGGATGCCAGCGGATTTATCAAGCTGGATGCGATGGAGAATCCATATGTGCTGCCGAGCGACCTGCATCATGAGCTGGCGAACCGCATCGCCGGCGTCGCGCTGAACCGCTATCCGGTCGCCAGCTACGAAACCATCAAGCAGCGCATCCGCGCCAGACTCGGCGTGCCGCAAGGCTACGACGTCATGCTGGGCAACGGCTCGGACGAGCTGATTGCCATCATGGCGCAAGCCTGCGCGCTGCAGCCGGCGGAAGGCCGGCGCGCCGTGATGATGGCGCCGGCGCCGTCCTTCGTCATGTTCCAGCGCTCGGCCATGGTGGCCGGCATGGACTTCACCGGCGTGCCGCTGAAAGCCGACCTGACGCTCGACCTGCCGGCCATGCTGGCGGCAATCGCGCAGCATAAGCCGGCGCTGGTCTTCCTGGCCTACCCGAACAACCCGACCGGCAACCTGTTCGACGCCGGCGATATCGAGCAGGTGATCAAGGCGCTGGGCGACAAGGGCCTGTGCGTGGTCGATGAAGCGTATGAGCCGTTTGCACAACAAAGCTTCATGGGCCGCCTGCCGGAATTCCCCAACCTGATCGTCATGCGCACACTGTCGAAACTTGGCCTGGCGGGCATCCGCCTTGGCTACATGTCGTGCGCGCCAGCCCTGCTGGAGCAATTCGACAAGATCCGCCCACCCTACAACGTCAATGTCCTGACCCAGGCCGCCGCCGAATTCTGCCTCGACCACCTCGATGTGCTGAATGAACAGGCTGCCCTGCTGCGCCAACAGCGCGGTGAGTTGTCGAATGCACTGGCGAACTTGCCGGGTGTCAACGTTTTCCCCTCGGCGGCAAACTTTATCCTCATTCGCGTACCGAACTCCGAGCAGGTTCATGCCAAACTGTTGGAGCGCAAGGTTTTGATCAAAAATGTGGGTAGAATGCACAATGTACTGGCCAACTGCCTGCGCATCACGGTCAGCACGCCCGAGGAAAACGCAATCATGCTGGACGGCTTGAAAGCCGCCCTGGCGTCCTGAAGCGAAAACCAAGAGCTTTTCATGAACCGCACCGCAGAAATCACTCGCAACACCAGCGAGACCCAGGTCCGCGTCGCCATCAACCTCGATGGCACCGGCGCCCAGAAGCTGAACACGGGCGTGCCTTTCCTCGACCATATGCTGGACCAGATCGCCCGCCACGGGCTGATCGACCTCGATATTGAAGCCACCGGCGACACCCATATTGATAACCACCACACGGTGGAAGACGTGGGCATTACGCTCGGCATGGCGGTCGCCAAGGCGATTGGCGACAAGAAGGGCATCCGCCGCTACGGCCACGCCTATGTGCCGCTGGATGAAGCGCTGTCGCGCGTCGTCATCGACTTTTCCGGCCGCCCGGGCATCGAATACCACATCCCGTTCACCCGCGCGATGATCGGCGCGTTCGACGTCGACCTGACGCTGGAATTCTTCCGCGGCTTCGTCAACCATGCTGGCGTCACGCTGCACATCGACAACCTGCGCGGCACCAATGCACACCACCAGTGCGAAACCGTGTTCAAGGCTTTCGGCCGCGCCCTGCGCATGGCCAGCGAGCTTGACCCGCGTGCTGCTGGCGCCATCCCGTCCACCAAAGGAAGCCTGTAACGACACACCGGCTGACTGACATGAAAAAAATCGTAGTAGTCGATTACGGCATGGGCAACCTGCGCTCCGTCGCGCAGGCATTGCGCGCGGTCGCGCCCGAGGCCGAAGTAATGATTTCCGGCGATCCCGCCGCCATCGATGCCGCTGACCGCATCGTGCTGCCCGGCCAGGGCGCCATGCGCGACTGCATGGGCAGCCTGCGTGAGTCGGGCGTGCAGGAAGCGTTGATGCGCGCTGCCGCCTCCAAGCCCATGATGGGCGTGTGCGTAGGCGAGCAGATGCTGTTTGACGCCAGCGAAGAAAACGGCAGCACGCCGGGCCTGGGCCTGTTGCCCGGCAAGGTGGTGCGCTTCCAGCTCGAGGGCCAGCTGCAGGAAGACGGTTCGCGCTTCAAAGTGCCGCAAATGGGCTGGAACCAGGTACGCCAGCGCATGCCGCACGCGATGTGGGACGGCATTCCGGACCATGCCTGGTTCTACTTCGTGCACAGCTACTTCGCGCAGCCGGAGATCGATGCGCAGAACGTCGGCGAGACCGTATACGGGCAGCCGTTCTGCTGCGCGGTAGCCCGCGACAATATTTTTGCCACACAGTTCCACCCTGAAAAGAGTGCCGCCACCGGCCTGCAACTGTACAAAAATTTCATCCACTGGAATCCCTAACCTCAAGAACAACATCATGCTGCTCATTCCTGCTATCGACCTCAAGGATGGTCACTGCGTTCGCCTGAAACAGGGCGATATGGAACTTGCAACCGTCTTTTCCGACGACCCGGGCAAGATGGCGCGCCACTGGCTGGAACAGGGCGCGCGCCGCCTGCACCTGGTGGACCTGAACGGCGCCTTCGCCGGCAAGCCGAAGAACGAAGGTGCGGTGAAATCCATCCTCAAAGCTGTGCAAGACTATGCCGAGGAATTCGACCTGCCTGAAATCCCGGTGCAACTGGGCGGCGGCGTGCGCGACCTCGATACCATCGAGCGCTACCTCGACGACGGCATCAGCTACATCATCATCGGCACCGCCGCCGTGAAGAGTCCCGGCTTCCTGCAGGATGCGTGCGGCGCCTTCCCCGGCCACATCATCGTCGGCCTGGATGCCAAGGACGGCAAGGTCGCCACCGACGGCTGGAGCAAGCTGTCCGGCCACGAAGTGATCGACCTGGCGCAGAAGTTTGAAGGCTACGGCGTTGAATCGATCGTGTACACCGACATCGGCCGCGACGGCATGATGGGCGGCGTAAATATCGAGGCCACGGTGCGCCTGGCGCAGGCGGTGCGCATCCCCATCATCGCTTCCGGCGGCCTGCACAACCTGGGCGATGTGGAAGCCCTGTGCGCGGTGCAGGACGAAGGCATCGAAGGCGTGATCTGCGGCCGTTCGATTTATGAAGGCACGCTGGACCTGGCTTCGGCGCAGGATCGTGCCGACGAACTTTCAGAGTAAAAAATATGCTGGCTAAACGCATCATCCCCTGCCTCGACGTGACCGATGGCCGCGTCGTGAAAGGGGTCAACTTCACCGAGCTGCGCGACGCGGGCGACCCGGTGGAAATCGCACGCCGCTACGACGATCAGGGGGCCGACGAACTTACCTTCCTCGACATCACCGCGTCGAGCGACAACCGCGACCTGATCCTGCACATCATTGAAGCCGTGGCATCGCAAGTGTTCATCCCGCTGACCGTCGGCGGCGGCGTGCGCAAAGTGGAAGACGTGCGCCGCCTGCTCAACGCAGGCGCCGACAAGGTCAGCGTGAACACCTCCGCCGTGACCAATCCGCAGCTGGTGTACGAAGCTTCGCAAAAGCACGGCAGCCAGTGCATCGTGGTGGCGATCGACGCCAAGAACGTCGCCCCCGGCAAGTGGGAAGTCTTCACCCACGGCGGCCGCAACGCCACCGGCCTGGATGCCGTGGAGTGGGCGCGCAAGATGGCCGGGCTGGGCGCCGGCGAACTGCTGCTGACCAGCATGGACCGCGACGGCACCAAGTCCGGCTTCGACCTGGGCCTGACCCGCGCCGTGAGCGATGCGGTCAACATCCCGGTGATCGCTTCCGGCGGCGTGGGCGGCCTGCAAGACCTGGCCGACGGCGTCAAGCTGGGCCATGCCGATGCGGTGCTGGCAGCCAGCATCTTCCACTACGGCCAGCACACCGTACAGGAAGCCAAGCAATTCATGGCGGCGCAGGGTATTCCCATGCGTCTTTCTTAAACTTCGGGGAACACACAATGGCTACCGCAATTGCAGCGAATGTCGCCAAAGCCAAATGGCTGAACAAGGTGAAGTGGGACGAGCATGGCCTGGTGCCTGTCATCGCACAGGAAGCCGGCAGCAACGATGTGCTGATGTTCGCCTGGATGAACCGCGATGCGCTCTACAAGACCGTGGAGCTGGGCGAAGCGGTCTACTGGAGCCGCTCGCGCAAGAAGCTGTGGCACAAGGGCGAAGAATCCGGCCACGTGCAGAAAGTGCTGGAAATCCGCCTCGATTGCGACGAAGACGTGGTGCTGCTAAAGATCGAGCAGGAAGGATCGATCGCCTGCCATACCGGGCGCCACTCCTGCTTCTTCAACAAGTTCGAGAATGGCGACTGGCAGAATACGGAACCGGTGCTGAAAGACCCCGAAGAGATCTACGCGGAAGTGAAAAAATGAGCAATGTACTGGACCGTGTTGCGGCCACCATCGAAGCGCGCAAGGGCGGCGACCCGTCCTCCTCCTATGTCGCCAAGCTGTTCTCCAAGGGCGACGACGCGATCCTGAAAAAGATCGGCGAGGAAGCCACCGAAACCGTGATGGCGGCGAAGGATGCCCGCGCCAGCGGCGACGCATCGAAAGTGCTGTACGAATGCGCCGACCTGTGGTTCCATTCGCTGGTGCTGCTGGCGCAATTCGATTTGTCGCCGCAGCAGGTACTCGATGAGCTGGCGCGCCGTGAAGGCTTGTCCGGCCTGGAAGAAAAAGCATCCCGTAAGGAATAAACGTGGAAAATTGCCTGTTCTGCAAGATTGCAGCAAAACAGATTCCGTCGTCCGTGGTGCACGAAGACGATGACTTGATGGTGTTTAAGGACATCCACCCGGCCGCGCCGGTACACTTGCTGATCATCCCGAAACTGCACCTGTCGACCTTGTCTGACTGCAAGCCGGAGCACACGGCCCTGCTGGGCAAGATGCTGGCGCTGGTGCCGCAACTGGCTGAGCAGCATGATATTGCCGTGGCCTACGAGGCGGATGGCACGCCGGTGCGCGGCTACAAGACCCTGATCAACAGCGGTCCGGATGGCGGCCAGGAGGTGTACCACCTGCATATGCACCTGTACGGCGGGCCGCGTCCATGGCGCGGCATGCGGACTTGAAATTGTGACAAGCACATGACAGCTGCGCTTCGCGTATACTGTCCAAACGAATGATTTTTTTAGGGGTTTTGTAATGGGTTCAATGAGCATTTGGCACTGGCTGATCGTCCTGGTCGTCGTCATGCTGGTATTCGGCACCAAGAAACTGGGCAATATCGGCTCGGACCTGGGCAAGGCTGTCAAGGGCTTCAAGGATGGCGTCAAGGGTTCGGACGAGGAAGAGAAGCCGGCACAGCCAGCTCCTCCGCCAGCCCAGGTGACCGACAAGGGCACCATCGAAGTCGAAGCCAAGGAAAAGACCAAGCAGTAACCAGCGATGATTGACCTCGGTCTTACCAAAATCGCCGTCATCGGGGTAGTGGCCCTGGTCGTCATCGGTCCTGAGAAGCTGCCCAAGGTGGCGCGCATGGCCGGGACGCTGTACGGCCGTGCCCAGCGCTACCTGAACGACGTCAAATCCGAAGTCTCCCGCGAAATGGAGCTGGACGAGCTGAAGAACCTGCGCAAGCAGGCTGAAGAAGCTGCCAGCACTTTCAAGGACGAGATGGAAAACTCCATCGGCAAGGATATGGCGGAAGTGGAAGCGGCGCTGCGCGACCAGCCCACGTCCTCCCCGGCGCTGGACCTGTACACCCCGACCAGCGCAGACATGGCCCGCAAGGCCAAGGATTTCCGCCGCAAGCGCGTAGTGCGCAGTTCGGCCGTGCCGCTGTGGTACAAGCAGCAGGCCGGCGTCCGCACCCACGTCATCTCCGGTGCGGCGCGCATGAAGCGCCACCGCCCCGGCAGCCGCAAGAACGCATCGTTTTTCTAAATGAGTCAACAAGAACCCGCCGAAGAAACCTTCATCAGCCACCTGGTTGAGCTGCGCGACCGCCTGGTCAAGGCCAGCATCGGTATCGCAGTGATGACGGCGCTGATCGGCTTCGGCATCGGCCCGGCCAAGATCTATGACCTGATCGCGGCGCCGATGATTGCCGCCATGCCGGCCGGCTCGAAGATGATCGCCACCAGCGTGATCTCGCCTTTCCTGGTACCGATGAAGGTGACGCTGCTGTTCGGCTTCATCCTGTCGCTGCCGTGGGTGCTGTACCAGATGTGGGCCTTTGTCGCGCCTGGCCTGTACCAGCATGAAAAGCGCCTGGTGGCGCCGCTGGTGATTGCCTCGTCCTCGCTGTTCATGGCGGGCGTGGCGTTCTGCTACTTCCTGGTGTTCGGCAAGGTGTTCGCCTTCATCAACCAGGTGTCGCCGACTTCGATTGCGGTGATGCCGGATATCGAGAATTACCTCGACTTCGTGATGTCGATGTGCCTGGCCTTCGGCTGCGCCTTTGAAGTGCCGGTGGTGGTGGTGGTGCTGGTGCGCATGGGGCTGGTGTCGGTCGCCAAGCTGCGCGAGTGGCGCGGCTATGTGATCGTGGCTGCCTTCGTGATCGCTGCCATTGTGACCCCGCCTGATATCGTCAGCCAGTTCTCGCTGGCTATCCCGATGTGGCTGCTGTTTGAGATCGGCGTGATCCTGTCGCCGATGTTCGTCAAGGCCACCACGGCGCCGGAAGAAAAAGCCGACTAAAAGAACAACTTGGTCATGGTGATGACTTGCATCACCGTGAGCGTGCCGAGCCAGAAATAAATTGGCCGTAATCTTGCATCAAGCTCGGTCCGCATCTTTGCTTCAAGCCTCAACTCCATTGCTTCCAGCCAGGCGCGCATTTCTGCGCGTTGAATTGCCAGGTCAGAATCGGCAGCAACAGGCTGGCTCAGCGCAAGCCTGAGTCCGTCTGCATGCGCCTCAGCCTGCTCGCGCGGAATACCGGCATCGGTTAGCGTCCTGATGTATTGAGCTGTATCAAACTGGATCGGCATGGTCATGGCCACTCCCTTCTTCATGGTAGCAGAATCGCCCCGCGGCGCGCGCGGGGCATGGGAGCAGCCTAAACCGGTTACTGCATTAGCTCTTTGATCACGCGCACAGGTGCGCTGCCGTAGCCCAGAAAGTCTTCGTGGAATTCCTTCAGCGAGAACTTGCTGCCCAGGGCGGCGCGGCGCTGTTCGCGCAGTTCCATGATTTCCGAGTAGCCGGAGAAGTAGCTGGTGAGCTGCACCGAGGTGAGCTGCGCGCGGCGCCATTTCTCTTTCGCTTCGGCGGCGGTCTGGAAGGCCTGGCGCGTCAGCAGGTCGATTGCTTCCTGCTCCGCCATGCCTTTCACGTGCACGCTGTAGTCGAGGATGGTGTTGGTCACGCTGCGCAGGTTCCACTTCGAGTACATCAGCCACATTTCAGGATCGTTGTTGCCATAGCCTGATTCGAGCATCATGCGTTCGCTGTAGACAGCCCAGCCTTCCACCATCGCGCCGTTGCCGAAGATCGACTTTACGATCGACGGCGATTTGTTGGCGTACACCAGCTGCGCATAGTGGCCCGGGATCGCTTCGTGCATGTTCAGGATCTGCAGGATCCAGTGGTTGTATTCGCGCAGCGTGGATTCGGCCGCCTCCGGCGAGGCGTCGTCCAGCGGCGTGACGTTGTAGTAGGTACGGTCCTGCGGGCGGTACGGGCCAGGAGCTTCGATGCTGGCCCCGGCCACGCCGCGCTGGTAGGCAGGCGTCTCGCGCACCACCAGCGGCTTGTTCGAGTCCAGCGTCAGCAGGTCGTTCTTCACCACCCAGTCCTGCAGCACAGGGATCTGGCGCCGGATCTCGGCGAAGAACTCCTCGCGCGGCACATGGTTCGACGACAGCTTCTCGATCATCATGCCGATCTTGGCGAAGCGGTCGGAAGGCTTGGCTTTGTCGGCCAGGTATTTCGGCCACAGGTCGTCCGAGATGCGGTCCATGTTCGACAGCAGCTGCTCGCGGGTCGCCAGCGCTTTCTGGTAAGTCTGTTCGGCATTGCTGCCGGACTGGATGTCGTAGCCGAACTTCGCTTCGTACAGTTCTTTGCCGATGCGGAAGGAGCGCGCGCCACTGACGGCCAGCGACTTGTCCTGCTCACCGAGCCAGGCGGCATAAGCCTCCACGGCTACCTTGGCAGCCGCAATGCGCTGCGAGTACAGGTTCTTTTCATTGGCGTTCAGGATCGAATCCTGCACCTGCTTGTCGAGGTCGGACAGCACCGCCAGTACGCCGGGCGCCTGGTCGATGGCCAGCTTCACGTGTTCGCGCGTCGGGTTCTTGATGTTGTTGCGCGCAGCCTCGTAATACGCCGGCACGCTGCCGATACGGCGCAGCAGGGTGCGCAGTCGCTGCGGCCTTGCCGCGTACTCGGTGTTCAGCACGAAGTCGATCGGGCCGGCGATGTTGTAGACCGCCGGGTTCCATTCCCATTCGCGGAAGGTGGTCAGGTACCAGCGGTCCGAGTTCAGCTTGTTCTGCAGCAGGCCAAGGTCGCTGCGCTGTTTCGGCGACAGCTGCCGGGCGTCGATCTTGCCGAATTTGTCCAGCCATTCGTCGATGAAGGCGAGCTGCTGGTCGCGGTAGGCCTGGTCCGGAACGGTCAGTTGGGCCGCGGTGTCGTACTTGCCGACCGAGATGGCGGTCTCCGGATCGATGCGCCACAGCGCGCCCAGGAACTGGCTGGCCTGGCTGTCGAACGCCTTGTCCTGGCGGCGCTCTGCCGGCAGCGGTTTGCCGGCAAGCGCCGGTTTTGCCTTATCCGCTTTGGTTTTTCCGGCCTTGGCACCGGATTTGCCGCCCTTGGCGGACTTCGGCGATTTGCCGGTTTTGCCTTTGCTGCTGGACTTCTTGCTGACGGCAGTCTTGGCCGGCGCGTTGGATTTTTTGCTCTTCGTCGCGGCCTCGACTGGCGACAGGGCCAGGCTCAGCATCATCGCGGCGAGGGCGATTCTGGTCTTCATCATATTTCAACCTCTTGCTAGTGCAGCGTGGGAGATTATCACAAGCCGAGTGCCGCCCGCGCCCGGACGGGGTCGAAGGCCTCGGCTTCCAGCGCCGCATCGGGCGGCAGCCATTGTGGAAAAGGGGTCTCATCGTTGACGTGCTTGCCGCCGGCGGTGTGCAGCTGGCGCACCCGCGCCACTGCCGCCGCCGGCAATTCGCCGGCCAATGCAGCCACGGCGGGCCACAGGCGCCGGTGTACCAGGGTCAATTTGCCTGCCAACAGGCGGCAGGCCAGGATATCGCCGTGCCCTTGCACTTCGCTGAGCACGGCGAAAATACGCTTGCCTTCCGGGTGTCCCCACCAGCTGCCTTTGATCGGGGCGCCGGCGATGGCTTCTGTCAGCGTCGGCACTTTGCCATGTGCCGACGCCAGCACGACTCCGTGCTGTTCGACGAAGGCCAAGGCTTGCTGCGCGTTCATTCTGCGGCCTGCTTCAAGGCGCGCAGCAGCAGCGGCTTGAGGCAGTTGCGCTGCGCCTCGTCCTTGCTTTCGCTGATGTTGACGTATAGCGGCTGCAGGAAGCCGTTCAGGTTGTGCTTGCGGGCCAGGGCCGCTTGCTGCGTGCCGGCGGACGTTGGCCGCGCTGCCAGGCCGGCAAACCAGGCGTCCCAATCGGCGCATTCAAGCGTCCTGGCGCGCGACAGGTAGAAGATGGGGGCCATCAGGCGCTCGCCTTCACCGTAGCGGTAAAAATGCTCGCCTGGCGGCGCGACCTGGCCGGCGATCGCCGCCAGCATGGGTTCATGCTCGGCGCGCCCCAGTGCCGGGTTGAGCGCAAGCTGCAGCATGATGTCGGCGGCGTGGGCGACGCCGTGGCGCCAGCCCTGCTTTTCATCGAAGCCGCGGTAGTCGGCCACGCCGCGCAGGTAGCCTGTCGCGGCGCCGACAAGCTGCGCGCGCTGCTCCGCCGACAGATAGGGCTTGATGCGGTCCACGCGCGCCACGTCGGCCAGTACCAGTGCGGCGAAGGGCCGCGCGAAGCCTTGCGGGTCGGGCGCCTGCAGCTGTGCGCTCAGGCGCGTGCGCAGTTCCTGCAGTGCGGCGGTATCCAGCTTGTCGGTGCGCATCCAGGTTTGCAGGCCCTCGAAGGCCAGTTCGTCGCGCTCGACGGGGTCAGGCGACGCCAGGCAGGACACCGCCTGCAGTGCCAGTGCCTGGCGCCTGGCGCTGTCGTCGACCTGCCATTTGGCGGCTTTGGCAGCGCGCAGCGCGGCCGTCGGGCAGGCCGAGGCGGCGGAAGGCGGGGCTGCGTGGCACGCCGTGCCGGCCAGCCAGGATGCCGCCAGCGCGGCGGCCGCAGCGGTGCGAAGTGCAAGTGATGTCAATTGCATGGCGTCTCCAGTCAGAAGCGGCGCAAACCCTCGTTCAGCATCGCCAGCATGTCGTCCGCCGTCATGCGCGCGGCGGTGTCGCTGCCATCGAGCAGGCTGTCGGCCAGCTCGCGTTTATGGCCATGCAGCTCGACGATGCCTTCCTCAATTGTATTGCGCGCCACCAGGCGGTAGATGGTGACCGGCCGCAGCTGCCCCATGCGGTGCGCGCGGTCGGAGGCCTGGTCTTCCACGGCGGGATTCCACCACGGGTCCATGTGGATCACATAGTCGGCCGCGGTCAGGTTGATGCCGACGCCGCCGGCCTTCAGGCTGATCAGGAATACATCGCCCTCGCCGGCCTGGAAAGCATCCACCGACTGCTTGCGCGCCGCCATTGACGTGCTGCCATCGAGGTACTGGTAGCGGATGCCGTTGCGGTCCAGGTGGGCGCGGATCAGCGACAGGTGATCGACGAACTGGCTGAACACCAGGACCTTGTGGCGGTTCTCCAGCAGGCCTTCCAGCAAGCCGGCGAAGGCCGCCAGCTTGCTCGAGTCCAACCGCAGCGAAGGCGCCACCAGGTTCGGATTGCAGCAGGCGCGGCGCAGCTTCATGATCTCCGCCAGGATCTGCATCGACTTCCGGTCCGCCGGACCTTCGATGGATGCCAGGTTTTCCAGCGCCTCGCGGCGCAGCGATTCGTACAGCGCGGTTTCTTCCGGCGACAGGTCGACTTCCAGCACGATCTCGGTGCGGGCCGGCAGCTCGGTCAGCACCTGCGCCTTGGTCCGGCGCAGCACGAAAGGCCCGATCAGGCGGCGCAGGCGATTGCGCGCACCGACTTCGGCGCGGTGATCCTGCTGGCGCTCGATCGGGCCGGCAAAGCGCAGGTTGAACTGCTCATGGCTGCCCAGCAGGCCGGGATTGATAAAGCGGAACAGGTTCCACAGCTCGCCGAGGTGGTTCTCCAGCGGCGTACCGGTGGCCACCATCCTGAAGTCGCCCTTCAGCGCCATGACGGCCTGCGAGCGCTTGGTAGCGGCGTTCTTGATGTTCTGCGCTTCGTCCAGCACGATGGTGTGCCACTTCGGCCTGGTGAAGCGCTCGGATTCCAGTTGCAGCAGGCCGTAGCTGGTGATCACCAGGTCGAACGGGCCGGCATTGCTGACGATGTCGTCGCGGTCGCCGGTGGCATACATTTTCACGTTCAGCGTCGGCGCAAAGCGCGCGGCTTCGCTGGCCCAGTTCAGGCAAACCGAGGTCGGTGCCACTACCAGTGCCGGGCCTTGCGGTGCGCGCAGCAGGAGCAGGGCCAAGGCCTGCAAGGTCTTGCCCAGGCCCATGTCGTCGGCCAGGCAGGCGCCGACGCCCCATTGCGCCAGGCGGGCCAGCCATTCAAAACCGGCCAGCTGGTAGTCGCGCAATTCCGCCTGCAGGGTGCTGGGCAGTTGCGGCGTGTAGCCGGCGCTGGCCTCGATGCGCTGCAAATGCTCGCGCCACATGGCGTCCGCTTCCACCATGCCCACGTCGTTGGCCAGCTCCTCCAGCACGAAGGCGGCCAGGCGATGCACCTTCATGCCCGCATCATCATCTTCGCCATAGGCGGCCAATTCGGACAGGCGGCGGTGCAGCTCTTCCGACAGGGCGAGGAATTCCTTGTCGCCCAGGGCGATGAAGCGGCTCTTGCCGGCCCGGATCATGTCCAGCAGCGAACGCAGGTCCAGTACGCGGTCTTCATCGACCACCAGCTGGCCGCTGGCGGCAAACCAGTCCTTCCTGCTCTTGATGTTCAGGCGCAGCTGCTTGCTGTACACCGGCTTGGTGAGGCGGAAGGCTTCACCCTCCGGCCAGGCCAGCACCACCTTGTCGGCGCCCTGCTCCTGCAGCTCGGCCAGCAACTGCAGGCACAAGGCAGGTTCGCCCAGCAGCCATTCGCCATGCTCTTCGGTGGCCTGTTCCAGCACCTCGCATTTGAGCACCAGCTGGCGCTGGGCATCGCGCTCGCCCGCCAGGCTGCGGCGCGCCTGTACCGAGCGGCCGTTGACGTCAGCAATCACGTTCTCGGCGCCGGCGCCCGGGGCGTAGTAAGGCCCGGCATCGCGCAGCGGACGCACCTGGACCTGCATCTTCAAGCCTTGCTGGTACGGCAGCAGGTGGATGTGCAGGCGCGGGTCGGCATCGCACTGCTCGGTGTTGGCCGCGCCGCCGCCGATATCGGATTGCACCGTCACCATCGACGACACGGCGCCGATCGCTTTCAATACCTGCTCCTTGGCGTGCTCCGGCACCGTCAGGCCATCGCCGACGATGGCTGCGATGCGGCGATGCTCGTCCTGCACGCTGACCACGCGCAGGCGGTTCGGCGCTTCGCGCACCACGATCACGCTGGCGCTCAGGTTCTCGATGGCGGGGTGCAGCGCGAGATGCAACTGGCCCTGGTGGGTGCGGATCAGCAGCTCCGGCGCACCGGCCAGCAGTTCAACGCGGGTATCCGGCGCGTCCATCCAGAACACCAGCGGATGGCCGACCAGGGCAAGCACCGCCTGTTCCGTATCGATGTCGTAACGCAGGCCGGAAGCATAGGCCTGGCGCGATGGCATGATGGCGCCGCTGACGCGTATGTCCTGCGGCGTCAGGAATTCCATCTGCGCCGCGTCATCGCGCAAGCGTTTGAGCGCCACCGGGCGCGCCTTGCCCCAGGCACCGCGCGCATCGCGCTTCTGCTCGCGCGGTTCGATTTCAGCGATGCCCTGCCGTTCGCCATAGCTGATCGCCCAGGCCAGGCGCATTTCGCCGCCGCTTTCCGGGCCGCCTTGCTGCAGGTTGATCAGGGCCGCCAACTGGCGCTGCCAGGCTTCCTGGCGCTCGAACCAGGTGGCCATGTCGCCAAAGCCCAGCTGTTCTCGCAAGGCTGCTGCGCGTCCTGCCGCCACCTCGTCGCCAAGATGGCCCAGCAGGCTTTCCGCACCGGCGGAAAGCAGCGTGAAACCGGCCGCGTCGGCAGCCTGCGACAAGTCCTGCAATTCCGCCCGGCGCTGCTTCAATTGCGGCAGCGCCAGCCAGTAGTAGAGCATGCACTGGAACAATTGCGCCTGCAGCGGCGCCTCCCAGGCGCGCTGGGCCACCAGGTCGGCCTGCATGGTGCCGGCGCGGATCTGGCGCAGCATGCTCAGTTGCTGGTAGACCGCGCTGTCGGCGTTGTGCTGGGCGTGCACTGCCACGTCGAGGTAGCTCTCCGCCGATTTCAGGTGTTTGGCGTCGCCGCTGCGCAGCAGGGCCAGCACGTACAGGTGGCCGGCAATGCCCTGGAACAGGTGCTTGCGCTTGCCGGATTCGCGGCGGATCGATTTCAGCGCGGCTTCATAGCCAGTGATGGCAGCGGTGACGTCGCCGCGCAGCAGCAGCACGGCGCTGGAGAAGCATTGCACCAGGGCGCCGTCCATCCCTTCCAGGTAGCGCAGGGCGTCGGCCAGTTTGCCGCACAGGATGGCGTGTTCCGCCATTGCCAGCCGCAAGGCAGGGCTGGCCTGCTGTTCGGCGCTTTGGCGGCGCTGCAGGTGGCGCTCGGCGTAGCCGCGCACCAGCGGCGCCAGGCCGGGCTCGCGCTGGGAGTGCTGGACCAGCAGCATCAGCACGTCGTCCTGCAGGGCCGGATGCACCAGCAGCAGCATGCCTGCTTCGAAAGGGCGCGAAAAAATGTCGACGATCGGGTGCAGCTGCGCTGCTTCGTAGCACACCATGCAGGCAGCCAGCAGCGGCATCACATCCTGCGGCGGCCGGCCGCGCAGCATGGCCATGCGCAGGCGCGCCACGCCATGGCGGTAGCTGCGCGGCTCGTAAGCGCCGTTCCAGTTCTGGCGCATCGGGTTGAGCGTCTCGTAGGCCTTGCAGAGATCGTCGAGCAGGTGGGCGCCGATGGCAGCGCGGATGGCGGGCCAGCGCAGGCGCGCATTGCAAACGAAGCCGCGACCCATGACGGCAGTGGTATAAGCCAGGCGTTCCAGCTTGAGCAGCGGGTCGTCCAGCGTCAGGGTGGTGAAGGGCTGGCCGTTCGCATCGCGGATGCCGGCAGCGACCATATGGTCGAGGATGGCGGTGCGGCCGACCGGGTCGCTCACCAGTGCCAGCAGGGCGAGGACAGCTTTTTCAGGCTGTTCGAGGGCTTCGAATTCCGCCAGCAGGGTGTCGCTCATTCGCGCAGGCCAAACATGCGTTGGTAGAAGTCCAGCTCCGCCTGCAGCGTGCGTACGATGGTGTCGGCCTTGCGGAAGCCATGGCCTTCGCCTTCCAGTTCAACATACGTCACGGGGATGCCGCGAGTGCGCAGCGCGTTCACCATGGCCTCCGATTGCTGCGGCGGCACCACCTTGTCGTCCAGGCCCTGGAAAAAGATCATCGGGCGCGACAGGCGGTCAGTGTGGTTGATCGGGGAACGTTCGGCGTACACTGCCTCGGCTTGCGCCTTGGACGCGATCAGGTACTCGTTGTAATGCGATTCGAACTTGTGCGAGTCGTCGTCCAGGCCTTTCAGGTCGGATACGCCGTAGTAGCTGGCGCCCAGCTTGAAGACATCATGGAAGGTCAACGCGCACAGCGTCGTCAGGCCGCCGGCGCTGCTGCCGCGGATGATCAGGCGCTCACCGTCTGCCAGGCCTTGCGCGACCAGGTGGCGTGCGCCGGCGATGCAGTCTTCCACGTCGACGATGCCCCACTGGCCTTTCAGCGCGTCGCGGAAGTCGCGGCCAAAGCCGGTGCTGCCGCCGTAGTTCACGTCCAGCACGCCGAAACCGCGGCTGGTCCAGAATTGCGTCTTCAGGTTCAGGGTGCTGGCAGCCATGCCGGTCGGGCCGCCATGGCTGATAACGATGACGGGCGGTTTCCCGCCTGGCGGCGCGCTCACATCCTGGTTGGCCGGCGGGTAGAAGAAGGCATGGGCCGTGCGGCCGTTGGCGCTCGGGTAGCTGATGCTTGCCGGGACCGACAGGTAGCCCGGCGCCGGCAAGGCCGCGATCGAGCGCTCAAGTACTTCGCGCTCGCCAGTGGCCAGGTCGATGCGGGCGATCTCCGACGCGATGATGGGGCTGCCCGCCAGCACGACCACGCAGCCTTCGCCCACGCGCAGTTCGCGGATCTCCTGGTATGGCGTGGCGATCGGTTCCAGCAGGGTGCTGCCGGCGCGCAGGCGCGCCAGCTTGCTGACGCCCTGTTCGATATAGCTGCACACAATTTCGCCGCCCGCGCCGAAGCCGTACAGCGAATTGCCGAAGGTCCAGTGCGGGGTCGCAAACTCGGCCGCCATCGGGCACAGCGCCTCGACAGCGCCGCTTATGCCTCCCGCGCCTTCGCGCAGGCAGTACAGGTTCCACCAGCCGCTGCGGTCCGAGACGAAGTGCAGCACGCCTTGAGGCGACCATTCCGGCTGGCAGATGGACTCCTGCGGACCGCCGGCGACGCGCCAAGGTGTGCCAAGCGTTCCGTCGGCCTCCACATCGGCGACCCACAGTTCGGTGCCCTGCCAGGGCATGCGCGGATGGTCCCACGACAGCCAGGCCAGGCGGCGGCCGTCCGGTGACAGCCGTGGCGACGAATAGAAGTCGTTCCCCATAACCAGCACGCGCTCGCCGCCATCGAAGCGCACCGCGCAAATGGTATTTGCCGGCTGGGCATGCGAGCCGTCGTCCTCCGGATGCTGTTCCCGCACGGCGATCAGGCGCGCATGCGTGTGGTCAAAGACGAAATCCGCGAAGCGCTGGCGGCCGGGGGCGGTCAACGCTTCGGCCGCACCGTCCGGGACAATGCGATACAGCCGGTTGTCGGCATGGTGCGAAAACACCACGACACCGTCGGCGACGGCATAAGCCCCGCCGCCATACTCGTGGACGCGGTTGCGGACATTGAAGGGCTGCGGCGTGACTTCGGCGGCAGCCGCAGGGCCGGGCCGGCGCATCAGGGTGGTCCGCCCCGCCTCGGCTGCGCGCCCGGCCAGCCAGTAGATATCCGTCCCGTCCAGGACAAGCGAAGACAGCGGGGTAGCGCCCGCAGCAACGATCTCGGCGCTGATCGGTGATGGCCAGGCGCCAAACGGCGCGGTGGAGGTGGGTGTCATGGGCGCTCCAAAACGCGTAAAAACAGGGCAGGGATGCGATAATACCCCCTTTCTATCTGCTTTAGATTGTCTTTCATGCCACAATTTGCCCCGCTGAAGAACGACACCTTCCTGCGTGCGCTGCTGCGCCAGCCGACCGAATACACCCCGGTGTGGCTGATGCGCCAGGCAGGACGCTACCTGCCTGAATACCGCGCTACGCGCCAGAAGGCGGGCTCCTTCATGGGCCTGGCGACCAATCCGGACCTGGCGACCGAAGTCACCCTGCAGCCGATCGACCGCTATCCGCTGGACGCGGCAATCCTGTTCTCCGACATCCTGACGGTGCCGGATGCAATGGGCCTGGGCCTGTACTTCGTGGAAGGCGAGGGCCCGAAATTCGAGCGCCCGTTGAAGACCGAGGAAGACGTCAAGGCGCTGCAGCTGCCGCCGGCCGGCTCGCTGGACTATGTATTCAAGGCCGTGACCCAGATCCGCACCGAACTGAATGGCCGCGTGCCGCTGATCGGCTTCTCCGGCAGCCCATGGACGCTGGCCTGTTATATGGTTGAAGGCCAGGGCTCGCGCGAATTCCACACCATCAAGAAGATGATGTACGCGCGGCCGGACCTGATGCACCATATCCTGGACATGAATGCCCGCGCTGTCGCTGAATACCTCAACGCGCAGATCGACGCCGGTGCGCAAGCCGTGATGATCTTCGATTCCTGGGGCGGTGCCCTGGCCGATGGCGCCTACCAGCAGTTCTCCCTGAAATACATGCAGCAGGTGGTGGGCATGCTGAAGCGCGAAAAAGACGGCGTGAAGATTCCTGCCATCGTGTTCACCAAGGGCGGCGGTCACTGGGCCGAGGAAATTGCCGCGATCGGCGCCGATGCCATGGGCCTCGACTGGACCGCCAACATCGGCAAGATCCGCCAGCTGGTGGGACACAAGATGGCCCTGCAGGGCAATATCGATCCGGCCATCCTGTTTGCCAACCCGGAGCAGATTGCCGCCGAAGCGCGCCGCGTGCTCGATTCCTATGGCCCGCACAATACCGGCCACGTCTTCAACCTGGGCCACGGGATTTCCCAGTTCACCCCGCCGGAGTCGGTGACGGTGCTGGTGGAGACCGTTCACAGCCACAGCCGCAAGCTGCGCGGCGGCTGAACACTGTAGTCCCGGTTCAAAGGGCGCTGCGGCGCCCTTTTTTATTTCGTGCAGAAGCGACTTATGCACAAAAATTTTTACTGCGGAAATAAGAGGCAGCGGCAAATGCCCTCCTCTCAGCGTATTTGCAAGTGCTTGATTTTTAAAGATTTATTTTTTACCTGTTTTGCCAATGTTTTGGGTTTTATAAACCTTATCCCAAGGTGCAAGCGAGCTTGTGGGGCCATTCTCCACAAAGTTATCCACAAAAACTGTGGAAAAAAGTCAAAAGTACTTTGTAAACCGGGACTTAGTAGGAATTTGTAGGAATTATCTTAGCGTCATGTTGCATTGCATGATATTTCACTAAGACTTTCACTGGTGAAAACGCTTGCGGAAACACAAACCTTGTCGCGCCTGTCTGTGTACAATGTTTGGCTTGATGTTGTGGCGCACCAGGCACGTTTTGCCCTGAAAAGCCTGTAAAAAATGCTTGATTTCGGTGAAAAACTGCTCCTTAAATGGTGCACTTATTCACAGAGCGCGGAAAAATATGCGCTTTCTGAGCCTCCTAGGGCGGCTCTTGTAAGTTATTGAATTGAAAGGGGAAAAACCGGCGCATTTGGCCGGCCTGCCCCAGATTGCAAGCTGGAGGTTAGTGCTTGCTCAGGATTCCAGCCCCTTTGTTCACAAAGTTATCCCCAGATTCTGTGGATAGTTGAAAAACCCTCGATTGATAGCCCTGGATGGCGCACTGCATTCTCCGAATTGCCTTGGACACGCCGCTGAACGCGGTTTTTGATTACCGCTGGGATTGCGAAGAATCAAACCGTCCGCGTGTAGGACAATTGGCAATGGTGCCCTTTGGCCCGCGCGAAGTAGTCGGGCTCATCGTGGGTATCTTTGAGGAAACGGAAGTCCCCGAGGAAAAGTTGAAGGCAGCGCTGGCCGTGCGCAGCCAGCTGGCGCCGCTGTCAGCGCAATGGCTGGCGCTGGCCGGCTTTGCCGCCGAGTACTACCAGCGCCCGCTGGGTGAAGTAGCCTTGCCCGGGCTGCCCAAGAACCTGCGCGTGACCACCACCGTAGCGCTGGACCGCGCCATCAAGAAGCTGGCCAAGCTGGAAGAACCGCACGATCCGGCGCCGGCCAATGTGCCGGCGCTGAATGCCAGCCAGCAGGCGGCGGCCGATGCCATCGCCGGCGCGCAGGGTTTTGCGCCCTTCCTGCTGTATGGCGTGACGGGTAGCGGCAAGACCGAGGTCTACCTGCACGCCTGCGCGCAGGTGCTGGCGCGCGAGCCGCAGGGCCAGGTGCTGGTGCTGGTCCCCGAGATCAACCTGACGCCGCAACTGGAAACCAATATCCGCAACCGCTTCCCCGGCGTGATGCTGTCCACCCTGCACAGCCGCCTGTCGGAGGGCGAGCGCATGCTGCACTGGCTGGCGGCGCACGAAGGCAAGGCGCGCATCGTGCTGGGCACGCGACTGTCTATCCTGGCTTCGATGCCGCACCTGAAGATGATCGTGATCGACGAAGAGCACGATCCTTCGTACAAGCAGCAGGAAGGCCTGCGCTATTCCGCGCGCGACCTCGCCGTGTGGCGCGCCCACCAGCTCCAGATCCCGGTGGTGCTGGGGTCCGCCACCCCGTCGCTGGAAAGCTGGCATCACGCGCTGAAAGGCCGCTACCGCAAACTGGAGCTGCGCGAACGCGCGGTGCAGCAGGCAGTGCTGCCTGACGTGAAGCTGATCGACACTTCGCGCCGGCGCGGACAGGAGGGCTTGAGCGAACAGCTGGTGGAGGCGATCAGGCTGCGCATGGAGCGCGGCGAGCAATCCTTGCTGTTCCTGAACCGGCGCGGCTATTCGCCGGTGATCACCTGCGAATCATGCGGCTGGGTCAGCGAGTGCAAGCGCTGCACCGCCCTGATGGTGCTGCACAAAACGGATTACCGCCTGCGCTGCCACCACTGCAGCCTGGAGATGCGCATCCCGCGCCATTGCCCGACCTGCGGCAATATCGATTTGCAGCCGCTGGGACGCGGCACGCAGCGTATCGAGGAAAGCTTGCAGGAGCTGTTCCCGCAGGCGCGGGTGCTGCGCATCGACGCCGACAGCACGCGCCGCAAGGGCAGTGCGCAGGAGGCTTTCGACAGCGTGCACCGGCAGGAGGTGGATATCCTGGTCGGCACGCAGATGGTGGCCAAGGGGCATGACTTCAAGAACCTGACGCTGGTGGGCATCATGAATCCGGACAGCTCGCTGTTCTCGCAGGATTACCGCGCCAGCGAGCGGCTGTTCGCGCAATTGATGCAGGTGGCGGGACGCGCCGGGCGCCAGGGCGGCAGCGAGAGCGAGGTGCTGGTGCAGACCAGCTATCCGGAACACCCGCTGTTCTCGGCGCTGGTGGCGCATGATTACGACTACTTCGCCAACTCCTTGCTCGGCGAGCGCGAAGTGGCGGGCCTGCCGCCCTACCTGTACCAGGCCATCTTGCGGGCCGAGGCGCGCGAGCTGGAGCTGGCGCTGGAATTCCTGCGCGGCGCGCGCGAGCTGGTGCAGCATGGCGGCATCACGATCAATGATCCAATCCCGATGAGCATGGCGCGCGTGCACAATATGGAGCGCGCGCAGCTGCTGGTGGAGTCGCCGTCGCGCCCGGCGCTGCAGGCGTTCCTGAAGGAGTGGATGCAGGCGCTGCGCGAGCAGAAGACGCGGATCAAGTGGTCGCTGGAGGTCGACCCGTTTGATATTTAAAACCGGTAAACCAGCGCTACGGCCGGGGGACGGGTTTGAGGTTTTTGACTTTTTGAGAAGATCAAGGGCGCACAACCGAACCCGCGGCAGTTGATCAGGCAGTGTCCGATCCTTGGGTCTGACACTGGTTTACCGGTTTTCAGGGCTGCACAAGATAGCGCCGCGCAGTACTGACAATCTGCTCATTGAGGGCATGCGTGAACGGCGTATCCAGTTCCCAGGCATGCCAGTCCAGCTCCACATCGATATAGCGCCCCGGCAGCAGGTCAACCAGCGCGCCTTGCGCCAACGCCTGCGCCGCCTGCAGGTAAGGCAGCAGGCCATAAGCCATCCCGCCGAATACGGTATCGTTAAAGGCCGTCGACAGCGGCAAGGTGTGATGCGGGAACGGCCGCACATACCCTGCCTCGCGCGCCAGGAAGCGTGCCATCAGGTCGCGATCTTGCACCACCGCAGGCGCCAGCGCCAAAGCCTCTACGCTGAACCCATCGCCGAACCAGTGCCCCGCGAAGGCTGGCGCAGCCACGCACACATACCGGATGGCGCCAAGCGGGGTGGCGGAAGAACCGGCAGCGGCAGGGGCAGGCACCTCGGCGCGCGCGGCGACGCAGCCAAACACGGCTCCTTCGCGCATCAGGTGCAGCGCCACCTCGCGCTCCGCGCATTCCACGTCGAGCTGGCAGCGCGGCGGCGACAGCAAGGGACGCAGGGCCAGGGGCAGCCAGGTCGCCAGGCTGGCCGCATCGACGGCCATCGCGATTTCAGGCATGCTGGTCTCGTGGCCAAGGTCGATGTCGAGTGCTGCCTCCATCAATTTGACGTTACGGTAATGCGAGACGAGGCGCTGGCCCAGGCCGGTAGCTTCGGCGGGCGAACCGCGCACGATCAGCAGCCTGCCGACCGCGTCCTCGAGCGCCTTGATACGCTGGGATACGGCCGACTGGCTGATGCCGAGCGCATTGGCCGCTTTTTCGAAACTGCCATGGCTGGCAACGGCATCCAGCACCGCCAGCGCGCGGTAGTCCAGATTTTCCATAAGGTATGCTTAATAAAAGCGCGAAAAGATAAGTCATACTAATGCAATACCAATGCTGGAGGCAAGATGGAAACTATCGAGTGCGATGTGGCAGTGATCGGTGCCGGTACGGCCGGGCTCAGCGCTTACCGCGCGGCGCGCAACGCGGGCAAGCATGCGCTATTGATTGAAGACGGACCGCACGGCACCACCTGCGCCCGCGTCGGCTGCATGCCGAGCAAGCTGCTGATCGCCGCTGCCGAGGCGGCGCACGCGGTACGCGAGGCGCCCGGCTTCGGCATCGAGGCCGGCGGCTTGAAGGTCGATGGCAGGGCTGTCATGGCGCGCGTGCGCAGTGAGCGCGACCGCTTTGTCGGCTTCGTACTGGAGAACGTGGCCGCCATGCCGGCCGAGGACAAGCTGCATGGACGTGCGCGTTTCACCGCGCCCAACCGCCTGCAGATCGGCGCCAACCTGGAGGTGGCGGCGAAGGCGGTGGTGATCGCCACCGGTTCCCGCCCGGATATCCCTTCGGAATGGGCGGCAGCCGGCCCGCGCGTGATCAACAGCGATGCAGTGTTCGAATGGACCGACTTGCCGCGCTCCGTGGCCGTCATCGGCGCCGGCGTGATCGGCCTCGAACTGGGCCAGGCGCTGCATCGCCTCGGCGTACGCGTGGCGATCATCGCGCGCAGCAATAGCGTGGCGCAACTGAAGGACCCGCATGTGCTGGCAGCTGCCTCGCAAGCGCTGGGCGAAGAACTGGACCTCCGTTTCCGCACTGAGGTGGCAGGCATCGCGCGCAGCGGCGACGGGCTCGAACTGCGTACGCGCAGTGCCGAAGGTGAAGAGCGCATCGAGCACTTCGATTACGTGCTGGTCACCACCGGGCGCACGCCGAACGTTTCCGGCCTGGGCCTCGATCACACCGGACTGGCATTGGACAAGCACGGCGTGCCGAAATTCGACCGCTACACCATGCAATGCGGCGATAGCTGCATCTTCATCGGCGGCGACGCCAGCGCCGAAATCCCCGTATTGCCGGAAGCTGCCGACCAGGGCAAGATCGCCGGCGCCAATGCCGCCAGCTACCCCGCAGTGAGGCCCGGCCTGCGCCGCACGCCGCTTGCCATCACCTTCAGCGAGCCGCAGATTGCCACGCTGGGCAAAGGCTACAAGGAGCTATCGAACGGCCGCGAACACTTCGCGATCGGCGAGGTCAGTTTTGAAGACCAGGGACGCAGCCGCGTCATGCGCCAGAACAAAGGCATGCTGCGGGTCTATGCGGAGTATGGCAGCGGGCGCTTCCTCGGCGCCGAGATGGCGGGGCCGCGTGCGGAGCACATCGGCCACCTGCTGGCCTGGGCGCACCAGGCAAAGCTGACGGTATCGCAGATGCTGGACATGCCCTTCTACCACCCGGTAGTGGAAGAAGGCTTGCGCACCGCCTTGCGCGGCCTGGCGCTGGAGCTGCAAAAACCGCCGCCTCCGCCCAAGCCGGTGCCGAACGATTGCACGCCCGGCTGCTAGATCAGTTCAGGCTCGCATTCAGGCGGCCCTGGCTGGCCAGTTCGCGCAGCACGCGGATGGTGTCCAGGTCCGACTCCTGGTACGCGGAGCGGCGGAAATCGTCGTACATCGCGTTGGCGGCATCGGTTGCCGCGTCATGGCCGTCGTCGTACTGGAAACGCACGTACAGGCGTTCCGGCTGCGGCATCTCGATCGTCATCGTCAGGCTCGAGGCGCTGATGTCTTTTTGCGCCGGCACCTCATAGCGCACCACGTACGGCTCGTGCAGCACCACATTGTCTTCGATGACAATATCGCCATAGCGCAGGCGGCGGCTGAAACCGGCCCCGGTGCGGGCCGAGATTTCCGCCTCGTCCAGGTGCGGCACGAACAGCTTGGGCGACTCCGCGCGCAGCACCAGGCCGCGCCATAACTGCTGGTGGGTGATGGTGTCCATCAGCGGGTTGAGGAGGTCGTTCACTTCTATCAAATGTTCAAATTTCATAACACGTCTGCCTACGTTTTTTCGGGCTCTTTCCGGGGATTGATACCACTATATTCTGTACAATGCCGGGATGTCCAATGCACCCCAGTTCGGCCTTAACGGGCCCCAGAGCGAAGCCGTGCTCTATCTCGACGGCCCTGCCCTAGTACTGGCGGGGGCCGGCTCGGGCAAGACGCGCGTGATTACGCAAAAAATCACCCATATGATCGAGGATCGCGGCTATGACCCGCGCACGATCGCCGCGCTCACCTTTACCAACAAGGCAGCGCTGGAAATGCAGGAACGCGTTGGCAAAATGCTCAAGCAGCCGCGCCAGGCCAAGCTGCTGACCGTCTGCACCTTCCACTCCCTCGGCGTGCGCATCCTGCGCCAGGAATGCAACCATCTGGGGCTGAAAGACCGTTTTTCAATCATGGACAGCGACGATTGCTATTCGCTGGTCCAGGACCTGGCCATCACCACCGACAAGCACCTGATCCGCCGCATCCAGAACGATATCTCGCTGTGGAAGAACGGCCTGGTGACGCCCGAGGAAGCGCTGAAACTGGCGCAGACCGAGGATGAGGCGCAATCGGCGCGCATCTACGGCAGCTATATCGCCACCCTGGCCGCGTACCAGGCGGTGGACTTTGACGACCTGATCCGCCTGCCGGTGGAATTGTTCCGCAACCACGACACGGTGCGCGATAAATGGCAGCGCCGCCTGCGCTACCTGATGATCGACGAATACCAGGACACCAATACCTGCCAGTACGAATTGGTGAAACTGATGGTTACGGGCCTGGGCAAGAAGCCGATGTTCACCGCGGTGGGCGACGACGACCAGGCGATTTACGGCTGGCGCGGCGCGACCATGGAAAACCTGGCGCTGCTGCAGGTCGACTTCCCCGACCTGCGCCTGATCAAGCTGGAACAGAACTACCGCTCCACCACGCGCATCCTGCAGGCGGCCAATGCGGTGATCCAGAACAATCCCAAGCTGTTCGAGAAGTCGCTGTGGTCCGAACTGGGTATCGGTGAGCCGATCAAGGTGCATTCGATGCCGAACGAGGAGCAGGAAGCGGAGCAGGTCGCGATCATGATTTCGGCCGACCACTTCGAGCGCAAGAACAAGTGGGCCGATTACGCGATCCTGTACCGCGGCAACCACCAGGCGCGCGTGATCGAACAGGCATTGCGCACGCAGCGCATTCCCTACACGATTTCCGGCGGCCAGAGTTTCTTCGACAAGGCGGAAATCAAGGACATCATGGCCTACCTGCGCCTGATGGCCAATCCGGACGACGATCCTGCCTTCATCCGCGCAGCAACCACGCCGCGCCGCGGCATCGGCCAGTCCACGCTGGAAGCGCTGGGCTCCTTCTCGGGCAAGTGGCAATGCTCGCTGTTCGAAGCCGTCTTCAAGGGCGGCATCGAGGCGGTGCTCAACGACCGCCAGCTGAAGCCGCTGCAGGACTTCTGCAACTTCATCCTGGAACTGGAATCGCGCGCCACGCGCCCCGGACCATCGGGCAGCGGCGACAATGCGGCGCAGGTGCTGGACGACCTGATGGAAGGCATGCACTACGAGCATTACCTGTACGACGCCTTCGAGGAACGTGCGGCGCAAGGCAAATGGGACAACGTGACCGACTTCGTCAACTGGCTGAAGGATCGCGGCCGCGGCGGCAAGGACCGCGACGGCGAAGAAAAGAACGTGCTGGAGCTGACCCAGATGGTGGCACTGATGTCCATGCTGGACGGCAAGGACGAAGAGCCGGACGCGATCCGCATGTCGACGCTGCATGCGTCGAAGGGCCTGGAGTACCCGCATGTATTCCTGGTCGGGGTGGAAGAGGGCATCCTGCCGCACAAGGGCGATCCGGATGCGCCGGTGGAATTGCTGGCCCAGCGCATCGAGGAAGAGCGGCGCCTGATGTACGTGGGGATCACGCGCGCGCAGCGCACCTTGCAGCTCACCTGGTGCAAGAAGCGCAAGCGCGGCGGCGAACATATGCAATGCGACATATCGCGCTTCATCGCCGAGATGGCGCTCGATGTCGGCACTGCCCCGCCGACGGAATCGGAAATCCTGTCGCCGCGCGAACGCCTGGCGCGCATGAAGGAATTGTTGTCGGCTCCACGCGACATTAATCCGGCTTGATTAGTGCTAGCATGGGTGCTCTTCCTTATGACAGGAGGTTCCCATGTTATTTCGCATTTGCCTGCTCGCCGCCATGGCGGGCGCAGCGTCCCTGGTCAGCGCTGCGGATATGGTGACCAAGCCTGAAGCCGAGGCGATGGTAAAAAAAGCCCTGACTTACCTGAAAGCCAACGGCCGCGAAAAGACTTTTGCGGAAATCGGAAAAAAGGACGGCCAGTTCGTCGACCGCGACCTGTACCTCACTGTGTATGGCACCGACGGCGTGGTGCGTGCGCACGGCGCCAACGCCAAGATGGTCGGCAAGAACCTGATGGAACTGAAAGACGTCGACGGCAAGGCTTTCGTGAAAGAGCGCGTCGAAATGGCCAGGAAAAAAGTCCCGTTCTGGCAGGACTACAAATTCAACAATCCCGTCACCGGCAAGATCGAGCCGAAAACCATGTACTGCGTGCCGGAGGAGGACATGATTCTCTGCGGCGGCGTCTACCTGAAAGAGTAAAATGCCTGCTTTTCCATTGGCGGGAGCAGGCCGTGAGCAGCGAAGATCGTTTTGTCAATATTGAACTTAAACTGGTGCACCAGGAAGACCTGGTGGAATCGCTGAACCAGCGCGTCTACGAGCAGCAAAAGCAGATCGATATGCTGGAAGACCTGGTGCGCGCGCTGGCCGAGCGCGTGCGCACCTCCGCACTGGCCAGCCAGGCCCCGCTCAACGAGCGTCCGCCGCACTACTGATTCCTGACACTTTACGATACGCAGTGCAGCATGACTTTGCACTGCGGGGTTGCTATTATCGTGCGCCTCGAAACATTACAAAACAGGAGAGAGAATGTTCCGTCCGAAATTGCTGGTGCTCGCTGCCGGCCTGGCTGTCGCGGGTATCGCCAATGCCGCCCTGCCGGCGTCCAATCCCTTCGCAGCCGAATCCAGGCTGCCGCTGAACTACCCTGCCTTCGACAAGATCAAGAACGAAGACTACGGTCCTGCCTATGAAGAAGGCATGAAGCAGCAGGCGGCGGAAATCGCCAAGATCGCCAACAACAAGGCCGCGCCGACTTTCGACAACACCATCGTGGCGATGGAGCGTTCGGGCCGCCTGCTCGATCGCGTGAGCTCCGTGTTCGGCAACCTGTCCGGTGCCAACACCAACGACGCCTTCGAAGCGCTGAACCGCGAACTGGCGCCGAAGCTGTCCGCCCACAGCGACGCGATCCGCCTGAACGAAAAACTGTACGCCCGCATCAAGGCCCTGTACGACAAGCGCGACAAGCTGAAGCTCGATGCTGAATCCGCGCGCCTGCTGGAACGCTACCACACCGACTTCGTGCGCGCCGGCGCCAAGCTGTCGGCCGCCGACAAGGAAAAACTGAAGGCCTACAATTCGCAGCTGGCCGCCCTGTCCACCACCTTCAGCCAGAACGTGCTGAAGGAAGCCAATGCTTCGGCGCTGGTGGTCGATACCCGCGAAGAACTGGCCGGCATGTCCGACAAGGCCATCGACGCCGCCGCTGCAGCCGCCAAGGCCAAAGGCATGGACGGCAAATTCCTGATCGCCATCGCCAACACCACCGGCCAGGCGCCGCTGGAAGTGCTGACCAATCGCACCACGCGCGAACGCCTGCTGGCTACTTCGCTGGCGCGCGGCAGCCGCGGCGGCGATTTCGACAACCGCGACGTCGTGCTGAAGATCGCCAAGCTGCGCGCCGATCGCGCTGCGCTGCTGGGCTATGCCTCGCACGCGGCCTACCAGCTGGAAGACCAGACCGCACACGACACCGACGCCGTCAACAAGCTGCTGGGCGAACTGTCCAAGCCTGCCGTGAACAACGCGCGCAAGGAATCGGCCGATATCCAGGCCGTGATCGATGCGGAAAAGGGCGGCTTCGCCAACGCGGCGCAGGACTGGGCCTTCTACACCGACAAGGTGCGCCAGGCCCGCTACGCTTTCGACCAGAACCAGCTCAAGCCATACTTCGAACTCGATAACGTGCTGAAAAACGGGGTGTTCTACGCTGCGACCAGGGTGTACGGCATCACCTTCAAGGAGCGCAAGGACCTGCCGGTGTACCAGCAGGACGTACGCGTGTTCGATGTGTTCGATGCCGACGGCAAGCAGCTGGCGATCTTCCTGGGCGACTTCTACGCGCGCAGCAACAAGCGTGGCGGCGCCTGGATGAATGCCTACGTGTCGCAGTCCAAGCTGATGGGCACCAAGCCGGTGGTGGCCAACCACCTGAACATTCCCAAGCCGGCAGCCGGCGAGCCGACCTTGCTGACCTACGACGAGGCGCGCACCCTGTTCCATGAATTCGGCCATGCGCTGCACGGCATGTTCTCCGATGTGAAGTACCCGCGCTTCGCCGGTACCCGCGTGCCGCGCGACTTCGTGGAATTCCCGTCGCAGGTCAACGAAATGTGGATGGCCTGGCCGGAAATCCTGAACAACTACGCCAGGCACTACCAGACCGGTGCGCCAATGCCGAAGGAACTGCTGGACAAGGTACAGGCTTCCGCCAAGTTCAACGAAGGCTTCCGCACCACTGAATACCTGGCTGCCTCGATCCTGGACCAACGCTGGCACCAACTGCCAGCCGACAAGATCCCGACCGACGTGCTGGGCTTCGAGTCGTCGGTGCTGAAGGACGCCGGCGTTGATTTCTCGCCGGTGCCGCCGCGCTACCGCACCACCTACTTCTCGCACGTGTTCGCGGGTGGTTACTCGGCGGGCTACTACGGCTACCTGTGGTCGGAGAAGCTGGATGCCGATACCGTTGAATGGTTCACCGAGAACGGCGGCCTGCAGCGCAGCAACGGCGACCATTTCCGCAAAGCCCTGCTGTCCAAAGGCGGCACAATGGATGCGATGCAGATGTACCGCGAATTCCGCGGCCGCGATGCCAGGATCGATCCGTTGCTGGAGCGCCGCGGTCTTAAGTAAGCTGTGTCCGCGAGCGCATGAAACCTTCCTGCGCTCGCTCGGGCCGGAGGCCGCCGGATTGAGCACATCCGTAGCTGCTCACGGCGGATGGGTGTATAAAGAGGGATCGCCACTTCACCGGGGAAAGGGATCATGGACACCAAGCTGAAGGAGACCCTGCGCCACTTGCACGCCACGCTGGCCCACCACGGTCCGGTCGATGAGGAATTGCAAAGCCTGTTGCGCCAGCTCGATGGCGACATCAAGCTGATCCTCGACCAGCCGCCGCAGCCCGAAGGCGGCACCTCCACCTACGGCCTGGCCGAACGCACTCAGGAAATCACTGCCAAGTTTGCTGCCAAACACCCGGCATTGGAGCCTACTTTGCGCGAACTTACGCGCATCCTGGGGAATATGGGAATCTAACAACAGATCAAAAGAAAGGCGGGCCGCAGCCCGCCTTCAGTATAGAACCCGGGGTTGTACCGGCTGTCCGGCCGGTCCCCGGGAGGCTGGCCTTATGGGAAGGCCAGCATGGGCGGTTCTTCACCGCCAAAGTTGAAGTCAGGATGACGTTTGGCGATCATTTCCTCGATCTCCTTCATGCGCCGCACCGGCACGTCGACCATCATCAAAACCTGACCTTGTTCAATACGCTCTGAGTACTGTTCCAGCTTCTTGTTGGGGACGGCCGCCGCATTCATGCCGCTGGCCCAGCCGCCGAACAGTGCACCGCCCAGCGTGACCAGCAAGATGGTCATGGTGCGCAGGGTCAGCCCTTCGGGTGGGAAAACGACCAGGAAGATGCCGGCACACAGCCCCACAATCGCGCCAATGGCGATCCCCAGCTTGGCGCCGTGGATCAGGTCCGTTCGCAGCAGGAAATTGCAATCTGGCATGTCGTCGGGCAGGGTGCCCTCTTTTGCCATGAAGTGGATATGCCGTTCTTCGATGCGTGCCAGCAGCAGTTCGTCCAGTTCTGCGCGGGCGGCTTTTACATTGGGAAGCATGTAGTACAGTCTGCGTCGCATGATTACGCTCCATGGAAGACGTTGTATACCCGTTATAGCAAAAATGTCACGATGTGCAATGTGTATTTACCGGAAACGCCTTGCCGGAACGTCACAAGTTACTGAAATTTAAAGGTTTTTTGTGCGCGGCGGTGGGCGGAAGCCAGTGATTTCCGGTACAATGCCGGGATGAATTCCCCAGCCAATCTTTTCGCGACCGTCGCCAAGCGGTCTGCGCGTGCTTCTGCTGCGCCTTTCCTTCCCATGTCCCGCGCCGAAATGGACGCCCTGGGCTGGGACCAGTGCGACGTCATCCTGGTGACCGGCGACGCCTATATCGACCATCCAAGCTTTGGCATGGCCCTGGTCGGCCGCCTGCTGGAAGCGCAAGGCTACCGCGTCGGCATCATCGCCCAGCCTGACTGGCACAACGTGGAATCGTTCCGCGCACTGGGCAAGCCGCGCCTGTACTACGGCATCACCGCCGGCAATATGGACTCGATGGTCAACCGCTACACGGCCGACCGCAAGATCCGCTCCGACGATGCCTACACCCCGAACGCCGAGCCGAACAAGCGCCCCGACCGCGCCGTCACCGTGTACGCCCAGAAGGCGCGCGAAGCCTTTCCCGGCACGCCGGTCATCATCGGCTCCATCGAAGCCTCGCTGCGCCGCATCGCCCACTACGACTACTGGTCGGACAAGGTGCGCAAGTCGGTGCTGACCGAGTCCAAGGCCGACCTGCTGATCTTCGGCAACGCCGAACGCGCCCTGGTCGACCTGACCCGCCGCCTGGAAATGGGCGAAAAGATCAAGGAAATCAAAGACCTGCGCGGTACCGCCTTCCTGGTGCCGCACGGCTGGCTGCCGTCCGGCGAATGGGCGGTGCACAATTCGAACCGCGTCGACGTGCCGGGCCGCGTCGACCCGCATCCCGATCCTTACGCCATGGCGAAGGAAGACAAGAAGGAATGCGCCACCGAGAACGCCGCGCCGGAACCGGTGGTCAAGCCGGTCATCATCATGAGCCGCGAAGAGCGCCTGGCCGCCGCCAAGGAAAAGCACAACAAGACCGTGGTGCGCCTGCCGTCGTACGAGGTGGTGAAGGAAGACCCGGTGATGTACGCCCACGCTTCGCGCGTGTTCCACCTCGAATCGAATCCTGGCAATGCGCGCGCGCTGGTGCAGCAGCACGGCGACCGCGACGTGTGGATGAACCCTCCGCCGCTGCCGCTGGCCATGGACGAAATGGACGGCGTGTACGATATGGAGTACTCGCGCGCCCCGCACCCAAGCTATGGCAACGCCAATATCCCGGCCTGGGAAATGATCCGCTTTTCGGTCAACATCATGCGCGGCTGCTTCGGCGGCTGCACCTTCTGCTCGATCACCGAGCACGAAGGCCGCATCATCCAGAGCCGTTCGGAGCCGTCGATCCTGCGCGAGATCGAACATATCCGCGACAAGACCAAGGGCTTTACCGGCATCATTTCCGACCTGGGCGGCCCGACCGCGAACATGTATCGCCTGTCCTGCAAGGAAAAGGAGATCGAGGAAACCTGCCGCCGCCTGTCCTGCGTCTACCCCTCGATCTGCGTCAACCTGGGCACCGACCACAGCAAGCTGATCCAGCTGTACCGCAAGGCGCGCGAGATCAAGGGCGTGAAGAAGATCCTGATCCAGTCCGGCCTGCGCTACGACCTGGCCGTGCGTTCGCCTGAATACGTGAAAGAACTGGTGACCCACCACGTGGGCGGCCTGCTGAAGATCGCGCCGGAGCACACCGAAAGCAATGTGCTGAGCAAGATGATGAAGCCGGGCATCGGCGCCTACGACGAATTCAAGGCGATGTTCGAGAAGTTCTCGCTGGAAGCGGGCAAGAAGCAGTACCTGATTCCCTACTTCATCGCCGCCCACCCGGGCACCAGCGACGAGGACATGCTGAACCTGGCCCTGTGGCTGAAGAAAAACAACTTCCGCCTGGACCAGGTGCAGACCTTCATGCCGACCCCGATGGCCATGGCCAGCGCCATGTACCACTCGCGCAAGAACCCGCTGCACAAAGTCACCGACACGTCGGAAACCGTGGAAACCCCGCGCACGCTGAAGCAGCGCCAGGCGCACAAGGCCTTCCTGCGTTACTACGATCCGAAGAACTGGCCGATCCTGCGCGAGACCCTGCGCCGCATGGGCCGCGGCGATTTGATCGGCGATGGCGAACGCCACCTGATCCCGCCATACCGCGTCGGCGAAGAGCACTTCAAGCCATCGCAAGGCAAGCGCGCCATGCCGACCCTGGCCCCGGGCCAGCAGAAGCGCGGCGCCGGCCTGCCTCCGCCGGCCCATATTGCGCGCGGCGGCAAGCCGAATGCCCTGACCGGTTCGATGACGGCGCGCGCCACGGTGGAAACCAAGGTCCGTCCATCCATCCTCGACACTATCAAAGTCAAAGCCAAGGCCGCCCCGGCCAAGACTGGCGGCCGCCCCGGCCGTAAGTAAGACGCTACGTGCTATCACCTGCTGCAATTCCATAGGATTTTGCAGCAGGAATGCCACACTTCGGCGCGCTGCGTGCAGCGAAGCGGATACAATCGGCTTGTAGACTCTGCCAACTTCGTATCCGGAAGAAAACGTGCCCCAATTCCTGGCTGGCCTGTTCATATTTCTGCTGCTGTCGACACCTGCACCCTGGGCGCAGGCGCAGGAACGCGTCACGCTGCAGTTGAAGCACAGCCACCAGTTCCAGTTCGCCGGCTATTACGCCGCGCTGGAAAAAGGCTATTACCGCGATGCCGGCCTCGATGTGCAAATGCTGGAAGGCAGCGACGGCAACGAACCGGAACGCGCCGTGCTCGATGGCCGCGCCCAATACGGCGTTGCCAGCAGCAGCCTGCTGCTGGCGCGCTTGTCGGGCAAGCCGCTGGTGGTGCTGGCGGTAGTGTTCCAGCATTCCCCCTATGCGCTGGCGATGCGCCAGACCGGCCCGGCGCCGGATATCCGCAGCATCGCCGGCAAACGCGTGATGATCGGCTCCCTGACCGATGAACTGACGCAGGCGGACGAAGTCATGGCCTACCTGCGCAAGGAAGGCATTGCCAACAACCAGCTGGTGCGCGTGGAGCACAGCTTCAATCCGGACGACCTGGTGAAGGGCAAGGTCGACGCCATGTCGATCTACGTGACCAATGAGCCGGACTACCTGGACCGCCTCGGTTTCCCGTACGATATCTACAGCCCGCGCGCAGCCGGCATTGATTTTTACGGCGACAACCTGTTCACCAGCGAAGCGGAAATCAAGGATCACCCGGACCGCGTGCGCGCCTTCCGCGCCGCCAGCATGCGCGGCTGGCAGTACGCCATGAGCCACCAGGAAGAAATCGTCGACCTGATCCTCAACAAGTACTCGCGCCAGCACGACCGCATGCACCTGCTGTACGAAGCGCGCCAGATGGTGCCGCTGGTGCAGCCGGTGCTGGTGGAAATCGGCTACATGAACCCGGACCGCTGGCAGCACATCGCCGATGTTTACACGGAACTGGGCATGCTGCCGAAAGGTGCGACCTGGGCCGGCTTCCTGTACAACGCCGATCCCGGCTCCGACCTGACCTGGCTGTACCGCGTGCTGGGCGTGGCGGCGGGCCTGCTGGTGCTGGGCGCCATGATCCACTTCTCCCTGCTCACGCGCGAACGCACGCGCGCCGAGGAAACCATCCGCAAGGGCGAGCAGCGCTTCCGCACCATGTTCGAAGCGGCGCCGATGGGCATTGCCCTGATCGATTCAGGCGACGGCCAGTTCCGCGATGTGAACCCGCGCTTTGCGGAAATTGCGGGGCGCTCGGCGCAAGAGATGCGCCACAGCCGCTGGCTGGAAATCTGCCATCCGGACGACGTCGCGCCGGAACAGGAAAAGATGGCGCAGTTGACGGCGCAGCAGATTGCCGGCTTCAAGATCGAGACGCGCCTGGTGCGCCCCGACGGGCGTATCGTCTGGGTGGAAGCTTCGATGAACGCGGTCGGCACGGAAAGCCAGCCGCACCACCTGTGCATGATCGAAGACATCACCGACAAGAAGGAAACCGAAGCCCTGATCTGGCAGCAAGCCAACTTCGACACGCTGACGCAGTTGCCGAACCGGCGCATGTTCCTCGATCGCCTGCAGCACGATATCCTGAAGTCGCGCCGCGACGGCACCCGCATCGCCATCCTGTTCATCGACCTTGACCACTTCAAGGAAGTCAACGACACCCTGGGCCACCACCAGGGCGACGTGCTGCTGGTGGAAGCGGCGCGCCGCATCGGCGCCTGCGTGCGCCAGTCGGACACCGTTTCGCGCCTGGGCGGCGATGAATTCACCGTGATCCTGCCGGAGCTGTCGGAAGTGGACCGGGTAGAGGACATCGCCCAGCACATCATCGACAGCCTGCGCATGCCGTTCCAGCTCGGGCAGGAGCAGGCGTTCGTCTCAGCCTCGATCGGCATCACCATCTACCCGGACGATGCCGGCAATATGGAAGACTTGCTGAAGCACGCCGACCAGGCCATGTACGCCGCCAAAGGCGCCGGGCGTAACCGCTTCAGCTACTTCACGCCGGCCTTGCAGGTCGCAGCGCTGAACCGCATGCGCCTGACCAACGACTTGCGCGGCGCTTTGAAAGGCAACCAGCTCAAGCTGTACTTCCAGCCTATCGTGCATCTCCAGACCGGCAAGATCCACAAGGCCGAAGCGCTGATCCGCTGGGAACACCCGCAGCGCGGCATGGTCAGCCCGCTGGAGTTCATCCCGCTGGCCGAATCGAGCGGCCTGATTGTCGATATCGGCGAATGGGTGTTCCGCGAATCCGCGCAGTGGGTCAAGCGCTGGCGCGAGGAGGTGCATCCTGGCTTCCAGGTCAGCCTGAACCAGTCGCCGCTGGAATTCCAGCGCGAGCGCGGCAGCTATGCCGACTGGCTGGCCCACCTGCAGCAGCTCGGTGTTCCCGGCGAAAGCATCGTGGTGGAAATCACGGAAGGCTTGCTGCTCGATGCGAACACCAGCGTCACCGACAAGCTTCTGCAACTGCGCGATGCCGGCATCCAGGTCGCGCTGGACGACTTCGGCACCGGCTATTCCTCGCTGTCCTACCTGAAGAAATTCGACATCGACTACCTGAAGATCGACCGCAGCTTCACCCGCAACCTTGCGCCCGATTCGAGCGATATGGCCTTGTCCGACGCGATCATCGTGATGGCCCACAAACTGGGCCTGAGCGTGATCGCCGAAGGCGTGGAAACCACCGAACAGCGCGACCTGCTGGCCGGCGCCGGCTGCGACTACGGCCAGGGCTACCTGTTCGCCCGCCCTTTGCCGGCCGCCGACTTCGATGCGCTGCTGCACCAGCAATCGATCCCCACCGCAGCTACCCCGCACGCCACCGCCGCATAAAACCGTGCTAGACTAGCGCCGCTTTTCCTTCCTTGAATGCGCTGCTGCAAGCGAGGACGTCTACCGCGAACGTCGCGGGTTCTCACTACGTCCCTGGCAGCCATGAACAATTACACTCGACTTCAACGGGCCTTTGCCCGTTCCGGCATCATCGTCAACTACCGCGATGGTGTCTACCAGATCCATAACGAAAAGGCGCAGGCACAGGTCCTTTTGCCGGCCAGCCTTCCCCTGGAAGAAAAGGCCGTGCGCCAGCTGCTTGAATTCGCCTCCGTGCGCAGTCATGACGATGCGCGCGGCGTGTGCAAGGCGTGCGCCACGCCCGACTTCCATCCCGGTTCGATCGCACCGGTGGGGAGCATCGTTGCGACCGACGGCGATTTCGTCATTCCCGCCGCAATCGGTACCGACATCAACTGCGGCATGCGCTTGCTGACCACCGGGCACACGCTGCAGCAGCTCGAACCGCACAAGGAGCGCCTGCTGCAGCGCCTGACGCGCAGCCTGCTCGATAACGGCCGCGACGTGCCTGCGACCACGGCAGCTTTCCGCGCCCTGTTCGACCTTGGCCCGGAGGCCTTCCTGCACCAGATACCGCGCCAGGGATTGTGGGGCGAAATGGATCACGCCCGGCTGCAGGAGGAGCTGGCGCGCTGCATTGGACTGCAAAGCTTTGCCGGCTGTGCAAGGCATGCGCCGGAAGCGTTCACCGGCCGCCGCCACGCGGTATTCCGCGACCCCAACCTCGGCACGCCCGGCGGGGGCAATCACTTTGTCGAATTGCAGGTGGTCGAAGAGGTGCTGGATCGCCATGCCGCCTATCGCGCGGGCCTGAAAGCCGGCGATGTGGTCGTCATGATCCACAGCGGCTCGCGTGATCTTGGATTCTTCGTCGGCCAGGCCTGGATGGACCGGGCCCGCGCTGAATGGCCGGCCGGCGTGCGCCATCCGGAGAGCGGCCTGTATGGACTGTCCGGGCCGCTGGCACTGGAATACCTGGAAGCGATGGGCGTGGCGGCACGCTATGCCTGGGCCAATCGCCTGGTGCTGGCGGAGCTGGTGCGGAAGGACCTGGAAGCAACCGTCGGCGCCTCCGCATCGCGGCTGGTTGTCGACGTGCCGCATAACGTTGTCCTGGCCGAGCAGGGCATGAACATCCACCGCAAGGGCGCAACGCCGGCGCACGATGGCCAGTTCGCCCTGATTCCAGGCTCCATGGGCGACAGCTCCTTCCTCGCCACAGGCTTGGGCCGTGCCGACTGGCTATGGTCGTGCAGCCACGGTGCCGGGCGGCGCCTGCGCCGGCAGGAAACGCGGGCCCAGCGCCCTGGCGGGGCAACAGGTGAGCAAGCCTGGCAATGCGTCACCTTGCGTGAAGAAAGGCGTATTGAAGAAGCACCGGATGCCTACAAGCCAATCGGTCCGGTGATCGCGGCGCAGGAGGAGGCAGGCCTGATCCAGGCGGTTGCCCGATTCCGGCCCTGGGTCACATTCAAAGCATGACGATTGGGGCATTCTTGACCCAGGTCAAAGTCAAGCACCCCTGCGAAAACCTATAGTTACTCCCGAACCAACCAAGGAGTAAGTCAATGGGAAAAGAAAAACAGGTGTATATGGCCGGTGCCGGCATTGGCAACCTGGCGGCGGCGGCCTTCATGATCCGCGATGGGAAAATGCGCGGTGAGCAGATTCATATTTACGAATCGCTGGGCGTGGCGGGCGGCAGCCTCGATGGCGCGGGCACCGCGCAAGACGGCTACCGCCTGCGCGGCGGCCGCATGCTGACGACCGATAATTACGAATGCACGTGGGATTTGTTTGCGTCGATTCCATCGCTGGTTCATCCTGGCCAGACGGTGCTGGACGAAACGCTGGCATTCAACGAACTGCATAAATCGCACTCGCAGGCCCGCCTGGTCGACCGCAATCGCCATAAGGTGGACGTGACGTCGATGGGTTTCAGCCTGCGCGACCGGATGGAGCTGCTCAAGCTGCACGAGGCCGATGAGGCTGTGCTGGGCAACAGCCCGATTACCGACCACCTCTCGCCCGAATTCTTCGAAACGCCGTTCTGGTACATGTGGGCCACAACCTTCGCCTTCCAGCCATGGCATAGCGCGGTCGAATTCAAGCGCTACCTGCACCGCTTCATGAAGGAGTTCTCTCGCATCGAAACGCTGGCCGGCGTCAAGCGCACCGTGTACAACCAGTACGATTCGTTCGTCCGTCCGCTGCAGGCATGGCTGGTGCAGCATGGCGTGCGCATCGAGACCGGCTGTACCGTGACCGACATCAAGCTGGCCGACGCCAGGGACGAGCTGCTGGTGCACGCCATCGAGCTTGAGCGCGATGGCCGGCGCGAACTGCTGCCGATCACGCCGGACGACCTGGTGTTCTTCCAGAACGGTTCCATGACCGATGCGTCCAGCTTCGGCAGCATGAAGTCGGCGCCGCCGCAGCTTGACCGCCGCCAGAGCGGTGGCTGGAAGTTGTGGGAGCGCCTGGCGGAAGGCCGTCCCGAACTTGGCAAGCCTGCTGCCTTCAACCGCAATATCCAGCAATCATGGTGGGAATCGTTCACGGTGACGCTGCGCGACACGGCTTTCTTCGACCAGATGGAGGCATTCAGCGGCAATGTTGCCGGCACCGGCGGCCTGGTAACCTTCAAGGATTCCAACTGGCTGATGTCAGTCGTGCTGGCGCACCAGCCCCACTTTGCCGGCCAGCCCGCCGACGTCAAGGTATTCTGGGGCTATGCCCTGCATCCGGACCGTGTCGGCAATTTCGTCGCCAAACCAATGGCCGATTGCAGCGGCGAGGAAATCCTGCGCGAACTGGCCGGGCACCTGAACTTCGAACCTGAGGTATTCGCACAGGCAAACTGCATCCCTTGCCGCATGCCCTACATCACCAGCATGTTCATGCCGCGTCACTACAGCGACCGTCCGCTGCCGGTGCCGTTCGGCTCGCGCAACCTCGCCCTGGTGAGCCAGTTCGTCGAAGTGCCGGACGACGTGGTATTCACGGTCGAATACTCCGTGCGCGCGGCGCAGATGGCGGTCTACCAGCTGCTGGGGATCGAACGCGAAATCCCGCCGATCAAGCGCCACGACAAGACGCTGGAAGTGATGCTCGCCGCCCTGGTCAAGGCGGCCTGACAAAGGAAGCGCGCGGCCGATCGGGGAATCCTTGACCTGGCTCAAGGATTTTTAGTTCGCGCCCGCGCATGATGCCGGCTATGAATCTCGCAAACTCACTCCTGCACGCGCTGGCTGATCACGGCGCGCGCGAAGTCTTTGGTATCCCCGGAGACTTCGTCCTTGCCTTTTTCGAACAAATTGAGAAATCTGGCGTCCTGCCCCTCTACACCCTGAGCCACGAGCCGGGTGTAGGCTTTGCAGCCGATGGGGCGGCACGCTATCACGGGCGCATAAGCGTGGCGGCGGTGACCTATGGTGCGGGGGCCCTCAATATGGTCAACGCCGTCGCGGGCGCTTATGCTGAAAAAGTACCGATGGTGGTGATCTCCGGCGCGCCGGGCACCAATGAACGCCGCAACGGCTTCCTGCTGCACCACCAGGTCAAGCACCTGGATTCGCAGATGGCGATCTTCCGCGAGATCACCTGCGACCAGTGCGTGCTGGACGATCCGCAGCGCGCCCCGGAAGACATTGCGCGCGTGCTGCGCAGTGCGATCACGCACTCGCGCCCAGTCTATATCGAGCTGCCGCGCGACATGGTGCATGCGCCGTGTGCACGGGTGCACGCCTTGCCGGCGCCGGTCCATGATGCGGATGCCCTGGCGGCCTGCGTGGAAGAAGTGCTGGCCCGCCTCGAACGCGCCGCACGCCCGGTGCTGATGGTCGATATCGAAATCCGCCGCTTTGGCCTGGAGAGCAAGGTGGCGCAGCTGGCCACCAGGCTGCAGGTACCGGTGGTGACCTGCTTCATGGGCCGCGGCCTGCTGGCCAGCGAGCCGGAAGCGCCGCTGCTGGGCACCTACCTCGGCGTCGCCGGCGCCCCGGAAGTGACCGAAGCCGTGGAAGGTTCGGACGCCCTGCTGATGCTGGGCGTAATCCTGTCCGACACGAATTTCGGCGTGCAGCGCGAACGCATCGACCTGCGCAAATGCATGCTGGCGCTGGACGGCGACGTCACGCTCGGCTACCACACCTACCACGACATCCCGCTGGAGGCGCTGGTGGACGGCCTGCTGGCCCGCGCCAAGCCGCTGCGCGCCGACGCCGCCCTGCGCGGCGAACGCACCGCCTATCCATGCGACCTGCCTGCCGACGACAGCCCGCTGGTACCGCGCGACGTGGCCAGCGCCATCAACGACATGATGCGCAAGCACGGCCGCATGACCATCGCTTCCGACATCGGCGACTGCCTGTTCACCGCGCTCGATATCGAGAACACCGACCTGCTGGCGCCCGGCTACTACGCCACCATGGGTTACGGCGTGCCTGCTGCCTTCGGCCTGCAAGCCGCCGGCGGCGAACGACCGCTGGTGCTGGTAGGCGACGGCGCCTTCCAGATGACGGGCTGGGAGTTGGGCAACTGCCAGCGCTACGGCCTGGACCCGATCGTGGTCATCTTCAACAACTGCAGCTGGGAGATGCTGCGCGCCTTCCAGCCGCAATCCGGCTTCTGCGACTTGAGCGACTGGCGCTTTGCCGACATGGCGCCGGCACTGGGCGGCGACGGCTACCGCGTCGCCACGCGCGCCGAACTGGTGGCGGCACTGGAGGGCGCCGTGCAGCGGCGCGGCCGCTTCCAGCTGGTGGAGGTCATGCTGCCGCGCGGCGGCCAGTCCGACACCCTGGCGCGCTTCGTCAACGGCGTACGCCGCTTGCAGGGAACCAAAGCATGATCGAACTCGTTTGTCCCGCCGGCAGCCTGCCGGCATTGAAAGCAGCTGTCGACAATGGCGCAGATACCGTTTACCTCGGCTTCCGCGACGCTACCAATGCACGCAACTTCGCCGGCCTGAATTTCGATGAAGCCGCGATTGCGGAAGGCATCCGCTATGCCCACCAGCGCGGCCGCCAGGTCCTGCTGGCGCTGAACACCTATCCGCAGGCGGGCAACTGGCAGCTCTGGCGCGAAGCAGTCGACCGCGCGGTCGGCGCCGGTATCGACGCCATCATCCTGGCCGATCCCGGCCTGATGGAATACGCCCGCAGCAAGCATCCCGGCTTGCGCCTGCACCTGTCGGTGCAAGGCTCCGCCACCAATTACGAGGCGATCAACTTCTACCACGAACAGTTCGGCATTTCGCGCGCCGTGCTGCCGCGCGTGCTGTCGATGCAGCAGGTTGAGCACCTGATCCGCCATGTGAAGACCGAAATCGAAGTATTCGGCTTCGGCAGCCTGTGCGTGATGGTGGAGGGCCGCTGCGCGCTGTCGTCCTACGCCACCGGCGAATCGCCCAACACCGCTGGCGTATGCTCGCCCGCCAAGGCGGTGCGCTGGCAGCAGACGCCGAAAGGCCTGGAGTCGCGCCTGAACGGCGTGCTGATCGACCGCTACCAGCCGGATGAAAACGCCAGCTATCCGACGCTGTGCAAGGGCCGTTTCGAGGTGGAGGGTGAGACTTACTACGCCATCGAAGAACCGGCCAGCCTGAACACCATGGAACTGCTGCCGCAACTGGTGCAGATGGGCGTCAAGGCGATCAAGATCGAAGGCCGCCAGCGCAGTCCCGCCTACGTGGCGCAAGTGACGCAGGCGTGGCGCTCGGCCATCGATGCCTGTGGCGACGGCAAGCGCCGCTTCGCCATCCACCCAAGCTGGAGCGCCGCGCTGGACCGCGTGGCGGAAGGCCAGCAGCACACCTTGGGCGCCTATCACCGCAAATGGAAATGAGTATGTTGAAACTAGCCCTCGGCCCGGTGCTGTATTACTGGCCGCGCCTGACCATGTTCGAGTTCTACCAGCAGGTAGCCGAAAGTCCGGTCGATATCGTCTATCTCGGCGAAGTCGTATGCTCGCGCCGCCATGAACTGCGCCTGCCCGACTGGCTCGATATCGCCGCCCTGCTGCGCGATGCCGGCAAGGAAGTGGTGCTGTCCACGCAAGCCCTGATCGAATCGGGCGCCGAGCTGACCACCATGCGCAAGCTATGCGAACACCGCGACTTCCTGGTGGAGGCCAATGACTTCGGCGCCGTGCGCAACCTGGAAGGCGCCGGTTTCATCGCCGGCCCGCACCTGAACATCTACAGCGAGCCGACGCTTGCCGTACTGGCGCGCCAGGGGGCACGCCGCTGGGTAGCGCCGCTGGAAATGGACCGCGCTGCCATCGGCACCCTGCTCAAGACGCAGCCCGCCGGCATGGAAAGCGAAGTGTTTGCCTGGGGCCGCATGCCGCTGGCCTTTTCCGCTCGCTGCATGACAGCGCGCAACCGCAACTTGCCGAAGGACGACTGCCAGTTCAGCTGCATCGATTATCCCGATGGCCTGATCATGGACACCCGCGAACAGAAGGCCTTCCTGGTCCTGAACGGGATCCAGACCCAGTCGGCGCTGTGCTGCAACCTGGTACGCGCGGTGCCGGAGATGGCAGACATGGGCATCAATGTGCTGCGTATTTCGCCGCAGTCGCGCGATACGCTGGAAGTAGTGGCGGCGTTCGACAAGGTGCGCCGCGGCGAATGGCAGGCGCAGCATGCCGCCGTGGTGTTGGAGCCGCTGGCTCCCGGCGGAAGCTGCGACGGTTTCTGGTACGGCCAGCCCGGTATGGAGCGTGTAGCGTGAATAATGCAATGACCGCCCCATTCCGCATACCGCCCGCCATCGGCCGCCTGCTGGGCCGCCTGCCGCCGCAGCCGCCCGCCTGGCTGTTCGTGCAGGGACTGAACCGAATCCTGGCGCCGCAATTGCCTGAAGACGTGCGCCAGGCCCTGTTTGCCCGCCGCCTGCGCCTGCGGGTGGAAGATGCCGGGCTGGCGATTGATTTCGGCTGGCAGGGCAAGGGCTTTGAAATGGCCCGCCACGGCGACCAGCCCGACCTGACCATCGGCGCCAGTGCGCATGACCTGGTACTGATGGCGCGCCGGCAGGAAGACCCGGACACCCTGTTCTTCTGCCGCCGCCTGATCCTGGAAGGCGACACGGAACTGGGCCTGCTGTTCAAGAACACGCTGGACGGCCTGGATGCCAGCGCCTTCGATTGGCGCAAGCTGCTGCCGAAATTCCCGACCCCGCCCGGCGCCCGCCATGGCTGAAAAGACGCTGCCGCTGGTGTACTCGTGCTCCGGCTGCAGCAGCGCCGCGCAACTGGCCAACGCCATTGCGCTCAGGCTTGACCGGGAAGGCGCCGCAGAAATGTCCTGCATCGCCGGCGTGGGCGGCGGCGTCGCCCCGCTGGTCAGGCTGGCCCAATCCGGCCGCACCATCATCGCCATCGACGGCTGCCCGCTGGCCTGCGCCCGCGAATGCCTGGCCAAACAAGGCGTCGCTCCGCGCCACCACCTCCTCCTCAACGAACTTGGCGTACGCAAGAAGATGCACGCCGACTTCGATCCCGCCGATGTCGACCGCTTGGCCTGCCAAGCCGCCAGCCTGCTCGAAATCCTGACGGACTGACAACCTGATTGCCCACAAAAGGCGATAATAACGATCGCGTTTCGCGGTTCCAATAGGCAAAGACTATCGAGTCTATTTGAACAATCAAATTTTCAAATCTACGAGAAGGCCTTAAACTGGCGTCTCATTGATTCACAAACCCACGAGGAAACCACAATGTCCCTGATTAACACCCAAGTAAAACCATTCAAGGCCACCGCATACCACAACGGCAAATTCGTTGACCTGAGCGAAGAATCCCTGAAAGGCAAGTGGTCCGTATTCGTGTTCTACCCAGCCGACTTCACCTTCGTGTGCCCAACCGAGCTGGAAGACCTGGCAGACCACCACGCAGAATTCGCCAAGCTGGGCGTGGACGTGTACGGCATCTCGACCGACACCCACTTCGCCCACAAGGCATGGCACGACACCTCCGACGCGATCAAGAAAGTGCAGTACGCCCTGATCGGCGACCCAACCGGCACCCTGTCGCGCAATTTCGAAGTGATGATCGAAGAAGAAGGCTTGGCGCTGCGCGGCACCTTCGTGATCAATCCGGAAGGCTTCATCAAAGTGCTGGAAGTGCACGACAACGGCATCGGCCGCGACGCAGCTGAACTGCTGCGCAAAGTGAAGGCAGCCCAGTATGTGGCTTCCCACCCAGGCGAAGTGTGCCCAGCCAAGTGGACCGAAGGCGCGGCAACCCTGAAGCCATCGCTGGACCTGGTCGGCAAGATCTAAGCATCTCGTCTGCTAATGGCTTGAACAGGCGACCCCACGGGGTCGCCTTGGGGCGTTGAAGCGGTACCTACCGCAAGCGACTAATCAAGAAAGGAATAGCCATGCTGGACGCAGACCTGAAAGCCCAACTCTCCTCCTACCTGGAGCGCGTTGTCCACCCGATCGAGATCGTGGCGAACACCGACGCCTCCGCCAAATCGCAGGAAATGTCGGCCCTGCTGCAGGACATCGTATCCGCAGGCCACGGCAAGATTACCATCGTTGCAGGCGCTGACGACAAGGCCCGCAAGCCTTCCTTCGACATCACCCGCAAAGGCAGCGATATCGGCGTGAGCTTCGCCGGCATCCCGATGGGCCACGAATTCACCTCCCTGGTGCTGGCACTGCTGCAAGTCGGCGGCCACCCGATCAAGCTGGATGAAAAAGTCATCGAGCAAATCCGCAACCTGGACGGCGATTTCGTCTTCGAAACCTTCATCTCACTGAGCTGCCACAACTGCCCTGAAGTGGTGCAGGCACTGAACGCCATGTCCGTGATCAACCCGCGCATCAAGGTGGTGGCAGTGGATGGCGGCGTGTTCCCGAAAGAAGTCGAGGAACGCCAGGTGATGGCTGTGCCGATGATGTACCTGAACGGCCAGCACTTCGGCCAGGGCCGCACCAACGTCGAGGAAATCCTCGCCAAGCTGGATACCGGCGCCTCGGCCCGCGCTGCGGCTGAATTGAGCAAGAAAGACGTGTTCGACGTGCTGATCGTCGGCGGCGGCCCTGCAGGCGCTGCTGCGGCCATCTACACGGCGCGCAAAGGCATCCGCACCGGCGTGATTGCCGACCGCTTCGGCGGCCAGGTGCTGGATACGCTGTCGATCGAGAACTTCGTCTCGGTCAAGGAAACCGACGGCCAGAAATTCGCGGTCGCACTGGAGCAGCACGTCAAGGAATACGACGTGGACATCATGAACACCCAACGCGCTTCGAAGATCGTGCCGGGCAAGATCAAGGAAGTCCACACCGAAAGCGGCGCCGTGCTGAAAGCCAGGTCCGTGATCATTTCGACCGGCGCCCGCTGGCGCGAAATCAATGTGCCGGGCGAGAAGGAATACCGCAACCACGGCGTTGCCTACTGCCCGCACTGCGATGGCCCGCTGTTCAAGGGCAAGCGCGTAGCGGTGATCGGCGGCGGCAACTCTGGCGTGGAAGCGGCGATCGACCTGGCCGGCATCGTGGAGCATGTGACCCTGATCGAATTCGGCGCGGAACTGCGCGCGGATGCGGTGTTGCAGCGCAAGCTGGCCACCCTGCGCAATGTGAAGGTGATCAAATCGGCGCAGACCAGCGAGGTTCACGGCGACGGCAAGAAGGTCAATGGCTTGAGCTATACCGACCGTGAGAGCGGCCAGTCGCATCGCATAGAGCTGGAAGGCGTGTTCGTGCAGATTGGCCTGGTGCCGAATACCGAATGGCTGAAGGGCACCATCGACCTGTCCAAGCATGGCGAGATCGAGGTGGATGCCAAGGGGCAGACTTCGGAGACCGGCGTGTTTGCCGCAGGCGACGTGACCACGGTGCCGTACAAGCAGATCGTGATCGCGGTCGGTGAAGGCGCGAAGGCGGCACTGGGCTCGTTCGATTACCTGATCCGCTCTTCGGCGGATGATGAGCCGGCGGCGATTGCTGCTTAAACCGGTAAGGCGGGGGGCAGACCCAAGGGTCTGACCCCTGGTGTGCGAGATGAGCAGACAGTGTCAGGCACTTGTGCCTGACACAGGTTTACCGGTTCTGGAAATGAAAAAAGCCCCGAATTTCTTCGGGGCTTTTCTCTGAATATTGGCGGAGCGGACGGGGCTCGAACCCGCGACCCCCGGCGTGACAGGCCGGTATTCTAACCAACTGAACTACCGCTCCAATTCTTCCGCAGTGACTGGTGGGCGCTGAGAGGCTCGAACTCCCGACCTAATCCTTGTAAGGGATCCGCTCTACCAACTGAGCTAAGCGCCCCTGCCTTCACTGTTGAACGTTTGTCACAACGTTCAGAAGAGGCCGCATTATAGGATGGATTTTCGAACCTGCGCAAGCGTTTTTCCAAAAAACCTCAAAATTATCTGGCAACCCCGATTTGCGACAGCAGCCAGGCCATTTCGAAGGCTTTCTCGCCCAGCGCGTTATAGCGGCCGGACGAGCCGCCGTGGCCCGCTCCCATGTTCACCTTCAGCAGCAGCGGATTGCTGTCGGTCTTATTGCGGCGCAGTTTGGCCACGTACTTGGCCGGCTCCCAGTACATCACCTGGCTGTCATTCAGGCCGGTGGTGACCAGCATGGCTGGATAATCTTTCAATAAGATGTTGTCATACGGGGAATAGCTGCGCATGTAGTCGTACGCCGGTTTTTCGTTCGGATTGCCCCACTCCAGGTATTCGCCGGTAGTCAGCGGCAGGCTGGCATCCATCATGGTGTTCATCACGTCGACGAACGGCACAGCCGCGTGCACCGCCTTGAACAGGTCGGGACGCATGTTCACCACGGCACCCATCAGCAGGCCGCCGGCGCTGCCGCCCTGGATCGCCAGGCGCTCGCGCGAAGTCCATTTTTCCTTGACCAGGTATTCGGCGCTGTCGATGAAGTCGTTGAAGGTGTTCTTCTTGTGCATCAGCATGCCGTCGTCATGCCATTGCTCGCCCATGTCGTTGCCGCCGCGGATATGCGCCGCCGCGTAGATCACGCCGCGTTCCAGCATGCTCAGTCGGGTCAGCGAGAAGTTCGCTTCCTGCGCAATGCCGTAAGAGCCGTAGGAGTACAGCACCATCGGCGCCGAGCCATCCAGCTTCACGCCTTTCTTGTAGGCGACCCAGATCGGCACTTTCACGCCGTCGCGCGCGGTTGCCCACAGGCGTCTGGTCTCGTATTGGCTGAAGTCGAAGCCGCCCGCCACCTCCTGCTTTTTCAGCACGGTGCGTTCGCCGGTCTTCATGTCCACGTCGATGGTGGCGGGCGGGGCCAGCGGCGACTGGTAGCTGATGCGGTATTTGGCCAGGCCGTAATCGAGGTTGGTGGAAGGCGTGGACACATACACCTCGTCGTCGAACTTCACGGTCAGCCACTTCTTGCTGCCGAAGTCGTAAATGCGGGTACGGCCCAGGGCGCGCGATTTCTCGTTCACCGCCAGGAAGCCTTTGAACAAGCTCACGCCTTGCAGCAGGGTGTCCTTGTCATGCGGGATGACCTCGGTCCACTTTTTCGGGTTGGCGACCGGTGCGCTGACCAGGCGGAAGTTCTTGGCGTCCTTGTTGGTGCGGATGTAGAGCTGGCCGTCGCGGTGGCTGACGAAGTAGCGGTGGCCCTTGCTGCGGCCCAGCACGGACTTGAAGCTGCCCTTCGGCCGGTCTGCCGGCAGCATGAACACTTCGGTGGTATCGGTCGCGCCGGACAGCAGGTAGATATGCTTGCGATCCAGGCTGCCCATCACGTCCAGCGAGAACTGCTCCACAGCCTCGTGGTAGACCTGCTCAGGCTGGCCGTCGAGCGTAACGCGGAACAGGCGGTCGGCGCGCTTGGTGGTGGCATCTTCCTGTACGACGAACAGGGTCTTGTTGTCGGCAGCCCAGGCTACGCTGGTCACGCGCGGCATGCTGGTCGACAGCACTTTGCCGCTGGCCAGGTCCTTCACGTGCAGCTCATATTGGCGGAAGCCGTTGTTATCGGTGGTATAGGCCAGCAGCCTGGCGTCCGGGCTGGCGACCATCATCCCCACGTGGAAGAACTTGAGGCCTTCAGCCATCGCGTTCTGGTCCAGCATGATTTCTTCCGCAGCGGAGGCGTCGTAGCTGCCGTCCTTGGCTGCCAGGCGGCGGCAGTTGAGCTGGTACTGCTTGCCCGCCTCAATCCGGGTGTAATAGTAGTAATCGCCGCGGCGCGCAGGCACCGACAGGTCGGCCGGCATCGTGCGATCCTTGAACTCCTTGTACAAGGCATCGGCGAAGGGCTTGATGCCTTCGGTCATGGCGGCGGTATAGCTATTTTCCGCATTCAGGTATTCAATGACGGCAGGATTGGTCTTTTCCTGCAGCCAGCGGTAATCGTCGCTCACCTGCTCGCCGTGGCGGGTCTCCATCCATTGCGTTTTTTCGGCGATCGGCGGCTGCGGCAGGTCCGCGGCGAAGGCTGGTGCGGCCAGCAGGGGTAACAGCAGGCCGGTGATAAGGTGTTTGCTCACTTCTTCAGCTCCAAGGGGGAAAATGTGCAATGATTCTAGGGTGCCATAGTTAGAAATACAACAAGAATGATCACTACCGAAAAGCTGTATGCGCGCGTCGGCAAGCGCCTGCTGCCCTTCCTGTTCCTATGCTACGTGGTGGCATACCTGGACCGGGTGAACGTCGGCTTTGCCAAGTTGCAGATGCAGGCCGACTTGCAGTTCTCCGATACCGTGTACGGACTGGGCGCCGGTATCTTCTTCGTCGGCTACTTCCTGTGCGAGGTGCCATCCAACCTGCTGATGCTGCGCGTTGGTGCGCGGCGCTGGATCGCGCGCATCATGGCCAGCTGGGGCCTGCTGTCGGCGGCCATGCTGTTCACCACCAGCTCGACCAGTTTCTACGCGATGCGCTTCCTGCTCGGCGTGGCGGAGGCAGGCTTCTTCCCCGGCGTGATCATGTACCTGACCTACTGGTATCCCGCGCAGCGGCGCGCCCGCATCGTCGCCATCTTCATGAGCGGCGTCGCCGTGGCGGGCGTGGTGGGCGGACCGCTATCGGGCTGGATCATGTCGCATTTCGCCGGACATGGCGGCCTGGCCGGATGGCAGTGGCTATTCCTGCTGGAGGGCCTGCCGGCAGTGGTGCTGGGCGTGCTGACGCTGGCGCTGCTGGACGATGGCATCGATGATGCGGGCTGGCTGAGCGATGAGGAAAAGGCGCTGCTGAAACGCGAGCTGGCAAGCGACGGCGCGCCGCGCGCGCAATGGGGCCTGCGCCATGTGTTCGGCAGCAGCCGGGTGTGGATCCTCGCCCTGGTGTACTTCCTGCTCGTGATGGGACTGTACGGCGTGGGCTTCTGGCTGCCGCAGCTGATACGCAACAGCGGCGTGCAGGACGTGCTGGATATCGGCCTGCTGACGGCCATCCCGTACGGTATCGCCGCGGTGGCGATGATCCTGGTCGCGCGCCATTCGGACCACACGGGCGAGCGCCGCTGGCACGTTGCGCTGGCGGCCTTCATCGGCGCAGCGGCGCTGCTGGCGTCGACGCACTATGCCAACAACCCGGTGCTGGCGCTGGCCGCGCTGAGCGTGGCGACGGCGGGCATCCTCAGCACCTTCCCGGTGTTCTGGAGCATCCCGACAGCCATGCTGGGCGGCTCGGCGGCGGCGGCAGGCATCGCCATGATCAATTCGCTGGGCAACCTGGCCGGCTTCGCCAGCCCTTACCTGGTGGGCGCGATCAAGGATGCAACGCACAGCACGGCCAACGGCATGCTGCTGGTGGCAGCCAGCCTGGCCGCCGGCGGCGCACTGGTGCTGCTGTGCGTCGGCAGCAAAGGAGAAATGCTGTGAAGACTGGCCGCGAGCTGCTGTCCGAACTGTTCAACGCCGCGCTGCGCGCCGCCGACCCGCTGGAAACCATCGCGGCCCACCTGCCGCCGCCGCCCAAAGGCCGCACCGTCATCATCGGCGCCGGCAAGGCTTCTGCGCGCATGGCGCAGGGCGTGGAGCGGCGCTGGCATGGTCCCCTCAGCGGCGTGGTCGTGACGCGCTACGGCCACGGGGCGCCAACCAGGCAGGTGGAGGTGATCGAGGCCGGCCACCCGGTGCCGGACGACGCCAGCCAGGCCGCCGCGCGCCGCATGCTGGCCGCCGTGCGCGGGCTGGGACCGGACGATATGGTGCTGTGCCTGATGTCCGGCGGCGGTTCGGCGCTGATGTCGCTGCCGGCCCCCGGCATGACGCTGGAACAGAAGCGTGACATCAACAAGGCCCTGCTGCGCAGCGGAGCGCCGATCGGCGACATCAATATCGTGCGCAAGCACCTGTCGGCCGTCAAGGGCGGCAGGCTGGCGCTGGCTTGCGGCGAGGCGCGCGTGGTGACCTTGGTGCTGTCGGACGTGCCGGGCGACGATCCGGCGGTAGTGGCCAGTGGCCCTACCTTGGCCGATGCATCGACCGCGCAGGACGCGCTGCGCATACTGCAGCAATACGGCATCGAGATCGCACCGGCCGTGCGCGCCGTGCTGGAAGACCCGGCGCAGGAAACCCCCAAGCCCGGCGACCCGCGCCTGGCGCGCAATAGCGTGGCCGTGATTGCATCCGCCAGGCATGCCCTGCAGGCGGCGGCCGACGTCGCCCGCGCCGAGGGCCTGCGCCCGCTCATATTGAGCGACCGGCTGGAGGGCGAATCGCGGACCGTGGCGGTATCGCATGCGGCGCTGGCGCAGGGCGTGATCCATCATGGCAGCCCGCTGCGGGCGCCGTGCGTCATCCTGTCCGGTGGAGAAACCAGCGTCACCGTGCGCGGCTCGGGCCGCGGCGGACGCAATGCGGAATACCTGCTGGCGCTGGCCGTTGCATTGCAAGGCACGCCGGGCGTCCACGCCATTGCCTGCGATACCGACGGCATTGACGGCACCGAAGACAATGCCGGCGCCGTGCTGGGGCCGGAGACGCTGCAGCGCGCCGCCGCGCTGGGACTCGACGCGCAAGCCCTGCTCGACAACAACGACGGTTACAGCTTCTTCTCCGCACTGGGCGACCTGGTGGTCACCGGGCCCACGCGCACCAATGTGAACGACTTCCGGGCGATCCTGGTTATTTGATGGCGGCGGCCATTTTGGCCCACACCGCATCGCCAATGTCCTTGCGGCCATCCGGTGCACGGTAGGACAGGAAGAAGGTCTCCTTCTTCTTGCCGGTCGCCATGTACATGAAGTAGGCCGGCTGACCCGTGGTGCCGCTGATCATGGAAATCATCACGGCCGGGTTCTTCGCCTCCTTGAACTCCTGAACCTGGATATTGGTCGCTGCGCCGCGCAGTTTGTTCAGCGAGCCCGGATCGTTGATGCCGTAGAACACATGGTGGGCCGGGTCGTACGTGACGTTGGTGGCGGTCGAGCCGTACATGTAGCCATTGCGGGTCGGCAGGTTGGCGGCCGTGGCTGTCGCCGCATCCTCAGGGCGCATCCAGTATGAATAGCCGATTTTCTTGACCTTGGACTGCTGGAACTCCGCCGGTACAGGCACGTTCAGGGCAATCTGGAACGGCAGGCGGCCCTGCATGAAGTCATTGACCGGCACCTCGCGCGTCTGCACCTGCACGGCGGCTGGGGCCGGAGCGGCGGCAGGCTTGGCCGCCTTCGCTGATGCCGATGGCGCTGCGGCCGCTGCCGCAGCGGTGGCGCTGGTGATGGCCAGGCTGGCCGCAAACAAAATCGATTTCACGTAATGCTCCTGTTCTTCATTTTCTATTACCTGGGAGGTAATCGTCGCACGGCGCAGATTTGTTGACAATGGCCTCACCAACCAACGATAGGAGAAACACCATGCAAATCGTCGAAAAATACCTGGCCGCCTGGAATGAACGCGACACCGGCGCCCGCCGCGCAGCAGTGGAGGCAGCCTTTGATCCGGCTGCAGCCTACAAGGACCCGCTGATGCAAGGCGCCGGCCACGAAGGCCTGGAGGCGATGATCGGCGCTGCGCAGGGCCTCTTTCCCGGCCACCGCTTCGAGCTGTCCGGTGCCCCGGCCAGCCACAACGACATGCTACGCTTCTCATGGACGCTGGGCGCGCCGGGAGCAGATCCGGTGGCGCGCGGCACCGACATCGCGGTGCTTGCGGCCGATGGCCGCCTGGCCAGCGTAACCGGGTTCCTCGATTAAGGAAAGGCGGGCGAATGGGCGCAGCAGCACCAGGGCAGTATTTCAGCGATTTCGCGGCGGCGATGCGCTATTGGCGCAGCAAGCGCGGCTTCAGCCAGCTGCGGCTGTCGACCGAGAGCGGCATCTCGCAGCGCCATATCAGCTTCCTGGAAAGCGGGCGCTCGCAGCCCAGCCGCGAGATGATCCTGAAACTCGGCATCGTGCTGGATATCCCGCTGCGCGAGCGCAATGTGATGCTGCTGGCGGCCGGCTATGCGCCGGCCTACCAGGAGCGCAACCTGTCCGACCCCGAGATGAAGGCGGTGATGCAGGCGCTGGATTTCATGCTGCGGCAGCAGGCGCCTTATCCAGCGCTGGTGGTGGACCGCTTGTGGAACCTGGTCATGAGCAATGGCCCGGCCGGCAAGATGATCGAGTGGCTGCTCGACGGACCGCCCAGCACCGGTAATGTCATCAAGCTGACGCTGGCGCCGGATGGCCTGCGCAAGTACATCGTCAACTGGGAAGATGTCAGCGCCGACCTGCTGCAGTGGATCCAGCGCGAGGCCATGGGCGATGGGCCTGGCAGCGAAGCGACCAGGCTGCTGGAGGAGCTATTGGCGATGCCGGGCATCCGGGCCGCGTCGCAGACGGCCAACCTGGACCGCCGCGCATTGCCATTCCTGCCGTTCACGGTGCGCAAGGACGGCGTGGAACTCAATCTGTTCACCACCATCACCACGCTTGGCACGCCGCATGACGTGACGCTGCATGAACTGCGCATGGAGGCGTTCTTCCCCGCCGACGAGGCGACTGCGGAGTGGTTCCGCAAGCTGCCGGCTTAAAACTCTTCCCAGTCGTCGCCAGGAGGCGTTGCGCGCGCTGGTGCTGCCGCAGGTTTTGCCGGGGATTTTGCCAAAGGTTTTGCCGCAGGTTTTGCCGCAGGTTTTGCCGATGCGCTGCGCGCTCCGGCGGAGGCTTGCGTAGCCGCGACGTCGGCCTCGATGATGTCGTCCGCCGCCGCTTCCCTGGCCCTCGGTTGCCCGCTGGCCGCGGCCGCCGCGCGCCGCGATAGGCCGGCGCCGGCCGTCCCGCGTGCTGCCCGCAACGGCGGGATTGTCGCGCGCGCCGGCACGCTGACTGCGCGGGCGGCAGGAGCCGCCGGCGTCCGCGCCGCCAAATATGTCCCTGCCGAGCCTTCCATCCGGAACACCGCCACCGCCTCCACCAGCCGCTCCGACTGCTCCTGCATGCTGCGCGCCGCAGCCGCAGCCTGTTCCACCAGCGCGGCATTCTGCTGCGTCGCGTTATCCATCTCCACGATGGCCGTATTCACCTGCTCGATGCCGGAGGATTGCTCCTGGCTGGCCGACGTAATCTCGTTCATGATGTCCGCCACCTGCTGCACCGATGCCACGATCTGCTGCATGGTGGCCCCGGCGCGATCCACCAGCGCACCGCCGGCATCGACCTTCGCGTTCGAATCGTCGATCAGCTCCTTGATCTCCTTGGCCGCCGCAGCGCTGCGCTGCGCAAGGTTGCGCACCTCCGACGCCACCACGGCAAAGCCGCGCCCCTGTTCGCCGGCGCGTGCCGCTTCGACAGCGGCATTCAGCGCCAGGATATTGGTCTGGAACGCAATGCCATCGATCACGCTGATGATGTCCGCCATGCGCGCCGAACTGGCCTTGATCCCGCCCATGGTATCGACCACCTCGCCCACCACCTGCCCGCCCTCGTTGGCGTGGGCCGCCGCCGACACCACAAGCTGGTTGGCCTGGCGCGCGTTGTCCGCATTCTGGCGCACCGTGGACGTCAACTCTTCCATCGACGAGGCGGTTTCCTCCAGGCTTGCCGCCTGTTGTTCGGTGCGGCGCGACAGGTCCAGGTTGCCCGCCGCGATCTCCGCTGCCGCGGTATTGATCGTATCGGTGGAAGTGCGAACCGAACCTACGGTGCTTTTGAGGGAAGCCACCATGTCCTTGAGCGCATGCAGCAAGCGCCCGGTTTCATCCTTGCGGCTGGTGTCGATGTCGGCAGTCAGGTCGCCGTGCGCCACGGTCTCCGCTACTTCCACGGCTTGCAGCAAGGGGCCCGTTACCGAACGCGTGATCAGGTACCCTGCCAGAATCGACAATATCGTCGCCAGCACCAGCAGGCCGATCATCAGCATCGTTGCATTGGAGGCGGACCTGGTCGCCTCATCGCCATCATGCGCCATCAGCTTGTTCTGCTGATCCAGGATCGCATCGAGCTTGCCGAAGTAGGCGTTCTGCAGCGGAATGGCCTGCTTGAACAGGATCTGCACCGCGCTGTCCTGGTCGCCGTCCTTGAACAGCTTGAGCACTTCGTCGCGCTTGGCGCGGAAGGTTTCAAACGCCTGGGTTTCCTCGGCAAACAGCTTCTTCGCCTCGTCCGACAGCAGGATCTTCTGCAGTTTCTCCGCAGCCGCAGCACCCGCTTTGTCGGCGTCCGCCATGCTGGCCAGGAAGCCATCGCTGCTGATTTTGTCCGGTGCCAGCATGGCGTTGCGCAGCGCCTGCGCCGAACGGTTGGAATAGCTGCGCATTTCGTTGGTCAGCTGCACCTTCAGGTAGCGATCGCTGATCAGCCTGTCCGTCAGGTTAGCGTTGTGGCTCAGGCGGCTGATCCCCGTCAGCGACATCGCCAGTTGGATCGCAATAGCCAGCGCAAAACCGAGCGCCAGCTTGACACCGATATTCATGTTCGAAAAGCTCATGCAAGCCTCGCCGGAAAGTGGTTTTTGTTTCGATGATCGCACAGGCATGGTAACGCGGCGCCGCGATCAGCGCCACAGCAAACTCAGGGTGCCGGCTGGTAGGCGGAAATGATGCCACGCCCGTGGTCCGGCACCAGGCTGCGGCCATTCGCCTCGCCGACATACTTGCCGTAAATGCGAGCCACGGTGCCGTCGGCCACCATGCCAAGCAAGGTTTCGGCAAACACCTTGCGCGCGGCCGGCGCCAGGCCGTCGCGCGAAAGATAGGCGCCGGCCAGCACGGCTGCCGATTCGGTCGCCGGCATCACGCGGGCCTGCTTTTGCAGGCCGGCGCTTTGCAGGTAGCGCGAGTAAATGGTCATCGGCGCCAGGGTCGCCTCGGCGCGCTGCGAGGCCATTTTCCTGAAAGCGATATCAAAGTCGTTGACCACCTCGACCCGGCCTTGCCCGCGCAGCCGCTCGACCTGGGTCAGGACTTCAGGCGCATACAGGATGCCGCGTACCAGGTTCAGGCGCGCGCTGCCATGCTCCACCAGTTCAGCCAGCGATTTGAAGGTGGCCGGCACGCGGTGCGACAGCACCAGGTCGAAGCGCGTCGTCACAAAAGGCACGAACTGGCCCAGGCGGTCGCGTTCGGCGCTGCGGGCGGAACTCGCGGTCAGGTTGATGCGGCCGTTTGCATACTCGGCCCACAGCCGCGCCCGCGGGTACCAGCTGATATTCAGGGGGCAGTTGGTGCGCCGCGCCAGTTCCCGCACAACGTCGATGGCGGCTCCGCCGACCTTGTCGTCCTCGCGGAACGACGCCAGGCCAAGATCGCTGGCGCCGGCATGCAAGGGAGCGGGGCAGGTGGCAGCGCCAAGGGCCGGGACGGCGGCGAAAGCGAACAGCAGTGGAAGGATGCGCATGCCCAGCAGTATATCCAGTGGGCACCTTGCGTAAAATGCTGTATATAATTACAGTGTCACAAGCGAACTCGACTATTTGTTATGGACTGGCCCCGCCGCATTGCCCACCTCGACATGGACGCCTTTTACGCGTCCGTGGAGCTGTTGCGCTATCCGGAATTGCGCGGCCTGCCCGTCGTGATCGGCGGCGGCGGACGCCACCAGCCGCGCGAGCTGCCGGACGGCACCCGCGAGTTTTCCCGCCTGCGCGATTACGCGGGGCGTGGCGTGATTACCACTTCCACCTATGAAGCGCGGGCGCTGGGCGTGTTTTCCGCCATGGGCACCATGAAGGCGGCGGCGCTGGCGCCGGACGCCATCCTGCTGCCGGTGGATTTCGATTCCTACCGCAAGTATTCGCGCCTGTTCAAGGCGGCGGTGGCCGCCATCGCCCCGCAGATCGAAGACCGCGGCATTGACGAAATCTATATCGACCTGACCGAGGTCGAGGGTGAAACGCGCGAACTGGCCCAGCGCATCAAGGACGCGGTGCGCGCCGCCACCGGGCTGTCGTGCTCGATCGGCGTGGCGCCCAATAAACTGCTGGCCAAGATCTGCTCCGACCTGGAAAAGCCCAACGGCCTGACCGTGGTCGGCCATGACGACGTGGCGGCGCGCATCTGGCCGCTGGCGGTGCGCAAGGTGAACGGCATTGGCCCCAAGGCGGAGAAAAAGCTGGTCGCGCTCGGCATCGACACGGTGGGCCAGCTGGCAGCGGCCGACCCAGCCCTGCTGCAGGAGCATTTCGGCCTCAATTACGCCGAATGGCTGCAGCGCATTTCCCATGGCCACGACGAGCGTGAGCTTGCCACGCGCAGCGAGCCGAAAGGCGTCAGCCGCGAAACCACCTTTTCGCGCGACCTGCACGTCAAGCGCGACCGCGCCGAGCTGTCCGAGATCTTCACCCGCCTGTGCCAGAAGGTGGCCGACGACCTGGCGCGCAAGCGCTACGCCGGCCGCACCGTGGGCATCAAGCTGCGCTATGCCGACTTCCGCACCGTGACGCGCGACCTGACCCTGCCCTCGCCCACGGCCGATGCCGCCGCCATCCGCCGCGCCGCCGGCGAATGCCTGCGCCGGGTGCCGCTGGATGACCGGCTGCGCCTGCTCGGCGTGCGCATGTCGGCCCTGTGCACGCTGGAAGAGGCTGCCCAAGCCCAGCCGGCGCAGGGTGATCTTTTTGCCAATATGTGATATTTTCGCTACGCGAGCTGGCAAGCTGAGTCCGGCTGCAAAACGGAATACCCTATGCAAGCAGATTTCCGCCCGGCGCGGCGCGCCTGGCTGGCCGTTATCGCCCTGCTGCACCTTGCAGTGTTCTTGTGCTGGCGCGGCCTGCCCGAGCGGCGCGAAGCCGGTCCTCTGCGTGAAAGCGAACTGGTCTACCTGCTGGCGCCTCCCGAGCCCAGCACCGCCGCCGCGCCTGCCCGGCGCGCGGCGGGGCGGCCGAAGCCGCCCCTGCCCTCGGTCCGCGCCGTCCCCGCGCCCGCAGCGTCCGTTAGCGAGCCTGCGCTCGCCGAGGCAGTGACGGTGCCGGCGAGCGCCGGCGATCCCGGCGATCCGTTTGCCAAACCGGCGGCGCCGGCTGAGAGCCTGCTCGAGAGAAACCGCAAGTTGGCCGCCGGCGTTGACCGCCAGCTACGCAAGGAAAGCCTGAACCAGTTCGCCACCATTGTGCCAGAGCAAAGTCCGCTGGCCCGGCAGCTGGCCCGCGCCTATAAAGGGGAAGTGGTGCTCGAGCAAGTCTCCACCATGGCTGACGGCCGCAGCGTGAAACGCTACCGCGCCGGCGGCCAGGAATGGTGCGAAGTGGTGAACCTGGTGGGGGCGGCGGGGCAGGACCCTTTCCGCGACGGAAACAAATATCAAGTGAAGACCTGCCCATGAGCGCGCTGCGACGGCGGCATGGCTGGCTGCTCCCGATTGCCGGCCTGCACCTGGCCCTGCTGGTTTGCTGGCGCTTGACCGCAACGCCCACCATTGCGACCGAGGCGCAGCGTGAGGGGGAGATGGTATTCCTGATGCACATCGCGGACCGGCAGCCGCAACCGGAGGCGCCGCGGGTTCCCTCGGCGCCGCGCTCGCGCCGCAGTGCAGCGCCTTTGCCCACGGCGGCAGGACCCGCAGTCCCGGCAGCCGCCAGCATGCCGCCGCGGGCCGAGCTGCCACCGGAGGCGGCTGCGCCCGATCCCTTCGCGCAACCGGCGCCCGAGGTGCGAAGCCTGGTTGAGCGAGCCCGTTCAGCGGCCATCGGGGTCGACCGCGAACTGCGCAAAGAGAGCAAAAATGACAATGACCGGGCCCTGGCGCACGAACCGAAACTGGCGCAGGACATCGCCCTGGCCTACAAAGGGTCCGGTGCCTTTTCGATGACCGAAACGGTGTTGCCCAACGGCGACAGCCTGGCACGCGTCACCACGCCCCTCGGCAGCTACTGCATTCTCAAGCGCGGCAACCGCGACAAGGCAGGGCTGAACGCCGTCGACAACAACGGTAAAACATTTATCGTTCGCTGCCCCAAATAGCTCCTGCTAAAATGTCGTTCCTTTGAAAATGCTCAGCTAGGCTGCAAACAAGTATGTGGTTTAAGAATCTCCAGGTCTACCGTCTGCCCGCGCCTTGGGCATTTACTCCAGAACAACTCGAAGAGGCCCTCCAGCCGCAGTCCTTCTCTCCTGCCAGCAGCAATGAGCTGATGCGCCAGGGCTGGGACAAACCGCGCCCGAACGGCGGCCTGGTGCACGTCGTCAACAAGCAGATGCTGATGGTGCTGGGCACCGAGAAAAAGCTGCTGCCATCGACCGTGGTCAACCAGGTTGCCAAGGCGCGCGCTGCTGAAATGGAAGAGCAGCAAGGCTTCGCCCCTGGCAAGAAAGCCATGAAAGAACTCAAGGAACGCGTGCACGACGAACTGCTGCCGCGCGCCTTCACCATCCGCAGCAACACCTGGTGCTGGATCGACCCGGTCAACGGCTGGCTGGTGGTCGATGCCGCCAGCCCGGCCAAGGCCGACGACATCATCAAGATGCTGCTGAAAGCGGTCGACCGCATGCCGATCGAGAGCCTGCGCGTACAGCGTTCGCCAGTCGGCGTGATGACCGCCTGGCTGCAGGACGACGAAGCGCCGGCCGGCTTCACCGTCGACATGGACACCGAACTGCGCGCCACCGGCGAGAGCAAGGCGGCGGTGCGCTATGTGCGCCACACCCTGGAGCCGGAAGAAGTGCGCCGCCACATCGCGGCCGGCAAGCAGTGCACCCGCCTGGCCATGACCTGGGACAGCAAGATCAGCTTCGTGCTGACCGAAGCGCTGGCCATCAAGGGCGTCAAGCCGCTGGACGTGATGAAGGAAAACGACGCCGTTACCCGTAACGACGACGAACGCTTCGACGGCGACTTCATGCTGATGACCGGCGAGCTGTCCAAGCTGCTGCAGGATGTGGTTGACGCCCTGGGCGGCGAAGCGAAAGCTTAAGACCGCGTGAGCGCCAGCAGGCGCTCGCAATAGCCCGCAGCCGTGTCCTCGGGCACATTGGTCACACCAAGCAGCAGCCCGCCGCTGGCGGGTGCTGCCCCGGCATACCATCCGGACAAGGCGGATGGCGCCATGCCAAGGCTGCGTGCCCGCGTAGCGACTTCCACATCGTTGACTCCCTGCGGCAATTGCAGCAGCACGCCCAGTGCCGCCGGCGCATGGACCGCGCCCAGCTGTTCCAGCGCCGCGCCCAATGCGTTCCTGCGCTCCTGGTACAAGCGCTTCATGTGCCGCAAATGGCGCAGGTAGGCGCCGCTATGCAGGAACTCCGCAACGGCCAGCTGCACCACCGGCGGTGGCGCGCTGGCGCAAATGGAAGCCGTTTGCGCCAGCAAGTCGGCCAGCTCCGGCGGCGCTACGAGGAAACCCACCCTTAACGAAGGGGTCAGCGTCTTGCTGAACGTGCCAAGGTGTAGCACGCGGCCTTTGCGGTCCTGCGATGCCAATGCCGGCGCGGCGCGGCCTTGCGGCTGCAATTCGCCCAGGTAGTCGTCCTCGATGATCCAGGCGCCGGCCTGCGCCGCCCACTCCAGCAAGACCTGGCGCCTGCGCAGCGACAGCGTAACGCCGAGCGGCGCCTGCTGGCCAGGCGTCACCACCGCCAGTTTGGCACGTGGCGCCAGGTGCACACCGGCTGCCACGTCCAGTCCTTCGGCATCGACCGGGACCGGCACCAGCTGCAGGCCCGCCGCAGCGAGCGCATCGCGGGTAGCCATATACCCCGGCTGTTCAATCCATGCCTGCTCGCCTTTCAACTCGAGTGCACGCAGGACCAGTCCCAGCGCGCCAGCGTAGCCGTTGCAGACCAGCACCTGCCCGGGCGTGCAATCGAGCCCGCGCGCCACGCACAGGTAAGCCGCGATTTCCGCGCGCAGGGAATATTCGCCGCGCGGATCGGGATAAGACAGGGGCAACGCAGCCGCTGCGCGGGCAGCCCGGCCCATCACGCGCGACCAGGTCTTGAAGGGAAAGGCATCCTGGGCCGGCACGCCGACCTGGAAAGGTTTGGTGCTGACGGCGCGACCGGGAAAGGCCCGCACCACTTCCAGCACTGCAGCACCCGGTGCAGCGCGTGTAGACTCGCTGCCTTGCCGGCCTGCGCCTGCCACAGCGCCTCCGGCACAGACGAAAGTGCCGGCCGCGCCTGCGGCGTAGACCAGTTGTTCATCGCGCAGCCGCTCATAAGCCTGCCGCACCGTGCCGCGCGCGACTCCCAGTTGAGCCGCCAGGTCATTCCAGGACGGCAGCCGTGCCTGCGGCGCCAGGCGGCCATCGCTGATCGCCCCGCGCAGGCCGAGGAAGATCTGGTCTGCCAACGTGGCAGCGGCTTTGCGGTCAATGGCGAGCTTGATCGAATGGTACATAAATTCAGCGCATTCTTGCGTCTTTAGAGTGAACCAAGGCAAAGGTACCATGGTTTTCCTACCAATCCACGAAAGCCATCATGTTCAAACCCCTGATCACCGCACTGCTAGTGAGCCTCTCCACCGTCGCCGCCCATGCCGATGAAGCAGGCAGCGGCGCCAGCCGCGCCAGACTGGCCGGCAAGGCGTTGTTAGGCCAGCCGGGTCCCGCCGCTGTACTGCAAACCATTGACGGCCAGCGTATCGACCTCGCTTCGTACTACGGCAAGCAGCCGGTCTACCTCAAATTCTGGGCCACCTGGTGCGTTCCCTGCCGAGAGCAGATGCCCGCGTTCAAGAAGGCTTTCCAGCAGTACGGCGACAAGCTTGCCGTGGTCGCAGTCAATGCCGGCTACAGCGATACCGAATCGGAAGTGAAAAACTACCGCAGCCAGCATGGCCTGCATATGCCAATCGTCATCGATGACGGTTCGCTGGCGGCCAACCTGAACCTTCGCGTAACGCCGCAGCACATCGTGATTGGCCGCGATGGTCGCATCCGGCACATCGGCCATTTGCACGACAAGGAACTTGAGAACGCCCTGCAAAGCGCGGTAAACGAACGCGCGGTCGCGACTCCCCTGGCGCTGGCGCCGGCTGCTGCGGCGCCCCGTCCAGCCCTGAAAGTTGGCGACATTGCGCAAGGCCTGCCGCTGCCCGTCGTACAGGACAAGCCGCGCGCCCTGATGTTCTTTTCCCCCTGGTGCGAATCCTATTTTCGCGAAAGCCGCCCTGCGATTGCACAGGCCTGCCAACGCATGCGTGAAGAAGCCGAGGCGCTGGCCGCAACGCCGGGGGTTGAATGGACTGCCGTCGCATCGCCGGTATGGTCGTCGGAAAAGGAGGTCGCGGAATTCGCCCGCAGCAAAAAGTCGCGCATGGCCATGCGGCTGGACAAGGACGGAGCGCTATTCAATGCCTTCGGCGTACGCCAGATTCCCAGCATTGTTCTGCTTGACCGGCAAGGCCGCGTAGCGCGCGTCATGGGCCCTGAAGAGCGCGGCCTGGCGCAGGCAGTGCAAGCCTTGCAGGTGCAATGATGCGGCGCCTGTTGCTGGCGCTGCTGCTCGCAGCGCTGGGGATGGCTCGGGCGATGGCTGGGGACTTCCTCGAACCCGAAGCCGCATTTCGCTTCTCGGCGCGGATGGCGGACGGCGGCGCCGCCGAGGTCAGTTTCGACATTGCCGACGGCTACTACATGTACCGCGACCGGTTCCGCTTCACTGCGGACGGGGCCAAACTGGGTGCACCCGAACTGCCGCCAGGTAAAGTGAAATTCGACCAGACCTTCGACAAGGAGGTGGAAACCTACCGCCACCGCGTCACGTTGCGCGTGCCGGTGCAGGGCGAAGGTCCCTTCGTGCTGCGCGTGACGAGCCAGGGCTGCGCCGACGCGGGCCTGTGCTACTCGCCAATGGATTCCGGCGTCACGCTGGAGGCGGCGGCACCGCTGGCGCAAGCGCTGCAAGGCGGCCAATTACTCACGATCGTGCCCCTGTTCCTGCTGCTTGGCCTTGGCCTGGCCTTCACGCCCTGCGTGCTGCCGATGGTTCCGATCCTGTCTTCGATCATAGTCGGCGACAGCGCAAAGCCAAGCCGCCGGCGCGGCCTCCTGTTGTCTGGCGCCTACTCACTGGGCATGGCACTGGTGTACACCGCCTTCGGCGTCGCAGCCGGACTGGCCGGCGAAGGCTTAGCCGCTTCGCTGCAAAAACCGTGGCTGATCGGCGCCTTTGCCTTGCTGCTTTCCGCGCTGGCGCTCTCGATGTTCGGCCTCTACGAACTGCAATTGCCTGCGATCCTGCAATCGCGCCTGGCCGACAGCGCCAATCGCCGCACAGCCGGCAAGCTGGCGGGCGTATTCGGCATGGGTTCCATCTCCGCGCTGATGGTCGGCCCCTGCGTGGCAGCACCGCTGGCAGGCGCGCTGGTCTACATCAGCCAGACGCGCGACGTGCTGGTCGGCGGCAGCGCGCTGTTTGCAATGGCGGCCGGCATGAGCGTGCCGCTGGTGCTGGTCGGCCTGTCGGCTGGCAGCCTGCTGCCGCGCGCTGGTGCATGGATGGAATGGGTCAAGCGCGGCTTCGGCATCATGCTGCTGGCGCTGGCCGTGTGGATGGCGTGGCCGCTGCTACCTAACCCTCACGTTTCCGCGCTTCCGTTTAAGCCGGTCGCCAATGTGCAACAGCTCGAGGCCGAATTGGCGAAAGGCCGCCCCGTCATGCTCGACTTCTACGCCGACTGGTGCATATCATGCAAGGAAATGGAAAAGTTCACCTTCCGCGCCGCGCCGGTGAAGTCAGCCCTGGAAGGCACCGTGCTGCTACAGGCCGACGTCACGGCCAATAGCGAGGAAGACAAGGCCCTGCTGAAACGCTATGGCCTGTTTGGACCGCCCGCCATCATTCTGTTCGATGGCGGGGGCAAAGAGCGGGCGCGCGTAATCGGCTACCAGGACGCCGCGCGCTTCCAGCAAACGCTGGCGAGACTCAAATGATTCAGAGCGGCTGGAACACACCGGCCGCTTTGTTCTTCTGCACGTTATCCCACGCGAAGATCTGGCCATTCATCGCCACGTATACGCCGGGCGGCAGCACTTGCGCCACGCCGCAGGCAAACCCCATATTGAAGAACGCGTCGGAATTATCGATCTCGTAAGGGATCATGGCGCCGGTGAAAACGATGGTCTTGTCCTTGATCGCGGGGCCGAGGACGGCAGCGGTCTGCGGCATGGTATCGGTGCCATGCACGATCACGATCGCTTTCTCGGGAGCGCCCTGGCAAGCAGCCAGCACGCGCTGGCGGTCGGCATCCACCATGTCCAGCGAATCCAGCAGCGACACGACTTCCAGCTCGCAAGGCGTGGTGATGCGGGCGCGCTTGATCGCAGCAGGCAAGTGACTTTCGGTGAAAGCCAGGGTGCCATTCAGTTCGTTGTAATGCTTGTCGAAGGTGCCGCCGGTGGCGATGATACGCAGGGTCATGATGAATTAAAATGAAATCGATGAATGGCGTGCATGATAGCCGAAAAAAGTTTGCGCCTTCCGGCTGGCATTCCGCTGAACAGTTGACTACACTGGGTTTTTTGCCCGGCAAGACCATGAAAGCGCTCGCACCAGGAACCGTGATTTTCCACCGCTACCGCGGGTATGGCGTGATTACGGCTGTCAATTTGCTGACCGGCTGGATTTCCGCCCGGTTTGGCAACGAGTCGCGCACGCTCGACCTGAACCTCTCCACCGACGAAGTGCAGTTTGCCGACGGCGAAGCAATCCTGTTCCGCCGCGCCCCGCCCGACCGCATGCCGCATGCGCGGTTGATGGCGGTGGTGCGCGAATTGCACAAGGCCGGCTACCAGAAGTTATACCTGTACTCCTGGCCCAAGGCATCCGGGCTGCACTGGCGCTGGCACCTGTTCACCGGACCGCGCGACTGGATGCAGCGCTCCTGGCGCGAAGGCTGGTACGGCTCCGGCGCCGACTACATTTTCAATCCCGTGATGGGCTGGGGCGACCAGCCCGGCGCCACGACGGAAGAACTGGTGCACGCGCTGGCCAGGTTCGACCCGCACGGGTTGGCGCAAGCCCTCGGCCGCGACGAAGACCACACCAACTGGTTCGCCCAAGTCTGCGACGCCCTGCTCCCCGGCTACATGTACAGCCTCGACATGCAGCGCCCCCATGGCGGGCCGCTGACCGACATGCCGCCGGTGCCAGTAGTGCCGGTCCGCGCCAACCTCCCGCCCTACAGCGGCGAATCGATCACCTGGCCCCCAGGCTGGGCCGGCCTCTGGAGCAAAGTCCACGCCATGCCCCCACAGCCCAGCCCGTGTCACACCCTGGGGTCACACCCCAACTGTGACACGGACACAGCCGTGTAATGCTTCAGCTCGTGTCACACTTAGGGACTCGGCGTCCCCGTGATGACCCCAAGGTGTGACACGGGCTCAGCCGTTGAGGTGCTTGACCAGGTTCTGGAAGGCGTGGCCGAAGTACAGCTCGTAACTGGCTTTCTCGACGTAGCCTAGGTGCGGGGTGCACAGCACATTCGGCATGCGCAGCAGCGGCGAATTTTCCGGCAGCGGTTCGGTTTCGAACACGTCCAGTGCTGCATAGCCTGGATGGCCGGACTTCAGCGCTTCTTCCAAAGCGCCGCTCGCAACCAGCTCGGCACGGCTGACGTTGACGAACAAGGCATCGCGCTTCATGCGCGCCAGGTCTTCGGCGGTGACGACGCCGCGCGTGCCGTCGGCAAGGCGCAGGTGCAGCGACAGCACATCCGCCTCCGCAAAAAATGCTTCGCGCGAAGCCGCCGCTTGGTAGCCGTCGGCCGCCGCTGCCGCGCGGCTCGACTCGCTACCCCAGACGATCACGCGCATGCCAAACGCCTTCGCATAACCCGCCACCAGCTTGCCGATCTTGCCGTAGCCCCAGATCGCCATCGTGCTGCCGGCCAACACCAGGCCCAGCGTGTTGTGCTCGTGACTGATCGACACTTGCTGCCACTGCCCATCGCGCAGCTTGCCTGCGTACTGGAACAGCTTGCGCCTCGCCGCCATTACCAGCGCCCAGGTCAGCTCGGCTGGCGCAGTCGGCGAGCCGACGCCTTCCAGCACGGTGATGCCAAGCTCGCGGCAGGCCTCCATGTCGACGTGGCCGCTTACCTTGCCAGTCTGCGAAATCACTTTCAAATTGGGCAGTTTGGACAGCAATGTTCGGCTAAACGCAGTGCGCTCGCGGATCAAGACCAGCGCTTCAAATGGCGCCAGCCGGGCCACCAGTTGCCCCATGCCGCGCACGGAATTGTTGAAAATCTTGACCTCATGGCCATCCAGCAGTTTGATGCATTCCAGGCTACGCGTTGCATCCTGGTAATCATCGAGAATCGCAATTTTCATGTCAGTTAGCAGATTTTGTGATGAAAATAGTAGGGAAATAACAGGTTTGTGAATATCTGGAATAGCCTACTACATTGGTCGGGCAATATTCCTACATTTTGGTCGGAATCGCTGGATCGCAGGTGTACAATCGGCCAATTCAAGGAGCCCAACCAGGCTCCAGCAGTATATGTTCCAGCGCCTGAGCACACCCCCGCCAGGCGCTTGCGCCCTCGAGTAATCGGGCGCATCGACAGAACCGCCGTATTTCGCCGAAGTAAGCAAAATTCTTCCGCGCAAGCTATCAGCTGACGACGATTCCTGCCGTGCCGGGACAAGACAGAATTCTTTATTGGCATTGGAGGTACTATGAATCAGCCCGTTATGGGAGGCGTTGCAACTATGAACGCACCAGCTTACATCAAACAGCAAAAACTGATCAATTGGGTGGCGGAAGTTGCCGCGTTGACCAAGCCTGCCCGCATCTACTGGTGCGATGGCTCGGCGGAAGAATACGACCGCCTGTGCGCTGAAATGGTTGCCGCCGGCACCATGAAGAAGCTGAACGCCGAAAAGCGTCCAAACTCCTACCTGGCTTGCTCCGACCCGACCGACGTCGCCCGCGTTGAAGACCGCACCTTCATCTGCTCGCAGACCAAGGAAGCGGCCGGCCCGACCAACAACTGGATGGACCCGCAGGAAATGCGCGGCACCCTGAACGGCCTGTTCGACGGCTGCATGGCTGGCCGTACCATGTACGTGGTGCCGTTCTCGATGGGCCCACTGGGTTCGCCGATCGCCCACATCGGCGTGGAACTGTCCGACTCCCCATACGTCGCCGTCAACATGCGCACCATGACCCGCATGGGCAAGGCCGTGTATGACGTGCTGGGTACCGATGGCGAGTTCGTGCCGGCGATCCACACCGTTGGCAAGCCGCTGGCTGCCGGCGAAAAAGACGTGGCATGGCCATGCAACGCCACCAAGTACATCGTGCATTTCCCGGAAACCCGCGAAATCTGGTCCTACGGTTCCGGCTACGGCGGCAATGCGCTGCTGGGCAAGAAGTGCTTTGCGCTGCGCATCGCTTCCACCATGGGCTACAACGACGCCAAGAACGGCGGCGAGGGCTGGCTGGCGGAACACATGCTGATCCTGGGCGTTGAGTCCCCGGAAGGCAAGAAGCACTACGTTGCTGCGGCCTTCCCATCGGCTTGCGGCAAGACCAACTTCGCCATGCTGATCCCGCCGAAGACCTTCGACGGCTGGAAAGTTACCACTATCGGCGACGACATCGCCTGGATCAAGCCGGGCAAGGATGGCCGCCTGTACGCGATCAACCCTGAAGCAGGCTACTTCGGCGTGGCTCCTGGCACCAACACCAAGACCAACTCGAACTGCATGTCCTGCCTGAACGAGAACACCATCTTCACCAACGTCGCACTGACCGATGACGGCGATATCTGGTGGGAAGGCCTGACCAAGGAAGCGCCTGCGCACCTGGTCGATTGGCAAGGCAAGGACTGGACCCCGGCGTCCGGCACCAAGGCCTCGCACCCGAACGCGCGCTTTACCGTGGCTGCAACCCAGAACCCGGTGATCGACCCGGCGTGGGACGATCCAGCCGGCGTGCCTATCTCCGCCTTCATCTTCGGCGGCCGCCGCTCTACAACCGTGCCTCTGGTAACCGAAGCGCGCAACTGGATCGAAGGCGTGTACATGGCCGCGACCATGGGCTCCGAGACCACCGCTGCAGCCGCCGGCCAGCAGGGCGTGGTGCGCCGCGACCCGTTCGCCATGCTGCCGTTCATGGGCTACAACATGAGCGACTACTTCCAGCACTGGCTGGACATGGGCAAGCGCCTGGAAGGCAAGGGCGCCACCCTGCCTAAGATCTTCTGCGTCAACTGGTTCCGCACCGACGAAAACGGCCACTTCGTATGGCCAGGCTTCGGCGACAATATGCGCGTGCTGAAGTGGATGCTGGAACGTGTTGAAGGTAATGGCGGCGGCGTCGAGAACATCTTCGGCACCACTCCTCGCTACGGCGACATCTCCTGGGACGGCCTGCCATTCACCGCCGAAGAGTTCGAGACCATCACCTCGATCGACAAGGACGCATGGCGCGCGGAGCTGAAACTGCACGCTGAACTGTTCGAGAAGCTGGCATACCACCTGCCGCAAGAGCTGAAGGACAATATGGCCAAGCTGGAACAGCGCCTGAACGGCTAAGCTGCTTTCGCTTCGACAAAAAACGCGCCCACGTGGCGCGTTTTTTTATTCCCTGCTCGCTGTCGACCATTCCGGGCGCTTCTCGACCGGTACTTCCGCCTGGTCGAAGCTGTCGACCTCTTTCATGGTACGCAGCTCGTACAGCGTTTCGATTCCGGAGAAATGCAGGCCTCCGCAATCGGTGGCGACGTGAGAGCCGTCCTTCCAGAACCAGTATTCTCGAATGATCAGCCCGCACTTGCTGGAGCGCGTGCGGCCGGCGTGATAGACATGCAGCTCGGTTGGCCACTTCCTGCCATCCGCAGCGAAATACGAAAGTACGAGCCAGGTGGCGGACTCGCCATCGGGCGCGAGCCGGACGTCATCCGCCCGCCGGTCCGTCGTCAACTTGATGTCCTTGCCGGACGCTGTCACGACATGGACGTTGTTCGACTTGTCGGCATACGCCTTGGCCAGGCTCCCCGCGCTGGCTGTAGAACATCCGATGACAAGCGCAATGGCAAATGCAAAGCGGTGATACAGCATCTCCTGCCCCCATTCTCCGACCGCGTATTGTGCGCGGGCAATTTTTCTGATCAGTTATTATTATCGCAATAATGATGAGAATTCGGTGAGATCATATGGCAGGAGAAATAATCCGTCTGGGCGATACCACAAGCCATAACGGCACGGTGCTCGAAGGTTCGATGCAGGACATCTGCCACGGCAAACCCATCGCCTATATCGGACACAAGGTGCATTGCCCGAAGTGCAAAGGGGATTACCCTATCGTCGAAGGGGCGATGACCACCACCTTCTACGGCAAGGGCGTGGCACTTGCCGGGATGAAGACTTCCTGCGGTGCCACCCTGATTCCAAGCCAGTTCACCGATACCGTTGAATACGGCCAGGGGAAAAGTTCCGCCGCTGCTGCCGGCGCAAGTCCCAAGGCTGCAGCAGCTCCACCGCCGGTCACAGCACCCGCTGCGAGCAAGGCTCTTGCGGGCAGTGGCGTTGCACAATCGCTGGCTGCCAGCGAGGACGCGGCCGAGGCCGAGCAGAAGTTCGACTTGTTCTTCCATGCCAAGGACGCCAACCAGGCCAGCCTGGCCAATGTCCGCTACCGGATCGTGCTGGACGATGGCCGGGAGTTCATCGGGAAAACCGACAAGAACGGGCACACGGAAAAGGTAATTTCCGATTATGCCCAAAACGCAAAGATAGAGATTCCATACTATGACCACAGCCACACTCACGCCGCAAACGGATCAGACACCTGCAGTTGTTAATGTTGTCGATGAGCTGAGCGGAGCAGTCTGGGTACCACGCTTTCCGGCCCAGAACACGACGGACCATCTGAGCGCGGATTTCCAGGCTGCCGTTGACGGCTTCATTGCTGCCTTGGAAGCAGCTGGCGCGGAGGTGCGCATCGCCAATACCTTCCGGCCGAAAGAGCGTGCATACATGATGCATTGGGCGCACAAGATCGCCAGGAACGGCGTTGATGCAGCGACTGTGCCTGCAATGGAAGGCGTTCACATTAACTGGGTCCATCCCACGCCGGAGCAGTCGGTCGCCGGCGCAACTGCGATGGTGAATGGCTTCGGCATCCAGGGGCTGGGCGTCAACACACCGCCGGCCCTGAACACGCTGCACGGGACGGGCGAGGCAATCGACATGTCGATCACCTGGACCGGCAACATCACAGTGGCCAACAAGGATGGTACGACTGTCGAAGTGAACACGGCTCCTCGCACGGGCATGAATACGCAACTTAAAGAGATTGGGGCAACATATGGCGTTAAGAAATTTGTCGGCGGTAACTCGGATAAGCCGCACTGGTCGACAACTGGCCATTAATGCCCTGGCTGCGGGGGCACTGCTGCTCGGGACTTTTGCGCCGGCGTATGCAGAAGCAACAGCGCCATCGCTGATTGGACATTATTCGAACCAGGTATGGGACGACAGTGAGGACCCACATGCGCTATCCGGCTATTACTTGGACTTGTTCAGGCAGGGTAAGGTCGTTTTCGGCAGGATCGCCGTTGCGACAGGTTCACCGGAACCGGTAAGCGCGAAGCTGTACGATGTGTCTTTGAATGAAAAGGCGAAAACAATTTCATTCAAGGCGAAGTATTCGGCAGGGAGCCATGCCGGCAAGAACATCCCTCCCGAAAAACGCGATGCGAAAGTGTTCCTGAGCTTTTCCGGAAAACTGAGTGCGCGCGGTGTCCGGGGAGAGCTGGTCCGGCGCGACGGCTATCCGCCGTTCGCAATCATCGGGAAAGAAAAAGCATTGCTGAAAAAGCAGGACGATAAATTCGTGCCGTCCAGTATCGAAGAATGGAACCAGATGTTCGGCGACCCGGTTCAGCTCGGCCAGGAAAATTGAATATCTCCCAGCGATAAAAATTCTGCTTGACATCCCGTTCAGTGCGGGAGCAGAATCGCGTCCACTGATTTTTTATTAACCCGAATTTTCGAAAGGACGACCATGCCACGTACGGCTATCAACAATCTGCAACTTCGATAGCCCCGCAGCGCGCGCGCTCGGGGCAGGCAATCAAGCCACCCGAGCCGGTCGTTCTTCCAACACGAACCCCGGCCAGGAAACTCGCCGGGGTTTTTGTTTCTACAGCCCCGGCATAACGAAAGACGTTATGCCAATCAAGCAAAGCCTGCACAAAGGCCTGGTGCCTGTGCACATCTATACGGATGACATTGATCATTCGGCCATCCAGCAACTGCTGAATATTTCGAACCTGCCGATCGTGCATCCGCACGTGGCAGCCATGCCCGACGTCCACGCCGGGATCGGTGCAACCGTCGGCAGCGTAATCCCGACGCGCGGCGCCATCATCCCTGCCGCTGTCGGCGTCGACATCGGCTGCGGCATGAACGCCGTGCGTACCACGCTGACTGCGAGCCAGTTGCCGGACAACCTGGCGCGCGTGCGCAGCGCCATCGAAACGCTGGTGCCGGTCGGCTTCGAACAGCACGCCTTCGACAAGGTGCGCGGCTCCGCCCACGCCCGCGTTGGGCGTCCGCTGAACGACCGCCTGGACCGCATCGTGGCGCGCCACAAGGGCATCATGAAGATGCAGCACAAGTTTGCGCAGACCTGGATCTGCCAGATTGGCACCCTGGGCGGCGGCAACCACTTCATCGAGTTGTGTATCGATGAAGAGCAGCGCGTCTGGATCATGCTGCATTCGGGCTCGCGCGGCATCGGCAATGTCATCGGCCGTTACTTCATTTCCGCTGCACGCAAGGAGATGATGCGGCACAAGGTGAACTTGCCGGACCGCGACCTGTCCTACTTCAGCGAGGGTTCGGAACTGTTCGACGACTATGTGGAAGCGGTGGATTGGGCGCAGGACTATGCCATGTTGAACCGGCGCGAAATGATGCGCCGCGTGGTGGCGGCACTGGAGCCGCACGTCCCGCCGTTCAAACTCGATGGCGAAGCGATCAACTGCCACCACAACTACGTGGCGCAGGAATCGCACTTCGGCCACAAGCTGTACGTCACCCGCAAGGGCGCCATCTCGGCGCGCGAAGGCGAGCTGGGAATCATCCCCGGCAGCATGGGTGCCCGCAGCTACATCGTGCGCGGCAAGGGCAACGAGGAATCGTTCTGCTCCTGCTCGCACGGGGCCGGACGGCGCATGAGCCGCAGCGAGGCGAAACGCAAATTCAATCGTTTCGACCTGGCCGAACAGACGCAGGGCATCGAATGCCGCAAGGACGGTGGCGTGGTGGATGAAATCCCCGCCGCCTACAAAGACATTGACCAGGTCATGGCACACCAATCCGACCTGGTCGAAATCGTGCACACGCTGAAGCAAGTCGTGTGCGTGAAAGGATAAGCAATGAAGGTAACCATCAAACTACCTAAGCCGCGCAACCCGCTGGCCGTGCTGGCGCGCCAGCGCAAGGCCGGCGGCCACCAGCGCATCGAACAATCGCGCCGCGCGTTGAAACAGCAACTGCGCCGCCAGCTGGAACGGGAGGAGTAAGCGCATGCAATCAGCAATCATGTTGAACCAGCAGCAGGCGATCGACTTTCTGCTGCACGTTGCAATTACACGCCCGGTATTCATGTGGGGGCCGCCGGGCATCGGCAAGAGCGCCCTGGTGCGCCGCTTTGCGGAAGCCGTGGGCATGGAGTGCGTCTCTTTGCTCGGCAGCCAGCTCGCGCCGGAAGACCTGCTGGGCATCCCGCAGATCGACGGCAAGTGCTCGCGCTTCTTCCCGCCGGCGAACATCGTGCGCGATGAGCCGTTCGTGCTGTTCCTGGACGAGTTGAATGCGTCGTCGCACGAAATCCAGAAGGCGTTCTATTCGCTGATCCTGGACCAGCGCATCGGCGAGTACAACTTGCCGAAAGGGACTATCGTGATTGGCGCGGGCAACCGCGCCAAGGACGCCGCCATCGTCAAGCCGATGCCGTCCGCGCTGGTGAACCGCATGGCGCATATCCACCTGCGCTCCGACCATCGCCAGTGGCTCGAATGGGCCAAGGGCGAGGGCGGCATCCACCCATGGGTGCTGGAATACATCCAGCTGCGCCCCGATCACTTGTGGAGCGAACCGCCGAAGCATGAGGAGCCGTTTTCAACGCCGCGCAGCTGGCATATGCTGTCCGATGCGCTGCATTCGTTCGGTGAGGATGCTGGCGAAGAAATGCTCGATGCATTGGCTTACGGCTTGCTCTCGCCCAACCATGCCGGCAACTTCAAAGGTTTCATTAAGCAGTTGCGCCACAAGCACGGCCTGCATGCCATCATCAAGGGCGACCAGCATTGGCCGGATTCTCCGGCGGACCGCGACGTGCTGTACTTCCTCGCGCAGTCTTTCCGCGCCCACTTGCTGAAGGAATTGCCGGAGGAAGAATCAGCGGTACGCAGCGCGCACCATGCCTTGTCGATCCGCGCCAAGGATATGCTGCGCGACCTGGCGCGCATCAGCGTCGAAATCGCGCAATCGCTGCTCGGTGAAGATGCGCAAGGACGCCGCCTGCCGGCCTGGTTCCTGGTCGAAGTAGCACGCGACCTGCCGCGGCTGGCCGGCCGCGGCCAGAAGGAAACGGCATGAGCAAGGACAAGAAGCCCGATCCAGCGGCGGCTGCGCGCCAGGCCGGCATTGCCTTGGTGCAGGCGCATCCGGTCCTGGGCGCAATCGCCAAGCAGGTTCAATTTCGCCCAGATCCGACGCATCAAATAGCTCCCGCCAAGGGATGGCTGGCACTCTCGCCCGGCGGTACGGTATGGCTGCACCCGAAACGCCGCGCGCAGCCGGAGGAATGGGCGCGCGTGGTCGGCATCATGCTTTCCTGCCTTGGGCTTGGACTGGTGCGGCGCCGTGAACCGGCAGACCTGTGGGAAGTGGCGGCGTTGGTGTCTGCATCGCGCTTCTGTGCTGAACTCAAGCTCGGTGAATTGCCGGAGGAGTGGCGTTTGCCGGAATGCGTGGACGCTAGCGTGGAAACCTTGCTGCAGCGCTTTTGCACCGAGGGCTGTCCCGCGCCGCTGCTGGCCTGGCACGCCGATATCGCGGGCGGCGCATCGCTGTTCGCGGCGCTCGACGAAAAGCCGGTCGCATGGCGACGCCAGACGCCTGTGCCCTGGCAAGAATTGCTGGCGGATGGCATCGCGCGCGGCGTTGGCAGGGCGCTTGCCATCGCCGGCGGTGCGCCTGCGAGCCAGGCGGCCCAGCCGCACAGCCGCGAACACCGTGCGCGCCGGCGCATGATGGACCGCTATCCCTTGCTGGGCGCACTGGCCGCCAGCTTCGACCTGGAGAACGATATCCGCATCTGCCAGCAATACGACATTCGTGTCGCAGCCATCGACGTCGGTGCCCGCCGCATCTGGATCAATCCGGCGGCAGGCCTGAACGATGATGAAACGCTGTTCGTGCTCGCCCACGAATTGCTGCACGCCGGGCTCAATCATGCTTCACGCCGGCGCGGACGCGATCCGGTGCTGTGGAATGTCGCCTGCGATTTCGCCATCAACAGCTGGCTGCTCGAGATGCAGGTCGGTTCGCCGCCTGCCATCGGCATGCTGTATGACGCTGATCTGGCCGGACAATCCGCCGACGAAATCTACGACGGCCTGGCGCGCGATATTCGCCGTGCCCGCAAGCTCGCCACGCTGCGCGGTACCGGCCAGCCCGACTTGCTGGGCGAGGATAGCGGTGCGCCGTTCACCGACGCCGAGGAGTATTGCCGCCGCGCGCTGGCGCAAGGCATGGACCGCTGGGAACACGATGGCCGCCGCGGCACCGTGCCGGCCGGCCTGCTGGAAGAAATCCGCAGCCTGGCACAGCCGCCAATTCCCTGGGATGCGCGGCTGGCGCACTGGTTCGATGAGCGCTTCCCGCCGCTGGAAATGCGGCGCAGCTATGCGCGGCCGTCGCGCCGGCAAGGGGCTACGCCGGACATTCCCCGCCCAATGCTGTGCAAGCCGCCGGAAGAGGAACGCAAGAGCCGCGTCTTTGGCGTGCTGCTCGACACGTCCGGCTCGATGGAGCCGGCGATGCTGGGCAAGGCGCTTGGCGCCATTGCCAGCTATGCGATGGCGCGCGACGTGATTGCCGTGCGGCTGGTGTGCTGCGATGCCATGGCCTACGACTGCGGCTGGGTCGAGCCGGAAAACCTGCTGGACCGCTTTACGCTGCGCGGGCGCGGCGGGACCGTGCTGCAGCCAGGCTTCGACCACTTGCGCGACCTGGCGCGGAAAGGCGAGATGCCGGCGCATGGGCCCGTCCTGGTGGTGACGGACGGCTGGTGCGAAGACAAGCTCGAGACCAGCATGGATCACGCTTACCTGCTGGCCGATGCGCGCCGCTTGCCATTTAGCCCGCGCGGAGAGGTCTTCTACATTACGGAATAGCTATTGGCCGGAGGAGACAGGCATCGGCGGCAGCCCCATCATCTTGCGCCGGATATTGAGCTCGTTGGCGTCTTCGATCACAACGGGCTTGCCGCCGGCGAGCTGGGTGCCATAACGTTGCGGCAGTCCCTTGGCGATGCGCAGCCGGTCCTCGGCCTGCGCCAGTTGCGTGCCAGGCACGTCGTTCTCGGCTTGCGCTTCACGCAGGGCTGGAAGCAGGGCCTCCAGTTCCTTCTCAGGCATGCGCATCAGGACCGCAAAGGCGTTCTGCGAAAGTTCGGGTCCGGCGAAGCGCGTGCCGGGCCAACCGTGCGAGGCCACGATGGTCTTCAGCCGCGCCAACTCCTTGCGGTCGCGCGCCGCATCGCGCTTGCCGGGGGCGCCCATGCCTTCCAGTGCACGGATGGCGGCCAGTTCGCGGGTATCGAGCACCTTGCGCTTGATGATGATCTCTTCGCCGGCGATGGTGGTGGCGGCGCCGCCCGTGCGGATGATCACGCGTACATTGCCGCGCGCATGGGTGGTGCCGCGGCTATCCTGCTCGACCTGGTTTGCCTCCACCTGCACATTGTGCTGCTGCCCGATCGGCAGCATGATGCGCGCAACTTCCTTGCCCGCTGCCAGCGTCTGCACGCTGATACGGCTGGGCTCGGCCGCAGCGGCGAGCCCATGGAAGGCCAGCAGCAGCGGTAGCGCAAGCTTGTAGACGCTCATCATGGATTGACGGTAGCAAACCTGCGCGATCAGTGGAGCACGGATGGTCACGCGCTAAATGCGACGCTGTCCTGAACAAGTGCATCGGGTGGATATTTATACAAAGTTTTTCTTGACACTACATTCGCGCAGAGCGCAGAATCAGCGCTCGTTAGTTTCATAACCCAGATTAAGAAAGGACAGTCATGCGCAATTTCGCTATCACCTGCATTAAGCACACCAGATAGCCCTGATGCGCGTGCGCTCGGGGCTGCTGGCAAATCGCCACCCCCGAGCCGGACGTCCCACGACAAAAACCCCGGTAAGGATACTTGCCGGGGTTTTTGTTTTTTTGGTCCCGGCGCAAGGAGGAAAGGAATCATGGAGATCCAACTCAAAGCTGTCACGCGACAGAACTTCGACGACATCACCGACTTGCGGCTGCTGGACTACCAGCGCGACTACATCGCCAGCAACGCCTATTCGATCGCACAAGCCAGCTTCTATCCGGAGATGCAGCCGCGCGGCATCTACGCCGGCGGCGAGCCGGTTGGCTTCCTGATGTATGTCGACCTGCAACTGGAGGGCCACCCCGGCGAGTTCGGCGTATGGCGCCTGATGGTGGACATCCTGCACCAGGGCAAGGGCTATGGCCGCGAGGCGCTGCATATGGCGCTGGCCGAGATCCGTGCGCGCGGCGGCGTGCGCAAGATCTGGATCAGCTACCAGCCGGACAACAACAGGGCTAAAGAGCTTTACGCCAGCATGGGCTTCGTCGAAACCGACGTCGACGAGGATGGCGAAATGAATGCAGTACTAGAGCTGTAACGAAGAAGAAGGAGTCATTAATGAGACCATATCAACGCTTCCTGAGGAAATGGATCACCACCAACCTGCACGTGGTCACCAAGGAGAATTTCGCCAACATCGCTGAACTGGAACTGCATGATCACCAGCAGGACCATGCGTCGGACACCATGTACGCGATTGCAGAAGCCAGCTTCCACCCGAACTACCATTGCCGCGCCATCGCCGACAAGGACGGCGTGGTCGGCTTCCTGATGTACGCCGCTCCCGGCGCCGAAGAAGAACCGGGCGATTACGCGATCTTCCACCTGATGGTGGACCGCCGCTACCAGGGCAGGGGGCATGGCCGCCGCGCGGTCGACCTGGCGCTGGCGGAAATCCAGAAGCATGGGGATGTGCAGCGCATCTGGACCAGCTACCGTCCCGATAATGCCGTGGCGAAGGACCTCTACGCCGCCTGCAGTTTCATTGAGGCAGGCGTAGAGGAAGACGGCGAGATGTACGCCGTCTGGAGTCCTGATCCTTACTGAGTGAAGGTCAGGTTGTAGGCACCGGTCGCATTGCTGCCGTAGCTGGTAGCTTCGATGGTGTAGGTGCCGGTGGATGGCAAGCTGAAGCTGATGCGCGAGTTGGTGCCGCCGCCGCCGTCATCATCCGATTTGACCACATTGCCGGCCTGGTCGCGCAGGTACAGGTATGTGTCGAAGCTCGATGACGACATGGCGATCGTCACGACCTTGCCGGCCGTACCAGAGAAGGTATAGCGGTCGACGTAATAGCTGCTGCCGCGCGCACCCGCCGGGCAACCGTTCGACTTGAGCAAGCCGCTGACCGGACTACCACTGGTGATTGGCGTGCTGCAGGACGTTACCTGGGTCGATGCCTGGCTCAGGTTGACCGACAGCGCCGGGCCGGAGCCGGACATGGTTGCGGTGGCACTGCGCGCCGCACCCGTGTTGGCCGCCACGGTGAAGCCGAGGGTGGCGTTGCCACTGCCGCTGCTGGTGCCGGGGCTGGTGAGGGTCAGCCAGGACGGCAATCCACTCAAGTTCCAGGTGCAGCTGCCGGGTGCCGTCACCGTGAAGCTGCTGCTGGTGCCGGCCGCCGGAATGGCAAGACTGGTCGGGCTGATGGTCCAGTTCAGGCAAGGAGAACCTTCCTGGCTCAGGGTGAAGCTGGAGGAGGCGCCCGGACCCGATACGGCGGCGGAAATGTTGCGGGCAGCGCCCGTGTTGGCTGCTGCAGTGATGGCAATCGGGCTGTTGCCGCTGCCGCTGGCATTGCCGCTATTGCTAGCCGTTACTGCGGCCCAGCTTGGCAAGCTGATGTTCCAGTTGCAGGTGGCCGGTGCGTTGACGCTGCCGCTCACCGTGCCGCCCGCAGCAGGGAAGTTGGAAGAGTTCAAGGTGACCGTCGGTGCGGTCGGACAGGGAACGCCATCCTGCGTGAAGGAGAATACGGTCGCTTGGCCCAGCGAGGTGATCTGCCCGGAGCCGCTGCGTGCCGCCGTGTCGGGGTTGGCAGCAGCCGAGTAAGTGATATAGCCGTTGCCGGTGCCGCTGCTTGCTCCTTTCACGGTGACAAAGCTTGGCATGGCCGAGACTGTCCAAGGGCAGCCGGCACTGGCTGTTACGTTCAGATAGCCGGTGCCGCCGCTGCGCGTCAGCGTGCTGATTGCCGGCGATACGGTCGGCGTGGAAGTGCAGTTTGCGGAAGCTGCCTGCATCACGGTCACGGTTTCGTTGGCCAACAGGAAGGATCCGTTGCGCGCAGCGCCAGTTTGGTTGGCGGCCGCCGTGAAGGTAACGGTAGCAGGGCCGCTGGCCGGCGTTTGTAGCGGGTTGCTGCCGGCGAGGGTCAGCCAGGCCGGCAGGTTGGCCGCTTCAAAGCGGCATCCTGGCGAGGCCGTCACGGTGAAATTCACTGCGCCGCCGTCGCTGCCGACGGTTTGCGTGCTGCCTACTATGCCCGCGACCTGGCCGGCACAGGCCTGGTCCCAGACTGCGGCGTAGTTCGTTGCATCGTTCAGGGTAGACCCGCCAGAAATCAAGACATTCCCATCCGGCAAGCGCGACAAGGCCGAATCGACCGCGTTGGTGCGTTGCGCGCCGGTCAGGCTCCAGCGCGCATCAGCCGCCCGGTAATGCATCAGCTGGCGCTGGAAGCCCGCAAGGTAGAGCGCATCGCCGTTTGGCAGCATGGCCGCCGCCTGGGGCTCAAATCCTGTTGGCATATTCGGGCCAGCGCTGAATGTCGCGGTGGCGGGATCATAGATTTCCGTGCTGTTGAGGGTCATGGTGTTGCGGCCGCCCGCCACCAGGACTTTGCCGTCTGCCAGCAGTATCGGCTGTATTCCCGAGCGCCCAACCGCCATCGGGCCGGTAGCAGTCCACTGGTTGGTGGCCGGATCCCAGATTTCCGCTCGCGTGCTGTACGGATAATAGGGACCGGTGGCCGTGCTGGCCTGGCCGCCGACTTTCATTACGCGGCCGTCGGCCAGTACGATCAGGCCGTGCCAGCCGGAATTGTCGACGTAATTGCCAGTCTTGGTGAAGGTGCCGGTTGCTGGATCAAAGATGTCGGCAAAGCTGCCGGTCGAGTAGCTATCCTTGCCCATCACCATCACGCGACCGTCCGGCAGCAAGCGTGCAATGGTGCGATAGCGCTGTGTGTTCATATTGCCGGTGGCGCTCCAGCTTCCCGTGGCGGGGTCGAAGATTTCCGCCGAGTTGGTCATGGCGTTGTTGAGTGACACACCGCCGGCCACCAGGATGCGGCCATCTTGCATGGTGACGGCGCCATGCTCCTGGCGCGCAGTCAGCATAGGCGCGGCGGGCGTAAATTGTCCGGTAACGGGATCAAAAATCTCCGTGCTGGCGTAGACGGTACTGCCAGGCAAAGGCGTGCCGCCAGTCACCAGGATGCGTCCATCCTGCAGGGGGCTGGTCTGATGCAGCTTGCGCGGCACGGTCATGGTGCCGGTCGAAACCTGGGCTTGGGCGGACAGGGTAGCGCAGGCCAGCAAAGCGGCGGCTGCGAGGTGACGCAAGGGTGTGGGGTACAAAACTTTTCTCCTCAGAATATTTCTGAGGCACAACTCTATATGTATTTGTGAAATAGTCAATTAAAAAGAATAACGAAATATTCAGTTTTGATATTTCGCGCGCCCGCGCCAAGGGCGCAGGCGCGGAGGCAGACGGCGGGGTTCCCGCCGTCTGAAGGCCCGATTTTTACTGGCTGAATGTCAGCACGTAAGCACCAGTCCGGCGTGTTCGCGTTTGGCGACCAGCATCGGCGCCATCGGCATGAAGATGCCGGTGGACGGGTCATAGATTTCAGTACTTGCCAGCGGCGCTGCGGACAGGCTGCCTGCTCCGCCAGTGACCAGGATGCGGCCATCGGCCAGTGTGCTGGCCTGATGGAACATACGCGGAGTAGTCATGGCGCCGGGGTTGATGCATGATTTCTCCAGTCGATGATGTCCAGTCCGCAACTGTAATCGTGTTTGCAGAATAATCAACTCAAAATGCCAACCATAAATCGCTTGTAATTTCGCACAGCTGTGCTAAAGTTCGCCACATGGACACCCTGACCGCAAAAAGCGAGGCGACCTTCGCCACCATCCTCGACGCCGCCATGGAAATGGCAGCGGCGGAAGGCATCGGCAAGCTGTCGCTGGGCGAGATCGCCAAGCGCACCGGCATCAGCAAGAGCGGGGTGTTTTCGCGCGTTGGTTCGCTGGAGCAGTTGCAGTGCGCGGTGCTGGACGAATACGACCGCCGCTTTGCCGCCGAGGTATTCATGCCGACGCTGTCGCTGCCGCGCGGCTTGCCCCGGCTGCAGGCCCAGGTAGCTGCCTGGTTCCAGCGTGCTGCAGACGAGGCACTGCGCACGTCCTGCCTGTACACGGCGGGCGCTTTCGAGTTTGACGATTACGAAGGCAGTGCGGTACGCGACCGCTTGGCGCAAGGTGCGCTGGCATGGCGCGCTTCGCTGCGCAAGACCATCCTGCAGGCGATGGAAGCCGGCCAGCTAAGGCCGGACACCGAACCCGAGCAACTGGTGTTCGAGATTTACAGCCTGGTAGTGGGCCTGCTGCACGATGCCCGCTTCCTGCGTGACGAGCAGTCGCCGCGCCATGCGCAGCGTGCGTATAACCGCCTGATTTCGACGTACAAGAGTTTCAACGACTTGTGATTTGGGTTGCCGCGGGTTCGCCTGCGGCCTTTTTTTAAGCAAGCTTCGCACGGGTGTGCGAAATTGGAGAGAGAAATGCGATTCCTACTTTTGCTGGTGCCGGTTGGCATCTACTTCATGAGCCATAGCAGCCTGTGGGGCATCCTGCGCGGGCTGCCGAAGAACAATAGCGATTTCGGCGAAAACTATTAGGGAGCGGCCATGGTCCTCGACTTCTACTTTGATTTCGCTTCGGGCTATTCCTACTTTGCCGCGCGCCGCATCGAATGGCTGGCGGCCGCCAATGGCGCTACCGTGAGGTGGCATCCGGTGCTGCTGCCGGCGCTGACCCAAGTAACCGGGGTGCTGCCGTCGCCGGTGGTGCCGGTCAAATGGAAATACGTCACGCGCGATATGCAGCGCACGGCGCAGGAGGAGGCCATTCCCTTCAATCCCTCCGGCGCCTTCCCGCAGATGCTGATCGCACCGGGGCGCGCCATGTTGTGGGTGCGCGCCAACCATGGTGACGATGCGGCGGTGTCGTTTGCGCGTACCTGCTTCCAGGCCTATTACGCCGATGGCGTGGATATTGCGGACAAGGCGGTCCTGCTGGGGATCGCGGAGAGCCAGGGCATCGACGGCTCGGCCTTCCTCGCGGGCCTGGAAGACCCTGTGATCAAGGCGCAATTCAAGCAGGGCAACGAGGATGCACTGGCCAAGGGTGTGTTCGGCGTACCTTTCGTGCTGGCGGACGGCGAGCCGTTCTGGGGCTATGATCGCTTCCCGCAGCTGGAACGCTGGTTGGCAGCAGCGCGCCGCGCGGCCTAGTGACAGCCGGGAGCGCATTGTCTATCCTTACAGGCACTTTCTTGTAGAGGATAGACATGAACCTGAAGCGCGCCGTGAGCACGGCTGTACTGGCCATGATTGCGCTGCCGGCCCTGGCCGAATCCCAGGCCTGCAGCGAGCCGGAACTTGAACTGGCTGCCGTTTTCCTGAAGGAGACTGGAAAACGCAAAGCCAGCGAAGACGAACAGTCAGCCATTGCCAGCGCCTGCAAATCGTGGCCCGGAAAGGAGCCGTACGTCATTGGCGTCTTCGTCTACGAAGGCGGGAAGCAAGACGGCAAGCGGCTGCTTGTCGCCCTGCTTGACAGGGCGCAGGGCAGGGTTGTTGCCAGCAATTGGAGTGTCGTCGAAGAAGACGCCATCATGCGGTACGTCGACGGCATCAGGATCGATACAGCGCGCTATCAACTGCAGCCAGGCCTGCGCGCATTCGGCGTCGATATCAACACGTATTCGCCGCGTTATGCGGAAGGCGGCTACGGCCCAATGCGCACCTTGTATGTGCGCGAAGGCTCCGCGATCCGGCCGGTGCTTTCCGAAATGCCGGTTTCCCGCTGGAGCTATATGGGCGAAATGCAGTGGGAACCAGGAAAAGATGGCGAACCCGCGCCTGAACCTGACATCGAGCGTTTCGACTACACCATCGGCATCGCTGCAACGCGAACCAAGGGCTTTGCGGATCTTCTCGTCACGCGCAAATCAAACCAGAAGGAGACGAAGCCTGCTACCCAGCTGCTGCGTTACGACGGCAAGCAGTATCCGCTGCCGCAGGAGTAGGATGCAGCAGCTAGGCTGGCGCCAGCGCGACATCAATCCATTGCGCGCCAGTCAGCGTCGCCATGCGTTCAGGGCAGATGCGCACGGCGGCATTGATCGCGCCGCCCGCCGGGATCACTTCCGTGTACTCGCGTAGCGAAACATCGCAATAGACGGGAATCGGCCCGGGCAGGCCGAAGGGACAGACGCCGCCAACCGGGTGGCCAGTCAGCGCTTCCACTTCATCCGCGCCCAGCATGCGTGCGGTGGCGCCGAAGTGGGCCTTGAACTTCTTGTTGTCCAGCCGTGCATCGCCGCGCGTGACGACCAGCACAATGCCTTCCTTCATGCGCAGCGACAGCGTCTTGGCTATCTGCCCCGGCTCGACGCCGTGCGCGGCCGCGGCGAGTGCCACGGTCGCGGTGCTTTCCGCCAGTTCGATGACTTCCAGGTCCGGCGCGTGTTGCGCCAGGAAGTGTTTGACGGAATGCAGGCTCATTACTTCTTCTTCAGCAGGGGGCCGAGGTACTTGCCGGTCACGCTGGCCGGGTTGGCCGCCACTTCTTCCGGCGTGCCGCTGGCGATGATCTGGCCGCCGCCGGCGCCGCCTTCAGGACCGAGGTCGACGATCCAGTCGGCAGTCTTGATCACGTCGAGGTTGTGCTCGATGATGACCAGGGTGTTGCCGTGGTCGCGCAGGCGGTGGATCACCTTCATCAGCAAGTCGATATCGTGGAAGTGCAGGCCGGTGGTCGGCTCGTCCAGGATATACAGCGTGCGGCCCGTGTCGCGCTTGGACAGTTCCAGCGACAGCTTGACGCGCTGCGCCTCGCCGCCGGACAGCGTGGTGGCGCTCTGGCCCAGCTTGATGTAGCCCAGGCCCACGTCGAGCAGGGTTTGCAGTTTGCGCGCGATGACCGGCACGGCCTTGAAGAATTCGTGCGCGTCTTCCACCGTCATGTCCAGCACTTCGGTGATGCTCTTGCCCTTGTAGTGGACTTCCAGCGTCTCGCGGTTATAGCGCTTGCCGTGGCAGACGTCGCAAGGTACGTAGACGTCCGGCAGGAAGTGCATTTCGACCTTGATCACGCCATCGCCCTGGCAGGCTTCGCAGCGGCCGCCCTTGACGTTGAAGGAGAAACGGCCAGCCGAGTAGCCGCGCTCTTTCGCGACAGGCACGGTGGCAAACAGGTCGCGGATCGGCGTGAACAGGCCGGTGTAGGTGGCCGGGTTCGAGCGCGGGGTGCGGCCGATCGGCGCCTGGTCGACCGAGATCACTTTGTCGAAGTGTTCCAGGCCGCTGATCGATTCGTGCGGTGCCGGTTCGGTCTGGGAGCCGAACAGGTGGCGCGACAGGGCCGGGTACAGGGTGTCGTTGACCAGGGTCGACTTGCCGGAACCGGAAACACCGGTCACGCAAGTCATCAGGCCGACCGGCAGGCTGAGCGAAACTTTTTTCAGGTTGTTGCCGGTGGCGCCGGTGATGGTCAGCTGGCGCTGCGGGTCGGCCTTGTGGCGCTTTTTCGGCACTTCAATTTTCAGCTTGCCGCTCAGGTATTGCGCGGTCAGCGATTCCTTCGACTTCAGGATGTCCTTCAGCGAGCCGGAAGCGATCACGTCGCCCCCATGCACGCCGGCGCCCTTGCCCATATCGACCACGTAGTCGGCGGTGCGGATGGCGTCTTCATCATGCTCCACCACCAGCACCGAGTTGCCGATATCGCGCAGGTGCTTCAGGGTGTCGATCAGGCGGTCGTTATCGCGCTGGTGCAGGCCGATGGACGGCTCATCCAGCACGTACATCACGCCCGTCAGGCCGGAGCCGATCTGCGACGCAAGGCGGATACGCTGGGCTTCGCCGCCCGACAGGGTGTCGGCGCTGCGGTCCAGCGACAGGTAATCCAGGCCCACATTGTTCAGGAAGGTCAGGCGCGAGACGATTTCCTTGATCACGCGGTCGGCGATGTCTTTTTTCGCGCCCTTCAGTTTCAGCTGCTCGAAGAATGACAAGGTATCGCGCAGCGGCTTCTCGGCGATCTGGTAGATCGCGCGTTCCTGCTTGCCGGTGCCGATCTTCACGTGGCGTGCTTCCACGCGCAGGCGCGCGCCTTCGCAGCTCGGGCACTTCTTCTCGTTGATGAACTTCGCCAGCTCTTCCTTCACCGCCATCGAATCGGTTTCGCGATAACGGCGCTGCAGGTTGTTGACGATGCCTTCGAAGGTGTGTTCCTTGACCACGGCCTTGCCGCGCTCATTCATGTAGGTGAACGGGATGGCGGTCTTGCCGGAGCCGTGCAGCACCACGTCCTGCGCTTTCGCCGGCAGCTGTTCGAACGGCGTGTCGAGTTCGAAATCGTAGTACGCGGCCAGCGCTGCCAGCATCGAGTAGTAGAACTGGTTGCGGCGATCCCAGCCCTTCACAGCGCCGGAAGCCAGCGACAGGTTGGGGAAGGCGACGATGCGGCGCGGGTCGAAGAATTCGATATGGCCCAGGCCATCGCACTCAGGGCAGGCGCCCATCGGGTTATTGAAGGAGAACAGGCGCGGCTCCAGTTCCTGCAGCGAGTAGCCGCAGGTGGTGCAGGCGAACTTGTTCGAGTAGACGTGCTCGGCGCCGGTGTCCATTTCGTAGGCGACGGCGCGGCCGTCGGCCAGGCGCAGCGCGGTTTCGAAGGACTCAGCCAGGCGCTGCTTGATTTCGGCATTCACCTTTACGCGGTCGATTACCACGTCGATGGTGTGCTTCTCGGTTTTCTTCAGCTTCGGCAGCTCGTCCACTTCATAGATCTTGGCGTCGTGGGTGCCGCTCTGCACGCGGAAGCGCACGAAGCCCTGGGCCTGCATGGCCTCGAACAGGTCGGCGTGTTCGCCTTTGCGGTTGGCCACAACCGGCGCCATGATCATCAGTTTGGTACCTTCGGGCATGGCCAGCACGGCGTCCACCATCTGCGATACCGACTGCGCGGCCAGCGCGTGGTCCGGGTGGTTGATGCAGTAAGGGGTGCCGACGCGCGCGTACAGCAAGCGCAGGTAGTCGTGGATCTCGGTCACGGTGCCGACAGTCGAACGCGGGTTGTGCGAGGTGGCCTTCTGTTCGATGGAAATCGCCGGCGACAGGCCCTCGATCATGTCCACGTCCGGCTTTTCCATCAGCTGCAGGAACTGGCGCGCGTAGGCCGACAGCGATTCGACATAGCGGCGCTGGCCTTCTGCGTACAGGGTGTCGAACGCCAGCGACGACTTGCCGGAGCCGGACAAGCCGGTGATCACGATCAGCTTGTTGCGTGGCAGGTCGAGGTTGATGTTTTTCAGGTTGTGCGTGCGCGCACCGCGGATGCGGATCTCTTCCATGCGTGGGTACCTTTCGGGGTCAGCCCGATACTATAGCGTCGAATGAATTCTTGCGCCGCGCCCTCGATACACCAAGCCCAGCGTCAAATACTGTACATATTACCAGTATTTGTGCGGTACGTCAGGTAACCCATGACGGCGCTGGTGATCGAGGCCTCGATGTCGGCCATTTCGAAGCCTGGCGCGTCGATCACGGCCGCGTGCACCATCGATTCCATGATTTGCAGGACAACCCAGGTGGCCAGGTCCAGGTTGGGCGGCGCGATGTCGCTTCGCCAATCTTCCAGCAACGCGCGCACGCGCTTGAAGATGCCCTGGTCGGCTTCGTTTTCCGACTGCGGCGCATCGAAATAGGGGAATTGCAGCTCCAGCATCTTGTGCAGTTCCGGCTCCAGCAGGTGGGCCGCCAGCAGCGCCTGCACCAGGGCGCCGATATGCCCGGCCAGCGTCGGATCGAAGGGCCGCGCCAGCACTTCTTCCACCGTTTGCTGCACCTGTTCCGCGTGGCGCTGGTGCAGCGCCGCGATCAATGTGTCCTTGTTTTTGAAGTACTGGTAGAGCGAGCCGATGCTGATGCCTGCCTTCTCCGCGATCAAATTGGTGTTGGTTCCGGCGTAGCCGTGCTCGGAAAAAATGCGAGCCGTCGCCTCCAGGATCACTTCGACGGTGGCTCGGGAGCGCGCCTGGCGCGGGGCTTTTCGGGGTTGCGGGATCTCGACCATGGGCGCTTTTGAATGCGAGTTTTCGCGGGATGTTGTTGATTCTAAAATTTTGGCTGTATGTGAGCAAATGCTCGCATTCCCGGAATTCATTGTCAACCATGAAAGATTCTGTATGAGCCCACCTAAAGATTTTGCTTCTCCCGCTGCGGCAGCCGTCCCGCCGGCCGTCAATGTCGTCCCAAGGATTTTCCCTATCGTGCTGGCGGTGTTCGCCAGCTTCCTGGCCATCGGCATCGCGTTGCCGGCGCTGCCGTTGCACGTGCATGACCGCCTTGGCCTGAGCACCTTGATGGTCGGCGTCGTCGCCGGCGCCCAGTTCGTTGCGGCGCTGCTGACGCGTGCCTGGGCCGGTGGATTGTGCGACACGCGCGGTTCCAAACGCGCCGTGATGACCGGCTTCGTGCTGGCCGTCGCCTCCGCGCTGGTCTACCTCGCCTCCCTCCCGATGGTTGCGCAGCCCGAGGCATCGGTCGCAGTGCTGATCGCCGGCCGCATCCTTCTCGGTGCAGCCGAAAGCCTGATCGTGACCGGCGCCTTGAGCTGGGGCGTGGGCCTGGCCGGCCCGCAGAACGCCGGCAAGGTCATGGCCTGGGTCGGCATTGCGATGTATGGCGCCTATGCCGCCGGTGCGCCGGCCGGGATGGCGCTGTACCAGCAGGCTGGCTTCCAGGGCATCGCGTATGCCGGCATGCTGGCGCCGGTACTGGCGCTGGTGGTACTGGCTGGTATCGAGGGCCTGCCGCCTGCCAGTGCGCGCCGCATCCCGTTCTACAAGGTGCTGGGCGCGGTCTGGTGGCCGGGCATGGGGCTGGCGTTCTCCAGCGTCGGCTTCGGCGTGATTACCGCCTTTATCTCGCTGCTGTTCACCGCCAGGGAATGGGGCAGCCCGTCGCTGGCGTTCACCGCCTTCGGTGCCGCCTTCATCGGCGCACGCCTGCTGTTCGGCCACCTGCCGGACAAGATCGGCGGCGCGCGCGTGGCCCTGGTGTGCGTACTGATAGAGGCGATCGGGCAGCTGTGCATCTGGCAGGCCTCGGCGCCAATGCTGGTGTACGTCGGCGCCGCGCTGACCGGCTTCGGCTACTCGCTGGCCTTCCCTGGTTTCGGCGTGGAAGCAGTCAAGCGTACCCCGCCGCAAAGCCGCGGCGCGGCGATGGGTGCCTATGTCGCCTTCCTCGATATTTCGCTGGGGCTGACTGGCCCGCTGGCTGGTGCATTGGCTGGCCAGCATGGCGTCAACACGGTGTACCTGGCCGGTTGCGGCGCGGTTTCCTGCGCCCTGGTGATCGCCCTCCGTCTGCTGAAGCCGCCGCGGGCTAACCCGACAACAAATTGAGCTGCGTCAGGTCCCGCTATATTTGAGCGAATATTAATTTAGGGTAAACTCCGTGGTTTTGGGGCCGTCGGAAACAGCCCCCGTTCCACTTCAGGAGTTTCATAAATGGCATCTGTCAACAAAGTGATCATCGTCGGCAATCTGGGTCGCGATCCGGAAATCCGCTACATGCCTAGCGGTGACGCGATTGCCAACATCGCCGTAGCTACTTCGTATCGTTCGAAAGACCGCAACACCGGCGAACAGAAAGAGCTGACCGAGTGGCACCGTATTTCCTTCTTCGGCCGCCTGGCTGAAATCGTCGGCCAGTACCTGAAAAAAGGTTCTTCCGTCTACGTGGAAGGCCGCCTGCAGACCCGCAAATACACGGATAAAGACGGCGTCGAAAAGTACGCAACCGACATCATCGCTGAAAACATGCAGATGCTGGGCGGCCGTGGCGATGCCGGCGGCATGGGTGGCGGCATGGGCGGTGGCGATGACATGGGCTACGATGCACCAGCTCCACGCCAGGCTCCACGTCCACAAGCTGCACCTGCTCCGGCACCACGCCCGGCACCGCGCCCAGCGCCGAACTTCTCGGACATGGATGACGACATCCCGTTCTGACGCATGCCCCTGAGCTAGTTGTAAAAAAGCCCCGCAACTCATTGAAGTTGCGGGGCTTTTTCAATTTCGGGAGGTCGGGAGTAAAGGCTATTCGCCCTAATGTGCCATTATTTTAGCTTTTCTTCTGTTCTTCGTACGGAATACTAGCTAAATCGCTGCTAAAGGCAACGTAATGCCATTATTTTGAGCATAAGCCGAGATTTAAGCTAGAATAATGGCATCATGGCCAAAACTATCTCATCATTGCTCCCTGCGTCCGATGCGCTGCTGCGCGAATTCGGCGCGAGGCTGCGCCTAGCCCGCTTACGCCGTAAGCTGACAGCAAAGCAGGTTGCTGAACGTGCAGGCATGGCGCCCATGACGCTTCGCGCTGTTGAGCACGGGGGCTCTGGTGTGACAATTGGGGCGTACCTTGCAGTAATGCAGGTGTTGGGACTTGAAGGCGATCTTGGCTTGCTTGCCAAGGCAGATGCCGTAGGGCGTGAGCTTCAGGACATTCCCTTGCATAAAAAGTCACGCAGGCGAGAACAGCTGGATAGCGACAAAGAGGGACTGCATGCCGCCGCTGGCGCAGCGAGCAGTCGGATCACTAATCGCATTGCATCCCTGCCTAATGAAGCTCTACGGGAACAGCTGGATGGCCTGCCTCTTAGCCAACTGCGCAAAGTATATGAGCAGTTGCCCAGCGCAAGATTGAAGGAAGTCGTGGAGCTGTTACCGAGCGAACAGTTAAAGAAATTGTCTGCCACGCTTCCCATCGAGCAGATCAAGAGAGTGCTGAGCGAATCACCCGGTAATCGAGTGAAGCAGATCATGGAATCGGCTTCGCTGGAAAACGCCAATAGGACAAGGCAGGATGCTGATAAGTCCTTCCCAGGAACCTCGAGTCCGGCTTCAGCCGGCAACTGGATCGAACGCGGCGGCTTTTCCAGCGCTGAATCGTTAGCGGACCTGATCAGCTCCTCTCCTCCAGTTGGCAAGAAAGCCGATTGACCGTGACCAAAAGCATCTCCGTTTACGCAGATTGGGAACCTCTCCCCAACCCGAGCCTGTTGGGCACGTTGCATGCCCACGCTGGGGGAGGTAACGAAGTCTTTGAGTTCGAGTTTGATTCGGATGCATTATCGAATCAGCACATAGCGAGCGTTTCTTTGGATCCGCGGCTGGGCTTCCATGACGGGCGGCAGCATCCCGCTCATGGACAGACCTTCGGCATATTTGCTGACGCGAGTCCAGACAGATGGGGGCGGCTGTTGATGAAACGCCGCTTGGAGCGTGATCAGCGTGCAGGCATCGAAGACCCAAAGCGGCGGCTCGTCGAGTCCGACTATCTTCTTGGCGTTCACGATGAATTTCGGGTAGGAGGTCTTCGATTCCGCATTGGAAATGATGGCGATTTTCTCGATAACAGATCGCACGTGGCCGCGCCGCCGTTTGTACAGCTGCGTGAGCTGGAGGCTGCAGTGGCAGCCCTGGAACGCGATCACGATAATACTGAGCCAGCAGGAAGTGAGTGGTTGAGAATGTTGATTGCGCCAGGAGGATCGCTTGGCGGCGCTCGACCAAAAGCAAGTGTGATTGATCCGGACGGACGTCTATGGATTGCAAAGTTTCCGAGCTTACGCGATGAGGGAAATGTTGGCGCCTGGGAGTTGGTGGTACAGACTTTGGCACGGCAGTGCGGACTGAATGTTCCGGCAAGCCTTGCCAGGCAGTTCGCAAGTTCCCGCCATACCTTTCTGGTTCGGCGTTTTGACCGCACCGCCCAAGGGCGTCGCCTGCACTTTGCATCAGCAATGACGCTCACGGGCCACAGCGATGGCGACGATGCTGACGTCAGCTATTTGGAGCTGGCCCGGGTATTAATCGATCATGGGGCGCAGACGAATGCCGATCTGCAGGAGCTTTGGACGAGGATTCTGTTCAATGTACTGGTTTCAAATACGGATGACCACTTGCGCAATCATGGATTCATCCTGAAGCCCGGGCAAGGCTGGCGCCTATCCGCTGCGTATGACATGAATCCCGTACCGGGATCGGCAGGCCTTAAACTGAACATTAGCGAGAGTGACAATGCACTCGACATCGACCTCGTGCTCTCGGTAGCACATTACTTTCGTGTAGCTGATGATGACGCGTTCGCGATCATGAAGCATTGTGTGAATGTTGTCAGACAGTGGCGAAAAGTGGCCACGGCGCTAAAAATATCTGAGCGCGAACAGAATTTCATGGCTTCAGCATTTCTGTTGGCCGAGTGAATTGGATACTGCACAGGAATAGCCTTGATGAGAAAGATAGCAATACCCCTCTTCCTAATAGTTATCGTGGTTTATGCCGGCTTCGCGCTGTGGGTGATTCCAGCCGATGGCTTCAGCAAGCTTGGCTTAGGTGAGCGCGGGCAGATCGGCGATACCTTCGGCGCCTTGAACGCCTTGTTCTCCAGCCTGGGTTTTGCCGGCATCCTGCTCACGCTCTACCTGCAGAAAAAGGACATGGCGATCCAGGCGACGAAGGACGACGAGGAGGTGGCCGAGCGCCGCTCCCTGTTCAATCTTGAGGCCAGCATCCAGGCTTACAGCCAGGCCCTTGGCCTTCTGCGTGATGGCAATAACCACCGCGCGACCTGGATACGTGCGGCAAGGATCCTGAAGCATGGCAAGGTCCTGGCGGATGCGGTAACGGTTGATGCGCATAAGCGTGCGCTGGAGCTGCGTTTGCTGGACTACCGCTCGGAATTCCGCGACATTCTTGAGCATAAGCCTGCCGAGTTCTTTTACGGTGTCGATCCTCGCTATTACGAGTTGGGGCTGGACCGCGTGGCGGCACTGGCTTCATTGGCCGACGCCAACGAGCAGGCCCACGCGATGCGATGGCTCGACGAGAAGTCAGTCTATGCAGTGCTGGAAGCGTCGCAGTGGCCGGACGATTACCAGGATCCCTTGCGCGACGACCTGCCCGGGGAAATGGATATCGAGGAAAAGACCTTCTTCGCACAAGGCCTCGCAAGGTACATGGAACACCGGCAGCAGTGGCATTCGATCGCCGGCAACCTGAGTCCACGGAACTCGTAGCGGCGAACAGGCTGGCCGTGCCAAAACCCACGTGTTATAGTCGAAAATATAACATTTCTCTTGGGTAATGAACTACGATGCGCCGCTTTGAATTCGCTGACAACAGCTCGAACAAATTCTGGGAAGTTGAGCAGGAAGGCTCTGATCTGAACGTACGCTGGGGCAAAATCGGCACCCAGGGCCAGAGCCAGACCAAGTCCTTCGCAGACGATGCCAAATGTACGGCGGCGATGGCCAAGCTCATTGCCGAAAAGACCGGCAAGGGCTATGTCGAAGCAGGGGTGGCGCCCACCGCATCAATCGGCAAGTCCGCGCCCAAGCCGGCAACGGAATCCAAACCCAAAGCGGAAAAGCCAGCTGCTGTTGCCGATGCGCCAGCACCAGCACCAGCACGAGCACCTGTGCCAGCGCGAGAGCCGGTCGAAGCGGCTGATCCTTCGACCACGCCACCGTGGCTGCTGCAGGGCGTGCCACTGGCGATTTCCCGCAAGATGACAGCGGCCGCCTTGCCTTCGCGCCGCTTCCCGAAAGCGGTGCCCGAGGTCGACGTGCAGGCCGTATTGAACCGCGCGGCCAACGTCCCGGCGCCGGATTTCGATGCCACCGATGCCGACCTGCGCGATGCGTTTGCGGAAGCGCTGGAGCGCCTGAAGGCGCGCAGCATGGACGGTTCGCTGCTGTCGGACGCGATCTTGCTGGCACTGTGCTGCAATCGTTCGCGCAGCCATGAGGACTGGTCGGAAAAGCCAATCTCCGAGCTGATGGTCGATGCCCTTGCCCGGCACAAAGGCCTGGAGCATTGCGTCGACGCTTTCATCGAACTGCAGCATTTCCAGGTAGAGGCCGAGTGGGTGGGGCGAACCTTGAAGGTAGGCCTTTCGCGCATGGTCACCCGCGAGCTTGGCGATAGCGAGCCTGTATCGCCAGCCGAATTTGCCTTGCGCCGCCAATTGTCGTCGGCGCCGGAGGCAGTCTGGCAAGCCTGTGCGGACAAGATCGAGGCCGCGATCCCGAGCGTCCCGCGCGTGCGCAAGGCCTGCCTGGCCGCGCAACTGCCGGAGCGGCCCGAGTTGTCCATCGCCCTGGTGCGCGATCGGGTCAATGGGGCGCTTCCTGTGACCTGGCCGGTGCTTCTGCTGAGCGGCACCGATCCTGAACTACCAGGTTTGCTGAACAAGACCTTTGGACCTTACAGCCGCTGGACCAGCGGGCCGATGATGGCCGCCACCGTCCTGCAGGAGCGCGGTGTGGATGCCTGCCCGATCCTCGATCTGATCAAGTTTAACGACACTGCGAATGAAGCCCTGACCCAGATCGGCACGCCGGAAGCAATTGGCTTGCTCGCTGACGTCGCGCTCAAAACCAATGCCGGCAAGGGATGGCACAGCCTCACTTACAAGACGGCGATAGCCCGCCTGCTGACCGCATTGCAGCAATGGCCGCTGGCCGGCATTGCAGCCCTGGCGGAAATGGGCGAGCTGCGCGGCAAGGATATGGATGTGATGCGCTCGGCGATGATGAAACTGGTGATTGCGCGTCCCGAATACATTTCCCAACTCCTGCCGTGGGTCAGCCCGGCTGCACAGGAACTGCTGCAACGCTTGTATGAAAAAGCCAGTGAGCCGCTGGAGGTCGCTGCGGCAGCGGACTTGCCGGCCGTGCTGGCCAGCCCGCCGTGGCTGCGCCAGCGCAAGAAGGGCGCCGCAGCGATTGCGGTACAGCCGCTGCCGCTGGACCCTGTCGAGCGTTGGGACGGTATCCCTCGCGAACTATGGGGAAGCGCTATTGAGTGGATGGAAGATGAATTCGCCGAAGCGCGTAAAGACGTCTCCAAGCTGGTTAGTTCGCTTGGATTCCGTTTGCAAGGCTCGGAGTCGGATAAGGTGGCGCACGACCAGGCCTGCGCAGCCATCCGCAATGCAGACGCCAATGGCCTGATTGCAGCCTGGCGTCTGTACAAAGCTGACACGCCGTGGCGAGAGATCTACTCGCATTACCTGCCGTTGTTGCCGGACTCGATGGTCATCGATGCCTGGGTCGGCTTGAGTGCCGCGATGGGGACAGACGGAGTTGCCTTCCTGTTGTCGAGGTTGGGCCTGCGGGCCGTTCCAGGACTTGAGGCAATGATGGGGCGCCGCCCGAGCGACGTCGGGTCGTACGCCAAATGCATTGGGTCGGTTGGCCTGGCATTGCCGATGGCGCGCGCCCTGGCCAAGCTCAAGAAAGTACAGGCGGACGCACGCCAATGGCTGCTGCGCTTCCCCGAGCACGCGGCCTGCGGGCTGATCGCGCCGGCAGTCGGCAAGGCGGGTGAGGATCGCGAATCTGCGCTGACGGCATTGCGCTTCATGGCCGCCAGCGGCCACGAAGCCTTGATCCATGACGTCGCCGCGCGCTACGGGGACCCGGTGATTGCCGCGGCGGTGCGAGCGCTGCTCGAGGATGATCCGCTCGAACGCCTGCCGGCCAAGCTGCCCAAGCTGCCGGACTTCTGGGCGCCGCAAGGTTGGCGTCGTCCCGTGCTGAACGAGAGCGGTGGCGCCAGTGCCGGCAAGGCCTTGCCCGATGAAGCGCTGGACCACATCGGCACCATGCTGATGCTGCCGACGCTGGACGGCCTGTATCCCGGCATCGCGCAGTTGAAGGGAGCGTGCACTGCCGAGTCGCTGGAAGGCTTCGCGTGGGACTGTTTCGTCGCCTGGCTGAACATCGGCGGCAATTCCAGGGAAGGCTGGGCCATGACGGCGCTTGGCTTCCTGGGGACCGACGACACTGCCCGCAAGCTCACCCCTTATATCCGCACCTGGCCAGGCGAGTCGGCGCATGCGCGCGCGGTCACTGCGCTCGATGTGCTGGCCGATATCGGCACCGATGTGGCACTGATGCTGTTGAACGGCATCGCACAGAAAGTGAAGTTCAAGGGCTTGCAGGACAAGGCGCGCGAAAAGATCGACAAGATCGCCGAGGCGCGCGAATTGACCACCGAGGAACTGGAAGACCGCCTGGCGCCGGACCTGGGCCTGGACGACAACGGCAGCGTGCTGCTGGACTTCGGCCCGCGCCAGTTCCGCGTCGGCTTCGATGAAGCGCTGAAGCCGTATGTGCGCGACAGCGAAGGCAAGCGCTTGCCCGACCTGCCCAAGCCGAAGAAGACCGACGACGAAACCCTGGCGCCGGCCGCAGCGGACCGCTTCAAGCTACTGAAAAAAGATGCCCGCACCGTCGCCAGCCAACAGGTGGTGCGCCTGGAGTGGGCCATGTGCAGCCGCCGCCGCTGGCTGCCGGAACACTTCCGCCAGTTCCTGGTGGAGCATCCGCTGGTGCGCCACCTGGTGCAGCGCCTGGCATGGGGCGTCTACGAAGTGGAAGAGGGCGGTAACGCGGGCGGCAATCTGCTCGGCTGCTTCCGTGTGGCGGAGGATGGCAGCTACACCACCGCCGAGGACGACGTGTTCCCGATTCCGGAAGGCGCGAATATCCGCGTCGGCCTGCCGCATGCGCTCGAGCTGCCGCAGGAAGCCGCCGGGCAGTTTGGCCAGTTGTTCGCGGATTACGAGCTGCTGCAGCCGTTTTCCCAACTGGGCCGCGATACCTACACCCTGGCTGCCGAAGAGCGAGCAGACATCAAGCTGGAACGCTGGAAAGGCGCTGTGGTTCCCACCGGCCGGGTGCTGGGCCTGGTCAACAAGGGCTGGCGCCGCGGCCAGGCGCAGGACGGCGGCGGTATCTGGTACTTCCAGAAGCCGCTCTCCGGCACCAGGGTGATCGAGCTGACGCTTGATCCGGGCATCATCGTGGGCATGGTCGATGAGTATCCGGAACAGACGCTGCAAGTGATCACGGTGGGTTCCCCCGCCGCCTGGGGTGAGATCCGGTCCGCGGAAAGCCTGGCCATTCTCGACCCGATTGCGGCCAGCGAATTGATCCGGGATATGGAATCCTTGCGCTAGCAACGGTGTGGGCCGGGCCCACACCTGCATGATATAGTCGAAAAGATAATATTTCTTCTTGGTAATAAGACTTCATGCGCCGCCTCGATTTCACCGACAACAGCCCGACACCGCCCTGGTTTGCCCAGGGCGTGCCGCTTTCGATTTCCCCTGAAATGGCCGCGGCGGCCTTGCCATCGCGCCGCTTCCCGAAAGCGGTGCCGAAGGCCGATGCCGAAGCGGCGCTGCTGCGCCTGGGCGCGATCGAAAAACCGGATATCGCTGCCACTGACCCCGACCTGCGTGCCGACTTTGCCGATGCGTGGATGAGTACGCTTACCGGCTCGCTGGACGGCTCGCTGCTGTCGCACGCGATCCTGCTTGCACTCGCAAACGATCCAGCCCACGGCTCCCAGGAAAAGGGCGAAGCGCCACTCGGGGAGCGTGTGCTCGATGCGATTGCCGAACACAAGGGCCTGGAATATTGCGTCGATGCCTTCATCGGGATGCAGGGCTTGCAGGTCAAGCTGGCGCACAAGAACTACAAGGACTGGCGGGTAAGCGTGACGCGCACGGTTACCCGCCAATTCGGCGACCGCCACCCCCTCTCCCCGGCCGAAGTTGCCATGCGGCGGCAGTTGTCCTCAGTGCCGGAATCGGTCTGGAATGCCTGCGCGGACAAGATCGAACGCGCGATCCCGAACGTGCCTGCCGTGCGCAGGGCCGGCCTTGCGGCGCAGCTGCCGGAACGTCCGGAAGTGTCGAACCGCCTGATGCACACGCTCGGCAAAGGCAAGACATCACTCACCCTGCCGGTGCTGCTGTTGACGGCGAATGATCCGGCACTGCACGGCATGCTCGGCCGCGACCTGCTCGAAGACGACCGCTGGACTTCGGATTTGATGCTGGTGGCGACCGTGGTGCAGGAGCGGGGCGTCGCCGCGGTCCCGATCCTGAAGCTGGTCGCAAGCAGTGCCGGGGCCACCATCGCCTTGAGCCAGGTCGGAACGCCGGAAGCCATCAAGCTGCTGGCGGAAGTGTATTGCGCCACGCCGGCGCGCGGCATGGCCGACGACATGATGTGGTGGCTGGCTGAACGCAAGACGGCGCTGCGCCACCTGGCGGCCGCGCTGAAGCAATGGCCGCAGGCGGGCATCGCAGCCCTGGCCGAACTTGGCGGGCTGCGTGGCAAGGACGGCGAAATGCTGCAGGAGGAACTGGCGAAACTGGTGCGCGCCAATCCCGGACACGTGCAGCAACTCCTGCCCTGGGTCAGTCCTGCGGCCCAGGCCGTGCTGCAACGCCTGGGCGAGAATAACGATACTTCGACACCAACGGCGGTGCTGGCAGGCCTGCCGGGCGTGCTGGCTGACCCGCCATGGCTACGCCCCCGCAAGAAGGCCGTTGCCGCGCCTGCGCTGAAGCTCTTGCCCGTGGCGCCGGTCGAGAACTGGGACGGCATCGACCGTGAACAGTGGGCTTCCCTCGACCGCTGGCATACGAAAGACTTCGACAAGGCGCGCAAGTCCACCGCAGCACTGGTGGACTTGCTCGGGTTCTGCCGCAATCCGGGATATGCCGGCGATGAAGCGCGCCGCATGGCAGCACAAGCCATCGCCAATGCCGACAGCGAGGAATTTGCCGAAGCCTGGCAGCTTTACCGCGAAGGCGATGAGAGGGCACAGCTCTGCACCCGCTTCCTGACGTTGTTGCCGAGGGAAATGGGCCTCGAAACCTGGAATGCGCTGGCTGGCGAGGCGGAGTCTTATGGCGTGGATTACCTGCTTAGCCAGTTTGGCCTGGCAGCCGTGCCGGGTTTCGCGGCAATGATGCGCGAGCACTTCGACAAGATGCTGCCGCTGGCGCCGTATATCGGCGCGGTGGAACTCGCTGGACCCATCGCGCGCGCTGCGGCCAAGCTCAAGAAACTGCAGGACGACGCGCGCCGCTGGCTGCTGCGCTTTCCTGAGCATGCCATCGCTGGCTTGATCGCTCCGGCGATCGGCAAGGCAGGCGAAGAGCGTAATTGCGCCCTGTCGGCGCTGCGCTTCCTGCGCGCAAACGGCTATGAATCCCTGATTGTCGGTATCGGTTGGCGTTATGAGGATCCGGCAGTCGCCGCTGCCGTGCGCGCCATGCTCGACGAAGATCCGCTCGAACGGCTGCCCGCCAAAATGCCCAGGCTGCCCGACTTCTGGGCGCCGGCTGGCTGGCGCCGCCCTGTTTTGAACGATACCTGCGGCGCCAATGCCGGCAAGGCATTGCCGGATGAAGCGCTGGATCATATCGGCACCATGCTGGCCTTGCCGACAGTGGACGGCGTGTACGCCGGCATTGCGCAGCTCAAGGAGGCCTGTACGGCGGAGTCGCTGGCCAACTTCAGTTGGGATTGTTTTACCGCCTGGCTGAGCGCCGGCGGGCCTTCCAAGGAAAGCTGGGCCCTGTCGGCACTTGGATGGCTGGGCAATGACGACACGGCGCGCCGGCTCGCTCCCTACATCCGTTCCTGGCCGGGCGAAGGGTCGCATGCACGCGCAGTGGCGGCGCTCGACGTGCTGGCCGATATCGGCAGCGATGTCGCGCTGATGCTGCTGAACGACATTGCGCAGAAAGTGAAGTTTACCGGCCTGCTGGTCAAGGCCCGCGAGAAGATCGACCAGGTCGCAGAAAACCGCGGCCTGGCCAGGGAGGAAATGGAAGACCGCCTGGCGCCCCGCCTTGGCCTGGACGACGACGGCAGCATGCTGCTGGACTTTGGCCCGCGCCAGTTCCGCGTCGGCTTTGACGAAGCGCTGAAACCCTGTGTCCGGGAGAGCGACGGAACGCGCCTGAAGGATCTTCCCAAGCCGAAGAAGAGCGACGACGAAGCGATGGCCAGCGCCGCAGCCGAGCGTTTCAAGACACTGAAAAAGGATGCCCGCACCGTCGCCAGCCAGCAGCTGGCACGCCTGGAACAGGCGATGTGCAGCGGCCGCCGCTGGCGCCCCGAGCACTTCCGCCAGTTCCTGGCCGACCATCCGCTGGTGCGGCACCTGGTGCAGCGCCTGGTCTGGGGCGTCTATGCGCTGGAAGACGGGAAAGCCACTGGCGGAAAGTTGCTGACCTGCTTCCGCGTATCCGCAGAAGGCGGCTACACGGGCTGGGACGATTACGACACTGCGCTGCCGGCAGGCGAGGAATTCCGTGTCGGCCTGCCGCATCCGCTCGAACTGCCGCAGGCGGCGTTAGCGCAGTTCGGCCAGCTGTTTGCCGACTACGAGTTGCTTCAACCCTTTGCCCAGCTTGGCCGCGAGACCTACCGGCTCGAAGCCGGGGAGCTGGCGGCGGAGACGCTGGAACGATGGAAAGGCAAGGTGGTGGCAACTGGCCGGGTGCTGGGACTGACCAGCAAGGGCTGGCGCCGCGGATCGTCCATGGACGGCGGCGGTGTCTCATTTTTGAGCAAGCCGGTGGGAGGATCCAGCGTGATCGAACTGATGCTCGACCCCGGCATTATCGCAGGCATGACCGACGACTATCCGGAGCAGGCAATCGGTGCTATCACAATGCGGGAGGGTAGCATCGCCAGTCTCGATCCGGTCAGCGCCAGTGAACTGGTGCGGGATATCGAGTCCTTGTTAACCTGATCGGACGCGTGTTAAAGTCAAAATTACAACGCTTCTTTGTGTAACTGGATTTTGATGCACCGTACTGAGCTCCCCGACATGACGACACCACCCTGGCTGGCACAGGGTGAACCCCTGGCGATTTCGAAAAAGATGACGCAGGTGGCGCTGGCTTCGCGCCGCGCGCCAAAGCCGGTCCCGCAAGTCGATCCCAAGGAGATATTCCGCCGCCTGAATGACGCCATCGAAATCGTGCACGAAAAGTGCGATGCCGAGGTCCGTCCTGCATGTGTGGAAGCGTCAAGGCGGCTGCAAGAGCAGTCCCTGGATGGTTCGCTGATGTCGGATGCCGTCCTGCTTGCCGTGTCAAACAATTCCCTGTTCCGCAGCGATAAAGGGGACGAACATCCGTTTGGCGAGTTGATGCTCGATGCCATCGTTGCACACAAAGGGCTGGAATATTGCGTCGATGTTTTCTTGGCAATGCTGAAACTGCACGCGGGACTCTATCTATCGCGGATGACCGGGAAGCGGATGGCGACCATCGAGTGCACCGGCCTCCTTCAACTGGCCCTGCATGAGCCGTTCTGCGGAGTTGAAATTGCCTTGCGCCGCCAGCTGTCCAATGCCCCGGAGGCGGTCTGGCAAGCCTGTGCCGACAAGATCGAGAAAGCGCTGCCATCCACCCCGCTCCTGCGCCGGGCAGCACTGGCCGCGCAGTTGCCGGAACGTCCCGAGCTGTCCAACCGTTTGGTACAAGAACTTATCGGCAGCCCTGCGCATTCGACCTTGCCGCTATTGCTGATATCGGCCAATGAGCCGGAATTGCTACGGGTACTGGGCGAAAAAATGCCGGACGTCGACCGCTATTTCAGCAGCCCGATGCTGGCCGCGAGCATCCTGGCGGAACAGGGCGTGCAGGCATGTTCGTCGTTCAGCGTTGCGGTCACGCGCGATGCCGTCAGCGAGGCCCTGACCCAGATCGGCACGCCAGATGCCATCAAGCTGCTCGTTGAATCCGTGGCGCGGACTTCCGATCCTCGATATTGGCGCTGGCACACCGAGATCACGACCAAGACCGCGCTTGCCCGCCTTGCGGCCGCGCTCCAGCAATGGCCTTTGGCTGGCATCGCTGCGTTGGCGGAACTCGGCGAAAAGCCGGGCAAGTCAGGAGCGGTCGTGTCGTCCAGCCTGGCGGCGCTGGTCAGCCTGAATGCCGACAGCATCCCCCAATTGCTGCCCTGGGTCAGCCCGGCGGCGCAGGCATTGCTGCAACGCCTGCAAGGCCAGGTCAGTACCTCCCTGGCAGAAGCTGCGCTTGAAGACCTGCCGGCCGTGCTGGCGAATCCTCCGTGGCTGCGGCCACGCAAGAAGGCCATTGCGCCCCTGGACCTGCAACCCCTGCCCCTGGCGCCGGTTGAGCGATGGGATGACGTCGATCGTGAAGCATGGGCCCAGCCGACCCCATGGTGGGAAGAAGCCTTCGAGCGAGCACTCAAGGATCCTGCGGTGTGGGTGGCGGAACTGGGCTTCAGCCGTAACCCGGGGCCGGCTGGCGACGAAGCCCGCAGGCAGGCGGTGCTGGCCATCGCCGGCGCCGATAGTACGGCGCTGGCAGCGGCCTGGCGTCTTTACGCGCCTGGCGACAATTGGGCGCGTCTCTATCCGCCATTCATTACGCTGCTGCCGGGGGATATGGGCGTTGAAACCTGGAACCTGCTTTCCAGTGCAGTGGATGCCAGTGGCAGGTACATGGAAATCCTGCTCGCCAAATTCGGCTTGCGGGCGCTTCCAGGCTTTGAGGAGATGCTGCGCCACCGCTTCGACCAGGGGGTCGAGTATGCCCCGCGCTTCGGTTCTGTCGGCATGGCGGCGCCGATGGCGCGCGCTGCGGTCAAACTCAAGAAGCTGCAAGCGCAGGGGCGCCAATGGCTGCTGCGCTTCCCCGAGCATGCCATTTGCGCGTTGATTGCGCCGGCGCTGGGCAAGGCGGGCGAGGAGCGCGATTGCGCAAAGTCGGCACTGCGCTACTTGCGCGCGAAGGGCCATGAATCCCTGGTCATGGAGGTGGCGGCACGCTATGAGAATGCGGCCGTCGCCGCCGCGGTGCGTGCGCTGCTCGATGAAGACCCGCTCGAGCGCCTGCCGGCCAAGGTTCCCAAGCTTCCTGCGTTCTGGTCGCCTCTCGGGTGGCGCCGCCTGGTATTGAATCAAACCTGCGGCGCCAGTGCCGGCAAGACGATACCGAACGATGTGCTCGACCATGTCGGCACCATGCTGATGTTCCCGACCGTCGACGGAGTCTATCCCGGCATCGCACAGCTGCGCGATGCCTGCACTCCAGAGTCGCTGGCGGACTTCAGCTGGGACTGTTTCATGGCCTGGCTGAATACCGGCGGCGCCGTCAAGGAGGGCTGGGCGATGTCCGCTCTGGGCTGGTTCGGTACGGACGATACCGCCCGCAAGCTGATGCCATTCATCAAGGCGTGGCCACCGGAAGGGGCGCATGCACGTGCGGTAGCTGCGCTCGACGTGCTGACCGACATCGGCAGCGAGGTCGCGCTGATGCTGATGAACAGCGTCGCGCAGAAGGCCAAGCAAAAGCCGTTGCAAGATAAGGCGCGCGACAAGATCGTCAAGATTGCCGAATCGCGCGGCCTGTCGACCGAGGAGCTGGAAGACCGCATGGCGCCCGACCTGGGTCTCGGGCAGGACGGTACCATGGTGCTGGACTTCGGTCCGCGCCGCTTCCGCGCCGGTTTCAACGAGGCATTGAAGCCTTTTGTACGTGATGAAGACGGCAACATGCTGCGTGACCTGCCCAAGCCAAGACAGAGCGATGACGAGGCGCTGGCCGGCGCCGCGGTCGAACGGTTCAAGACCCTGAAGAAAGATGCACGGTCCATCGCCAGCCAGCAGGTCGCACGCCTGGAATGGGCGATGTGCAGCCGCCGCCGCTGGCGTCCAGAACATTTCCGCCAGTTCCTGGTCGAGCATCCTTTGGTGCGTCATCTGGCGCAGCGCCTGGTCTGGGGCGTCTACGCGGCAGGCGAGGACGGGGCACAATTGCTGGACTGCTTCCGCGTGGCGGAAGACTGCAGCTACGCCAATGGCGACGACGATGTATTCACGCTGCCGGAAGGTGAGCACATCCGTGTGGGTTTGCCTCATGCACTGGAGTTGTCTCCGCAAACGTCCGCAAAGTTTGGCCAGCTGTTTGTCGACTACAAGCTGCTGCAGCCGTTTGCCCAGTTGGGGCGCGATACCTATGCACTGGATGCCGGCGAGCTGGCGCAAGCGCAGCTCGCGCGCTGGAAGGGAATGCTGGTCGCCAGCACCCGCGTCATGGGCCTGGCCAGCAAGGGCTGGCGGCGCGGCGATATGATTGGCGGCGGCACGTTCTGCTCGTTCCAGAAACCGGTTGGCGGCGCCAGGATGATCGAGCTGACGTTCGAACCAGGTATCTATGCGGGCATGGTCAGCGAGAACCCGGAGCAGGCGCTGGAAGTCGTCACGGTGGGCGCACCCCCGCTGGACCCGATCGCCGCCAGTGAACTGATACGTGACATCGAATCCCTGCGGGCATGAATGCCTGCAAACTTTCTGAATGATTGAACTCCAATGCGCCGCTTTGAATTCTCCGACAGCAGCTCGAACAAGTTTTGGGAAATTGAACAGGGTGGGCTGGACCTGAACCTGCGCTGGGGCCGCATCGGCACACAGGGACAGAGCCAGACCAAATCCTTCGCCGACGACGCCAAGTGCGGCGCCGCCATGGCGAAGCTCATCGCCGAGAAGACCGGCAAGGGCTATGTCGAAATCGATATTACGCCAGCTTCGATTGGCAAGGCTGCTCCCAAGCCTCTGGCCGAGCCGAAGCCTGAGGCGCCTGATGCGGCAGTTGCTGTTCCAGCCCCCGCTGCCGCCGCAGCGCCTGTAGCTGCCGCCGATCCGTCGACCACGCCGCCGTGGCTGGTGCACTGGGTGCCGGTTGCATTACCCCGGAAGCTGGCGGCAGCAGCCTTGCCATCGCGCCGTTTTCCCAAGCCCGTACCGGCGGTCGATGCAACGGACGTATTCCGCCGCATCTTCGAATGCCAGTTGCCGGATGCCGAGGCGACGTACGCCGAACTTCGTCCGGCATTTGAAGAAGCATGGGAGAGATTGCGGACCCGGACCCTGGACGGTTCCGTGCTGTCGGACGCGGTATTGCTGGCCATGGCTGCCAAGCTTCCGTGGGACTGGGAGGGCAAGAACGATGTGCTGGCGGAACATATGGTTCACGCGCTGGCCAAGCATAAAGGCCTGGAGCACTGCGTCGACGCCTTCATCGAAATGCAGCGGATACAGATGCATTGGACGAACGCGGGCAACTTAAAGCGGAAGGTCAGCGCCAGGTCCGTCATCACCACTGAACTTGGCGTATCGGAGCCACTTACGCCGGTCGAAGTCGCCATGCGGCGCCAGCTTTCGTCAGCGCCGGAAGCGGTATGGCAGGTGTGCGCCGACAAGATCGAGCACGCCATTCCCACTGTTCATATCATGCGCAAGGCAGGATTGGCAGCGCAACTGCCCGAGCGGCCGGAGATTTCCGATCGCCTGGCGCCCGAACTGGCCAAGGGGCAAGCGGCCCATACCTTGCCACTCCTGTTGATGACGGCCAGCGATCCCGGCTTGGCAGAAAAGTTCGACATCAAGATTTCGGATCACGAGCGCTGGTGCAGGAATCCGATGCTGGCCGCGACGGTCGTACAGGAGCGCGGGGCAGATGCCTTCGCAATCCTGAAATTGATGCCTTACAGCGAACCAGGCTGCGAAGCCATGTCTTATGTCGGTACCCCGGAAGCCATCAAATTGCTCGCTGAGGTACTTGCCGTGGTTTCCGATACCAATACGTGGACCGCCATATCGCTGAAAATGGCGCGTACCAACTTCTCTGCTGCGCTGGCGCATGCGCCGCTGGCGGGCATTGCCGCGCTGGCGGAGCTTGGAGAGCGGCGTGGCAAGGAGGGCGAAGTATTGCAGACGTCCCTCACGACGCTGCTGCGTATCCATGCCGATCAGGTTCCGCAGTTGATGGCCTGGCTGAGCCCTGCAGCGCAAGCGCTGCTGCAACGCCAGCTTGAGAAACTGGGCACCTCGATGCCGGTCGCGGCTCGGGAGGACTTGCCGGGCGTACTGGCCGATCCGCCTTGGCTGCGGCCGCGCAAGAAGCCGGCTGCGGCACTGGTCGTGCCGCCCTTGCCGCTGGCGCCGGTCGAGCGCTGGGATGGTATCGACCGCGAGGAATGGCTTGCGGCTCACAGCCAGATGTGGGGGCGCTTCAGGAAAGAACCTTCGAATCCGGTCTCGCTGGCCTGGGAGCTCGGCTTCTATGGCGATGCGTCCGACCAGCTGACCATCAGGGCGCTGGCCGTCAAGGCCATTGAGAACAATGATACCAACGGGCTGGCCGAGGCATGGCGCCTGTACCAGGAGGCATACCCTGGTCGCCAGGTTTGTGCGGTGGTGCTTGCGCTGCTGCCGGAAGCGATGCGTGCAGAGGCCTGGAACAAGCTGGAACGCGAGGTTGACCCGTATCATCCCCGTGTCGCCGGCCTGCTTGCCAAGCTTGGCTTACCGGCGCTTCCCGGCTTCGAAGCGATGGTGGCGCGACGCACCAACGACGTAGGTGCCCTGGCCAAATGCTTTGGCTCCACCGGCCTGGCGCTGCCTATGGCGCGCGCAGCCGCGAAACTCAAGAAGATCAAGGAAGACGCCCGCCAGTGGCTGCTGCGCTTCCCCGCGCATGCCATTTGCGGCCTGCTCGCGCCGGCGCTTGGCAAGGCGGGCGAGGACCGGGATTGCGCGGCGTCGGCGCTGCGCTACCTGGGCGCGAACGGCCATGAGGCCCTGATCTTCGAAATGGCCGCGCGTTACGAGGATGCGGCGATCGCCAAAGCGCTGCGTGCTTTGCTCGATGAAGATCCGCTTGAGCGCTTGCCCGCCAAGCTGCCCAAGCTGCCAGACTTCTGGGCGCCGCTGGGATGGCGCCGCCCTGTTCTGAATGACAGCTGCGGCGCCGGTGCCGGCAAGGCAGTGCCGGACAGTGCGCTGGACCACATCGGCACCATGCTGATGTTCCCGACTGTGGATGGGCTGTACCCGGGCATCGCACAGGTCAAGGATGCCTGCACTGCCGAATCGCTGGCGGACTTCGCCTGGGATTGCTTCTCGTCCTGGCTGAATGCAGGCGGCAACTCCAAGGAAGGCTGGGCCATGACCGCCATGGGCTGGCTGGGAACGGACGACACGGCGCGCAAGCTCACCCCATTTATCCGCACCTGGCCAGGGGAATCGGCGCATGCCCGTGCCGTATCGGCGCTGGACGTGCTGGCCGACATCGGCACCGACACGGCCCTGATGCTGTTGAACGGCATCGCGCAAAAGGTCAAGTTCAAGGGCCTGCAGGACAAGGCGCGCGAAAAGATCGACAAGATCGCGGAGGCACGCGAGCTGACCACCGAGGAACTGGAAGACCGCCTGGCGCCCGACCTGGGCCTGGACGACAACGGCAGCGTGCTGCTGGACTTCGGACCGCGCCAGTTCCGCGTTGGTTTCGACGAGGCGCTGAAGCCATATGTTCGCGACAGCGAAGGCAAGCGCCTGGCCGACCTGCCCAAGCCAAAGCAGAGCGACGACGAAGCGCTGGCCGGTGCCGCCGTCGACCGCTACAAGTTGCTGAAGAAAGACGCCCGCACCATCGCCAGCCAGCAGGTCGTGAGGCTGGAGTGGGCCATGTGCAGCCAACGCCGCTGGCTGCCCGAACACTTCCGCATGTTCCTGGCCGGCCATCCTCTGGTGCGCCACCTGGTGCAGCGCCTGGTGTGGGGCGCCTACGAAGTGGCGGATGGCGAGAACGCCGGCGGCAGACTGCTGGCATGCTTCCGCGTGGCGGAGGATGGCAGCTGGACCACGGGCGAGGACGACCGCTTCACAATGCCGGAAGGTGCGAATATCCGCGTGGGCCTGCCGCATGCGCTCGAACTGGCGGCGGAAGTTGCGGCGCAGTTCGGCCAGCTGTTTGCGGACTATGAGCTGCTGCAGCCGTTCTCCCAGCTTGGGCGCGATACCTATGCACTGGGCGCCGACGAGCAGGCAGTGACGGTCCTGGAGCGCTGGAAAGGCGCAGTCGTTCCCACCGGCCGCGTGCTTGGCCTGGTCAACAAAGGCTGGCGGCGCGGGCAGGCCCAGGATGGCGGCGGCATCTGGTTCTTCCACAAGCCGCTCAACCAAACCAGGGTGATCGAATTGAGGCTTGATCCCGGCATCATCGTGGGCATGGTTGACGAATATCCTGAACAAACGCTGCAAACCATTTCGGTCGGCTCACCTTCCAGCTGGGGGGAGATCAAGGCGGCCGAAAGCCTGGCGATCCTCGACCCGATCGCCACCAGTGAACTGATACGCGACATCGAATCCTTGCGGGCATGACACCATGAAGAAAAGTACAACCAAAGAAGCACCGACTTTGCAGCGCCCACCGGCGGAGATCCTCCATGCGCAGGAGCTGCAACGCCTGCGCGACAATGATACCGGCCCGCGTCCGCCGGGCTGGGCGCTGAGCCTGACCGCCGCGCGCAAATTCATCCTGGGCGACGACGAGTTGAAAATCGAGCGCAAGATCGTGGCGCCTGCGGCGTCGATCGAACGCATGCTGGTGACGCTGGCGACGGGCCGCGGCCTGATGCTGGTGGGCGAGCCGGGCACGGCGAAGTCGCTGCTGTCCGAGCTGCTGGCTACCGCCATCTGCGGCAAGTCGACCCTGACCATCCAGGGCGGCGCTTCGATCACGGAAGACCAGATCAAGTATTCGTGGAACTACGCGTTGCTGATCAACGAAGGCCCAAGTCCGCGCGCACTGGTGCCGGCACCGCTGTACCAGGGCATGCGCGACGGCCAGATCGTGCGTTTCGAAGAGATCACGCGCGCGCCGCTGGAAGTGCAGGACTGCCTGCTTGGCATGCTGTCGGACCGCGTCATGAGCGTGCCGGAACTGGCGGGCGAGGACGGCATGCTGTACGCACGCGACGGCTTCAACATCATTGCCACCGCCAACACGCGCGACCGCGGCGTGAATGAAATGAGCGCGGCGCTCAAGCGCCGCTTCGACTTCGAAACCGTGTTCCCTATCCTCGACTTCGACCATGAGCTGGCGCTGGTGAAAGAGGCTTCGGCGCGCCTGCTGGAAAAGAGCGCGATTCCGCGCAGCCTGCCGGTACCGGTGCTGGAACTGCTGGTGACCACCTTCCGCGACTTGCGCGGCGCCTCGCAGGCGCACAGCGGCGACGCCGCGATGGACCGCCTGACTGCTGTCATGTCGACGGCGGAAGCAGTCAACGTCGCCCATGCCGTCGGCGTGCGCGCCTGGTTCCTCGAGCAGCGCGACGGCAGCCCGGCCGACCTGGTCGACTGCATCGCCGGCACCGTGGTCAAAGACAATGCCGACGACCGCGCCAAGCTGCGCCGCTACTTCGAGCAAAAGGTCGCGCGCAGGAACGGGCCCCACTGGCAAGCCTATTTCGAAGCAAGGCATCGTTTGCCGTGACAGAGCCAGTCATCATCGGCGTTCGCCATCACAGCCCCGCCTGCGCGCGGTTGGTGGCGCACAAGATCCGCAGCCTGCAGCCGGCCCATGTGCTGATCGAAGGGCCGGCTGACTTCAACGACAAGCTTGGGCAGATGGCCTTGCCGCACAAGCTGCCGCTGGCGATCTACAGCTTCCTTTCGTCGGAAGCAGGGCATCGCGCATCCTGGTCGCCATTTGCCGAGCATTCGCCGGAATGGCAGGCGCTGTCCGTCGGGAGTGAGACGGGTGCGCAGGTGCGCTTCATCGACCTGCCGGCATGGGACGATGCTTTTGCCGATGTGCTCAATCGCTATGCCGACGTGGGCGACGAGGCGGAGGCTGAACGCGCCGCCACCTACGAAGATGCGCTGCGCCGCAAGATGGCGGTGGACAGCCGGGACGCCCTGTGGGATACGCTGTTTGAACAACAGGATTCCCTCGAGCAGCTGGAGCAAAGCCTGTCCGCCCATTTCGAGCACCTGCGTGCCAATGATGCGGGCTCGATCGGCAACCAGTCGCGCGAACGCATGATGGCGAGATGGATCGCCTGGGCAATGGCGCGCAAGGAAGGCCCGGTACTGGTGGTGTGCGGCGGCTACCATGCGCCCGCACTGCAGCGCGCCTGGCGCAGCGAGGACGGTGCGCACCCGCCCGGACTGCCGGCGCCGGACAATGCTGCCGGGGAAGTGCGCTTCGGCTCCTACCTGGTGCCATACACCTTCAAGCGGCTCGATTCCTTCACCGGCTACGCATCGGGTATGCCGTCCCCGTTCTTCTACCAGCTGGCATGGGAAGAGGGCATGCAGGGCGTGGGACCCGCGCTGCTGCAGCGCGTGACGCAGCGCCTGCGCAACAAGAAGCTGGCGGCATCGACCGCCGACCTGATTGCCGCCCACACGCGCGCCGATGCGCTGGCGCGCCTGCGCGGCCATGCCCCGCCGGCACGCTGCGACTGGCTCGATGCGCTGGCAGGATCGCTGGTCAAGGATGCGCTGGATGCTCCGCTGCCGTGGACCTATCGCGGGCCGCTGCGCTTCGGTACCGACCCGATCCTGGTCGAGATCATGGACGTACTGGCAGGCGATGTGGCGGGCAAGCTGGCGCCCGGTACGCCGCAGCCGCCGCTGGTGCTGGCGGTCGAGGCGGAACTGGAAGCGCGCGGCATCAAGCTGCCGTGCGATATGGTGCTCGATTTGTTCGCGCCCGCCGACCGCGAGAAGAGCCGCGTGCTGCATCGCCTGCTGCTGCTGGACATCCCCGGCATCGACCGGCGCTCGGGCCCTGGCCTGGCAATGTCCGGCGAGCGGCGCGAAGAATGGGCGTTGCGGACACCGCTGGAGCAGCGCGCGGCGCTGATCGAGGCCGCGGCATATGGCGCCACGCTGGAAGATGCAGCGCGCATGAAGCTGGAAGAGCGCATGCGGGCAGCGGGCCGTGCCAACGGCGAAAGCCGTTTCGCGCAACTGGCTGAAGTCCTGAACAAGGCCGCCTTTGCCGGCCTGGCCAGCATGAGCGACGGCATCCTGGCCGAACTGGAAATGGCGGTCGGCGGCGAGCCACACTTTGAATCCTTCGGCACGGCGCTGCCGGTACTGCATTCCCTGCTGCTGCACGGCCAGTCGCTCGACATGGCGGGTGCACCGATCCTGCGCACCGTCATCGCCGCCGCCTTCGACCGTGCGTTGTGGCTGCTGGAAGCGATGGGCATGGTTCCTGCGGTGGACCACAGGCTGCATATCCAGGGCTTCCTCGCCTTGCGCCAGGTGGCCCGCGATGCGCTGGCTGGCGACGCGGCGCTGCCTTTGCAGATCGAGCCCGAACGTGCGCTGGCTGTATGGCGGCGCAAGCTTGCTGACCAGCGCTCCGCTCCGGTCAGCCGCGGCGCAGCGCTGGGGGGACTGGTCAGCCTGAATGCAGGAGGTTCCGCTGCCACAGGCGAAGCCACCTTGCAGGCGCTGGCCCTGCTCGGCGAAATTCCACCGGGACTGGTTGGCGATGCGCTAGCCGGCATGCTGGCCCTGGCGCGCGATGAACTGGTGCATGACGCCCATTTCGTCGCCGCTCTCGATGCATTGGTGAAGTCGCTGGACGACCTCGATTTCGTGCTTGCCTTGCCGGCCATGCGCAACGCCTTCGGCTGGCTGCCGCCGCAGGAACGCGGCTCGCTGGCGGAGGCTGTGCTGGCCCAGCATAACGCGGGGCATCTGCCGCGGCGGGCGCTGACCGCGCACTTCGCCGGTGCCGATGCGGAAGACCTGGCTAAAGCCGCGCTGCTGGAACAGGCCGCGCTGCGCAAACTTGCTTCATGGGGATTGGTGTCATGAGTTTGAAAATTCCCGATTCGCTGACGCGCTGGCGCCTGCTGCTCGGCGAAGCAGCGGCGCCTGCCTTGGGCAGCTTGTCCGGCGAGGCGCGCTCGGCGGACATGGCGCTGGACTGGCTGTACGGGCGCGATACCGACATCGCCGCGCGCGGCGAACGTAACGCAGGACTGGGACCATCGCAGCTGTCCACGCCGGACTGGATCAACACGATCCATGAACTGTTCCCGAAAGAAGTGATCGAGCGTCTCGAAAGCGATGCGGTGGAACTGTACGGCATCGACGAGGTGGTGACCAACCTCGAGGTGCTGGAACGCATCGAGCCATCGGAATCGCTGCTGCGCGCGGTGCTGCACACCAAGCACCTGATGAATCCCGAAGTGCTGGCTGCCGCACGCCGGCTGGTGGCCGAAGTCGTGCGCCAGATCATCGAGAAGATGGCAACCGAGGTGCGGCAAGCGTTTTCCGGTGCGCGCGACAGGCGCCGACGGTCCATGATGAAGGTGGCGCGCAACTTCGACTTCAAACGCACGGTGCAAGGCAACCTGCACCGATGGGACCCGGAGCGCGGAAAGCTGTTCCTGGAAACGCCGATCTTCATGAGCCGCGTGCGGCGCCACACGGAGCGCTGGGACATCTGCCTGCTGATCGACCAGAGCGGCTCGATGGTCGATTCGGTGATCCATTCCGCTGTGATGGCATCCTGCCTTTGGAACCTGCCGGGCATGCGTACCCGCCTGGTCGCCTTCGATACGGAAGTGGTCGACCTGACCTCGGACGTGTCCGACCCGGTCGAACTGCTGATGAAGGTGCAGCTGGGCGGCGGTACCGACATCGCCAAGGCGGTCGGCTATGCGCAATCGCTGGTGGAAAACCCGCAGCGTACCGTGGTGGTGCTGGTCAGCGACTTCTTCGAAGGCGGATCGCAGCATGAACTGGTACGCCGGGTCAAGGCGCTGGTGCAGTCCGGCGTGACGGTGCTGGGACTGGCCGCGCTGGATTCGAGCGCCGATCCCTGCTACGACAAGGACATGGCGGCGCGGCTGGTGCGCGAAGGTGCGCACGTGGGCGCAATGACGCCCGGACAGCTGGCGGCCTGGCTGGCGGAAAAGGTGCGCTCATGAACGCTCGCAGAACCGACCTGCTGGAACTGACGCCCGAAGCGCTGATTGCCCTGGCCAACGCGGGCTTTGTAAAGCGCGCGCAGAAGGATGTCGCCGAAGGCAACCTGCCCGCCATCGAGGAAGGGGAAGATGGCGCCATCCGCGCCACCTACGCCGACGGTCACAGCACGGTGCTTGCGCCGAACAGTACACTGCGCGACGCCAGCTGCACTTGCCCGGCCAGCGGCTTATGCCGCCACCGCGTGACGCTGGTCCTGGCGTACCAGGCGCAGGCCCAGGCGCATCCGGAAAGCGAACCGGCCGACGATTCCGGCCCATGGTCGCCGTCGCATTTCGCTGCGACGATGGCCGAAACCATTCCTGCTTCGACCCTGGCGCAAGCCATGAAGCTGGCGGCGGCGCAGCCGGTGGTCAAGCTGATAGCGTGGCAGGAAGCAGCGCCCGTTCCAGGCGCGCGCCTGCCGATGTGCAATGTGCGCTTCTTCTCGCGCAGCAGCCTGACGCACGCCAGGTGCGATTGCAAGGAGGGCAGCGGTTGCGCGCACGTCGTCCTGGCAGTATGGGCATTCGAGCAGGCGGAGAAGAAGTCGCCGGGCTTTGCCGAAGCCAGCGTTACCCTGGCCAATGCGCAGGCAGGCGGCGCCCCGGCGGCAGCGCGCCTGTTTGATACGCAAGCAGCGGCAACGCTGCTCGAGCGCACGCACGCCCTTGCGCTGCAGGTCTGGCTCGATGGCTCCAGCCAGCCGATGCTGGCACTGGAGGCGCGCTTCGAGGAAGTCTTCGCCCTGGCGGCCCGACTGGGATGGTGCTGGATTGGCGAATCGCTGCATGGCATGAAGGACCTGATGCTGGCGCAGCATGCGCGCTCAAGCCGCTTCGACCCGAAGATGCTGTTGTCGGCGCTGGCAGGCCTGCATGCGCGCCTGGCGGCAGCAGTGCTGGTGGACGGCCAGGCTGCCGCAGGAGAGCTGCCGGAAGTGCCGGCCAGCCAGCTGCTCGGCATCGGGGTCAAGGGCGAAGTTGCGTTGGACCACTTGCGGCTGGTATCCCTCGGCGCCCAGCTCTGGGCGGATGACGAGGCGGAGGGCGCGCTGCTGGTATTTGCCGACCCCGATACCCTTGCGGTGACGGTGATCGATCGCAGCTGGCCAAAGCCGAAGGCCGGGGAGCCTGGCATGGCCATCAAGTCGCGCAGGATTGCCGGCCAGCCGGTGGAAAGGCTGGCCGCCAGCCAGGTTGTCACCAACGGCGCCCGGCGTCGTGCCAATGGCGCCCTGGAGATCGCCGCTGGAGCGCGGCAGACCAACGTCCTCCCCTTGTCGCCCCGGGCGTGGGATGACCTGATGGCGCCGTTGCGGCAGGCCTCCGCCGTTGGGCTGCGCGACTACCTGCTGAACGCCGTTCCGGATTTCGCACGGCCGCTGCAGGCGATTGAGCACATGCACATCGTGCCTGTGGCGCGGGTCGGCGAATGGGAATGGAATGCGGCGCGCCAGACGCTATCCGCCTGGCTCGAAGTCGGCGAGGCCGGCGAGCGCCTGCTGCTGCGAAAGCACCACAATCCGGCTGCGCCGCATGCCATCGATGCGCTGGCCAGTGCATTGTCCGGAGAATCCGGCGCGCCGACTGCGGTATCGGGGACGGTCACGCTGGAAGCTGGACTGGTGGTCATCGAACCGTTTGCCATCCTGACCGAACAGCGTGCCGTGGTGCCGGACGTGGAAACGGCGGCGTCGCGCGGCCTGGCGCCTGCCATGTTGTTGCATGAGCCGCCAGCGCTGGTGGAGCTGGTCAACCAGGGCCACGCGCTGCTTGCCCGCTGGATGCGGCAGGGTTTGCGTCACCAGGCCGCTGGCGCCCTGCAGGAAGCTGCGGAACTTGCGGCCGCCCTCGAGCGCAACGGCCTTGCCGCGGCAGCCGGGCTGCTGCGCGAGGCCGTCACCCTGATGCAGGCGCCGGAAAAGCAGCCCTTGCCCGGCAAGCTGGCAACGTTATACCTATTACTCGCCGAAGTCGCACGTTCGGCTTGAGACCACGGAGATTTCATGGCAAGACAAGCAAAAGCGGACCCATTGCTGGCCGCACCGGACGGTAAAGTCCACTGGACCAAAGGCATGCAGGAATGGCTTGATCTTTTTGTAGAAGATCCAGGCTTGTTCCTGCCCGGCGCCGGCTTTGAAGAACATCATGCGGCGCACAAGGCTTTGCTGGGGAAGGACAACTGGGTGCCCTCCGCCTTCCGCCTGCTGCAGGTGTACGGCGTTGATGCATTGCCGCTGTTCGTCGACTGGATCGCATCGAAGCGCTATAGCCCGCCAGCGGTGCAGACGGCGCTGCTGAATATTCATAGTGAGCAGGCTGTCGACGCGGTAGTCGAACGGCACCGCAGCGCCGAGTTCCGGCCGCTTGTCCTGAAGCTGGCAAAGAAATGGCCCGTCTTCGTCCTGCGCAAGCTGCTGGACGTGAATCCGGCAAGGAAGCAGCCCGCTGCCTTGCTGATCCAGGAAATCCTGAACCAGGATCCTGGCTGCTTGCCGCTGCTGCGGGAGCACGCCAGCGAGGCGCAATCGAATACGCTGGTGCGTCTGCTTGAAGTTGCCGACGCGGCGGAAGAAGCTGAGCCGGCGGAGTTTCCGCCGGTGCTGCGCGAACTGCCCTGGGCGAACCGCGAGCCTTCCCGTGTTCCATCGCTGTCCCTGCAAGCAATCCATGATGTTCCAGGTATCGATTGGTCGAGGTGGAAAGGCTACGAAACCCTGAAGGTGGACGGACCGGATCTATCGGATCTCGCATACTCGGAAGCGGTACTGAAACGTTCGGAAATCGCGTCCGATATGCCTGCGCACGCCAGCTCGTGGGACCTGGCACGGAAGTCGTTATGGGCCATGGGACTGGATGCCGGCGCGATCGAACGCGCGATCGCCTCTGAATCGGTGCACGAAGATGATTTCGCAGTGCGTTCCGGCAGGTACTGGGATTGCGTCTCGTTCTTGCGTTTCCTGCCCCCGAATCTGGCTCTCTCGGTCTTCAATAATATTCCGGCTGAGGGCTTGCGCAGGGGGTATCGAATGCCGGACAAGTTTGCCTGGTTCGGCGCCGCAAGCCTGCCGCGCTTCATGCATCTCTATCCCACGGCATCCATTCAGTCGATGCTGCTGGCTGCTTGCTTCGACTGGGATGCACTTGCGATGTACGTCGCCAGGGGCTTCTACGCTAACCGTTGGGTCAAGCAGGAAGCCGGCGACTGGCTGCTCGCTTACCCGGCCGCTGCCGCACGCGGTTTGCTTCCAGCAGCATTCGGGGAAGATCCCGCCGAGCGGTTTATCGCGCAGAATGCCGTGCGCCACCTGGCTGCCAACGGCCAGGTGGCAGCCGTGGCGGAGCAGGCGGCACGCTACGGGAGCGCCGCGGAAGAGGCCTTGCGCATCATGCTGTCCGAACCGCAGCGCGAATTGTTGCCTGAAAAGCTCCCGGCGCCGCCAAAAAGCGTGCATGTGCCCGGCCTGCCGCGCCTGTACCTGAAATCGAACGGCAAGGCGCTGCCGATCGGCTCCGTGCCGGATGTCCTGACCATCATGGCGCTGTGCAAGCAGGACGCTCCGTTCAGCGGCCTGCTCGCGCTGCAGGAAGCGCTGACGCCGGAATCGCTCGCCAAATTCGGGCAGGCCCTGTTCGAATGGTGGCGCGACAACGATACCCCGCCCAAGGAGCGCTGGATCTTCTGGATGCAGGGTGTCATCGGCAACGATGAAACCGCGCGCCAGTTGAATGTCGCGTTGAAGCAGTGGCGCGCGGCACTGGTCCGCGTGCGCGCCTACGATGCGATGGAAATGCTGGTGCAGATCGGCTCCGATGTCGCCTTGATGTACCTGCACCAGTTGAGCGAGCAAACGCGCTACAACGATTTGCGTGAGCGTGCGGTGGGAATGATGGAGGACCTCGCTGAGCAGCGTGGCCTCAGCATGGAGCAACTGGCTGACCGCACGGTGCCGGACCTGGGCCTGGACCAGAATGGCCGCCTGGCGCTGGATTTCGGCCCGCGTTCCTTCATCGTGCGCTTCGACGAGCACTTGCTGCCGTATGTATGCGACAGCGACGGCAAGCGGATCAAGGACCTGCCCAAGCCAAACAGCAAGGATGATGAAGCGATTGCCAAGGCTGCCTCGCAGCGCTACAAGGACCTCAAGAAGCAGGCCAAGAACGTCGCCAGGGCCCAGGTCAATCGGCTGGAAGACGCCATGTGCGGGCAGCGCCGCTGGTCGGCGGAGGAATTCGAAACCCTGCTGGTGCGGCATCCGCTGCTGCGCCACCTGGTCCTGCGCCTGGTGTGGGGCAGCTACGACGCGAGCGGCAAGCTGCTCACCCTGTTCCGTGTTGCGGAAGACCTGAGCTATGCCGACGCCAGCGACAATGCCTTGCAACTGCCGCTCGATGCAAAGCTCGGCATCCCGCACCGCCTGGAACTGGCGGATGCCGATGCGCAGGCGTTTGCGCAGCTGTTTGCCGACTACGAAGTCCTGCAACCGTTCGAACAGCTGGGCCGAGCCACCTACCGCCTCGACGAAGCGGCGCTCGATGGCAGCACCCTGCCTGAGTGGCAGGACCGCAGAGTGAGCACAGGCGCCCTGCTGGGTCTTGAGAACCGCGGCTGGCAGCGCGAGGTTGGGGACGGCGGCTGCATCGATTCGTTCGTCAAGACGCTGGACGGCGGGAAGACGGTCTTCATCACCCTGGAAGGGGAGTGGTTTGTCGGTGACCGTGCCGACCCGACGGCGATTCATACGATTACGCGCTGCGGGCTGGGTGGAGCGCAGTGGCGTACCTTGCCTCCGGTACTGGTGAGCGAGATCCAGCGCGACCTGCATCAAATGTACTGGACCAAATGAGCTACGATTTCGAGCTGATCCAGCGGCAGGTAGCCCTGGTGAGCTACGGCAGCAGGTTCCTGCGCAAGAAGCTTGCGCTCGAGGACTGGTACCGGCACGGCATCTTCTTCGGCGCGCGGCTGCAGTTCAGGGACCGTGCGGGGAATGCCTTGCTGGCCGACGACTTCACCCGCTGGCTGGACGTCCTGGCGCAAGCCGGGGCCACTGGGCTGTCGCTGCATCCGGTAGAGCTTGTGGGCATCGAGGTGCCTCAGACCCTGGCCCGATGCACGCAGGTGGTAGCGGTCCACTACCCCGACCGCTACCAGCTTTGGGCGGTCGGCACGGAGCGGGGCGCGTGGGAGGCAGGAGGCTGCGCGGGCAACGTCGATTGCTACCTGTTTGTGGCCGAGCGGCCAGGCGGGCTCGATGTGCCGAATACGGACTGGAAAAAGCTGGCCAAGGCAATCGCCGCCGATCTTGATACCCCGGTTCCTTCGGACGGGGTGCCGGCAGCGCCTTTCTGCGTCGAGGCCAGGGAGAGCGCGCCATGGTCGAAGATGCCGCTGTTCGTTGCCACCGGCGCCGATTCGCTGGCACACCGGGTGCTGGCGACGCTGGACCGGCGGCAGGGGCAATTTGCGAACGACATGAACCCGAAGAATGACAACAGCCATTTCCAGCACCTGGACGAGACGGGCGCCGCGGCCATGCAGCACTGGGGCGAGCGGCTCGATAGCTGGATAGGCGAAGTCCTGCTGCGCGCCGCCAATATCGATCATGGAAGCGTCGAGTCGCATAAGGAAGAACGTTTGCACGGCGCGCCGACGCCGCTGGATCAAGTGCCGGCTGCGGCCCCGCCCGCGCCATTAAGCCTGCCGCCCGTTGCCGAAATGCCGCCGCCGGCGGAGCGCAAGTGGACGCGCCACATCGGGCTGGCCATCGCGATTGCCGTACTCAGCGTGCTGGTCATCGCCTTCGCCCACATCATCGCCCGCTTCCCCTGGCTGGCCGTCGTGCTTGTCCTGCCGTGGGTGCTGTATATGCAACAAAGGAAGTAGTTAAGCTGCGGTTGTAATTGACAGAAAATACACGACAATTCATGATTTGATATTTATTTCCACTGGGAAAAATCATGTTCATTGTTTGGGGGCGCAAGATTACGCGCCGTGCATTGGGGTATGTCGCGGATTTCTGCGGCGTTTGCAGGGTGCCGCGCGCTTTCCGCATGACCCGTCTCGGCTCGGTAGGCCATGTTTATTACATCAGCTTTGGCGAAGGAAAACTGGTCGGGCACCAGCGCACCTGCACCAGTTGCGGTGCATTCAGCGACGCCGACCTGAATGCCTATGCCGGCGTATCGAAGAGCTCCGGTTCACTGGAATCCCTGAAGCGGGAAACTTACCCTGGCCTGGATGCCGCCCTGGAGCAGCGCCTGGCACTTGAAGTGCGCATGCAGGCCGCGCCGCACCTGTTGTCGGCGGAAGAGCGCCTCGGGCTGATTTTCTCACCGATTAACCTGCTGTCGCCCAAAGTGGAAAAGCACTTCGCGACCACGCATATGGACGGCGGTGTGGCGCTGGCAATCGCCGGCGGCATCGGCCTGTGCTTCATCGTTCCTGCCATTGGCGCCGCCATTTCATCGGAATATGGCCCGCCGGGCTTCCTGCTTGGCATGGCGCTGGGCTTCGCCCTGCTCATCTGGCAGCTCATCGCAGCCGGGCCGCGCTTCATGCGCAAGGAAATCCTGCCGCTGCTGGCGAAATCGCTGGCGCCGGTGAAGCCGAGCGAGGCCGAGGTCGACCGCGCCTTGCGTGAATTCAAGCAGGCCGGCCACAAGATCGGCAAAAAGTTGACCGCGTCGCAGGTCATCGAAGCCATTCGCTCGCCGCGCTAGAAGTTCAAGTATCATCGGCCTGTTGCCAGGACTATATTAATTGCCATGCTACAGACCCCTGCCGGTTTCCAGCCCCTGATCCAATCCCTCAACGCCGCCGATATCCAGACGCTGGTCTTCCACAAAGACCGGCTGCTGCTGCGGGAGGAAAGCCTGGCCCTGCCGCCGCATGCGGAACTGGTGGCAGCCGGACTGGAACTGGCCGGAGCCATGCCGCTGGGTACCTGGGAAGGGCGCTACTGGCAGGTCGCGCAAGCGCCGCATGACACGCCGCCGTTGCCCGGCCACTCTTACGTCGGCCTGCGCACCCTGTTCGGCACAGTCGATGACGGATTGCTGGGCGTTGCAGGTCGCGCCTTCCAGATCGCCGAATGGGCGCGCACCCACCGTTTCTGCGGCGCCTGCGGTTCGCCGATGCTGCTGGCGCCCGGCGAGCGTGCCATGCGCTGCACCGCCTGCAGCCATCTCGCTTATCCGCGCATCTCGCCTGCGATGATGGTGTTGATCAAAAAGGGCAAGCAGCGCCTGCTGGCCGCGCATGCCAATTCGCCGTACAAGCGCTATACCGCGCTGGCTGGATTCCTCGAGGCCGGCGAATCGGTGGAGGAGGCGGTGCATCGCGAAGTATTCGAAGAAGTCGGGCTGCGCGTGCACAACCTGAAATACTTCGGCAGCCAGTCCTGGCCCTTCCCGCATTCGCTGATGATTGCCTTCACCGCCGAATACCTGGACGGCGAGATCGTCACCGACCCCAATGAAATCAGCGACGCGCGCTGGTTCGGCCCGGAAGATGAGTGGCCGGTGCTGACGCATACGGTTTCCATCGCCAGCGAGCTGCTGGCAGCGAACCGACCCTGAACGCTGTATACTGGTGGATTAGATTCCACATTTCACGGTCCTTGCAATCATGACTAAAGAAGTATTCACCGAAGACGATTGGCGCCGCCTGCTGGAGCACCTGGGCGAAGACCCGAATCGTCCAGGCCTGATCGAAACCCCGCACCGTGTCCACAAGGCGTGGAAACACTGGGTCTCCGGCTACGGCCAGGATCCGGCGGAAGTGCTGAAGGCTTTCGAAGATGGCGCCGAGCAGTACAACGAACTGATCGTCGTGAAGAACATCCCGGTGTACAGCCATTGCGAGCACCACCTGGCGCCGTTCTTCGGCAAGGCCACCGTGGGGTATGTACCAAATGGCAAGATTGTCGGCCTGTCCAAGCTGACCCGCCTGGTGGACGTGTTCTCCAAGCGCCTGCAGGTGCAGGAACGCATGACCATGCAGATCGCCGAAGCGCTGATGACCGTGCTGGAGCCGAAGGCGGTAGGCGTGGTGGTCAAGTGCCGCCACCTGTGCATGGAATCGCGCGGCATCCGCACCGCCGGTGAAGAAACCGTGACCTCCGCCATGCTGGGCGAACTGCAGCCTAACCTGGCAATGCGTACCGAATTCCTGGCACTGGCTCGCGAGTCCTGATCCATGGCTGACACCATCGAGTGGTTCGAAGGCGGTTTTGATGCCGCACTGGAGGGGGCCCAGGCTGCCGGCCGTCCGCTGTTCCTGTACTGGGGCGCCGCGTGGTGCCCCCCGTGCAACCGGGTCAAGTATGAAATCTTCGGCCGCGAAGAATTCCCGGCCAAGCTGCAAACCATGGTGGCGATGCAACTCGATGGCGACAGCCCGAACGCGCAGGCGATGGCCGCGCGCCTGAAGCTGCGCAGCTATCCGACCATGGTGATGTACCGTCCGGATGGCAGCGAGATCACCCGCCTGCCGTGCGAACTCGATGGCGAACTGTTTGGCGAAGCCCTGATGGCGGCGCGCTTTGCCGGCAATTCGGCGGGCGAGTCGATGGCCGCGGCGCTGGACGGCACGCGTGCCCTGTCGCCGTCTGAATGGACGTTGCTGTCGAACTATTCCTGGGATACCGATGAAGGCGTGCTGCTGCACGGCCGCGACCTGGGCGTGACCTTGACCACCCTGTCGCAACTGGCTGCTGCTGCGGTAACCGGCGAAGCGCCGGCCGCTGCGCGCCAGGTGGAGGATGCCGCCACGCGCCTGCGCCTGCATGCGATGGTGGCGCAGGCTGGCCGTGTGGTGGATGCCGCGTCGCCTGAATTCCTGTTGAAGGTGCTGGGCGATGCGCGTGTAGCGCGCGCCAATATGGACATCTTCGGCAATAGCGGCCACCAGCTGGTACGTGCCGCGCCGGCGCGTCATGCTGAACTGGCGACCGCCATGGCGAACGCCGCGCATGCGTGGGCTGAGGACATGTGGCTGTCGGCGCCGGATCGTCTGACTGCGGTGCGTTTGCAGGTGCGCATGTCGCGCATGGGTTATGCGGCGGAAGGCTTGCCGCAGCTTGTGCGTACGCGCGTGCAGCATGCGCTGGCACTGGTGGATGACAAGCATGGCCGGCATACGCTGGTCAACACGGCGGCCAGTGCGCTGAACGATGCGGGGCTGCATGCGGAAGCTGAAGCTTTGCTGCAGGCGACGCTGACGGAGTCGCATGCGCCGTACTATTTCAAGCTGAGCCTCGCGTCCGCGGCCAAGCGCCGGGCGGATCTTCCGGCAATGCTGGATTGGTATGAGAAGGCCTGGTGCTCGGCGGTGGGTCCTTCGACCCGCATCCAGTGGGGCGCGACTTACCTGTCGGCGCTGATCGATACCACGCCGGGTGATGGCGCGCGGATCGAGGCTGCGGCGGCAGGGCTGGCGCAGGATTTTGTGAATGCGCCGGATGGGTTCAAGCAGCGCAATCTGACGCAGGCGCAGAAGCTGGTGGCGAAGTTGCCGGCGGGCTTGGCGTTGGGTGACGTGCTGCGGGCGGGCATCTAAACCGGTAAACCAGGGTCAGACCCAGATTGACCGGGTTTTGGGCCCAGCCTCAACACCTCCCCCAGCCAATCCACGAACACACGCACGCGCGGCGACAAGTGCCGGTTATGCGAATAAATAATCGACACCGGCATCGGCGCCGGCCGCCACTGCGGCAGCACCTCCACCAACTCCCCTCGCTCGAGCAACGCCTCAATCCCCGGCAGCGGAATCTGCGCCAACCCGATCCCCGCCAGGCAGGCCCCCAGGTAAGCCTCCGAACTCCCCACCGACACCTTGCTGCGCACCGACAGCGTCTTCACCTCCCCATCCGCCACATATTCCCAGGGCAGGTCGCGCCCCGTCTGGCTGGAGAAGTAGTTGACCGCCCAATGCTCGCGCAAATCTTCCAGGGTGACAGGCGTGCCATGCGCCGCCAGGTAGGACGGCGAGGCCACATTCACCTGCACCATCGCCCCCAGCGGCTTGGCCACCAGCGTTGAATCCCGCAGCACCCCCGCCCGCACCGCACAATCAATCCCTTCCCCCACCAGGTCCGCCATGCGGTCGTTGGCCCCCACGCGAATCTTGATGTCCGGGTAGCGCGTGAAGAAATCCGGCAGCGCGGGAATAACGCTCAGGCGCGCAATGCGTTCCGGCAGGTCGACCCGGATCGTGCCGGACGGTTTGCGGCCGTCGGACAGGAACAGGGCATTGATGTCTTCCAGCTCATTGAGCAGGGCACGGCAGCGCTCGACGTAAAGCTGGCCTTCAACAGTCAGGCTGACCTTGCGCGTGGTGCGCTGGAGCAGCCGCACGCCGAGCTGCTGCTCGATGGACTGCACGGCATTGGTGACGGTAGGGCGGGGCAGGTCGAGCTGTTCAGCGGCCTGGGTGAAGCTTTTGCTGTCGGCCACCGCCAGGAAGACCTGCATGGCTTTCAACTGGTCCATTATTATGCGTTCCCGAATAAAGATGTAGCAAACGCCGCATTTATTGTTGGAATCGATAATAGCACAATGGTCCCTATCGAAACCCCACCTGGAGATCACACATGGAAACCCGCAAACTTGGCAGCACCGGCCCGCAAACCTCCCAGCTCGGCCTGGGCCTGATGGGCATGTCCGACCTGTACGGCCCGGCCGACCGCGCCGAAAGCCTTGCCACCATCCGCGCCGCGCTGGACGCCGGCGTCACCCTGCTCGACACCGGCGATTTCTACGGCATGGGCCACAATGAAATGCTGCTGGGCGAAGCGCTGCAGGGCCGCAACCGCGAACAGGTGCAAATCAGCGTGAAGTTCGGCGCCCTGCGCGATCCGGATGGCGGTTTTATCGGCTACGACGCGCGCCCGCAGGCCGTGGCCAACTTCCTGGCCTATTCGCTGCGCCGCCTGGGTACCGGCTACATCGACATTTACCGCCCGTCGCGCCTGGATCCTGCCACGCCTATCGAGGAAACCGTCGGCGCCATCGCGGAGCAGGTGCGCAAGGGCCATGTGCGCCATATCGGCCTGTCTGAAGTGAATGCCGAAACCTTGCGCCGCGCCCATGCCGTGCACCCGATCACCGACGTACAGATCGAGTACTCGATGATTTCGCGCGGTATCGAAAACGGCTTGCTGCAGACCGCGCGCGAACTGGGCGTCGGCATCACCGCCTATGGCGTGCTGTCGCGCGGCCTGATCAGCGGCCACTGGACGACGCAGCGCGAAGGCGAGCAGGATTATCGCGGCCTGCACAGCCCGCGGTTCCAGGGCGAGAACCTGAAGCACAACCTGGAGCTGGTCGAGCGCATGCGGGCGGTGGCGCAAGCCAAAGGCATCAGCGTGGCGCAGCTGGCGATTGCATGGGTGATGGCGCAAGGCACGGATATCGTGCCGCTGGTCGGCGCCCGCACCCGCAGCCGCCTGCAGGAAGCGCTGGGCGCGCTCGATGCGGTGCTGTTGCAGTCCGACCTGGAAGCGCTGGAGCTGATCGTGCCGCAAGGCGCAGCAGCCGGTGGCCGCTACAACGATTACCAGCTGTCGCACCTCGACAGTGAGAAGGCAGCCTAGGCGAAGACCTCGCCCAGGAAGTCGATGAACGCCTGCACCTTGGCCGCGCGCTGGTGCCGCTGCTGGTACAGGGCGGTCAGCGTGGGTCCCGGTGCCTGGTACTCAGCAAGCAATGGCACCAGCGCGCCACTGCGCAATTCCTGCTCCACCGACAGCGACAGGAACTGGCCGATGCCGGCGCCGGACTTGCAGGCTTCGACCAGCGAATCCACATGGTCGAACGCGACGCGCGACGGCGGAGTGAACACCGCGCCATCCGCGAATTGCCATTCGCGCAGGCGGCCCGCACGGGGCAGGATGAAGTGCAGGCAATCGAAGCGCACCAGCTCTTCGGGTGCGCCAGGCCTGCCATGGCGCGCCACGAAGCCGGGCGACGCGCAGCAGGTGAAGCGCGTCCGCAGCAAGGGCCGCGCCACCAGGCGCGCATCGCCGATATCCCCCAGCCGCAGCACCACGTCGTAAGCCTCTTCCACCAGGTCCACCATGCGGTCGCTGGCGCTGGCCTGCAGGGTGATGGCCGGATAGCGCTCAACGAAGCGCGGCAGGGCCGGCGCAATATACAGGCGCGATACCAGGCCAGGCATATTGACGCGCAAGGTGCCGCGCGGCTCCCGCGTTGCCTGCTGCAGGTTGGCCTCCAGTTCCTGCATGCCGGCCAGCAGGCGCTGGGCCTGTTCATAGCATTCGCGCCCCTCGCCGGTCAGCGACATGCTGCGCGTGGTGCGGTTCATCAGCTTGACGTGGAAGTGCGATTCCAGCGCGTTCACCTGGGCCGTGACCGAGGACGTGGAGATGACCAGCTTTTCCGCCGCGCGCGAAAAACCTCCCGTTTCCACGACTGCGCAGAAGACGCGCAGGGCATCGAGTTTATCCATGCTGCCATTATCCACAATTCGTGGATCCCGTTTTCAGCCGGGCCCCATTTTTCCCGCGGCTTGCACTGCCTACACTGGCATGCATTGAAACCCACAGGAGTCCTTGAAATGAAAGCCATGATTCTCGAAGCCGCCGGCAAGCCATTGATCCTCGGCGAGATTGCCAAGCCCTCACCGGCGGCGGGGCAGGTGCTGGTGCGCATCCACGCCAGCGGCGTCAACCCGCTCGACCTGAAGATCGCCGCAGGCCAGGCCGGGCATGCGCGCATGCCGCTGCCGGCAGTGCTGGGCATTGATATGGCGGGCGCGGTGGAAGCAGTCGGGCCGGACGTGAGCGGCTTTGCGCCAGGCGACGCGGTCTTTGGCATGACGGGCGGCGTCGGCGGCGTGCAGGGTTCGTTGGCGGAATATGCTGCGGTCGATGCCAGCCTGCTGGCGCTGGCGCCGCGCAGCATCAGCCTGCGCGAGGCAGCGGCGCTGCCCCTGGTCTTCATCACCGCCTGGGAAGGTCTGGTGGACCGCGCTCGCGTGAAGGCCGGCGATTCAGTGCTGGTGCAGGGCGGCGCCGGCGGCGTTGGCCGCATGGCCGTGCAGCTGGCGCTGGCGCACGGGGCGGTCGTATCGGCCACCGGGCGGCCTGCCCAGCGTGAACTGATCGAAGCCATGGGCGCCCGCTTCATCGAGCAGGCGGAAGGGGAAGAATTCGATATCGTGTATGACACGGTAGGCGGCGAAGTGCTGGACGCATCGTTCCGCGCCGCGCGCCAGTATGGCGGGCACGTGGTGAGCAGCCTTGGCTGGGGGACGCATGCCCTGGCGCCCTTATCGTTCCGGGCGGCAACTTATTCGGGCGTCTTTACCTTGCTGCCGCTGTTGTCCGGCAAAGGCCGGGCTGCACACGGCGCCATCCTGCGCGAAGCGGCGCGGCTGGTCGATGCCGGCAAGCTGAAAGTGCAGCTGAATCCTGGACGCTTCGCGCTCGCAGAAGTGAACCAGGCGCATGCCGCGGCGGGAGGCGGCAAGGTGGTGGTGGATATCGGCTGATGCCTATTGCGGCGGAGGCGCCGCAGGGGCCGGGGTGGCCTCCGCATCGAAGCGCATCTTCGACTTCTTGCTCTCCGCTGTGTAGGTCCCGAGCCTGGTGCCGGTGGCGGCGGTATTGCCGCCTTCGGCGACCAGGGTGCAGCCCTGTGTCTCCACCTGCCACACATACTTCCCGGCGCGCAGGCTCCAGACGTTATCGCCACTGGCGAACAGTTCGAACTCCAACCCTTCCAGCGGCATCTCGCCCAAGGAAATCGCACGCTGGCATTCCGGCAGGCGCGCCGCCATCAGCGTGTACTGCGCATCTTCCTTCCAGAAAAACTCCTGCTGCCGCCGCACGGTCAGCGTGTGTTCGCGCGTGCCGTCCGCATAGAAGGTTGCGGAATCATTAACGCAGCCAGCCAGCAAAAACAGCGGCACTACAATCAGGATCTTGCGCATTGGGCGATAGGGAGTGATTGGTTTGAAAGCAATTATAGCCCCCGCGCACGATTGCCGCGCAAGCTCCGCCGTAGGGGTACACTGGGATATTCCCGATGCCTGTCCGACCAATTCAATGCAAAGAAGTTCGACCATCGACGACCAGGGTTTTCGCCGCATCCTTAACCGCAACGTGAAGATCCCGCTGCTTGGCGGGATTGTTGCTGCCGGCATTTTCGTCGTGCTGTTCGCCTACCTGATGAGTACCTGGAGCGCAGTGGAATCCACCGAACGCGCGATCGGCAATGCGCAGGAATTGCGCAAACTGGCGGTCGATATGGAAAGCGGCATGCGCGGCTACCTGCTGACCGGGGATGACGCATTCCTCACGCCCTACGTCGCGGCCCGGCCGCGCTTTGAAGCGGCGACCGATTTCCTGTCCAATATCGTGTCGGATGACTCGACGCAGGTGGAACGCCTGAAGCACATCCGCGCCCAGCACCAGGCATGGCTGCGCGCCGCGGAGCAGATGATCGCCGCCCGCCGCCAGCAGGGCGATTACCTCGGCATGGTGCGCGCCGGAATGGGAAAGATACCGTTCGACGAGTTGCGAGAACAATTCCGGGCCTTCATAGAGCACGAGGAGCGCCAGAGGGCCACGCGCGGTGAAGCGGTACGCGTGGTGGGCTTCTGGACGGTGGCGATCTTCCTGGCAGTGAGCCTGACGGTCAGCTGCCTGCTGGCCTGGCTCGGGCGGCGCGATCTGCTGCGGCTGTCGGCGGTGTACCGCGACGCATTGCAGGAGCAGCACACGCATGCCTACCAGCTGCAGCACCAGGCCTGGCTGCGCGAAGGCCAGAGCCAGTTGGCCGAGCAGGGCATCGGGCAGATGACGCTGCCGCTGCTGTCGTCAACGCTGCTGCAGTTCATGGCGCGCTACCTGGATGTGGCGGTCGCCTCGTTCTATGTGGTGAAGCCGGACGGCTCGCTGGAACGCACGGCGGCGTATGGCTTCAGCCAGGAAGACGAAGCGAGGGGGCGCCAACTGCTGCCCGGCGAAGGATTGGTGGGGCAGGCGGCGCGCAGCCGGCGCGCGGTGCACCTGGGACAACTGCCGGAAGGGTACATCAAGGTGACCTCCTCGCTGGGCGATGGCATGCCCCATCAACTGGTGCTGGTGCCGGTGCACAGCGATGGCCGCGTGAACGGCGTGGTGGAGCTGGGCTTCATGCGCGAAGCGGGGCGGCGTGAGCTGGACTTCCTCGAACTGGTAGCGGCGAATATCGGCATGGCGATCGAGGCCACGGTCGCGCGCCAGCGCCTGGGCGAGGTGCTGGTGGAAACCCAGTCGCTGAACGAGGAGATGCAGGTACAGCAGGAGGAGCTGCGCACCGCCAACGAGGAACTGGAAGAGCAATCGCGCGTACTGGAGCGATCGCGGACCAGCCTGGAAATGCAGAAGCTGGAGCTGGAGCAGAGCAACGAAAAACTGGCAACCCAGGCGGAGATGCTGGACCAGCGCAATGCCGCGCTGGCGGCAGCGCGGGTCGATGTGGAAGCACGCGCGCGCGACCTGGAACGGGCCAGCGAATACAAATCGCAATTCCTGGCGAATATGTCGCACGAGCTGCGCACGCCCTTGAACAGTTCCCTGATCCTGGCCAAGCTGCTGGCCGATAACGCGCAGGGCAACCTGGACGAGGAGCAGGTGCGGTTTGCGCAAACCATCTACAACGCCGGCAATGACCTGCTGGCGCTGATCAACGATATCCTCGACATCTCCAAGGTGGAGGCGGGCAAGCTGGAACTGGCGCCGGAAGATGTGGTGCTGCAGCTGATGATCGATAACCTGCAGGCAGTATTTGCACCGTTGGCGCAGGAAAAGCACCTTGAGTTCGTCATTGATCTTTTGCCAGGCTTGCCGGAGAAGATCTATACCGACCGGCAGCGGCTGGAGCAGATCCTCAAGAACCTGTTGTCCAATGCGGTCAAATTCACTGATCGCGGCAAGGTAATCCTGCGCGTGTCGCCGGGCGAAGCAGGCTTGCTGCGCTTTGCAGTGATTGATACCGGCGTTGGCGTTCGGGCGGAGCAGCAGGGTGCGATCTTCGACGCCTTCCAGCAGGGCGATGGCACGCCAAGCCGGCGCTTCGGCGGGACCGGCCTGGGACTGTCGATTTCGCGCGACCTGGCCCGGCTGCTGGGCGGTGAGGTCGAGCTGTCCAGCGTTGAAGGGCAGGGCAGCACGTTCACCCTGCTGCTGCCGACGCAATGGGCGGTCGCCGCGCCGCAGGACGAGCTGCCGTCCAGCACGGTATTTTCCGTCCCGTCCGCCATGCCGGCGGACCCGCCGCCCGCGAGCGATCCATTGCCGGCCGCCGATGGCGCCGGCAATGCACTGCGCCCTTTCGAAGACGACCGCAGCGCCGCCGCCCCGCCGGAACGCAAAGTCCTGATCATCGAGGACGACCCCGCCTTCGCCCGCATCCTGTACGACCTGGCGCATGAAGCCAGCTACCGCGCCCTGGCCGCATTCACCGCCGAAGAAGGCCTGCAACTCGCCCAGGAGCAGCAGCCGCAGGCCGTGATGCTCGACATCCGCCTGCCCGACCGCTCCGGCCTGTCGGTGCTGCAGATGTTGAAGGACAACCCGCAGACCCGCCACATCCCGGTGCACGTGATCAGCGGCACCGACAACGGCGAGGCAGCCCTGCACCTGGGCGCCGTCGGCTACGTCCGCAAACCCGCCGGGCGCGAGGAACTGCTGGCCGCCTTCGACCGCCTGGAACGCCGCTTCACGCAAAAGATCAAGCACATCCTGCTGGTGGAAGACGACGAACGCCAGCGCGAAAGCATGGTCAAGCTGATCGAAGACGAAGACATCGACATTACCGCAGTCGCCAGCGGCGCCGAAGCGCTGGAACAGCTGCGCGCTACCGTCTTCGACTGCATGGTGATGGACCTGAAATTGCCCGACATGCAGGGCAGCGAACTGCTGCAACAGATGTCCCAGCAGGAAATCGCCAGCTTCCCGCCAGTGATTGTCTATACTGGACGCAACATGACGCGCGCCGAAGAAACCGAGCTGTCGAAATACTCGCGCTCCATCATCATCAAGGGCGCCCGTTCGCCCGAGCGCCTGCTGGACGAAGTGACGCTGTTCCTGCACAAGGTCGAGTCCCAGCTCTCCAGCGAGCGGCAAACCATGCTGAAGGCGGTACGCAGCCGCGACCGCGTGTTCGAAGGCCGCCGCATCCTGCTGGTGGATGACGACGTGCGCAACATCTTCTCCCTGACCAGCGCCATCGAGCAAAAGGGAGCCCTGGTGGAAATCGCCCGCAATGGCCACGAAGCCCTCGACAAGCTCGACACCGTGCCCGACATCGACCTGGTGCTGATGGACATCATGATGCCCGGCATGGACGGCCTGGAAGCCACGCGCCGCCTGCGCGCCGACCCGCGCTTCGTCCGCATGCCGGTGATTGCCATCACCGCCAAGGCCATGAAGGACGACCAGGAGCAATGCCTGGCCGCCGGCGCCAACGATTACCTGGCCAAGCCGATCGACCTGTCCCGCCTGTACTCGTTGCTGCGGGTGTGGATGCCAGCCATGGACACGGTGTGATGAGCGACGGGGCGCCTATCAGCAGCGTCGAAATCGAGCTGCGCATGTTGATGGAAGCGATCTTCCTGCGCTACAGCTACGACTTCCGCGACTACACCAGCGCCTCGCAAAAACGCCGCGTGCTGCACGCCATGAGCGAAATGGGCTGCGCCACCGTTTCGCAATTGCAGTCGCGTGTATTGCATGAAGCCAGCGCCTTCAGCCAGCTGCTGCAATACCTGACGATACCCGTCACGGAAATGTTCCGCGACCCAACCTACTACATCGGCCTGCGCGAGCACGTGATGCCCGTACTGGGCACCTACCCCTCGCTGAAGATCTGGGTGGCCGGCTGCAGCACCGGCGAAGAAGTGTTCTCACTCGCCATCCTGCTGAAGGAAGAAGGCCTGCTGGAGCGCAGCATCATCTACGCCACCGACATCAACCCGCAATCGCTGGAGAAGGCCAAGAAGGGCGTTTTTCCGCTGGAGAACATGCGCACCTACACCGCCAACTACCAGGCGGCAGGCGGCAAGCGCGCCTTCTCCGACTATTACACGGCCGCTTACAACGCCGCCCTGTTCGACCGCTCGCTGTGCGAGAACGTCACGTTCGCCGACCATAGCCTGGCCACCGATTCGGTGTTCGCCGAAACCCAATTCATCAGCTGTCGCAACGTGATGATCTACTTCAACAAGAAGTTGCAGGAGAGGGCGCTCGGGCTGTTCCACGAGTCGCTATGCCACCGCGGCTTCCTGGGTTTGGGGAGCAAGGAGAGCATCGACTTCTCCGCCTATGGACCGAGGTTTGAAGTGCTCGCCAGGCGCGATCGCCTGTTCAGGAAAAAATAATGCAAACCGACCCTTCGCTGGAACTGGCTGTGCAAGGCCGCACCACGGAGGCGGTCGTGATCGGCGCGTCGGCCGGCGGTGTGAATGCGTTGTTGCAGATGCTGCCGGCGCTGCCGCGCGGTTATCGCTTACCGATAGTCGTCGTGCTTCACGTAAAGAGTGGTAGGCAAAACCAGCTGGTGGAGGTATTCCAGCAAAAGGTCGCGCTACCCGTACGCGAAGCGGGCGACAAGGAGGACGTAATTCCAGGTACTCTCTATTTTGCACCGGCTGGTTACCACCTGCTGCTCGAGAACGACCGCAGCTTCTCGCTGAGTTGCGACGCCCCCCTGCATTTCACCCGGCCCGCCATCGACATCACCATGGAGACGGCGGCCGACGCCTACGGCGCCGGCCTGGCAGGCGTATTGCTGACGGGCGCCAATGAAGACGGCGCAGCGGGCATGGCGGCCATTGGCAGGGCCGGCGGCCTGACGGTCGTACAGGACCCGAACGAAGCAGAAATTGCAACCATGCCGCAGGAGGCGATCAACGCCCGCGCTCCCGACCTGGTGCTGCCGCTTGAGCAGATCAAGCAATTGTTGTTGATGCTGGAGACGCACTGATGGAACCGACCAATGTACTGCTGGTGGACGACCTGCCGGAAAACCTGCGCGCCCTGAATGCCCTGGTGCGCGCCGATGACCGCGTCATCTACCAGGCCCGCAACGGCGAAGAAGCGCTGGCCCTGCTGCTGGAACACGAATTCGCCCTCGCCATCGTGGACGTGCAGATGCCCGGCATGGACGGCTTTGAACTGGCGGAGCTGATGCGCGGCACCGGCAAGACCCGCCACATCCCCATCGTCTTCGTCAGCGCCGCCGGCAGGGAGTTGAACTACGCCTTCAAAGGCTATGAAGCAGGCGCGGTCGACTTCCTCTACAAGCCGCTGGATTCGGATGCGGTGAAAAGCAAGGTGAATGTCTTCGTCGACCTGTACCGGCAAAAGCAGGAAGTTCGGCAGATCGTTGAACAGCGCGAAGCCACGGTGCGTGAACTGAACGCCGTACAGCAGGAGCTGCAGCGCGCGCTGGAAATGCGCGACCAGTTCATGTCGATGGTGGCGCACGAACTGCGCACGCCGCTGAACACCCTCTACCTGGAAGCGCAGATGCGCAAGCTGCAGCTCGAGCGCGGCAACATGGACCACTTCGCGCCGGAGCAGCTGGAACGCATGGTGGCGCGCGACATGCGCCAGATCCACGCCATGGTGCGCCTGATCGACGACATGCTCGATGTATCGCGCATCCGCGCCGGCAAGCTCTCGATCCGCCCCGCACGCGTCGACCTGGAAGCGCTCTTGCAGCGCATCGTCGGCGACCTGTCGCACCACGCCGCCGACATGCAGAGCGAACTACGACTGTCGATCGTGCAGCCGGTAGCCGGGTGCTGGGATGAATTCCGCGTGGAGCAGGTAATCGTCAACCTGATCAACAACGCCCTGCGCTACGGCGGCGGCAAGCCGGTCGACGTACGCCTGCATGCCGACAGCGAGAATGCCCGCATCGAAGTGATCGACCAGGGCGTCGGCATCCCCGAAGAGGTGCTGCCGAAAATCTTCGAACCCTTCGAGCGCGGCAAAATGGAAGGCATGCCCGCGGGCTTAGGCCTGGGCCTCTACATCTCGCGCCAGCTCGCCGAGGCCCACGGCGGCACCCTCGTGGTCCGCAGCAAGTCCAACGAAGGCGCCACCTTCATCTTCACCTTGCCCCGCGCCGACGAAATGTCCAACCGGGGGTCAGGAACGAATGTGGACATTCTTAGCGAAAATGTCCACATTCTTTCCTGACCCCGAAGTGGACATTTTGCTTTTGGCAGCGAGTTGTGCCTAGAATGTCTCATGAACCGGGACTTGCTCAGCGAACGCAGGGAATGGCTTCTGCGGCGCAATTGCTCATTGTCGCCCCAGCAGATGGGGATGGCTTATGCCTTGATGTGCCTGTTCTCGTTTGCGGTCGCAACGGGCTTTGTGTTGATCGGCATGTGGCAGGTGCTTTTCTTCACCGTGCTGGAGATGACGGCCGTGGCGGCCGCTTTCCTTTACTTCGCTCGCCATGCCACGGACTATGAACACATCGTGCTCGCCAACGGCAAGCTGCTGGTGGAACAGGTCTCCGCCGGCAAGATGAGCGTGACGCAGCTCGAACTTTACTTCCTGCGGCTGCAAATGCCGGCCCGCTATGGCGACCTGATTCACCTTGAATCGAAAGGCGTGGCGGTCGATATCGGCTACTTCGCCACCGACCCGCGCCGCCGCGCGCTGGCCCAGGAGCTGCGCGCGGAAGTGCAGGGCGGACTGTTCAGCAATTAGAAGCGGTAGCCTACGCCCACGCCCAGCATTACAGGATCAACCTTTACCTTGCTGACCTTCACGCCCGCCAGCAGCACGTCGCTGCGGATCTGCACTTTCTTGATGTCCAGGTTGAGCGACCAGTTCTTGTCCAGCTTGTAATCCACGCCAGCCTGCAGGGCCAGGCCGAAGCTGTCATGCTCCAGGCTGCCCAGGCCGCCCAGCATCTTGTTCTTGGAGAAGGTGGTCCAGTTCACACCCACGCCAACGTACGGGCTGAACTGGGCGGACGGCATGAAGTGGTACTGCGCCAGCAGGGTCGGCGGCAGGTGCTTGAAGGTACCGATGGACTCGCCATCAATGTACACGTCATGCTTCTGCGGATAGGTCAGCACCAGCTCGGCGGAAATATTTGGGGTGAAGAAGTATGAAATATCCACTTCCGGAATGGTCTTGTTGCTGACGCTGATGAGGTCGGATGGTCCCACGCCGAGGATCGGATCGGACTTGTCCGCAGGGTTGATGTGCACGGCACGTGCGCGCACCTGCCAAGGGGTTTCCTGTGCCATTGCACCAAGCGCCACGCTACCCAGGACAACTGCCAAAATCGCTTTCTTCATTTCACTGCCTCTTTCGTTTGGTCATTGAGATTTGCTGACTGAAAGTGTATTGATGCGACGCAGCAAAATCTTTGACCTAAGTCAAAATTGCCCGAACGAACACAAGTTAGCTAAAACGGGAGTAATATTTCGCGGATTCACATCCCACCTATTCCCCCGGAGGCAGGACATGAAATTGCACGTCAATGGCCAGGTACGCGAGTTCGAGGCCGAAGAAGATACCCCGCTGTTGTGGGTGATCCGCGAACAGCTGGGACTCACCGGCACCAAATACGGCTGCGGCGTAGCGCAGTGCGGCGCCTGCACCGTGCACATTGACGGCGAACCGACGCGCAGCTGCGTGCGCCCTGTCTCCACCGTGACGGCCGGGCAGAAGATCGTCACCATCGAAGGCCTGGGCCTGGACGGCAGCCACCCGGTGCAAAAAGCCTGGGCCGCGCTGGATGTGCCGCAATGCGGCTTCTGCCAGTCCGGCATGATCATGGCCGCCGCCGCGCTGCTGAAACAGAAGAAGAACCCGACCGACGCCGATATCGACGCCGCCATGACCAACATCTGCCGCTGCGGCACCTATAACCGCGTGCGCAAGGCGATCCACGTGATTGCCAAAGGCGGCGACGTGAAGACCGCAGGCCTGGACATCGTGGAAGGGAGCAAAGCATGAGCGGCATGACCCGTCGTGGTTTCATCGGCCGCTCGCTGGGCGCCACCGCAGGCCTGATGTTCGGCTTCCACATCCCGTTCGCAGAAGCGCAGCAGGCGCCAACCGCTGCCGCTCCCGACGCGCCTGAAATCAACGCCTGGGTCGTCGTCAAACCGGACGACACCATCGTGGTCCGCATCGCCCGCTCCGAAATGGGCCAGGGCACGCTGACCGGCCTGGCGCAGCTGGTGGTGGAAGAACTGGACGGCGACTGGAGCAAGGTCACCACCGAATACCCCTCGCCCGGCCGCCAGCTGGCGCGCAACCGGGTGTGGGGCAGCTTCTCCACCGGCGGCAGCCGCGGCGTGCGCGAATCGCACGAATACGTGCGCAAGGGCGGCGCCGCAGCCCGCACGATGCTGGTGCAGGCCGCAGCTACCCAATGGGGCGTGCCCGCGAATGAATGCGTGGCCGCGAAAAGCGTGATCACCCACACGCCAACCGGCCGCGCGCTCACCTACGGAAAAGTCGCCGACGCCGCCGGCAAGCTGCAGGCACCCGCCGCCGCCGACATCAAGCTGAAAGACCCGAAAGACTGGAAGCTGGCCGGCAAGCGCCTGGCGCGCCTGGACACGGTCGACAAGACCACCGGCAAGCAGATCTACGGCATGGACTTCAAGCTGCCGGGCATGCTGAACGCCGCTATCAAGGACTGCCCGGTCTTCGGCGGCAAGGTGAAGAGCTTTGACGCTGCAGCTATCGCCAGCAAGCCCGGCGTGAAAAAAGTACTGCAGGTAGGCGACAGCGCAGTGGCTGTGGTGGCCGACACCTGGTGGCGCGCCCGCAGCGCCCTCGATGCCTTGCCGATCGAATGGGACAAAGGCCCCAACGCCGGCATGAACAGCAAGGACACCGCCGCCTGGATCAAGGCAGGCCTGGACGCACCCGAAGCCGCAGTCGGCAACAGCAACGGCGACGCCAAAGCCGCCCTGGCCAGCGCCCACCGCAAAATCGAAGCCGTCTACAGCTACCCGCACCAGAACCACGCCACGATGGAGGTGATGAACGCCACCGCCGTGTGGACGCCCGAGCGCTGCGACGTCTGGACACCAACGCAGAACGGCGAAGCCGCCTTGGCCGCCACCAGCGAGGCCGCCGGCCTGCCGCTGGCCAAATGCGACGTGACGAAATTGCACCTCGGCGGCGGCTTTGGCCGCCGCGGCGCCACGCACGACTGGGTGACGCAGGTCGTGAAGATCGCCAAGGAAATGCCCGGCACACCGATCAAGTTGATCTGGACCCGCGAAGAAGACATGCAGCACGGCCGCTACCACCCGGTCAGCCAATGCAAACTGACCGCAGGCCTGGACGCAAAAGGCGAGGTGACCGCACTGCACATGCGCATTGCCGGCCAGTCGATCCTGGCCGCGCTGTTCCCGCAGAACGTCAAGGACGGCAAGGATCCCGCAGTCTTCCAGGGCCTTAACCCGCCCGGCCCGGAAGCTTCGTTCGGCTACACCATCCCGAACCTGCTGATCGACCACGCCATGCGCAACCCCGCCGTGCCGCCAGGCTTCTGGCGCGGCGTGAACCTGAACCAGAACGCGATCTACGTCGAATGCTTCATCGACGAAATCGCCCACGCCACGAAGCAGGACCCGCTTGCCCTGCGCCGCAAGCTGATGAAAGACAGCCCGAAACACCTGGCGGTCCTCAACGCAGCGGCCGAGAAAGCCGGCTGGAGCAAGCCACCGAAGAAAGGCATCTACCGCGGCATCGCCCAGACCATGGGCTTCGGCAGCTACGTCGCCGCCGTGGCCGAAGTCTCGGTCAGCAAAGACGGCAAGCTGAAGATCCACCGCATCGTCGCCGCCACCGATCCCGGCCACGCAGTGAACCCGCAACAGATCGAAGCGCAAGTGGAAGGCAGCTTCGTCTACGGCCTGAGCGCCGCCTTGTACGGCGAGATCACCATCAAGGACGGCCAGGCCGAGCAAACCAACTTCGACACCTACAACGTGCTGAAGATGGACGAAATGCCGAAAGTCGAAACGGTCGTCATGCCAAGCGGCGGCTTCTGGGGCGGAGTAGGCGAGCCAACAATCGCCGTAGCCGCCCCCGCAGTGCTGAACGCCATCTTCGCCGCCACCGGAAAACGCATCCGCGACCTCCCGCTAAAAAACCACAGCCTGAAAAAGGCATAGAAAGAGGCGAGGCGCCCCAAATGCCGCCAGTCCGCGCCCTTCGCTCAGACGGTGTCAGACCCTTGGGTCTGACACCGGTTTACCGGTTTCTGCTAGCGTCAGCCATAACAATAGCCCCCGCCCACGCCCAACCAGGCAACCCCGACACCGGCCGCGCCATAGTCGCCAACCGCCAGCTAGGCCTCTGCCTCCTCTGCCACCCCGCCCCCATCCCCGAGGAGCGCTTCCAAGGCAACCTGGCCCCCGACCTGGCAGGCGTAGGCGACCGCTACACCCCCGCCCAGCTCCGCCAGCGGATAGCCGACAGCAGCGCAATCAACCCCGGCACCATCATGCCCGCGTACCGCAAAACCACCGGCCTGACACGCGTAGCGCCATCGCACCGCGACAAACCCATCCTCACCGAGCAGCAAGTGGAAGACGTAGTCGCCTACCTCGCCACCCTGCGCGAAGAAAACAAATGACCACCCGCCGCCAACTCCTAGCCGCGCTCCCCCTGCTGGCCCTGGTTCGCCCAGCCCAGGCCACGCCCGCCGAGATGACAGCCGCCATCGGCGCCTACACCAACAACGCCAGGATCCAGCGCGCCCGCGTACAGATCGACATCGCAACCTTGATCGACAACGGCAACGCAGTCCCCGTCACCGTGCGCGTCGACAGCCCCATGACCGAGCAATCCCACGTCACCGACATCGCCATCTTCAACGAAAAGAACCCTTTGCCCGACGTGGTCCGCTTCAAGCTGACACCCTTGGCCGGCAAGCCAGAAATCAGCACCCGCATCCGCCTCGCCACCAGCCAGACGCTCACCGCAATCGCCCGCACCAGCGACGGCCAATGGTGGCAGCAGACAGTCGACGTGATCGTGGCGTTGGCCGCCTGCGTCGAAGGCGAGGCAATCTGACATGGCCAGCGCCCTGATCCACATGCCCGCCACCGCCAAGCCCGGCGAAGTGATCGAAGTGCGTGCCCTGATCGCCCACACAATGGAAACAGGCTTCCGCCCCGGCCCCGACGGCAAGCTCCTCCCGCGCGACATCATCCGCAAATTCGAATGTCGCTACAACGGCAAAACGGTCATCAGCACCGAGCTGCACCCCGCGATGAGCGCCAACCCCTACATCGCCTTCTTCATCAAGGCCACGGCCAGCGGCCCCCTGGAATTCACCTGGACCGGCGACAACGCCTTCACCCAGACCGAAAAAAAGCAGCTGACAGTGCAACAATGAGAACCGCCGTCCTCCTGCTAGCGCTAATAAGCACCACCACCCTCGCCGCAGACAGGGTCAGACCCTATGGGTCTGACCCAGGTTTACCGGTTTTAAACGAGCGCAAATCCGGCGCCGAATACATGTCCCCCGCCACGCAAGTAATGCAACGCGACGACACCCAAAACCCCGCCATGCTCTGGGTCGCCAACGGAGAGGTACTCTGGCGCACCGCGCCAACCGATGGCAACGGCAAATCCTGCGCCACCTGCCACACCAACGCCCAAACCACCATGCGCGGCAAAGCCACAGGTTTCCCCCGCTTCAGCAAGTCGGCCGGCAAAGTCATCACCCTCTCCGGCCAGATCAACCAATGCCGCACCGGCGCCCAGCAAGCAAGCCCACTGAAGCCCGAATCCCAAGACCTGCTAGCCCTCGAAACCTACATCGCCCTGCAAAGCCGCGGCATGCCCCTAAGCCCCGCAACCGACAAGGAAACAAAACAGTCCGCAGCAAGAGGCCAGCAACTCTTCACCACCCGCATCGGCCAGCTGAACCTCAGCTGCGCCCAATGCCACGACAACAACGCAGGCAAGCGCCTGGCCGGCGCCCTGATCCCCCAAGGCCACGCCAACGCCTACCCCATCTACCGCCTTGAATGGCAAGGCGTAGGAAGCCTGCAACGCCGCCTGCGCAACTGCATGAGCGGCGTACGAGCCGAAGTCCCACCCTACGGTGCCCCCGACCTGGTAGACCTGGAAGCCTACCTCGCCCACCGCGCCCAAGGCATGCCCCTAGAAACCCCAGGAGTACGACCATGAAGACAATCGCCGCCCTGGCGCTCGCGCTGTCCACCACGCTCCCCGCCGCATCCGCAGACGCCATCCAGCCCGGCGCACGCCTTGCCGCAAGCTGCACCGGCTGCCACGGTACCAACGGCGCCACCCAAGGCAAAGCGCTACCTCCCTTGGCCGGACAGCCCAAAGACCAACTCCTGGCCGCGCTAAAAGACTTCAAGACCGGCAAACGCCCCGCCACCATCATGACCCAGCTAACCAAAGGTTACACTGACGACCAATTGGAAATAGTGGCAGCGTACTTCGCCGCCCAGAAAAAATAGAAATGCGATTGAAACTGCTCCAAAGCTTGCTTGCGGCCGTATTGGGTATGGCGACGCTTGACGCCAGCCCCCAGCACATCCCTTTACAACACTTTGGACAGAGCGAAGGCCTCGGCAACCTCTCCGTCACGGCACTGAGCCAGGACGCCAGCGGCTACCTCTGGGCAGGCAGCGAAAATGGCCTGTTCCGCTACAACGGCGCCCACTTCCGCCGCTACGGCATCACGCAAGGAATGACGGACCCCTTCGTCACCGCCCTGCACAGCAGCAGTACCGGCGCGCTATGGATCGGCAACCACGAAAACCTGTACCGCCTGAACCAGGGCCGCCTGACGCCCGTGTTGTGGAACGGCGAGAAGATCCCCGTCTGGCCCTACCAGCCCATGGCTGAAGGCACCGGCGGCGACCTGCTGCTGGCAAGCGAAGGCCGCCTGCTCGTCATCACCGCAAAAGGCGACAGCACCAGCGTCCGCCATTACTTCGACCAGGCCACGCTCAGGGCCCACCCGGAACTGCAAGCCGTGCGCAGTGTTTACGCCGACAGCAAAGGCACCCTGTGGCTGGCCTGCGAAGCATCCCTGTGCCAGGCCAGCGAAGGCCGCATCCGCGTGCTGGGCGAAGCAGAAGGGCTGCCGCACGACGAATGGAGCAGTATCGCCATCGACAAGGACGGTAACCTGTGGACCCGCAGCGCCCAGCGCATCTTCACGCTGCCCAAAGGCGCCAACCGCTTCGAAGACCGCACACCCCCGCAAGACATGATGCGCAAGCACATGCTGCGCAGCGAGCTGCATATCGACGACAACGGCAACGTGCTCACCAACGCCGACCCCGGCCTGCTGCGCTGGCGCCAGGGCCGCTGGGAAGCTTACGGCAAAGAGAACGGCCTGGCCGCCGGCGGCGGCATCACCGCCGTCCTGCACGACCAGGGCCACGGCACCTGGCTGGCAACGCGCGGCCGCGGCCTGCAGCACTGGCTAGGCTACGGCAACTGGGAAAACTGGACCGCCCAGCACGGCCTGCCCGACGACGTGATCATCTCGGCCCTGCGCGACCGCCGGGGCGCCATGCACATCGGCACCCGCAACGGCCACGCCATGATGGCGCCCGGCGCCAACAAGTTCACCACCCCAAGCACGCCGCCGGCATTGGCCAGCCAGCAATGGGCCAGCATGGACATGGACCGCAGCGGCAGGCTATGGGCCGGCAGCTACTCCGGCATGCTGATGCGTTACCTGCCGGACAGCGGCAAGACGGAACTGGTCGCCAAGCTGCCCTTCATCACGCAAGTACTGGCCGACCGCAACGACCAGATGTGGCTGACAACCTGGAAAGGCGTCTACGTCCTCCCCGCCAGCGCGCCCACCGGCACGCAGCCGCAACTGGTGAAGATGCCCGAAACAGCAGGCCGCCACCCAGAAAACCCGGTCGGCGCAGGCTGCATGGACCAGCAAGGCCACCTGTGGCTGCCCAGCGTAACCGACGTGCTGCACTACGACGGCAAGGCATGGCAAGTACTGCCCCTGGGGGACACGGTAGGCAAAGCCACCTTCGACGGCATCGCCTGTTCGCGCGACGGCAAGCTATGGGCCGCCGCCGGTGGAGCCCTGTGGCAGATGACTACGCAAGGCAAGCCACGCGCCACCCGCATCGAAGCGCCAGTACTGCGCGAGCGCAGCGTCTACGCCATGGTTGAAGACAGCCGCGGCTGGCTCTGGGTCGCCACCGGCGCCGGCATGGCGGTCTGGAACCGCGAGCGCTGGCGCATGCTGAACCAGACCCACGGCCTGGCATGGAACGACTTGAACGGCATTGGCTTCTACGAAGACCAGGACGGCTCGATGTGGGTCACCACCAGCAACGGCCTATCGCACCTGCTGCACCCCGAAACCCTGTTCGACACCGGCGCGCCGCCCGTCGTGATTGAAGAAGCCAGGCGTGGCAGCACCGAGCTCGCGCCAGGCGCAGCGCGCCTGCCATGGTCACGCGAACCGCTGGTCTTCCGCCTGGCCAGCCTGCAATTCGAAGGCCGCCAGGGCCTGCACTACCGCTACCGCCTGGCCGGCCTGGAAGACCAATGGAACGACTCCGCCCAGCCGGAAATGCGCTACGCAGCCCTGCCGGGCGGCGATTACCGCTTCCAGGCCGTGGCAGTGGATGCCGACAGCGGCATCCAGTCCAAGCCCGCCGAACTCGCATTCTCCATCGCACCGCCATGGTGGCGCAGCTATCCCTTCTACGTGCTGTGCGCCGCCGGTATTACGCTTGGCTTCCTGCTATTCCACCGCATGCGCCTGCTGGTCCACAAACGCCGCGAAGCGGAACTGGAAGTGATGGTGCAGGAACGCACCCGCGCCCTTGAAGAAGCGCAGGAAGCCCTGAAAGTACGCGCCTTGAAGGACGCCCTCACACGCACCTGGAACCGCGGCGCAATGATGGAAATCCTCGAGCGCGAAATCGGCAAGAGCCAGCGCACCGGCGAAAGCTTCGTGCTGGTCCTGCTCGACCTGGACAAATTCAAGAACATCAACGACACGCACGGCCACCTGGCCGGCGACGCCGTGCTGGTGGAAACCTCCCGCCGCCTGATCGCCACCGTGCGCACCTACGACTCCGTTGGCCGCTACGGCGGCGAAGAATTCCTCGTACTGCTGCCAGGCCTGTCGCTGCCGGCCGGCGCCAACCGCATCGAAGCCCTGCGCCATGCCATCCGCAGCGAGCCGGTAGACATTGGCGCCGACGCCGGCCTGCCGGTCACCGCCAGTTTCGGCGCAGTCGTCTTCAAGCCGCATAGCCAAGCCACCGCCACCGACCTGCTGCACCAGGCAGACCTGGCCCTGTATCGATCGAAGAACGAAGGCCGCGATCGCATCAGCTACGCGGACGAGACAATGCAAACCTGACCAAGGAGGCACCATGGAGCGTCGAACATTCGTGCAAGCAGCCGCAATCCTCGCAGCTACCACCGGCTGCGCCAGCATCGGCGGCCGCGCCCAGGCCCATGTGGTCGTGGTCGGCGGCGGCTACGGCGGCGCCACCGCCGCCAAGTACGTACGCCTGTGGAGCCAGGGCAGCATCGACGTCACCCTGATCGAACCGAGTGCCAACTTCGTCAGCTGCCCGCTCTCCAACCTCGTGCTGGGCGGCTCACGCCAGCTGCAAGACCTGACCCGCAGCTATGACGACCTGCAACGCAAGCACGGCGTAAAGATCCTGCACGACAGCGCCTCCAGCATCGACCCCGAAAAGCGCACGATCAAGCTGTTAAGCGGCGAAGTACTCAGCTACGACCGCCTGATCCTCAGTCCCGGCATTGAATTCCTGTGGAGCGAACTGCCCGGCATGAGCGTAGAAGGTGCACAAGACAAGATCCTGCACGCCTGGAAAGCCGGCCCGCAGACCACAGCCCTGCGCGCCCAGCTCGAAGCCATGCACGACGGCGGCGTATTCGCCATGACTGTACCGCCCGCGCCATACCGCTGCCCACCGGGCCCGTACGAACGCGTATGCCAGGTAGCCCACTACTTCAGCCAGCACAAGCCGAAATCCAAAGTCCTCCTGCTCGACGCCAACGAAGACGTGGTCAGCAAAGGCCCGCTGTTCAAGAAAGTCTGGAAAGAGCGCTACGCCAGCATCATCGAATACCGTCCCAGCTTCAAGACTGTCGACGTAGACGTAGCCGCCCGCACCGCCGTCTCCGAACTGGGCGACAAAGTAAAAGCCGACGTGCTGAACGTAGTACCACCCCAGCGCGCCGGCGCCATCGCCGCACAGACCGGCCTGGCCAACATGAACAAACGCTGGTGCGAAGTCGACTTCATCACCTTCGAATCCACGCAAGCGAAAAACATCCACGTGATCGGCGACGCCATCCAGGGCTCCCCCCTGATGCCCAAGTCCGGCCACATGGCCAACCAACACGCCAAGGTCTGCGCCGCCGCCGTAGTCGACCTGCTAAGCGGCCGCGCGCCCGAACAATCACCGCTGCTCACCAACACCTGCTACAGCTACGTAAGCGACAAAGACGTCATCCACGTCGCCAGCGTGCACGCCTACAACGCCGAAAAGAAAACGCTGCTCGTCGTCCCGGGCAGCGGCGGCGTCAGTCCCGGCCCCACCGAGCTCGAAGGCCACTACGCCAACAGCTGGGCCCAAAACATCTGGAACGACATCCTTTCCTGAAAAAATGTCCACCTCGGGGTCAAGAACCGAAGTGGACATTTTCCGCAACGCAGCTCGCTGGACCTTTGTCTCATCTCAAAGAGTGCCGAACTCTTGAGTGCCACCATGAGCAGGCTTATCCCTGCCTAATGGTGACCCCATGCCACAATCCGCTGCGTCGCAAAGCCCGAACCTCTGGCACATGTCAGCCCTGGTCTGGGGCACCTCCCTCTTGCTTATATCGCTGTTCGCGATGCCGATCAGCCTTAACCCGCTGGGCATACGCCTGCAACTCTGCCTGACAGCTGCCCATATCGGCGGCGTGTTCTACCTGTGGCGGCTTGCCGCAAAGCGTGGCAACCCCGAACGCCTGATCGACATCGCCATCATCACGCTGGTGTTTATCTACTTCGTACCATTGTGCATGTTCATCGCGCCCGTGATCGTGTTAGCGGCATACGCCATGCCGGAGAATAACTGGGTACCCGTCGTCGCCATGATGATGCTTTGTTCAGCCATCCTCACCATCGTGCGTCTCTGGACCACTGCAACCGACAAGCACACCGGCCACCGCTTCGAAATATGGCTGGCAGAGGAACTGAAGGGCGACACGATCAGGACCAATTCAATCAGTGTGTTGTTAAGCCATGTGGGGCGCCACACCACGGAGCCAAGCCGCATCGATGGATGGTCAATGGTCGCCGCCATAGCGACCGGCCTGCCGATCCTCACCGCCGATATCGCCTACGATAGCTGCAGCGGCAGCCTTGCCATTTGTGCGTTGGCCGCCACACCATTGGCCATGCATGCTTTCTCCCGACTGGTGGTGCGCGCCTATTTGTGGATATTCCGCCTGCACCGGTTCGAGCGTGAAACAGGCCTCAAGATTGTCGTCAACCTGCGCAATGAAAAATAGCCATGGACAAGCTCCTGCATTTCTACGAACAAGAGCTGGGCCGCCTGCGCCAGGCAACGCGAAAGTACGCTGAAGCCCACGCCAGCACCGCCGCTGCGCTGGAGCTTGGGCCGGACGCCAGCACTGATCCGGAAGTCGAGCGCCTGCTGCAATCAGTAGCGCTGCTCAACGCAGCCACCCAGCAACTGATCGAAGACGGACGCAGCGACTTCCACAAAGCGCTGCTGCAAACTCTCCAGCCGCACTGCCTGCGCAAGATGCCCGCATGCGGCATCGTCCAGGTCGACACATCGGCCGCGCGTCCCAATGAAATCAGCGCGGTAAGCAGCCTGCCGCGCGGCACGATCCTGCGCTCGGGCTCAAGCAGGTTCGTCACCACCGGAGATATCTGCATCGCTCCACTCGTCATTTCCGAAGCTAAATTCCAGCCAACACTCGACGTGCCAGCGACATTGCGCCTTCCACGCGAATCCACTTCGTCGCTTTGCATCAGCCTTGAGTCGACCGCCAGCAACACCTCGTTCGACAAGCCCCCCACATCAAGGTTCAGAATATGGGTGGATGGCGAATCTGGGCTGCGCGCAGCACTGCTCGACGCCATCCTGCTGCAAAGCCAATGCGTTTGCATCGAAGCGGGTGCCAGCTGGAACGTATTGGAGAATTCGCCCTTCACCCCAGCGGGGGCCAGCATCGAAGATTGGCTTCTGCCGTACCACGCCGGCCAGCAAAGCCCGCGGCTGCTGACGGAATTTTTCCACATGCCGCAAAAATTCGACTTCCTCCACCTCGACCTGCAAGCGCTATCCGCACACTGCCCGCCCGGGTGCAAACGCATCACGCTGCACATCATCCTGCCGGCCTTCGATCAGCGGCTTCGCCACGCCGACGCGACAAACTTCCGGCTGTCCTGCGCACCGGTCATCAACCTTTTCCCGCAAGCCGCCGCACCAATCCGTATGGATGGCCGAAGCGAAGCCTACCCGGTCACGCCAAGCCAGCCCGGCCTGGTCATCCACCGCATAGACAAGGTCTCGCTCATGAACCGCAGTGGTGACCGCCTTCTGCCCCCGTTTCACGGCACAGAACACACGGGCTTCGGCCCCTACTGGCAACTGGACGAAAGCGAGGGATTCGCCCTGAACTTCGTAGACCGTGAGCAGCGACCCGCCAGGCTCGAAACAGGAACGATCTCCGTGCAGCTCACTTGTACAAATGCGGAACCGCCGCAAGCCGGCTCCAGGCTGACGACAGAAGCAATTACCGGCGGCTTCCCCATCCGCTTCATGCACGGCCCAGCCGCTGGACGCAGTCTCTCCAACCCGCGCGCCCAATGCGAAAGTCTCTACGCGGACGGTACTACACTGCCAGCTTTGCGCGAGCTTTTGCAGCTCCACGGTTGCCCCTATGCCGAAAGCATGAAAGCCCTGGCCACCAAACCCACCACCGCCTGGCTGAATCACCCCATGGGACGGATCCATATGCACGGCACAGAATTCACTTTGCTGGTCGACCAAGGCGCCTTGAGCGGGCATAGCATCCGCATGTTCGCCGAAATACTGCTTGCCACACTGGCGGACAAGCTGCGCGAAAACCGCTTCGCCAAGCTCCGTATCGCCACCGAGACTGGCCACGTGCTTTGCCAGGCAGGCCCGCAAGCGGGAACGCGCCCGCTCGCATGAATCAGCTATAGACCTGCCACGGCCACTCCATGCCGCCGTCTCCATTGGCCCTGCGCCGCATAATCTCGCTCGATAGCTTGTCATCAATGGCTGTAAGCAGTTCCCGATACTGCGCAACCTGCCAATCCGGCTGCGGCACGCGGAGATCAATGGAGCGCTGCTCCCTGCACGCCATCATCTTTGCCCGCTCCGCCAGGACAGCTGACTGGTTAAAGAGCCAGTAAAGGAAGCGCTGCGCCTCCACACCGTCCTCCCAGATCGCGCCATAAGAACCGAGGTACAGCTTGGCCAGCGGAGGCTTTTCATTTGGCCAGAAATGTGTGACCGGATAAGGATTCGGCTGATACCCGTAGAAGATCATCTCTGCGATATACGGATTGATCGCAATGCCGCGCCGGAAAGCAGTCGCCGCCTCAACCAGCCTTTCCTGCTGAAACAGGCTTATCCCAAGCTCGTAGAAGTAGGGCGCGTATTCTTCTCCATGCTCGTTAAAGCAGGCATGCGCCTTATCATGCTCGCCGGCCCGCAGCAAAGCATGCCCGATCACGAAACGCACGCCGCAACTATCGTCGGGATCCGCGCGCTGAACCAACTTGCACCAGTCCGTAGCCTTGTCATACTTTTTGTCGGCAACGTAGCAAAGCAGGACAGTCTTCAACAATGCCAGGTAAGGCCGGTTCCCATCGTGATGCCACGGGAACGGCCCCGCGAAGTCGTCCGGAATCATGCCGTGCACGGCCGCCATCCCTCGCACCGCAGTATCAAGAGCCTTTGCGTGCTTGCCTTTTGAAAAATGGATCGTGGCGAGGATATGGTAGGGCCGCAGCAGCGGACGAAAGTCGCGGATCATGGATTCGCAGAGGGCGGCCATGCGTTTCTGCTGGATCCGCCCATCTTCGAAGGCCTCTACCAGCCGGTCGAATTCATCGGATGTTTCTTGCGAGCCTGGCGCGGTAAAGACAAACGCCCCGGACTTGTCTGCAAATACCTTGAATTCCATGGCTGGCTCCCCTGATCGGATGTGAACCCGATTGTAGGCAGCGGCCGCAGTCGCAGGCTTTGAGAACGATCAACGGTGTGGCAGGAAAGCACAAGCCCTGCTACCGTTTGCGGTTTTGACAACTTTACTTTCAGTGACCGAATTCACCTGGGCATACCTCCAGATCCTGGAGATCGTAAGAGCACCGCTAACCGTGATGGCAGCGGGCATCTTCGCTGTGATGCTGCAGAAGCAGCTGGTTCAGCGTCAGCCACCCAAGCGGTGGCTGGTGATGCTGAACCACGCAATACTCCTGCAGTTTGCAGCCGTGCTGCTGGCATGGCTCCTGATAGCTTCGCAATCCGACCGGGCTTACTACTACTTGGTCCTCAACTTCTTCCTCATCACCTGGACGTCGCTGCCATTCTTCGTGCTGGCAGCCCTGCTGCCACCGGCCATGCGGCTACGCCAACGCAAACTCAGTTTACAGTGAAAGTCCTGCTGGTCCCCGACAAACCATAGATGGCGCCATTCCAGCCGTTCTTGTAATCGCCGTAATGCCGAATGCGATACTGTCCGGTCGCCGCATCGGCAGGAATGCTCCATCCAATAACCGCCTGCGAAGTACCCCACACCGGATCGATCCGCACCCAGCGATAAGTCGTATTCCAGTCCCCATCCACGGCCACTGCGCGCCATGCCGCACCATCCCAGCGCTGCACTTCCAGGAAGGTGCCGTTAAGCCGCAGGTTATTCTTGGGATGCCCGGTCCAGAACGAAACCTCAACACGCTGGCCCCGTGAATAGCTTGCATTCGCCTGCTGCACCACATCGCCGAAGCTCTTGAAGATCGGCGTGTTATCCAGCACCACACCGGTCTGGAACGACATCTGGTTGCCGCTCAAATCCCGCACCGGCGCGCTGCCGCCAACCGCCGTTCCCTGCCTGAGCGCAGTCGCCAGCTCATGGAAGCTTTGCTGGTACGCCCCCAGCGTCCACTTGCCGAAGTGTGTGGAAGCGCCTTCGTAATGCTGCGCATCGTATTCCTCCGGCGTGGTGACATAGCCCGAGTAGGCATTCGAATATCCGGCAAACACCAGGTGCCGCACATCGCTCCCCAACGCCGCCCGGACGGTGTCCCGCACGCGGCGCCCCGACATGATGGTGAATTCCGCCGGCGCCGCAATGATCGCCAGCTGCCCGATGCGCACGATGGAAACCGGCAGCACCTCCGGCGACCAGGGGAAGGGCGTCTGCGTACCCGTCGACAGCAACACCGGCTTGACGCCCTGGCAGTCGCGCACCCACTGCGGCGCCGGCGCGATAATGCCGCCCAGCGCCTGGAAGAATGGATTGCCAGTCAGGTCGCCCTCATTGAAGCCATCGAGCCCGCGCCCATCTTCCGTTCCCGCCGCGAACGCACTGCCGATGGCGGCCGGGCAAGTGCTGCGCGCCACACCGTCCGCAAAAGGCGCCGCCACCGTCACGCGCGAAAAATCGACGTAGCGCTGCCGGTAATCCACCGGCCCTGCCAGCGGCTCCAGCGCGCCGTTGTAGATGGAAAGCGCCTTCTGCAACTGCCGCTCGCCGATGATGCGCGTGTTATCCAGTTCATTGGCGGTGGGCCCGGTGCCATCCAGGTTCAGGTTCGGCGTCATGTCGCCCGCGTTCGACTGAGCAAAGGCCGCCACGAAATCGCCATCCGAGTTGTAGCGCACGCCCTTCAAGTCGTGCTCCCAGCGCCACTCCGCATAGCCCTTGTTATCCGGTGTGATCAGCCGGTTCAGCGGCGTCATCGACACGCCATGCGTTGAGAACCAGCTGATCACGCCCACATCATTGCTGCCTTGGCGGAAGCGCAGCACCGTCATCTCCGGATCGATATTGCGCCCCCAGCGATCGCGTTCCGCCTGCGGATTACGCAGGTAGGCAGGATTCGAACGGTTATTGCTGGCATCCGTCAGCTCGCCCTTGCCGATAGCGATGCTGCCCGGCTTCAGGTCGCGATGCGCCTTGTCTATCGCCGCTACAATGCCGCTGACAATCGCATCGAAGGTGCGCGAGTTGAAGCCGTAGGTAGTGAAGTTGTACAGCGCGTAGTGGGAAAAGCCACCCGGCCCGCCATGCGTATGGGTCGCAGAGAGGATCACATTCTCCGCCGAGTACAGGTTGCCGTAGCGCGCCTGCAACTGCCGCAGCACCGCTTGCTGCACACCCTGGAACACCATGCCCAAGTCATTGTTGACGAAGACCACGCGCTTGCCGCTGGCCTGGTCCACCACAATGAAAGCCCGCGCCCGCTGCCGCATGTGGATGCCCGCCGACACCTGCGAGGTCGAGCCGTATCCCATCATGCCTACTTCCGCCGCCTCGCCTGTGATGTCGGACATGCCGCGCCCGACGAGGAAAGGATCTGCATATGCCGCACTACAAACCACGCTTGCGCCCAACAGAGAAACCAGGCGCGCGAACCGAATGAGCTTCGTCATGACCGTCTCCTATGCCGCTGCTGTTTGAAAAACGACGAACTGGGAGAATAACAGTGTTTTTATTTTGGCCGATGATTTTGATCAAAACGCTACAGTAGCAAGCGAGAAGCCGCTAGTTTCGGAATATCAGAAATTTGTGGAATATACTGAGCGCTCACATTGGATTTTCTGAAATTCCGAAATATGAGCCGAAAATACCCCACAGCGTTACCAACAGTGCAGGTCGTAAGCGAGATGGCCGACATTGGCGGACAAGTGCGAGCGCACCGCAAGCTACAAGGATTACGCATTGATGATGCTGCGGCGCTGATCGGTGTCTCGGTGGACCTGCTATCACGGCTCGAAAACGGTGCAGGCGGCATTCGCACCGACAAGCTCCTGGCAGTTCTGGACGGTCTTGGCCTGGCCCTTGTCATCACACCAAAAGACCACGAGCTTCTTCAACACCTACCTCAAGGCCGGCTTGGCGGCGAAGAGGCTACAGGAACCAGCCCAATCACCAGCTAAGCTTATGGCTGCATAAGCGCCATGTTGCCGATATTGGCTACCAGCCGCTCAACGAATCATGGTCCTTGCGTTATGCGGATGAATGGTCGGCGGACCGGCAGGCGTTTGCACTTTCGCCGGCACTGCCGCTGGATGCGGAATGCGGTTCGGCTTCGATCCGCCGGTTCATCGAAAACCTCCTGCCGGAGGGGCGGGCGCTGGACATCGTGGCATCAGCCCAAGGGGTCGCTAAGAGCCAGCGACCTGCCAGCCGCGTACAAATACAAACGCAATATCGGCAACGTTGGCGAGGCCGCGCTGTATCGTGATGGCGTCAGCCTGCCCAAGCTCTTCGGCTTGCTTGAACATGCCACCCCGCAAAGCGGTTGACAGGCTTGCCATGCTGCGCTGGACGCTCTTCCAGCTTGTGATTGGGAATAGCGACGCCCATGGGAAGAATTTTTCCTTCCTCGTGCACCGGTCAGGCCTGCAAGCAGCGCCTTGGTATGACCTGGTGGGCGTCGTGCAATACCCGCAGTTCTCGCACGACCTGGCCATGGCGTTCGGCGACGAGTTCAACCTCGATCAGATCAAAGCGTTCTCATTGGCCGACTTTGCCCAGCGCTGCGCAATTGACCGGCAACTGCTGGTGCGTGAGTGCCGCCGTATGCGGGAAGGCGTGCGGAAGCATGCTATGGCCGCGACGAGCAGCCAGTCTTATCTGCCGGGGGAGCAGGTGCTGGTGGATAAGATTGCGGAGTTTGCCCTGTCCCAGTCAGATCGGTTAGCAACATTGGCTGAGGAGGCAAGCCGTATTTCGCCGGACATGCTGTGATCAGCGCGGAATACCCAGTGCCAGAAGGACCAGCTGCCACGAGATGCGTTCCTGCTCCAGCCTTAGGCAGTGCCCCCAGCGATGATCCCGCAATCCCTGGTAGACAATGCGTTCCGCAGGCTGCAAGAGCGGCAAGTCTTCCGCGGCGCATTGATCTGCCTCCTTGGTCCACAGCGAAGAAAACTGCAGCAAGGTCGCTTCGTCCATCAACAGCGATTGCAGTTGCGGCAGGTGACAGCGTGCGCGATGAAGGATCGCGTAGCCGTGCGTGTCGATGTCGCCCCAGTAGATGCCCCTGCAGCCGCTGATCCATGGAATGCGCGATAGTACGTCAACGTTATATCCCAGCGCGATCAAGGCGATGGTGCCTGGCATGTCGGGCAAAGCCAATCCCGACTGCAGGTTTTCCACAACCAGCACGGTTGTTGGTTCCAGTGACATGCCGGCCAACTGTTCAACGGGCGCGCTGAAATCACGCAAGCCGCCGCACCTGGCACGCAAAACAGGGTCGAGAAGCCGCACCTGCACGACGGCAGGCAGAGACTCCAATCCGCTCAGGCTATGGAAATCCTCCCCGTTGCCGTCCAGCTTACGTATGCCAGCCAATAACTTTGCAAGCAGGCCTTTGCGCGGCTCGATCCATTTGGTATCCAGGCCCGCTATCGGCAGCTGCCGAGGATAGAGGCCGGAGCGAGGATTCGCCTCCAGCCAATCCAGCGCAAGCAGCAGGCGCTGAAAGTCGGCATCTTCAAAATCGGCCAGCACATTGAACAGGCGGGAGGCAGTCAGCGCCAGTTGCGGCCAGCGCTGGCACAAGTCCTGGAAACGGCGTTCGGCAATGCGCCAGCGATCAAGCTCGCCAATCCACGCGCAAACCGCACGTGGGCCGTCCAGATGCAAGGCCTCTGGCAGGCGTTGAGTGCCGAGCAGGCGCCAGCGGCGCTCCACCCACTTAACATCGCCTTCGCCGCTCCAATTGCGCCAGACGGAGGCCCAGTCGCGCACAGCGTCGACCTGCTTCAAAGCCTCAGCCTCGCTTGGAGGCCCAAGTGGAATCACCAGCGGCCACTGCTGCGAAGGATCACCGGCAACCAGCCATTCGCGGTGTTTGCCTGCGAAGCGTTTTTTCAGCAGCGTGCGAACATCATCCGGCTGCTTCAAGGGAGGCCTCTGCGCGTACGTCGGAGGCCAGTTTCAGCCTCCGTTGTTCTTCATCGTATTCAATCAGCAGTATTCCGGACTCACGCCGGTCGCGAATCGCGACAAAACAGGCGCCGCCAATGAAGGGTTCCAGGGTCATTACAGACTTTAACGGCGTGGCAACGATCATCTGGAATCCAAAATTGGCAAAGATATTCATGGCCAGCGCGGTGAACTCGTTGTCTGCCTTGTCAAAGGCTTCATCCAGCACCACCGGCGCGTAGACTGGCACGCCGCTTTCACTGCCGCCAAGCTGGTAGCGCAGCGCAGCTGCGAGAACAGTAGTCGCCAGCTTCTGGCGCTGGCCGCCGGATTTGCCAGCGCCGCTCTCGAGCACATCCTGTTCGACGCCATGTTCGTCGTACTCCCTGCCGATGAATTCGACGTGCAGGCGAACATCCAGGACGGATTCGCGCCAGCGCCGCTGTTCGGCATCCTGGCTGGAGAGGCGGTCCACCAGGCGGCGCAGTTCGATGAACCTTGCTTCCGCCGCTTCCGGATCGTCATGCCACGCGTGGCTGAGCGCATCGAGAATGTCCTGCTTGAACTGGCGCACGTCCGGCAGTTGCCGGTCTTTCGGCTGTATCTGCAGGTAGGTTGTACGTTCCTCGTTGCGGTTGAACGGCACCTGCCGCAAGCTCTCGTTCACCACCTCCATGCGTGCCAGAATCGCCTTGCGCGCATCACTCAGGTAGGTGTTCAAGGCTGCCAGGTTCTGGTGACTCTGGTTGCGCAACAAGTCGAAGAAGCGCTGTTCGTGGGCCGGCAAGCCATCGGTCTCAAGCCGCGTCAGTTTGGTGAAGAAGTCCGGTGCAGCTGCCAGCGCGGCATCCAGGCCATCGGAATCGGCACGCCAGTTGCTGATGAACGCTGAGAACTGGGCTTCGATAAACTTGCCGCAATCGCCGATATGCTCGCTAAGCTTCAGGATGTCGTCTGAAATGCCCTTGCGAACTACCCGGTCCGCATGGTCGACGTCCTTCAATACCAGCGGTTGCGGCAGGCGAAGATAGCGCTCGTCCAGGCCCTGTTGCTGGTAGGGCGTCGGGCGGACGATGGAAGGATCCTGCTGTGCCGCGGCAAGCTGCTTTTCATGCAGATCGATCTCGCGCTGCCGCGCCAGCAGCGACACCTTCTCTTCCTCCAGTGCCGCCGCCGCCTGCTTCACCAGCTCGCGCTGCTGGCGCAGGCGATCGTCGATCGCCTGCAGGTTGGCGTTGCCGTCGCGGATGGCCGCAAGCTGGCGTTCGATTGCGCCGATGCGCAGGACTAGGGGCTCGACTTCGATCTCATGCCATTGGAGGTTGGCGAGGGTATGGCATTGCAGCACGCGTGCGCCGGCCTCGCGCCGCTGCTTGCCAAGGGCTGACAGCTGGATTTCCAGCGACTCATGTTGCTGGCGGAGTTCCTGGTCCTGCTGTTCGTACAGGCTTAGCTTCTCGCGGTTATCGAAACCAAGGACCCAATACCGCCTGTCGTTGACGCTATTCCTGTCGTCCTTCTCATGGCGTGCACGATTGTGCTTGACCTGTCCTTCGCGCGTCAGCGCCCGTTCCGGCGCGGCGCGGAAAGCGCGCATCGACTCCACGCACTCGTAGTCAAATCGTTGCCGCAAATCGGCCTGCAGCCAGTCTGCAAAGCGGCCGCTTTTTACATTCAGTTTGGTGACCAGCGAACTTGCCCGCAGCGCCCGCGCCTGTGACTGTTCGGCGCGGCCGGTACGGAAATACACCAGCTTCTGGCCCAGGCTGGCCTCGTTGACGTGGTTGGCCAAGGCTGCGTAATGTTCCTCGTCGACGAGGATGGACAGCGCGAAGCCGTGCAACACGCGTTCGATGGCGCCACGCCACTGTGCCTCCTCCGGCTTGACCTCCATCAGCTCACCGGCAAAGGGCAGGGCGTCGTGACCCAAGCCCAGCGCGGCTGCCAGCTGCCGGCGCATTTCAAGCATATGTGCCGGGATGCTGCTTGGCTGGCGCCGCAATGACTGGAGTTCCTGAAGTACTTCCTCACGCTTGCGCTTCACGTCATCGCGGGCGCGTCCCAGCTCCAGCAACTGGTCTTCACCGGTGGCGCTCTGCTGCCATTCCTCGAGTTCCCGCCGGGCCTGGCCGGCCAGCAGCGCGAAGCCATCCGGCGAGCCCGCAAAAGTCCATTCGAGTGCAGTGCAGGCATCGACGGCCTGCTTTCTCTTGGCCATCCGCCCGATGCGTTGCTCTTCCACCAGGCGGCGTTCGATTTCCAGCTGCTCGATGCGGTCGCCGCCGGCGGCACTGCGTTGCAGCTCCAGGTCGCGCAAGGCGAGTTCGCGGTTGTCCTGGGAATTGCGCAACTGCTGGACACGGCCGGACATGCCTTCAACGTCGATGCGCAATGCCTCGATATGCCCGGCCAGCAGCTTCATTCGCATCTGTTCGCGGTAGCCATTCAGTCCAGCTTCCAGCTCCTTCAGACCGTTGCGCTCCAGTTGCAGTGACTCCATCTCCTGGTGCCGCGCGCGGGCTGGCGCCAGGGTTTGTACCTGCCGGCGTGCCGTAACGACAGACTGGTGCGCGGCGTTCAGCTCGCCGAACTCGTTGACCAGGCGGTCCGCCACCTCGAAGGTTTCCGGCTTGTCCAGCATGAAATCGCGCAGGAAGGTATTCAAGTCACCCACGTTCTTGGCAGACTGCGTCTTGTGCAGCAGGCGCAGCGTCATTTCACTCTCGATGCCAAGCAAGCGGCAGAAGCGCTCGCAGTAGGGCCGGAATTCATCCTTGATGTGGGCGTCCGGGAGGGTTTGCTTCAGCTTGCGGATATCGAAATTGGTGCTGCCAAAGTCCTGCAGTTCCCGCAGGTCGAACGGGCGCTCCAGGACGAGGAAGATGCGCTTGACATCGGTGTTGGCATTGCTGTTCCCACGCAGCCAGAACAGCTGGAGCAACACTACATCCTGCCCGTTGCTGTTGTGGTAGTGCAGGGCAATCGCGGACCAGGTGGTGGTGCCGCCGCGCAGGTAGCGCGTGGACGTAACGCCGGAGGCGCTATCGCTCTGCGCAGACCAGGCGCCGCGGATGTAGCTGACCAGGTTGCGATCGCGCCCAGTGCGGTCGGCCTCGCGCGCCGCGGCGTTGAAATCGATCCAGCGCGGCGGCACCAGCAGTGCGGAAAACGCATCCAGCAAGGTCGATTTGCCTGCGCCGGACGGGCCGACGATCAGGAAACCGCGCTCGCTGATCGGAATATCGTGCAAACCACTGAAGGTGCCCCAGTTGAATACCTGCAGGCGCGCCATGCGGAACTGGTCGTTCATTCCTCGTCCTCGCCATCATCCAGCGGCTGGCGCTCCAGTTCAGGTGATTCGCCAGCGGCCATCGCATCATACAGGGCCGTCAGCGCTACAATCTCCTCAGCGGTGAACAGGAGCTTCAACGTAGGTGAGATCTCAAAGCGGTCCTCGCTGGCGCGGATCTTCTGCAGGATATTGTGCTTCTTCATCTTCTCGATGGAGGCGGAGATACGTTTGGTGAAGCCGGCACGGTCGGTGCTGGCTGCGCGTTCGTAAAGCACCAGGTTCTCCACCATCTCATCACGCGCTACTACGGCGCGGTCGCCGTGCGCTTCGGCCTGGGTCAGTCGCTGGCGCAGGAACAACACCAGCACGGAGTCGATGAACGTCAATTGGGCGCGGCGCAACAGGATTGGTATATCCAGGTCGCCGGCATCCACTTGGCGTGTAAAGGCCACCTGCAGGTCGCGGTCGATCACCAGGTCCAGGAACAGGTCGTGCAAGCGGCGTTGCACCACTGTCTCGTCGCGCAGCAGCACAGGCCACAGCTTGGGATGGCGGCGCCCTTCAAGCGAAGGTCCTGATAGCAGCTGCACCAGCACCCGGCGCGTATCCAGCGGCAGCTCACCGGTATCGTTCATGAAGAGAACGGTCGGCGCCGGCGCAACGTCAGCCTGCGCTGCCGCCTGTTCGGGCAAGTCCATCCTGTTGATCCTTGAAGAAGTAGATAGCCGGTATTGTAGCTTTGCGTTGCACGTTGTCGTTGCCAAGCCAGGTAACGGTCTCGCTGGACTGGGCCACCATGCCATAGCGGCTGCCCAGCGACATCAGGCCGATCACGCTGCCCAGCCCCTGGGCGGCGGGGAACGCGTACAGCACGTCGGCGACGGAACACTGGGAATGCGTTGCCAGCACCGCCTGGACATTGACTGCCAGCGAGCGGAAGTCGATTTCCGACTGGGCGACCAGTTCGCCGATAGCGGCAAGGTCGATCGGGACTGCGGCAGCCTCGCCCATCCGGTCCGGCAGTGCCTGCAGTGCGGGATCGTGCAGCAGCCACTGCGACAATGAGGACAGCTTGCTGCTGGTCAGCTCCAGCGTGTAGTTGAGGGTATCCGTCGCCTTGACCTCTTCCTTCAATGCCAGGGCCGAACGCTGGGCGGAGCGAAGTAACTGGGTCAGGCGGCGCTGCTCCATGAATTCCCGGCTTTGTACGAAGTGCTTCAGGCTGCGGGCGAAGGATTGCAGCACTTCGTGGACGATGCCGCCTTGCTCCAGTAGCGTACGCGTGAGGCGCAGCAAGAATTGACGCTCGGCTGGATTCAGCGCAGCGACAAATTCGCGCGACATTAACTGGTCCAATGCATCCTCCAGGGTGGAGGACTGCACGGGATCGGTCAACAGGCGCCAGAAGGCCGAGAAGGTGCGGCCCGCTTCGCTCTCGCTGATCAGGTCAATGCCGGCAAACAGCGAATCCAGTACTTCGCCCCGGCTGCCTTCATTGTCCATGATGCGTTCGCGCAGGTCGCGGTTCAATTGCTCGAACTGGTCTCGCACCCGGCGGAAGTCGCCCGCCAGGTTATCTGCCAGCGCAATGATCTCGCGCGTGCGTTCCAGCGCCGCCGCTTCCGGAAGGATGATTGCCTTGCCTTGTTCGATATCGGCAATTTCGCGCTCGATGCGTGCCTGCTCAGCGCGCAGGCGTGCAATTCGACGGCCCTTGTCGGTGTCGGTATCGTCGGACAGCTTGGAGAGCGCGTCTATCACCAGCCCTAGCCGGCTCTCCGTGGCGGCGCTATGTGGTTTTGCCAGGCTTGAAATGAAGCGGATTGCTTCGACGGTAGACGTCGCAAGCTCGTACTCTTCTTCTTTCGAGCCGGGCGGGAAACGACGTTCGAGGTAGCCATCCCCCAACCAGGAAGCGGCATATTGCTGCGCGGTTTGCGGCCACTCCTCACCAAGATTGCGCAGGCGTTCAAGTTCGCGCTCAATGCGCTCGTGGAAGATGGATGCAGGCAGGCTGCGTTCACTTTCGTATAAATGTGCTTGCAGCAGGGCGATGACAGTCGGCCCGTTGGCGGCCGCCAAAAGCCGCCATAAAGGCTGCTGGCGCATTTGCCGATAGGCGGCTAATGGTTTGTCCGGTTTCATTTTGTCTCTTCAGTACGCGCCGAAGACCCTGTCCAGCGCGGCCTGGATAACAAACTGACTGTCACGTGCTGACGCCACCCTGCTCTTAAGCTCTGCCAAGGGAATGGCGCCCAATTGCGGAGTGTCCAGCACGTAGTCTCCGCCATCGATCTGGATGATAGGGAACAGGTCTGGCGGCAGCGCAGATGAAGAAAATCCAGCCAATGGACGCAATGGCACCACGATCCTTGTCGCCAATCCGCTAATGACATTGCTCTGCACATCGACCAGGTATGGGATATTGCGATGGTTCCGCCCCGGATTGACGTAGATGTCAAAGCGCGCCATCAGAATGCTCGCCATTCCTGCAGGGCGACCCCTTCCTCGATTACCCGGTTGTTATAGGCGTCGAGAAAGCTGGCATGCTCCTCATTCCATTGCTGTTCCCTGCGGGCCTGGATCTCTTCCCGCAAGCGCTGTTCACAGACTTGCGAAATGTTGATACCCAGACTCTTGGCTGCCTGATAGACGTCCATGGACAGGGTGATGTTAGTCGCCTTTTTGCTTGGCAGCTTGGGAAGGGATTGTGCTGGCTTCATACGGCTCCAATGCGTATCAGGCATGAGGATGTTAATGCGCATTATACGCCCACGGTCTGTTGACGCATTTGCCGGTTTCTTTTTAACAATTGCCAAGATGTTGACATTTGTGCATACGTTTCATCTGACGAATGCCTCGTAAATTGACTTGGTAATGCAATCGCATTACCATGGATGTTCATCATCAGGCGCCACGAATCATGCCTACCTTCCTTAAAGCCGAATCTACACTGACTGACCGGTATCAGACCACCGTTCCGGAAACGGTACGCCGCGCGTTGCGACTGGGGAAAAAAGACAAGATCCGGTACACGATTACTGCCAATGGCGAAGTGCTGCTCACCCGCGTGGAAGGCCCAGAGGCCGAAGACCCTGTTTTGAGCCATTTCCTGCGCTTTCTGGCTCAGGACATTGCGAACTCTCCGGAGCAACTAAAGGCGATCGATGCGCAGCTTGTCGAGCGCCTGAAGGAACTTACCGAAGGTGTTGAATTTGACATGGACACGCCGCTGCCGGAAGAAGATGAATGAGCGGAACAACGCCCATTCCACTGCGGCGTCATGGTTGGACAATCTATGCCCATCCGCTATTTCTTGCCCAACTCGAGGCACTGGTCCAGCAGGTTGAAGCGCTTAAGCAGAAGGATCCAAAAGGGTACGTAACAAAGAACCCAAGCAAACGGCTTGCGGCAATCACCAAGCTTGCGTTTGACGTTATCCCTCAAGATCCGACTCGCCCTGAATATCGGCAGGGAAGTACGCTCGGCGAAGAACACAAGCACTGGTTCCGCGTCAAATTCTTCCAGCAGTATCGCCTCTTCTTCCGGTTCCATGCTTCCAGCAAAGTGATCGTTTTTGCGTGGGTGAATGACGAGCACTCAAAGCGCGCCTATGAAGGCGGTGACGATGCGTATCGGGTCTTCCGGAAGATGCTTCAGGGCGGTCATCCTCCGGGCGATTGGGCCGAGCTACTGGCTGAAGCGACTCGCGAAGCGCAGCGATTGCAAAAGTTCGCTATCTCGAAAAGAACTTGGCAAGATTGAGCCATATCAAAGCCAGCGATATTTAGCTTCGCCCGCATTCGATTTGCTGAAGATCAACGTCGACAAATTTTACGCGTGTAACCATAGGCACCTGCGTCAACCAGACGATGGGAGCCTAAAGTGGACAATGCACTACTCAGCTTCTTCCAGCAAGACAAGGACCTGGTCACAGAAAACCGACCCTTGCGCCTGCGTCTGGCTAACCCGACGCAAATGCTGGAAGACGTGCTGCTGCCACAACGCGTCCAGGGCAACGAGTCAATCTGCGGCAGCATTGAGTACCGCATCCTGTGTGTCTCCCTCGACGCCTTCATCCCGCTGAAAGAACTGATCGCCCTTCCTGTTGCAGTCGACATCGTGACTGACCGCGGCGACCTGCGCAGCGTATGCGGCATTGTCACCGAGGCCAGCGCCGGCGACAGCGATGGCGGCCTGGCCAGCTACCAGTTGGTGCTGCGCGATGCGCTATCCATCATGGAAAAGCGCAACAACACCCGCGTCTTCCGCAACAAGAACGAAGTGGAGATCGTGCGGGTGATCCTGGACGAATGGCTGCAGACTAATCCCATCATCGGAACCTGCTTCCGCTATGAGATGGATGAATCGTTCCGCATTGACGCCTATCCGCAGCGCGAGTTCACCATGCAGTACAACGAATCCGATGCCGCCTTCATTCGCCGCCTGCTCAAACGACGTGGCATCGCATGGTACTTCCGCGCCGACCAATCGGATTGCCCATCGCACACGATGGTCTTGTTCGACAACGCTGATACGCTGCCGCCAAACGCCGCAGGCATTGTGCGCTACCACCGCGACGCCGCAACCGAAGAGCGCGACACCATCACATCGTGGTGTGCTGTCCGCACCCTGCAGCCGGGAAGCGTGTCGCGCTTCAGCTGGAACTACAAGAATCCGCAAGATTCTGAATTCATGACCACTAAAGTTGACGGCCGGGTGGACCAAGGACCAAACGGCAACGAGATGTCCGCTACGCTGGATGACTACCTCGTTCTTTCGCCGCACGCAGGTGATGACCACGACGACCTTTGCCAACTTGGTCAGCTAGCCATGAACCGCCATGACCTTGAATCAAAATGCTTTCACGGCGAAGGCAGCGTGCGTGACTTCTGTGTTGGCGAATACTTTGAACTTGAGGGTCATCCAGAAATTGACGTACACGCTATCGGAGAACGCGAGTTCGTCATCAGCGCGCTGCAAGTGGACGTATCAAACAACCTTTCCAAAGACCTTGCTGCGCGGGTCGAACATTTGTTTTTTCGTAGCCGATGGATGCCAGGCGCAGACATCGAGTTATCGCCAATGCGCGTGAAAGTGGGCTTCACTGCTGTTCGTCGCGGTATTCCTATTGTCCCCGCCTACGACGCGCAAGTGGACATGCCCAACGTCCCTTTGCAAAGCGGTGTTGTCGTTGGGCCAGATGGCGAGGAAGTGCATTGCGACGAGTTGGGCCGCGTGAAAGTTCGCTTCCGTACGACACGCAAGGAAGATCACTTGCATGCTCAAGGTTCTGGGGCGGCAGAGAATGAAAATGATTCTGCCTGGGTGCGTGTGACAAGCAACTGGGCAGGAGGACAACGCGGCGCTTTTCAGTTCGGGCAATTTGGATTGCCCCGTATTGGAACGGAAGTTCTTATCGCCTTTCTTGGAGGAGACCCAGACCGACCAATTGTTATCGGCCAACTTTATAACGGAAATGCGCGCATTCCTGCATTTCATGCTGATAGCTCTGTGCCAGCTAATCGGTATGTCTCAGGCATTCGCAGTCATGAGATCCGGGGTTCAGGTGCGAACCAAATCAGATTAGACGACACCCCTGGAGAGCTGAGCGTGCAGCTCGCGAGCAGTACTGAGGATAGTCAACTAAATTTAGGTTTTCTCACGGGACCCCGAGTATTGGGTACTGGTGAACGACGGGGAACAGGCGCGGAGCTGCGTAGTGCAGGCATTACGACGGTCAGAGGCGCCGGAGGACTCTTGTTGAGTGGATGGAGACAAAGCAGATTCGATGCGGCCCATGCCGAATGCAATGAATTCAAGTCGCTTATTGAAGACTCCGCGTCAACGGCGACCCAGATAAGTAATGCCGCAGAATCTCGAGGTTTGGATCCGGACCTTGGCGACGAACTTGCCCATCTCTCCGAGAGCTATCGATCTTGGGAAGGTCGTGGACCAAATGAATCAGGCAACGGCGAGATTTCAATCGCTTCCCCATCTGCCATCGCAATGGCAACCGCAGGAACGTTTGCCAGTTACTCGAAGGAAAACTCATACCTCATCTCAAACAAAAACCTGCATTTTCATGCAGCGCGGTCCACTTCCGTCGCAAGTTTTCAGGACATTTCAATTTTCGCCTATCAAGGGAATCTCAAGGCCATTTCAGGTAAAGGGAACTTCGTCATTCAGAGCCAAGAGGGCACGGGTGAAATGCTCGCGACTCGGGATCTGCGCATTACGTCCACGGACGGAAAGGCGATCGTTTGCGCAAGCGAGATCAAGCTAGTGAGTGCCGACGGTTCCTATATCAGGATTGGCGACGGGATAACGCTTGGCTCTAGCGGAACAGTAAAGATCCTTGCGTCAAAGTTCATTTTCGATGGACCAGACACCGAAAGTACTGAACGAGATGCGAGATCTCATGAGCGAAATATTTCTATTAAAAAGCGCGAAGTGGAGATTGAGTATGTCGATGCTGACGGAAACTCGCCGAAGCAGGATGAGTTGAGGTTGACGTTCTTCGCCGAAAGACAGGAAGTTACGCAGTCAATTACAAACGGGCGAGGTGTTCTTAGGGATCTGCCGTCGGGAGCTTTCAGAATTGTCCAGCAGAGTAGATTGGTTTGAACAGGAGGAAGACATGACAGCCTCGTTAAGGAAGGCGCATCAACAAGAACAGACGATTTGCATTGACCTGCCAGGCGAAGCGGTGAACTGCTGGAACGAAAAGGCAAGGAAGGTCCGTGTTGTACTACGCAAGCACCGTGATGTGATCTTCGACATCTCGCTCGAAGAGAATGCTTTGTACTCTGTCTATTCAGAAAAGGACCCATTCTATGATGCGATGGAAAAGAAGCTGGTGCCTGCTGGCAAGGAGGTCAATTTTTTCAATGGGACGCTTAAGCATTTCTGGGTAGGACGTGGATTTCGCGGGGCCATGGTGTTAAAGAAGAATGGAACTCTTATAGGCCGTTACTTCCCCTACGAACCTAACGGTGTGCATATTGGCGAAGAGCCGCGAGTAAAGCCTGCCCCACTTTTGGTCGTAATGAAATCTCATGAGTGGCGGCACTCTGATACCTATTCTCAGGTTCTCAGCCGTGACCGTTCAGGATCAGATGAGAGATTTACGCTCATTGTTCAATTGGATATCGAAGACAAGGGTATGCCTCGTGAGTTGCTGGAATACCTTATGCATGGGAGCGACAAGGAGCTGTTCTATTCAGGGAACGTTATTACAAGAAACTGGGTATTTAATCAGATTGCCGCCCAGCTTGGATTTACGAGCGACAACTTGAACTGGATAAAAGAACTCTGGGGGAAACGACTGAAATTTCAGAAGATTAGAGGCACGCTTAGCGTAATACTCACCGGCAACAAGCAGGCTCGACAGTATCTCACTGCAAATTGGTACGGCGCGAAGAACGCAAAGGTCATTGCATTCTCCTTCGGTGTTGGATCTGCACAAGGCCTTCGCAATGCAGGCTGGGGGGCGATCAAAGGAATGACTGGTAAAGGCGGTGTGGCGACGATTTGTTTTGTGATTGCCATTGATGTAGCCGAATGGTTAAAGGAGTACGAGGACAAGGACCCCATAACCGGGCTTCCAAAGCGGGATTGGAATGATCTCTTCATTAAGGTTGGGACAGACATCGGCAAGGCCGCTATTGGAGGTGTACTTACTGCCGCAGTAGGCTGGATCCTTGCGACTGTCGTGACTAGTGCTGCGGCATTGTTCGGTGCGACTATTGCGTTACCAGTCTTGGTGATTTGCACGGGAGTCATTGTCCTCAACGTTGCAGTAGGTTTTCTGGTCGACCTGGCGGATCAGCAGTTTGGACTAAGTGATAGTCTCAGAAATGCAGTTAAACCTTCCCTTGAAAAACTAGAGAAGGACTTTGGGGCGGACTATCAAGGTTTCGACAGTGCAGTAGGGCAGGCTCTTGCTTACGGCGGACTTGGAGCATGAAAGCAGGATCCTCCAATTTTTGGTTTCTTTCTGCGGCGTGGTGGATCATGATGGTCGTGCTTGGCGCGGCTTTCACATCACCCATTTTCTCGTGGGGATCGATTGTCCAAACCTGTAGATTTCTAATAGCTCCGGCAGCAGCGCTTTTAGCACTTGGGTTCTTTCTCAATAATCCGCAACGATATTTGGCATGCCTTGCATTAATTATGGCTATTTTTGTAGTTCCAACGACCCTTGTTTGTTTGGCTCCGCTCGCATCGCTAGCATTTTTCATGAGCGAGAGAATCACATTTGGATACCTCGCATTGCTTGTCTTTGCCCTTGGAACACTGTCACTGTGGTTCGTTGTCATACGAGTACTCCGCGAAGGGCGGCTAGGAATCAAGCCCGCAGATTCTTATGTTTTCTTCGAGGATGGCATCGCATACCTCAAGCTTTCTGACTTGCACGGACCTCATACATCTAAAGGCGACACTAGGTTCACATTTCTTGCATCACCAATCGCTGGACTTGCAATGATTGGGTATCCATTACAAAAACTTCTCGTTTTGACGACTGGCGGGGCCGCTATCGCTCTATTTATCGCGATCCTTCTCACCCCAGTGGCTAGTTGGCTACTCGCGTGGATGGTTTGCAAAATTTCCTCATGGGTTTTACCCATTTGGAGGTATGAGCGCATGCACCGGACTCAGGTTTATTTGAAGGGGATGATGTAGTCCGTACAAGTTGGTGATTTGTCTTGCCAAGGAAGGGGGCGAAAGTGGCAAATGTTATCCGGGTCGGTGATCCGACATCTCACGGAGGGAAGGTTGTCGAAACCAGCGCAACGCACGTGATTGTCCGCGGGAATCCAGTGGCCTTAGTTGGCGACAAATGCACATGCCCGATGACCGGGCACCAAAACTGCGTCATCATCAGCGGTAACGCCAACCATACCGTCAACGGCAAAGCTGTCGCATACGAGGGCGATAAAACTAGCTGCGGTGCGACATTGTTTTCGACCGTTGAAACATTCGCGTCGAGCTAGGGAGTATTGAGCAACGCCCTTGGTGCCATGCCCTTTGAGCGAGCAAGTGTCAAAGAAGTCAAGAATTTTCTTGGTAAGGCTCCCCCAGTTCAGAGCGTTGAGGAACCCAACTCCGTGAGGGAGTATGAAAGACAGCAAGAGTCGCAGCTTTGCACAGGACTTCAATAGTTAAGGCGAAATGTGGAGTCAGGGCATGGCAGGCATTACGGGCCAGTGCTCCGTAACGTTTCCACCCTCCATTACAACGATATCGCCAAATTGCTGCAGTACCGACTCGCTCTGCCGCGGTCGCAAGAATATGAAGTCATCTACCTGCAACTGCTGTGCCCCTGACCCTAGCAAAGCCTGCTGGTTCGACGAGTTCCCATACAGGCCGCTAGCCGCCAGCCCTGCGGGGGATACTGGATCAGCCATCCAATTGCCGCCGTAGACGAAGTAGACCCGTTCCTGGTTCACATCCCATGCCCGCACCGCATCGCCCAGCGCCTCCACACCGCGCGGCATCTGGAAATGCCGCCCAGCCTTCAGCACAGGCGTTGCGATGAATGCTGCAGATGCCAAGTCCTTCAGCAAATCCGTATCGAAGTCACTCGGCTTGACGAGCGCTGAACCCAACGCAACCTCGTTCGCCGCACCGCTGCTGTCATGCATGCGATATGTAGGCGACCCACCGGCATTGAACACGAGCCCTGCCAGACTGCCATTGGGCCGCATCGCCTGCGCTGCCATCCCTGCGTAGTCACGATAGATCGCTTTGGCATCCGTGAGCGCCTTCTCGCGGAGGCTTGCCAACGGCAGCTTGGACACGTGCGCGTCGTAGCCCATCATCCCGCTCCATTGCAGGCGCGGTTCCTCCTTAAGGATCGCCAGCATCTGCTGCAGCACCTGCGCGCTATCGACACCGCCGCGATGCAGCCCCACATCAATCTCCAGGCTTACGCGCATATCGAGCTGCTGTGCCTTTGCCAGATCTCGATACTGTGCCAGGCGCTCCGGCGTATCCACCAGCCACTGCAACTGTCTCCCAGGATTGAACTGGCCGCCTTGGAAGTCGTGATAGAACTCCGCCGCCGCAGCTGCAGGTAAAGGCTTGCCAAGCAGCAGGTCCGCATCGCCACGCTGCGCAGCAAGCTGCTGCAGGTAGGGCAGGTTGAACACCATCAGCCGGCGCGTTTGCATGGTTTGCATCAGCAAGTCCAGCAAGGGCAGGCAGGGCAGGGACTTGGCTACCAGCCGCAAAGGCAAGCGCCCATCCACATTGCGCATGACCTGACGCGCATTGGCCAGCAGGCGGTCGCGATCGATGACCATGGTTGGCGTAGCAATGCCCGCCGCACGCAAAGCCTTCGAAGCCCGCGCAAAGTACTCTGCATGCGGCGCCCCCTTGTCGCGCGGACGAACTGTCAGTGCTGCAACACCAACCAGCCCGGCGCCAATGGCAGTGATCACGGCACGCCGCTTCAGCGCCACCATCATGCCACCCCGAACATTGAATGCAGGTGCGGATTCAGCATGCGCCCCTGCGGGTCCATCTGCTGGCGCAGCGCCAGGAAATCCTTCCAGCGCGGGTAAAGCGCCGCCAGCTCCTTCGCCGTCAGGTTATGCAGCTTGCCCCAATGCGGCCGGCCGCCATGCTTGCGGAAGATCGGCCCCAGTTCGGTCACCAGGTAATCATGCGCCTCGCCATGCGCTGCGTGCACGGCGATGGAGCAGCTATCGCGCATGTGGAAAGGACTGAGCCAGGCATCATCTGCCTTCACGAAGCGGAACTCCATGGGGAAGTAGACCTCGTTGCGCTTCTCCAGCGCAGCGATGATCTCCTTAACGCAGGCAATGCCGGCCTCGCGCGGCACGTGGTATTCCGTTTCATTGAAGCGTGTTGGCCGCACTGTGGAAAGCAGCTTCCACGAGCGGTTCTTCGCTTCCTCTGTGAGGTCTTCATCGATTAACTTGCCCGCCGCCCAGCGCCGCATGTCCGGGAACTTGCCCAACCAGTCGCGCAGCTTGCGCAAGTCGCTCAGCATTTCCTCGTCTTGCGAACGCGGTACCAGCACGTCGCTGCCCTGATACTCATCGTGCGCAATGCCTGCCGCATAACCGGTGAAGGGCAGGTAGTAGAACTCAAAGTGCCTATGCTTGCGCGCCAGCTCGGCGGCCTGTTCCATAATTTCGCTCACTGGGCGTAGCCACACCTTGCGGTGCAGGCTGAAGGAGGGCACCACCCGCACGGTCGCCTGCGTAATCACACCCAGGCTGCCAAGGGAGACGCGAGCTGCGGCCATTTGCTCCGGATGACGCTCCTGGTCCCACTCTACCACCTCGCCCTGCGGCGTAACCAGGCGCAGCGACATTACATCCGCATGCATGGCCTGCAGGTTCGCGCCCGTGCCGTGCGTGCCTGTACTGATTGCGCCCGCCAGCGACTGCATGTCGATATCCGGCAGGTTGCGCAAGGCCAAACCAACGCCATCCAGCTGGCGCGAAATTGCAGCCAGGCGCGTGCCGGCGCGTAGCGTGGCCGTCATGGCGGCCTTGTCATGCGACAGCACACCGGACAAGCGTTCCAGCGAAACGATCGTGCCGTTGGTGGGCACCAGGGGAGTGAAGGAATGGCCGGCACCAACGCAGCGCACCGTACCGCCGGCATTGCGCAGCAAGTCGGCCAGCGCCTGTTCGTCGGCAGGAGTGGCCAGCGCCTGCGCCTGGCATTGCTGCACTTCCGACCAGTTCTTCCAGCGGAAGGGGCTAGGTAGTGCCAGCTCAGCTTGGGCGCGACCGGCGAGCAAGCCAGCCGCCGCAGCCATGGCGCCGGCTTTCAGGAAAAGGCGTCGCTGTTTCATGTTCCGCTCCTTGCCATGAAGAGCGTCAACGCGCGTAAGTCGCCTGCGCTGCAGTCATTGCATTGGCCCATGGCAGGCATGGCGTTAAAGCCATCGCTCGCATGCTGGACTAGTTGATTGATGCCTTTGTCAAGGCGCGGCTTCCAGTGCGGCGCAAAGCCCGCCAGCGGCGCTCCGCTGCCGTTCCGCGCATGGCACACGGCGCAAGAGCGCTCGTAGCGCTCCGCCAGTCGCGCATCGACTGGCCGGGAAGTCTCGGCCCATTGCAGGTCGGCCGTAGCCGGTTCCTGTTTGGCGGCAGAGCAGGCACTGAGGCCCGCCAGCACGATCACCACGCCCAACAACGCTCGCATCGACTCCCCTTCTTCAAGTGGAACAACGTCGAATGAGGATAACGACGAACTTTAGAAAAAACAACGTTTTTCTGTTTCAAAGTGAACAGAATGCCAAAATTTAACGCCCGTTAACCAAGGGCTGTGCTGGCCAGCGCCTTAATCCATGAAGACAATTTCCCGCGTGTAGGCCTGATAAAGTTTTGGCTCATTGATTTTGTTTTTTAGTCCGGTCTGAATAAATCGTTATTCAGCAATGCCTGGGCTGGAGTCGGCGCCAAGTCCCCGCCACCGGAATCGGCGGCGGCATTGCCTGGGCTGCGATCAAGGCCAAAAGAAGCCGCAGCTTCCGCAGGATCATGCGCRGGTTGTGTCCGCAGCCGTACAGCAGGGCATGGAACGCATCGCCGTCTGTGCCTTTCAGCCAGTTCCGGGTCCGGTCTGAATAAATCGTTATTCAGCAATGCCTGGGCTGGAGTCGGCGCCAAGTCCACGCCACCGGAATCGGCGGCGGCATTGCCTGGGCTGCGATCAAGGCCAAAAGAAGCCGCAGCTTCCGCAGGATCATGCGCAGGTTGTGTCCGCAGCCGCACAGCAGCGCATGGTACGCATCGCCATCTGTGCCTTTCAGCCAGTTCCGTCGCAAACGGCCATCATTTTTCATGTGCCCGNCTGTGTTTTTATTAAACAGTCGCAGCCACCAGTTTATTGCAACATGCGCAGGTTGTGTCCGCAGCCGCACAGCAGCGCATGGTACGCATCGCCATCTGTGCCTTTCAGCCAGTTCCGTCGCAAACGGCCATCATTTTTCATGTGCCCGATTGCCGGCTCGATGGCGCTGCGGCGCCGGATATCGCGCCGCAGGCGCTGCGTGATGTTGCGCTTGAGTTTGGGGTGATAAACCTTGGTGCCAGGCTGCACCTCCACGCCACRGTAGCCCAGGTCCACGAAGACTTCCTTGGGTTGGCAGTCAGTCAGAATCGCCACCTGCTCCAATGCCTCGAACAGCGTGTGGCCATCGTACGGATTGCCAGGCATGCTGCGCATCCCTACCACCAGGCCTTCCTTGTGCGTGGTGGCGATCGACACCTTCACGCCGAACTCGTAAGGCTGGCGCGATTTTCCCTTGGAGATGCACTCGGCCTCCGGCGCGTGCAGGCTGTACAGCTTGTTTTTGTCTTTCTGCTTTTGCGTCAACAAGCGCTTGGCCTTCGCCAGCAAGTCGCGGGCCTTGTCCTGCATGGCGGCAGGCAGCTTTTCCTGTTGTCGCTGCMCGTCGCGCCACACGCGGCCAACCACCGTCTTCAGTTTTTTYAGGCTGGCGCGCATGCGCTTGTACTGCTTAGCATGGGCATAACGTCCCGCCTGCGCCGCCAGCTTTGGTGCTTCGCGGTTGTAGTTCTGGCGCAGCACCAAGCCGCCTTCGGCGGCCAGTTTGACCAGGTGCTGCCTGGCCCGCTCCAGCAACTTGCTGTCAGTGGGATGGGCAATGGCTTTTTCCTGTACCGTGCTGTCGACAATGATCTTCTCGTAGCTTTTGGGCTTCACCACATTGGTCGACTCAGCTGCCTTGATCGTTTCCGTCAGCATCCACTCCAAGCCTTCTTCACCGATCCGCTTGCGCCAGCGCGTCAACGAGCTGGGGTCAATCGGCGGCTGGTGCTGGAACCAGGTCTCGCCGCAGAACAGCTGCCAATACGGGTTCTCGACCCAGCCYCACACAACATCTTCGTCGGATAAGGCGAACGTGTGCTGCAAGTACAGCAGGCCGGCGATCAAGCGTGTCGAGGTCGCCGGGCGACCACGCGACGAAGGAAAATGGGGCGCCCACTTCTGCTCGAACACTTGCCAGTCGAYGTGCGCCGCCAACCTTGCTAACGGGTGGAGCGGATTCACCAGCTCGTCCAAACGCTGGCGAAACATGTCGTTGCTCTGCGGTCCAGCTGGTTTTGGTCCCATCTAACCCTCGAAAATTTGCAAGGAATTGCGCCCATTTTAGCGAAACCTTGCAAATCTCAGC